>CAZFHS010000006.1:0-154930 GCA_964518955.1 uncultured Gemmatimonadaceae bacterium | reverse complement strand
GTACGGCGGTACGGCGGTACGGCGGTACGGCGGTACGGCGGTACGGCGGTACGGCAAGATAATGAACCAAATCGGAGTGAAATGGTTACCAGCACGTCAAGCGTGGGCACTAGGATACACCGATGATGCCTTATGAGAGGTTCGAAGCTTGGCAAGTATGCCACAAGCTTGTCTTGGCGGTGTACCGTGCGACTAAGAAATTTCCGGATGCGGAAAAGTATGGGCTGCGATCGCAAGCGCGTAGGGCAGCTTTCTCAGCGGCCGCGAATATCGCCGAAGGATCGGCAAAACGTGGAGTGCGTGAGTTCAGGCGTTACCTGGACATCTCGATCGGTTCGTTATCGGAATTGGCTTACGCACTACGAGTGTCGAAAGATCTTGGCCTAATGTCTGGTGCGGTATACAAGGCACTCGATAATCTGAGGAATCGAGCAGGTCAGCTCACCTGGCAACTCTACCGCTCCTTGGGAGATCGAGGCTGATCACACACGCGAAACGGCGGCAGGGTGGAGGCTACCGCCGTACCGACCTACCGCCGTACCGCCTTTTATCGCCCGTCCGACCTTTTACCGCCCCCGCACCACCGTAATCCCACTCGCGTCGGACACCTTCGCCCCACCGTGCACCGAAAGCTCCGGGTTCCCCGGATCGGTCTGGTAACTCCAGTCGAAGATCATGTACCCAAACCCGACGTGGGTCACTCTGACAGCGCCGTACCTGGCGAAGCCGTCGCCGCCGTCCATCTCGAAGACGTAACCATAACCGGGCAAGGCCTCGATGCCGTCCGGGCTGAAGCCATTGAGGGGCGCGATGTCGATCGAGGTCAGGTCTTCGATGGCTGTGGAACCGTAAAGAGCGACCGTGGTCCCTACGCGTTCGGGAACCAGGTAGAAGTCGCCGTTGGCGTCACGGTGCACCCAGAAATCGATGTCCGTGCGGCCGCCGTCGCCTACTGCACCCAACTCCAAGGCACCGGCCTGGCCGTCGCCATTCACGTCTTGGAAGAACCTGAACCCACTCAAGGTCGCGTCCACTTCCCAAGCGTAGAGCAAGATGTTTCTAGCGTCGGGCCGCGGAGTATCGGCTCTGAGCGGCGAAAACTCACTCTCAATACCGTCAGCACTCACCGATACCACACCGAAGCACATCGGAGAACCATTGGTCAGCGATCCCGCAAGAAACTCGGTGCCGAACACCGTGGAACCCTCGAGGTCCCAGGTTTCGTCACAAAGTTCATCATCGAGAGAGTAACCGGTGCTGTAGACGCGGTACTCCAGAAACGCGTCAGCAGGGGCATTGGCCTCTGCGTTGTTTGACCACGTGAGATGTATGGCACCATCGAGGCTGATGCTGTTCAGTGTCGCCGGAGCTTCCAATTCGACTGGAGCCACGCCGACCACATCGTCGTCACAAGCGACGACTGTCATCGCGATCAACGTAAGCGCAAAAAACCGTTTCATGACTTTCTCCTGGTGGTGCGTTGGCCTGCATCTCAGGTTTGCAGAGAGCGTGCCAGTTTGTCCACGCAACCTAAGTTGTTGGAATATAACCAGTTATGCGATCGACACACACCATTGCGGTGTCCAACAAAGAGGACAGGCGGGCAGGCGGACGGGCGGACGGGCGGACGGGCGGACGGGCGGACGGGCGGACGGGCGGACCAATGCATTTGCCCCTGTCCAAAGTTAGTCAAGATCAGATGACCGACAGGGAAAGGCTCAGGCGCCACAGCAGACGACCGTCCGACCTACCGCCCGACCGCCCTACCGCCCTTGATTCACATTCCTCTGATCGTACTGGAACTTGATCTCGGGTTGGTCGGTGAGGCTCACGAAAAAGTTGAATGCGAAGTTGCCGTTGGGGGTTTTGACAAACGAAAAGGTGGCGCGCCAGCGGTGCATGTCGCGGTCGAGCCTAAGGATGTGCTGGCCGAACTCCTTGTCCGTGATGTTGTATTGCGTGTTCCAGGACGCGGACCAGTTCTCGGTTGGTGAGAAACCGAATTGGAGCCCTAACGTGCGGTTGGCAGGGTACTCGACAATCTGGCCACCGATTTCACCCGGTTCGCGTCTCTGGTCGTCGTACGTAACCGAGGCCCTGAAACCACTCCCCATCATCGGACCGGCACCCATACGACCCATGGTCCTGTCCAACCCCCGGGGCGGTCCCATGCCGGTGCCTTGCGGCTGAAGAAGGTCGCCCTGGTTCTGAACCTGTTGCTCCTGAGGTTCCTCCCTCGCCTGCCCTCCGGTGAACAATGCCAGGACGTTCATGAATGTCGCGCCGGTGAGACTAAAGCGAGCCGACATGGAAGAAAGAGACGGAGAGAACCGAGTAGAATCGAAACCCACAGGTCCGTCCCACAGATTGTGCGCAATGGAAAAGGTGAATCCACGAAGCAGGTCGCTGGTGATCGAGTTCTGGATGCTCTGCGTCATCCATCCCGTGCGTCCCTCTTCCTTGGCCTGCTCGAAGTCGTACGCGATCGACGAGGTCTGAATGCTCAGCAGCTTGATCTTGGGCGCGTTTCGCGGGTCTGTGAGCGTGTCGCCCGGTGCCAACCTCTTCTTGCCCTCAAATACCTGCGACAGAGACATCGTGAGCCCATGTGTGGTTGGGCGTCTCAATTCGGGGATTCGACCGGGACCGGCGATTGCCCGTGCATACTCCTCAGGGACCTCGGCAGCTGGTTGATAGTTCCAGGAAAACCTGGGTGAAACAGAATGCCGTATCCGCGAGATCGGTCCAACGCCCGGGAAAAACCCGAAAAACGCCGGGGACATGCCTGCCCCGAACGAAATCATCTTGCCCTGCGACACGAATGCGCCGTTGGTGTTTCGGTTCCGAATCATGAACGCACCACTCGTCGCGTTGCGGAACGACACGGAGGGTTGGAGTTTCCAGGTCGAAGGGAAGAGTGACGGCAGGTTAATGCCGGTATTCCAGTCGAGACTGGTCCCGTAGTCTTCGCCGTAAAACACGGTCGACACGACCGTGGAGTCCGTCGGGTCTCTAATCTCCACAGTGCTTCTGGAGCCCGGGACGAGCGTCTGATTGAAGTCACGTATGCTAATGTCGTTTTGCCAATTCCACCGTCCAATTCGAATCGGTGTGGCAATCCGCACTGAGAGATCGCTCTGATCCGGGAATATCGAATCCGCTTCTGAAATGCCTTCCACCTCCGGTGTCAGCTCGTAACCGGGCTGTTGATGCAACCTTTGTGTCTTAGTGAGAGTAAATGACGGAGACCACGTCACCAGTTCGCCAATATTGATCGGCGCCGGCGACAGGCTGATATTCGGAAGCGTTTGGCTGACCGTGTTGTTGCTCAGGTCCTGAGTCCGGTTTGCACCGACGGTGAGCGTACCCCAATCGAACTGTTTGCTGAAGTTGATTCTGCTGCCCAAAGTTGCCGTTTGAAGCAGAGGATCGACCGCATTCTGCTCTATGACGCGCGCGCTGGTAGCATAGTCGACTGATGCATTCAGGCGGGTTTGTTGGTTAAAGCTCTGCCGGTGATTCCACTGCAGCCGCATCGAGCGGCCACCAGGTTTGCCGTCTTGCCCTACCTCGAAAATCCGCGAAAGCCCGAGGCTTCCATTCACGAATCGGTTGAGCCATCGATATCGGAACTGACCGTTCAGCGCAGTATGCGTTCCGGCAAACCAATCGGCCGACGCCTGGAAATCGAGATAGTCGTTGATGGCGAAGTAATAGCCGAGGTTCGTGAACTGACGACGGTAGCCGGCATTCGACCTCACGATGTCGTTGATGCCGATTCGCGGGACGAGAATGCCGCTGCGTCTGCCCTGGCGCATATCCTGGAACAGGAACGGCAGCCACATCACGGGTACATCTCTGACATACAGAACCGCGGGCCGAGCAACCAGGAGGTTGTTGGATACCCACTTGATGCTTCCTGCGGAAAAATGGTAGTGCGGCTCCGGGTGGTCGCAGGTGGTGATGACGTTTTCCGCTCCATAGACACGAGTGGATGCCGAATCCACCGCCAGCTCACCCTGCAGATACCAATCGACGCCGAACTGCTGGAGCTTCGTGAGAGCGTCGGCGATGATGCCCCGGTAGTCGCAGGTGTTGTACGTCATGCCACCACCCACGAGCACCGTTTCGTTGTCGAAGAGGGCGGGGTCACCGTGGGCGAGAAGCATACAATCGTCTTGGAGAAAGTCGACCGAGTCGGCTTCCAGTATGCTGCCCTCACGATCGACCAGCGCCTGACCTCTGAGTCGGATCTCGCTGGTCGGAGCAAGCATGGTCAAGCTGTCTGCCGCGTACCTCGTGACGCCGTAGCCCTCGAGCTCCAACAAGGCTTCCATGACGGAGTCGGCGGACGGCAGCGTGCGCGAAGGCGATGCGGGTAAACCGAGCTGAGCCGCCATGGCGGTATCGATGGGTGTCGGCATACTATCGATCTGCTGGCGGACTGAATCGGCCTGCACACGACGCGGAGGCGGAGGATCTTGTGCCTCGACCGCACGGCCTCCCAGGCACATCAGCGCCGCTAGGAGTCCTATCCGAATCAGGTGCTGGCGGCTCGTTTCTTCCACACCAATCGTCCGATGAGTATCCCAATCTCGTAGAGTAGCACCACAGGCAGCATCAGCATCATCATCGACATCACGTCCGGCGGCGTCAACATCGCCGCTAGGATGGACGCAACGACCAGGGCATATGGACGGTGTTTCGCAAATGTGGCGGGGTTCACGATCCCTATCGCCGCGAGGAAGATCATCACGATCGGTACCTCGAACATCAGCCCGAACGCAATGATCAACTGGCTGGCGAAAGCGAAATACTCCCGGGCAGTGATGATGTACTCGAGATAATCTGCCTGGAATTTCGTCAGGAGGACCCTCAACGCCACCGGCAACACCCACAGGTATGCCATCAGCACGCCTGCGGCGAATAGACCAACCGCACCGATCAAGAACGGAGTTATGTAACGCTTCTCGTGTTCGTACAGAGCAGGCGACAGAAAGCCCCAGACATGACCGATCACGACCGGCGCACTAAAAACTAGACCGCCGATGAGCGCGAGTTTGAGCGTGACCATGAACGCGTCGGTGGGCCTCGTGATGTGTAACCGTCCGTCAGGCAAGTACGGCTCAATGGGCTCCTTCAGCAACTCCATCACGTCGAAATTCTGAACGAGTATGAAGCTCAGGATGGTGCCAACGACAAGTGCGGCGAGGCTCCACAAAATGCGCCGCCGCAGTTCTTCTAGATGGTCGAGGAAGGGCATCTCGCCCTTGGGGCTTTTTCTGGTCATCGGCGTGCGCGGACCGCGCGGTAGACTATATGTCCGGGTTTAGCTTTGCACGGGCCAATACCGCAGCGTCCGACTGCGGATACCCGCTAACGACACGTGTGTAGTACACCTGTGCCGTCTCCATGTCCCCGTTCTGCTCGGCAAGCAGGCCGAGTCGGTACAGGGCGGTGGGAGCTCTGGGCGAGTTGGGATGGTTCTGTACGACCAACTCGTATGCAGCTACCGCCGAATCGGGGGCGGATCCCTCCCATGTTTCGGCCAGGTGGAACTGAGCATCCTGTGCTAGATCGTGGTCGGGAAATTGGGTCAGAAGCTGTTGGAAAGCCGTTCTGGCAGTTTGAGGACTGCCGCGATGCAGCAGACTCACGGCAACCTGATAAACTTCTTCCACACTGCTCTGGGGGGCTGTCTGCTCAGGCGCAGCTCCAGCGGTGTCGCCACCGACTTCAGGATCGACAACCATTGGTGGTGTTTCGCGATCGTTCAGGCGCCCCTGCAACTCGGAGAGCCGCTGTTGGCTCTGACCGGTGAGTTCCTGGATTTGCATGAGTTGGCGCTGCACCTCTGTCATGTCAGATCGGATCGTGCCCCTGAACATGGCAAGCCGGCGGTCTTGCGCGTCAATGGAGTCGAGAACTTGTTGCTGAAGCGCCATAATCTGCCCCAGCGTTGATTCCAAATAATCGGCCCGCGCCGAATCGGCACGGGCCATTTCAGCCCTGAGCTCCAACACCTGCTGTTCTACACGACGGACGTCGCCCTTGAGCGCACAAGCGCTCAGGGCGACACTCGCTACTGCTATGGTACTAAGACGCCTCAATTACCTGGACGAACCAGAACGTCGCCACCTCCGACAATCCTGAACTCGGCTCGGCGATTCCTGGCCCACGCCTCCTCGGTGTGACCGGCGTCCAGCGGCTGCTCTTCGCCGCGCGACCGGACCGTGATACGCGTCTCGGCGATGCCGCGGTCAGTGAGGAAGGCCCTACTCGAGACGGCGCGACGATTTCCGAGCGCCATGTTGTACTCGTCAGTGCCACGCTCATCGCAATGGCCGACGATCTCGAGCCTCAGGTTGGGATTTGCCACCAGGATCGCGAGCTTCATCTCGAGAACCTGCGTATCCTCGCCCTCACGGATATTCGACCTGTTGAAGTCGAAGTGCACCATGCTCGAGAGCATTTCGCGCACGGCATTGGTTTCCGCGCGGACGGCTGCCAGCGAATCAGCACGGCGCTGCCGCTCGGCTTGCTGCGCGGCTTCCTGTGCGAGCCGAATGCTGTCTGCACGCGCTTGCGCGGCTGCGATCGAGTCCCGGCGTGCCTGTTCGGCCGCGAGTGAATCTGGGTCTGGCCCCGGAGGTGGCGGAGGCGGACCACCGCCGCACGCGGAGGCGATGAGGATTACGGACACTCCCACGGAGAGGGGTAGGGTGAGGCGCATTGTCACTCCAGTTTCATGGTTGGTTGGTCTGCATTACCGGAGCAGACCAGTTCGGCATTCTCGCAGCACCAACCCTTGCAAGTTGGCGCACACGTCCTGTCTCAGTATCAACGACCCAAAGTTGCTCGATTCCCGACCGGCTCGACTTGAATGCAATGTGCCGGCTATCCGGGGCCCAAGTTGGGTCCTCGTTGCGCCCCGCGCTAGTCAGCTGCCGCACGTTGCGCGTACTAACATCCATCAGAAATAGTTGATGTCTGCCCGCTACGTTGCGGTGGAACGCCAAGCTCAATCCGTCAGGCGACCATGCGGGGCTATGCGACGCCCCCGTTACTCCATAGTCAAACGGAGCGAACAACTCCGGCCCGGTACCATCTGATGCCATCACGTAAATCTGGCTGGCACCAGACCGGGTGGACTCGAACGCGATCCGTCTTCCATCCGGGCTAAACTCAGGTGATACGTTATCCGATAAGCGACCTACCGTCAAGCGCTGTAAACAACAGTCCTGCGCGAGGTTATATGCGAAGAGGTCCGATCCCTCGGCCCAGCTGCGCGTGAAGGCCAAGATCCGTCCGTCAGGAGAAAACGCGGAGCTGTAGTTGAGGTACTCATCCGTGTTCGGAACCATGGTGTGTTCGTCTGTCGCAAAATCGTAGACGAACAGCGAACCCCATCCGTCGTCCGCCAGTGATGTGTACGCCACGCGCTGAGCGAGCGGTCCCCACACGGGAGAAAATGCAGTACCCCCAAGAGGAGAAATCGCCCGTCTTCCGGCTCCGTCCGAATCGACGCTATATCCACGTCCGCGGTTAACGTAGACGATGCGGCTTGCGGCGTACCCAGGCTCGCCAGTAGCAGATCTCACGAGTGCATCGGATGCGCGATGTACAGTCATCCGAAAGTCGGCAGAAACCAGACGCAAATCGCGCAGCCGCACAGTAGTGCGTACCTCCTCACCCCGAACCGCGTACAGGTTCACGGTCAGCGTCGAGTCGACGTCTGTGAGCACACTCACGGCGTAATCAGCACCTAGGGCCGCATACAGCGAATAGTTGACGAATGGTTCAGACTCCGCCTCGACGTCTCCGTCGCCCGAAGACGCTCTGACTCCCAACACGAGGCTGTCACCACCCGGCAAGTAGATCATCTCGAAGCGATCGCTGAACTCCAGATCTCTCTGCAAAATGGTCCTGATGGAATCCAGCATCTCCACCTGAGGACCGCCTAGTACGAGCATTCCAGGTCGCATCCCGGGTGTGTAGGTGATACCCAGTCGCACGCCCTGCTCGATGGGAGGGATTGTGTCCTGCGCTGCCAGTGCGCTTGCAGAAGCAACAAGCAAGAAGGCGATCGTCCGTGCTTCTCTACGCCGTGACAAAAACTTCATCGACGCTCCGATGGATCAAAGAAAAAACTGACCGGAAGGACGCCCGATGCGAATCCATCGGGCAGCGGGCCGAACGCCCCAGCATTCACCGCCGCCTCTATCGCACCCTGGGCTTCCAGGTCGAAGCCGAAATTACCCGAACGGATCACAAACCGAAAGTTGGACACAGATCCGTCGGTGTGGATGAAGAATTGGACCTCGGCACTCAGCGAAACGTTGCCTGAGGGCCGTTGCCATCGTCGATGCACTTGCGCGACGATGTTTCTCAGGTATTCGGGAAACGGAAACTCTACGCCACTGGTGCTGACTGTCGCCGCGTCCTCACCGGTGGACGGTTCGACATCGGGCGGCAACGTGTCTGGATTCGTGGGAGGTGCCGGCTCCGTATCTTCCTCAACTTCGACCGGAACCGGATCAGGATCCTGGCGACGTTGCGGTTGTGGCTGAGTGGGCACGGTTTGCTCGGCCGGGCGCTGTTCTACTTCCGGTCTGCGACGTTGCGGTCGCGGTGGTGGGCGCGGGGCCGCTACGAGTTCCACCTTGTAAACAGGAGGTAACTGAGGCGGAGCCTCTTGTGGTGCGAGAATCAGAAATGCCAACACACTGTGCAGCACCATGCTCCCAACAAACGCGGAATTCGATCCTCGCTTTCGCTCTACGCGACGTTCGCTCTTACTCCACAACTTGGTCACCGACTGAAGTCCTCGGGTTCGAGCACAATGCCGGCGTTGTCGATCCCAGCCGCCTGGATCACTGCGAGCACACGTATGACATCGCGGTAGGCTGCTCGCCCGTCGCCGCGGAGGTAGACTCCGCTCGGTTCGCTGGTGGCCACAAGAGCCTGGAATGCCCCCCGGAACTCCTCGTACGTCAACCCAGTTTGCGCATTGTCCACAAAGATGGCGCCTTCTCGATCGACCGTGATAATCATGCCCTCTCTCGGTTCAATCGGGCGAGCCTCACCGCGTGGCAACTGTACGTCTACGCCGCCCTGCATGATCGGTGCAGTGATCATGAAGATGATCAGAAGGACAAATGCAACATCGACGAGCGACGTAACGTTGATGTCGGCGGCCAAGGGCAACTCGCCACGCGCATGCAGGCCTCGCGATTCCACCGCTATACCCTTCCCTCTCTCGCCATCGCTCCGATGATCTCTTGAGCGAACCCTTCCAGCTCACCGGCAAAAATGCCAAGTCGGTTGGCTAGAATGTTGTATGCGATCACAGCCGGTATGGCCACCGCAAGGCCGAGTACCGTGGTAACGAGAGCCTCGGCAACACCTGGCGCCACGGCCGATATGTTGCCGGAGCCGCCGGAAGCGATCCCGATAAACGCATCCATCACTCCAAGGACCGTCCCCAACAAACCGAGCAGGGGGCTGACCGACCCAACGGTCGCGAGCCAGGGTATGTAACGCGCCATCAAGTCGCGTTCGGCCCCGATCTCCTTCGCCAACTGCATGCGGAGGACCTCGAGCTGAGTCGGGGTGAGTGTGACGATTCCCGCGTTGTCCTCTTCTTGGAGTGCTCCAGGGCGTAGCTCGGAGAAGAAGTTGATTCCCTCCTTCAGTAGCCGGCCAAACGGCGAAGGCGGGAGTTTCATCACGGCGTGATAGGCGTCTTCCAACCTGCTCGTTCGTTCCAGTTCATCGAAGAACCGATCGCCAAGCTTGCGCACACGCCTGAATTCCAGCCATTTGTAAAGAATCAGAAACCAAGAAACCACTGAGAAAAGAACGAGAATCAACAGGACAATTTTTGTCGCGGTACTCGATGCGGTAACCAGTTCCCAGGGACTAGTTGGAAGTGCCCCACCCACCTGAAAGATCATTCGGTGTTCTCCAAACTCCTATCGTAGGTTTGATCCAAATCATCACCTAATCCTACCTCACGCGACCGATCCGGTTCCAATACTCTCACCGTGTCACGCTGCGTAGTCGCGTCAACAACGCACGCGCGCACGACCGTCGCGCTTCTGCTCTTGTAGGCTGGAATGTAATCGGTCAAAATCAGATGATGGTGCTGTTACAATCCCTAAAACAAGGGCCGAGGGGGCAAAGCCCATCGGCCCGTCATGACCAGTGCTCGATGCCGGACAGACCACCGAGATGCCTCTCAGGACGGCATCTTGCGCACCAGGCGCACGCTTACGCCAGGGCCTGTCCCGAGATTGTTGATGTTCACCACGAGCCCCGAAGCCGAGTTTTCCCTAACGTGGACGATCTGGAGCAGCGCCACCTGTTCGGTCGCATCATCGAAGGCCGCCGCAGTCTCTTCACCACCCAAAGGCCGCAGCACTTCGAACACGTCACCGAGTGCAACTCCGTCGGACGCGCCCAAGTTGATGAAGATGATGTCCCTATAACTCGGTAGTTGCGTGATGTCGCGCGCGGCAATCACCTCACCAACCATACCGTTTTCAATCGGTACGGGCACTACGTCGCCCGGATCGGAGTAATCCTCAACGGGCATCGCTACCTGGCCGTCAGAAATACGCCCGAACTGCGTCACCACCTCAGCTCTCACATTGGACCCAGCGACACTGGTGACTTTCACCAGACCAGAGGGAACGATCACTCTTCCCCACTCGCGCACTTCCCGGCCCATCTGCGCAATCAGCAGCGAGTCACCCACCTGATACACGGCAGTTGCCGGCGCAACCAGTTCGATCTCATTGTAGATCCGTGCAGCTGACGACGCGGTGAGATTCCCCAGCGTCGGAGTACCCACTGCCCCGAGTACATCAGCCCATGGCAGAGCTTCTTGCTCGGTCAAAAAACCAGCGGAGTAATAATCGCCGGGACGCAGAGAACGGTACCTATACACTGCCGAAGTGCGCCTGCTCGCGAGTCCGCGTCCTGTATCTCTGTCCGGCAAGAACACCGTCGGGGCGGTCTCTGTCGGCGGGGGACGAGGAGCGACCGGCGTCGGCGCTTCTTCCTCGGGAATTTCAACTTGACGCACTTCCTCTTCATCGACCACTCCGGGTTCGACCTCAATCAGCCCTGGGTCGCCCTCGGTCACTTCGAGTGGCTCGAGCCTCAGCTCTTCACCCGGAAAAATCCAGTGCGGGTCTTCTACCACCAGCGTATTCATGCGGTAGATCTGAGGCCAGAGATACGGATCTCCGAGATACCGCATCGCCAGTCCCCAAAGTGTTTCTCCCTGAACTACAACGTGCACCGTCGGTGTCTGGAGAGTACCCGTTGCCGGGGGAATCTCCTGCGCCTGGGCGGTGGCTGCCGGCAACATACTGCCGGCAACCGCCAAGGCGACGAGACTAGAACGGAAGGTCGTCGTCTTCCTCATCGAGAGCCTCCGGGAAGTCATCATACGACTCGGTCCCTCCGGCAGCCGGGGCCCTAGCTGATTCAGCAGGACCTCCCGCGCCGGCACGTTGACCGAGCAAGAGCACTTCGCGGGCGTTGATCTCAGTCGAGTAGCGCGTATTGCCATCGCGATCTTCCCAAGTGCGATATTCAATACGGCCCTCTACATAGATCCTGTCGCCCTTTTTCATATACTTCTCTGCCAGATCCGCCAGGCCTGTCGAGCGGTTGTTCCAAAGCACAACCCTGTGCCACTCGGTCTTCTCCTGACGTTCGCCATCCTTGCTGTTCCACTGCCTGCTGGTTGCTATCGACAGTGTCGCAACACGGGTCCCTCCGGTGGTGCTCCTGACCTCTGGCTCCGCGCCAAGGTTTCCGATCAGCATCACCTTGTTCAGACTTCGACTCAAAATGACCTCCGTTTTTTCCCGGGGTGGGGCCCGGACGGCGACAAACTATAGGGGCTTTAAGTCCTTTTGTCAACCGAAGATACGCGTTTTGGGGCATAATAATGCGGGGCCCGATTCGGGGCTCCGCAAACGTGAAATTCGGGCGTCTAGACGCCCCCTTTTGAGTCCCTTCCTGCCCTCTCGAGCCTAACCTGGGCCTCGGCAAGGCGTCCATATTCAGGCTCGAAGGTTTCCGGGTTTTCGATGCGTTTGCATGCGCCTTCCACGGCCATCAGGTCCAAGAGGCTCGATGCTCGTGGAACCAGATCCGGCGGGCCGATCGGCACGGTGCCGGCCCACGCCAAAGCTGCCTCATGGTGCAACAGGGCTCCGTCTCCGACCGCAACCGAGGGTTTGACGGCGCATTGTTGTGCGAGAGCAGCGATAGGGCCGAGTGTCGGAGCCAACTGGCACTCGAACGAGCCGCCATCGAATCGGTACACCGCCCCGAAAACGTCACCTCGGAGGGCGTCGTACATTGCGGCGATATGCCCTGCACCCAGATGCCTCGCTTCGAACGCCAAGCCGAGCAGCGATGGCGCGGAATGGAGCTTCGTGCCGGGCAGTTCTCGAAGTATGCCCTTCACCGTGGAGAACCCAATGCGCAACCCAGTGAAGCTACCAGGACCATCCGCAACAACGATGTCGGTCAGGTCGTCGAAGCCCGAGCCTGCCTGGCTCAAAACCTCAACGATTGAAGGCATCAATCCCGAAGCATGCCTCCGTTTGGTGAAACTCAGCTCGACTGCCACGTTGCCCGATTCACCCACGGCAACGCTCCCGTGATCCGTGGCAGTATCCAGAGCGAGAATCGAGGTCACAGAACCCGCTCCATCTGCCGAACGCTCGGGTCGTCGGCGTGGGAAAAGTCCAGGTGAACATCCGCGGCGGGAGCGAAGTGACCCGCGCGTTCAGGCCATTCGATGAGCAGGAGGCGGGCCGATCGCAGGATGTCTGGGAAATCGATGTCGAGTGCCTCGTCAGCGCTCTTCAAACGATAACAATCGACGTGGAAAATGCCGCCGTCCGGGCTTTCGTATTCATGCACCAGCGAAAACGTCGGGCTGCTCGCTCGACTTGCATCCGCAACATCCATGAGAAATTGCACGAATGTAGTCTTGCCGCTCCCCAGATCTCCGGTGAGCCACACAACGGTTCCGTGCGAGAGTTCGTTCCACAGCTCGCATGCGACCGTGCCCAGATCCTCGAGTGGGATCGTTTGCCTATCACCTAGTCGCATTCTACCTGCGACGTTTTCGGGATTTGAAGTAACCTCCGCCACGATCCTCGCCTGCGTCGGAATCTCCTTGAGCCTTCAGCTCGAATATTTGATCTCTCAGCTGGGCAGCAGTCTCGTAGTCCAATTCTGCGGCAGCTTCCTTCATCTGTTTCTCCAACACTACGATCAGGCTCTCTCGATCGAGCGGGCGCAAATCTTCTCTAGGATCACGTTTGGGCTCCGATACTGCGCGAGCGTCCGCTACGCGGGTGACGAACCGGACCTGGTCGACCGATTTCTGAATGGACTTCGGCGTGATCTCAAAATCGGCGTTGTGTTGCTCCTGGATCTTTCGACGTCTATCCATCTCGTCCAACGCACGGCGCATGGACCCGGTGATCTTGTCCGCGTATAGGATTGCACGGCCAGAGACGTTTCTGGCCGCTCGGCCCACGGTCTGGATCAACGAACGTTCCGACCTGAGGAAGCCTTCCTGATCGGCATCCAGAATCGCTACGAGTGCCACCTCAGGCAGGTCCAGACCTTCCCGGAGGAGGTTGATGCCGACCAGCACGTCGAACTCCCCCAACCGAAGGCCTCTGACGATCTCCATCCTCTCGATGGTGCCTATGTCGGAGTGCATGTACCGCACCCTGACTCCCGTCTGCATCAGGTAGTCTGTCAGGTCTTCGGCCATACGTTTAGTGAGGGTCGTGACCAATACTCGTTCACCGTCGCGTTCACAGCGTCGAATTTCGTTGAGCAGATCGTCGACCTGACCTTTGACCGGGCGCACTTCCACTACTGGATCGACGAGACCAGTGGGCCGGATTATCTGCTCGACCACCACACCGCCAGCACGTTCGAGTTCAAAAACGCCGGGCGTCGCCGAGACACAGAGTATTGTGGGGGCGAGATCGAGAAATTCGTTGAAATTCAGCGGCCGATTGTCCAGCGCAGACGGCAGTCGGAACCCAAAATCCACCAGCGTGCTCTTACGTGAGCGATCGCCTTCGTACATCCCACCTATCTGTGGAACCGTTACATGCGATTCGTCGATGATGACCAGGTAGTCTTCCGGGAAAAAATCGAGCAGGCAGGCCGGGCGCTCGCCGGGGCGTCTGCCAGTGAGGTGTCTGGAGTAGTTCTCCACACCTGAGCAGGTTCCAATCTCGAGGAGCATATCGACGTCGAACATGGTTCGCGTCTCGAGCCGCTGGGCCTCCAGTAGCTTGTTTTCAGCTCGCAGAACGGAGAGGCGTTCCTCGAGTTCTTCGCGAATGACACCGACCGCTTTTTCAACCGCAGGACGGTTGATCACAAAGTGGGTCGCAGGATACACCGCACACCTGTCCAGCGGCGTGATGACGTTGCCCGTCAGAGGATCGACTTTCGAGACCCGCTCAATCTTGTCGCCCCAGAGCTCGACACGTACAGCCTGTTCCTCATACGCGGGGAAGATCTCGACCGTATCGCCGCGCACCCTGAAGCGGCCGCGCTCCAACACGGCATCGTTGCGGCGGTACTGAATGTTGACGAGGTCTTCCAGAATGTCGTCACGGGGACGCTCTTCGCCTGCGTGAAGCAACACCATCTGTTTGCGATACTCCACCGGGTCTCCGAGACCGTAGATGGCACTCACCGTCGCCACGATCACCACGTCTTCGCGCTCGACCAGGCTAGACGTCGCTCTCAGCCGGAGCATGTCTATGTCTTCGTTGATCGACGCGTCTTTTTCTATGTAGGTGTCTGTGGATGGTACGTACGCTTCCGGCTGGTAGTAGTCGTAGTAGGAGACAAAGTACTCGACTGCATTTTTCGGAAAGAAACCCTTTAGCTCGCCGTACACCTGTGCCGAGAGCGTCTTATTGTGCGACAAAACCAGTGTCGGGCGCCCATACGCGGCGATCACGTTTGCCATCGTCACCGTCTTGCCCGACCCCGTTACGCCCAACAACACCTGCGTACGCTCTCCACGATGCAGCCCGCCAACCAACTCGGCAACCGCCTCTGGCTGGTTGCCAGCAAGCGTGAACGGCATTTCAAGCTGGAACTGACTCACGATTGGCTCGGAATGAAGATCAACTGCTCAAATTGAGCCCCGGGCAGCCGCACCGGCGCTCGGCTCTCTACGCTCAACGGATTCGACACCTTTGACGCGGAGCAATGCACGCGAGACATTTGCGAGATGGGTGTGATTCTCCACCTCAACTAGGACCGATCCAGCCATGGTTCCATCTTTGCTCCACAACTCCGCACTGCGGATGTTGGTGCCTGTCTGCGACACCGCTTCCATGAGTTCGGAGTATAGACCGCGACGGTCTTCCCCGTTGATTCCCAGGCAGACCACGAACACCTCGCCCTCGGTGCTCTGCCAATCTATGTCGACCCGCCGATCGGAATCGCTCGGCATGGTCAGCAGATTGGTACAGTCCGCACGGTGGATCGAGATTTCCCGCCCCTTGGTCACGTAGCCCACGACCGCGTCCCCGGGCACTGGCTGACAGCATTGCGCATAACGCACCATCAAGCCATCCACGCCGTGGACGCGCACGCCGCGGCCAACGCGGATTCTGTCCAGAACTCGCCCGAACACAGTCGGCTTCGGTGCCTCGAGCCGCTGCTCCTCACTCTCCGGAAATACCGCCTTCAGAACCTGCCCAATAGACACGTCGCCGCGCCCGAGTGAGTTGTAGAGCCCATCAGCCGATGTCTGTGATAGTCGGTTCGCCGCTTCCTCAACCTGTTTCAAATCCGGAGCGCTGAGTCTTCGCCGACGCAGTTCTCGGGCTACGATCTCCTTGCCGAGCGAAATGGATGTGTCGCTTTCTTCCTGCTTGATCCACTGCCGGATTTTCTGCCGAGCGCGTGCGGTGCGCACATGATTCAGCCAGTCTTTGCTCGGGCGGGCGTGCTTGCCGGTGAGTACTTCGACCGTGTCGCCGTTCTTGAGTGTGCGATGCAACGGCGCGATGCGGCGGTTCACCTTTGCGCCCTGGCATCGGTACCCGACCTCAGTGTGTACCGCAAACGCAAAATCGATGGCTGTCGCACCCTTGGGGAGCCGTTTGACGTCCCCTTCGGGAGTGAAGACAAAGATCTCGTCTTGAAACAAGTCGATCTTGAGAAATTCCAGGAACTCCTCTGGAGTGTGCGCATCCTGCTGCAGTTCGAGAAGCTGCCGGAACCAGACGAAGTGGTCGTCGAGTTCGTCCCGGCTGCCGCCTTCCTTATAAACCCAGTGCGCGGCGATGCCGTACTCGGCAGTACGATGCATTTCTCGAGTGCGAATTTGGATTTCATACAGGTTGCCGCCAGGCCCGAATATCGTCGTGTGAAGCGACTGGTAGGCGTTGGATTTCGGCGAGGCAATGTAGTCTTTGAATCGTTCCTGAAGCGGGGTCCAGGTGTGGTGGATGACGCCGAGCACGTGATAGCAGTCGGGCACCGAGTCGACCAAAACTCGTACAGCCATGAGGTCGTACAGTTCCTCATACGGCCGACCTTGCTGGGTCATCTTGCGGTTTATCGACCAGAGGTGTTTGGGCCGCCCCGTGATTTCGTAGCTCTCTATCTCGGCCTTGTTCAGCGCGGCCTCGAGCGGGATTCTCAGCTGTGTAATGAGTTCCTCTCGTTCACCCCGCTTGGTCTGGACCAAGTCTTCGATGCGACGATGGTCTTCGGGTTCGAGGAACTTGAACGCAAGGTCTTCCAACTCGGCTTTGATACCCGCCATGCCGAACCGGTGTGCGAGTGGCGCATATATCTCGCGTGTCTCGAGCGCTATACGTTGCTGCTTGTACTCCGGGAGATGCTCGAGGGTGCGCATGTTGTGAACACGGTCGGCGAGTTTGACCATGATCACGCGCGCATCTCTGGCAATTGACAGCAGCAACTTCCTGTAGTTCTCCGACTGCTCTTCCGCGGCGGATCGGAACGTGAGAGTGGAGATCTTCGTGAGTCCGTCAACGAGCCCCGCCACTTCACTGCCAAACTGCCCTTGGATTTCCTCGAGCCGAACGTCGGAATCTTCGACAACATCATGAAGTAACGCCGCGGCCACCGTGGTCGAATCGAGCTGTTGGTTGACGAGGATCTTTGCCACCGCGAGAGAGTGGGATATGTAGTCTTCACCCGACAGTCGCTTCTGGCCGCGATGTGCTGCTTCGCTGAACTCGAGTGCGCGCTCGATCAACGGAAGATCGAGCCGGTCCCTGCGGCGGGCTAGCGCCTCCGCAAACCCGGCATCAATTTCTGCAACGGCGCTAGTCAAAGCAGGCCTGCCTCCGCGAAGCTGAAGTACTTGTCGCCACCTACCACGAGATGGTCATACACCGGTATGTCCAGGATCCTTCCGGCTTCCACTAGTTGTCGCGTAACCACTCGATCGTCGGTTGAGGGCGTTGGATTGCCACTCGGGTGATTGTGCACCACGACTATTCCCGCGGCGGACTCGGCGATGGCTGCCCTAAAAACCTCACGCGGGTGCACCAAAGAGCTGTTCAGAATTCCCCGCGTGATCAACAGGTCTCGAGTGATCCGATTCAGGGCGTCGAGAGTCAGGACGTGAAACTCCTCGACTGCTAGGTCTCGCACCTTTGGCCCGCACCAGCGGAAAACATCCGATGGTTTCCTGACTTCAAACGGCCCGTCCCATCCTTCGTCCGCGAGTCTTCGTGCAAGCTCGAGGGCAGCCACCACGCGAGCGGCCTTGACTCGACCGACCCCGTCCACCTTCGCCATCTCTCCAGGAGGTCGGCGCGCCAAGGCCCTCAGGGACCCTGCTCCAACGCCCAACAAACCATTTGCCACCGCGAGAGCATCACATCGTGACGTTCCCGTACCTATGAGAATGGCAAGTAACTCGGTGGTCGTCAACGATGCGGCCCCAAGTGAGAACAATCGTTCCCGTGGTCGCTCGGCCGTTGGTGTCTCGGAAATGCGTACGATAGACATGCTGAGAAGATTGTGAATGCCATCTTCTACGCATAAACATTTTTTCGCAACAGGGGGCCTTAATGGGCGGAGGGAAATGCAGAGTGCAGAGTGGGGATCAATTCGCCCCGTGGCACTTCTTGTACTTCTTGCCGCTGCCGCAAGGACATGGATCGTTGCGACCGACTTTGGGCACCGAACGTTGCTGAGTTGCCGGCGCCTGCTCGGCTGCGGCGTCGCCGTGGGACGCCTGCATGGCCTGCCTCGGCATCGGCGGCTTCGCCGCTCCGGGAACCATGAGGTCCGTATCGGATTTCGGTGTGTCGGGTTGGGCGATGCGCCTGGTCTGGGTTGGGGCGCCGCGCATGGGTGGCGGTGGAGCTCCAACCTGCAGCTGGTGTTTGAAGAACGTCTCCGTGAACGTAGACCTGATATCCTGCAGGAGGTCTACGAACATGTCGAAGGCCTCTTTCTTATACTCGATCAGAGGGTCTTTTTGGCCCAAAGACCGGTAGTAAATGCCGCTTCTCAAGTGATCGAGCTCGAAGAGGTGATCCTTCCACTTCTCATCCAGTACTCTCAACGAGAGGTGCGCCAGCACCTTCTCGGCAAGTTTGTCGACCGAATGTCGGTTCCCCAATTCCTCCCAAGTAGAGAGCTTGGCCTCGAACGCCTTTCGTCCCGCCTCATGCAGCAACTCACCTAGCGTATCGGCATCCGGCACTTTCTCGGCGTCTTCGATCTCAGGTGCGGAGATGAGAAACGCGCGCAACAGAGCCGTACCAATGAGCTTGCGATCCCATTCTTCGGGGTTTTCGGCGGCAGTCTCTGCTACGAACCGATCCAGCGCAGCCTCGATCATCCTGATCGCTTCGGCCTTCAGCTCCTCGCCGCCCTCGAGTGCGAACAACCGCAGTGAGTACAGCACCTCCCGCTGCTGGTTCATAACGTCGTCGTACTCTAGGAGGCGCTTGCGTGCCTGGAAGTTCTGCAGCTCCACCCGCTTCTGTGCTGTTTCGATGGCGCGGGTCACCAGTGGGTGGGTAAGGACTTCGCCTTCTTCCGCGCCACTCTTCTCCATGATCTTCGCGATGCGTTCCGACCCGAAGAGGCGCATCAGGTTGTCTTCGAGCGACAGGAAGAAGACGGATTGACCCGGGTCACCCTGCCGACCGGATCGTCCTCTCAGCTGCCTGTCAATTCGGCGCGATTCGTGACGCTCGGTTCCAACTATCACCAGGCCGCATGGCGGGTCGTCCTGACACCCTCGCTTCTTCAACTCCGAACTGTCGAGATCTGGACTCTCGAGAGTCTGCCCAAATGGTGCGAGCTTCGACTTGATGCCGCACACGTCGCACTGTTTCACTCCATCACCGAGTTTTATGTCGGTGCCTCGACCGGCCATGTTTGTGGCAATCGTGATGGAGCCTGCGCGTCCCGCGTTGGCAACGATTTCCGCTTCTCTCTGGTGCTGTTTGGCGTTCAGAACCTCATGCTTGAGCCCGCGACGCTTGAACATTCGCGAGATCGTCTCAGACACCTCTACGTTCGCAGTACCAACCAGGATAGGAAGCCCACGTTCGTGCTGGCGCTCCACCTCCTCGACGATGGCGTTGTACTTCTCACGCCTAGTCTTGTAGATGAGGTCGTGGCCATCGGCGCGGCGCACAGGGCGGTTGGTCGGAATCACCATCACCTCGAGCTTGTAGATCTGGAAGAGCTCGGTCTCTTCCGTCTCGGCCGTGCCTGTCATACCCGCCAACTTCTCGTACATACGGAAGTAGTTCTGGATCGTGATGGTTGCCATCGTCTGCGTTTCACCGCGGACGCTCACTCCCTCCTTGGCCTCGATGGCCTGGTGGAGCCCGTCGGACCAACGGCGCCCAGCCATGATTCGGCCGGTGAATTCATCCACGATGAAGACAGCCCCCTCTTGCACTACGTACTCGACATCCTTCTCGTAGAGGGCGTGCGCCTGCAGCAGCTTGTGGATGATGTGGAGTTTCTCGCTTTTGCCAGCGTACTCCGCTTCTAAAGCCGCCCGCTTCTCCAACTTCTGTTCGGGCGTGATATCTTCGTCCTCATCGATGCTACCCATCTCTTCGGAGATATCCGGCACTACAAACAGCGTGGGATCGTTGGGGCTCATCGCCTCAACACCCTGTTCGGTCAAATGAACCGAGTGTCCCTTCTCATCCATTACGAAGAAGAGTTCTTCCTCTATGTCGCGGAACTGTTGCTGGGCCGATGGGAGCTTCCGGTCCGCAATCCTATCCAATTCCACGCGTTGGACGAGCTGCTTCGTCGAAGGATCTTGCAGCAGCTTCATCAGCCGCTTGTGCTTCGGCATACCGAGCTGCGCTTTGAAGAGCTTCACCCCAGCTTCGTATTCCGTGTCCTCCGACTTGAGCTGCGGCTCGGCTTCAGCAACCAACGTACCTACCACGGACGTCTGTTTGCGCGCGAGCTTCAGGACCTGGGCATTGTGCTGCTGATATTCCGCGTCCGACTCGTTGCCTACCGGTCCGGAGATAATCAGCGGGGTTCGCGCTTCATCGACGAGGATGCTGTCCACCTCATCGATGATGGCGTACACGTGTTCGCGCTGTACACGCTGTTCCAACGAGAACACCATGTTGTCCCGCAGATAATCGAAGCCGAACTCGTTGTTGGTACCGTAGGTGATGTCACACTCGTATGCAGCTCTCCGCTCGGGTGACGAGGGCTGGGTTTTGTCGAGGCAACCAACCGATATACCGAGGTATTCGAAGAGATGACCCATCCACTCAGAGTCGCGCCTCGATAGATAGTCGTTCACGGTGACGAGGTGGCAACCGCGTTTGGAGAGACAATTGAGATAGAGTGGCAGGGTCGCCACGAGCGTTTTCCCTTCACCCGTCGACATCTCGGCGATTTTTCCCTGGTGCAGCACAATTCCGCCGATCAGCTGCACATCGTACGGAACCATATCCCAGACCATCTTGCGGCCGGTCACCACGAACTCCGACCCGACCAGTCGGCGACACGCTTCTCGAACCGTGGCGAATGCCTCCGGGAGCAGCTCGTCCAGCATCACAGCGGCTTTCGTGCGGAACTCTTCCTCTAGCTCGTGCTCTTCCTTACTGAGAACGTCCCGTTCGCGCGGATCTGCGCACGCGTGGCGAGCGGCCTTCTTCGATCTCAGCTCCTCATCGAGCTCACCAAGCCGGCCAACGAAGATGCCGCGTAGTTTTTCTGTTTGACCACGGATTTCCTCGTCAGAACAGTTACCAAGCCTCTCCTCGTGCTGCTTGATCTGGTCTATGAGCGGCTGAATCCGCTTGAGTTCGCGCTCGAAGCGCGTGCCAATCACTTTGGTAACGAGATGTTTCAGCATTTCTCAGTTGAACCGTATAGTTCGTTTGACTCGATGTACTCCACGACTTCCGCAGGCACCAGGTACCGAAGCGACCCACCTCCACCTGCCATTTCACGAATCCGCGAGGCAGACAGGTTGATCTGTGGCACTTCGACGGACCGCGAGATCATGTCCAACTCGGGAACGTCGAACCCCGGCCGAGAGAGTACGACGAGACTCGCATACTGCGACAGCATCTCGGCGTTGTGCCAACGGGGCATGTCCCATGCAGCATCTGCCCCAACCAATAAGAATAGCTCATCGTCCGGTGTTTCGGAGTGCAGTTCCCGCAATGTGTCCACCGTGTACGATGGCCCCGCGCGCCCGATTTCTCTCGAGTCGATCTCAAACCTGGCGTTGTGGTCGATCGCCAGCTTCAACATGGCAACGCGATCTTCGGCGGAAGCGGAGTGAAGGCCAACCTTGAACGGTTGCACCCTGGCCGGAACGAACAGGACCTTTTCGAGCCGCAGCAGGTCGGCGGCGGCCTCCGCAACGATCAGGTGACCGACGTGAACGGGATCGAAAGACCCGCCAAAAACCCCTAGTCGCATGGCGTATCAGGTGGACGTGGTGTCGCTCACGCAGCCGGCTGCTTCTCCAAAAGACTCCGGATAGTACCGCTGGAGCTGGAGGCACATGTCCTGTTTGTCTTCCTCGTATCCGATGCGCTCGTAGGCATCCACCAAATGGAGGAGAGCCTCAGATGCGAACGAAGTCTGCGGATAGTCTGCTACAACACCCTTGAAATAGATGATTGCGGAGTCGTAGGCCTTGAGGCGGAAATAAAACACTCCGGTGTCGTAGGCTTTGCTGGCAAACTTCTCGTTGAGCTCGCCGACCTTTTCCCTCGCCTCGGCTGCACCAGGGCTGTTCGGATAGCGAGTCAATACCTCACTGTAAACGGTCAGCGCACTCAAACCGTAGGTTGCATCCAACTCGGATCGCCGCCAGAGCCGCGAGTTCGAATCTCCGGCACGAAGCAGCGCGAAAGGAGCGATCGAATCTTGCGCATGTTCGTCGGCCACTCTGCGAAATTCGCGCGCCGCTTCCAGGTATCGTTTTCCTCTGAACTGGCACTCGGCGAGATTGAACCTAACGCCTGCCCGGCGGGGGTCACGCATCGACAGGTCATAGCTGAGACGCTGAAAGCCTATCTCCGCATCGCCGCAGTCGCCGCGCTCGAATGCGGCCATGGACACCTCGTACAACGCGTCGGTGGTGGGATACAGTGACGGGTCGAGGCGATTGCTGCACGCCGTGAGCAGAAGGGCAATAATGGCGCCGAGGACGGGCGGTAGGGCGGTACGGCGGTAGGGCGGTACGGGAGGCAGGCGGACGGGCGGGCAGGCGGGCGGGCGGGCAGGCGGACAGGCGAGCAGGCGGTATGCCGCCGATGCCACAGTTGCGCCCCTGCTTTTCTGCTGCTCTGCTACTCTGCCCCTCTGCCTCCCTGCACATCCATTTCTCTTCACTACTGCCCCCTGTTTCACCATTGCCGCCTCTTCAAACCCTTCTAAGGTATGTCCGTTCCCGGTTGCCCGAGCATGTTGAGTCTCTCATAAGCTACCGCTGCAAGGGAATCGCCGGGCGCCGCTCCAAAGAGCACGCTCTCGTATGCCTCTGCAGCCCCGGCGTATTCGCCGCGCGCGAACAAAACGTCACCCAACCCGAGATATGCGCGCCGCCCGTATGTCGTTCCTTCGGTGCCTCTGATTGTCCGACGATACCACTCTTCAGCGCTGAGCGGCAGTTGTAAATCTCCGTGGAACTGCCTGGCCACCATCAAGCCGCAGTACCCCAACCCGTTGCGGGCCGCATCAATCACCGCAGGTTCGCGTTGTCGTCGTAGCAAACTCTCGAACACAGGGACGCTTTCCTCGCACCTTCCGAGTTGCCTGAGTACGGCTGCATACCTGTACATGAGCGAATCCAGCAGCCTAGCATCGGGCGCCGCCGCAGCCGCATATG
Source organism: uncultured Gemmatimonadaceae bacterium (assembly GCA_964518955.1). Lineage (GTDB taxonomy): Bacteria > Gemmatimonadota > Gemmatimonadetes > Gemmatimonadales > GWC2-71-9 > JBDGYW01. Next base: position 131,505 of record CAZFHS010000006.1, on the reverse strand, counting down.
TGAGTACCGACATCACGTCTTCAGAGGGACCGCCATCGCCGATCTCACGAGCCAGCTCGCTAGCGAACGATCCGAGAGCGCGCCCGGGAGCCGCAGTTTCCAATCCGCCCAACGCCGCCGTGAGCGCTTCGGTGTCGCCCGATTCGAGGGCGTTGCGAGCTACCCTCTCGAGACCGTCAGCAGCTTCGGTGAGGTGCTCTCCACCATTGGTTTCCGACAGCGCCAGGTAAACCTCCGCTGCATCCACCAGGCTTCCCGCGTGAAGAGCTGCGGCAGCTGCTTTTGCCAGGAGCACAGGATCTTCCGCATCCTGAACGAGAGCCAGCCGGTATTCCACGAGAGCCTCTGCAAACTGCAAGGCCGAATAAGCTCTGTCTCCCAGCGTCTCGTGCTCCGTGGCGGCGCCACCGCAGCTGGAGACTAAAACCGCCAATCCAACCAGCCCGCCGATCCGAATGCTAGGCATCGACTCCCCGGTCGAGCATCGCGAGATACGCGTGTGCCCTCGTATCGTCCGGGTTCTCCGCAAGACTCTTTTGCCAAACCTCTTTTGCGGTCACTGCATCGCCCGATACGTAGCAAGCCAATCCAAGCGCAAGCTGGTTGGCTGAAGATCCGGGGCGCGCATCAGCGGCTACCTGAAGCTCTTCACGCGCCTCTAGAGACCGGCCTGCGTCCAGCAGCAGCCGGCCGAGTCGGTATCGCAAATCGTGGAAATCCGGGCCAAGGCGCAGAGCAACCTGATACTGTTCGATGGCCTGGTTCAATGCGCCGGCCTCCACGTAGGCTTCACCGAGAGACGCATGCAGATTCGACAGTTTCGCGGCGTGGTGTTCCTGTACACCGCCCCTGTCTGCGCCACCGCAATCCCTCGCCATAGTGAACGCGAGTTCTGCCTCCGAACTGCGCCCCAGGTCGCTCAGCACGATACCGCGATGAATGTGCGCCTCGACGTACCTCGGGTTCAGCTCCAACGCACGGTCAAACGCCTGCAACGCTCGCTCCGACCTGCCAACCATATGGTAGGCCAGGCCGAGCAGTTGGTGCGCGTCTGCATACGCGCGGCCGGTGTCGATGAGCTCCTCCAGCAGATGTATGCTGCCGAAGTAGTCACCTAGCTCCGACCGTTCCTTTGCCCTCTCAAGCAACCGATGAGCGCTGATGTCCATAGGTCACCTCATACCACTCATTGAACTGCGCGAGTCCATCTTCGAGTCTCACTTGCGGAGCATACCCAAGTATGGCTGCCGCCTTTTCTATTGTCGCAAACGTGCAACTTACGTCCACTGCCGGTCGCTTAACCTCGCGTACTTTCGGTGCCCCGCCAACGACCTGTCCCAACATCTCCAGGAGGTCCTTCAGCAACACAGATCTTCCTGAGCCAATATTAAAAACTTGGTAGTCGGCAGCTTCATCTCCAACCCAATCCAAGGCTCCGAGAATGCCTGCGACCACATCGTCGACATGAGTATAGTCACGAGCGGTTGAGCCGTCACCAAAGCACTCGATCGGCTCACCGGCCGAGATCATGCTACGAAACGTAAATATGGCCTGATCCGGACGCTGCCGAGGTCCGTAGACGCTGAAGAAGCGGAGCGCAGCGACGCGAAACCCGTGCAACCGAGCATACATCTGCGAGATGAGTTCGCCGGCGTATTTTGATACCCCGTATGGAGATACCGGTTCAAGTCCGGTCTCGGCCTCGTCGAAACGTTGTCCACCTCTCTCGCCATAGACCGAGGAAGACGACGCAACGACTACCTGTCTCACCCCCGAATTCCTGCATGCCTCGAGAACAGAGGTCGTGCCACCCACGTTCACCGCCATGTATCGCGCGGCATCTGACACGCTGGTTCGCACACCGGCCAGCGCGGCAAGGTGAATGACCGCGGACACATCCTTGATCCACTCAGGCGAGCCTGCGGCGGCGCAGACATCTGATTCAAAAAACCGGAAATTCGGTTGGGCGAGCAGCGGCTTCAGCCATCTCTCTTTTGTGGCTCGTTCGTAGAACGGATCGAAGTTGTCGACGCCCGTCACAACATGACCGCGGTCAATCAGCGCCTCGCAAAGGTTACTGCCTATGAACCCGGCGGCTCCGGTTACGACGATCCTCTTCACGACCGAGATGCCACGTGTCGAAAGAACTCGATGGTCCTATTCAAACCCTCATCGAGCGAAGTCTTTGGTACCCAGGAGAGATCCGCCTGTGCTTTTGAGATATCTGGGCAGCGGACCTTGGGGTCGTCGACGGGTAGCGGTTTGTACACGATCTTCGAAGACGTATCGACACGTTCGAGAACCATTTCTGCCAGCTGCAAAACGGTGAATTCGTTGGGATTGCCAATGTTCGTAGGATCGTGTGAGCCTCGCTCTAAGAGCCGCACTATTCCTTCGATCTCATCGTCGACATAGCAGAATGAGCGTGTTTGTGAGCCATCTCCATAGACGGTCAAGGGCTCACCCTGTAACGCTTGCACAATAAAATTCGATACAACCCGGCCATCATTCGGGCGCATGCGTGGCCCATAGGTGTTGAAGATCCTCACGATTCGCGTGTCGACTCCATGATAGCGGTGATACGCCATTGTCATGGCCTCGGCGAATCGCTTAGCCTCATCGTATACACCCCGGGGGCCAACCGGACTCACGTGCCCCCAATAATCTTCCGTTTGGGGATGAACTTGGGGATCGCCGTAAATCTCAGACGTACTAGCCAGTAGAAACCGCGCGCCCTTGGCCATTGCCATACCGAGGGCATTGTGCGTGCCCAACGAGCCAACCTTGAGTATCTGGATCGGAAGACGCAAATAGTCGATGGGACTCGCGGGGGAGGCAAAATGAAACACAGCGTCAATAGGTCCGTCGACCGATATGAACCTGCTCACGTCATGGCGGACGAGCTCGAATCGACCACCATCCTCGAGATGGGCGATGTTGTCGATGCTGCCTGTGAGGAGGTTGTCCATGCCAACCACAGTGTGGCCATCGTTACACAACCTCTCACTCAAATGGGAGCCCAAAAAACCAGCTGCGCCAGTTACAAGTGCTCTCACGCCGGTGCCCGACGACCAATGCAGGAATATCGGAAGCCAAAGTCAACCATCTTCACCGGATCGTAGAGATTTCGACCGTCGACGATGACGGGTTGTCTCATTAGCATCTTCATTCGCTCGAAATCGGGATTGCGAAACTCCATCCACTCTGTCACAACGACAAGAGCATCAGAATCGACCAGAGCGTCATATGGGCACTCCAACACATTGACGCTCTGACCAAACAGCTCTCTAGCGTTGGCGCTTGCCTTTGGATCGAACGCATTGACACTGGCGCCAGACTCGATCAGAGATTCGATCAGAGATATTGCTGGACTTTCTCGCATGTCGTCTGTCTGCGCCTTAAACGCAAGCCCCCATACAGATATTGTGTGACCCTCTTGAAGCCCGCCGAGAGCGTTGATCAACTTCTCGAATAGAACCGTCTTCTGACGGGCGTTTGTGCTTTCCGCCGCGTTCACGATATCCAGAGGCACTCCGAACTCGCCTGCTGTCTTTATGAGTGCCCGGACGTCTTTGGGGAGGCACGAGCCACCATATCCCGGCCCTGGAAAGAGGAACTGTCGACCGATTCTCGGATCGCTGCCCATGCCCTTTCTCACCATATGTGCGTCAGCACCAACAGCTTCGCACAGCGCAGCAATCTGATTCATGAACGAGATCCGGGTGGCCAACATGCTATTTGCCGCGTACTTGGTGAGTTCCGCTGATGCGATATCCATCATAATCAGAGGATTGCCGGTACGAACGAATGGTGAATACAGTTCGCGCATAACGGCTGCTCCGCGCTCAGACTCCACTCCCACCACCACGCGGTCCGGTTTCAAAAAATCGTCTACGGCTGCCCCTTCTTTCAAAAACTCGGGATTCGAACAGACCGAGAATTCGATCGCCGTTCGTTCGCTGATCGCCGCGCGCACCTTGTTTGCGGTGCCCACCGGTACAGTGCTCTTAGTGACCACCACCTTTGACCGGTTCATATGGTCGCCAATCAAGCGAGCCACATCGATTACGTGTTGCAGATCTGCGGAGCCATCTTCATCCGGCGGGGTGCCGACTGCAATGAACACCACTTCTGACTCTTCAATCGCGGTGCCAATGTCGGTAGTGAACTTCAGCCGCTCATTGGCCTGGTTCCGAGACACGAGCGGTTCCAAACCAGGCTCGTATATGGGGATGACGTTCTTCTTGAGGCCGGCAATTTTCTTTTCATCGACGTCGGCGCACAGAACGTAGTTACCCGCCTCGGCCAAACATGCGCCGACGACAAGCCCTACATAGCCAGTTCCGACGACTGCGATCTTCACGACTGGGTTGTTCTCTTCAGTGCGTTCCTGGTGTCCACAACCTGCTGGGCATGCTCTGCAATAATCCCGTAGTCGATGGTGGAGTGATCGGTGACGATGACCACACAATCCGCGCTCTGAACCGCGTCAGTCGAGAACTCGATTGAGGTCAATACCTCACCATCTTCGGTGAGCTCGGGAATGTAGGGATCGTGATACTGCACCTCTGCTCCTTGCTGGCGAAGCAATCTCACGATATCCAGCGCAGGGCTCTCGCGGACGTCGTCGATATCGGGTTTGTATGCCACTCCCAGCACAAACACCTCGGAGCCGCGCAGCGCTTTTGCGTCTTCGTTGAGCCGTTCTGCGACCTTTCTCACCCAGAACGCCGGCATCTCGGAGTTGACCTCGCTAGCAACGTCGATGAAACGAGTTTTGTAGTTGAGCCCGCGCATCTTCCAGGCGAGATAGTGAGGGTCGATGGGTATGCAGTGACCACCCAGGCCCGGCCCAGGAGTGAACTTCATGAAGCCAAACGGTTTGGTCGCTGCCGCGTCGATCACATCCCAAACGTCTACGTCGAGCTTGTCGCAAACAATTGCCATCTCGTTGACGAGGCCGATGTTAACGCTGCGGTACGTGTTCTCAAGTAGCTTGACCAGTTCCGCAGCTTCGGGCGATTCGACGGGCACTAATGTATCAAATGCAGGACCATAGAGAGCCGTTACCACCTCCCGACAATCATCCGTGATCCCTCCAATGACCTTCGGTGTGTTGCGGGTTTGCCAAGTCGGATTGCCTGGATCGACGCGTTCTGGGCTGAACGCCAGGAACACATCCTCACCGACCTTGAATCCGTGAGACTCTATGCTGGGTAGCAGATGCTCTCGTGTTGTACCAGGATACGTAGTGCTTTCAAGTACGACTGCCTGCCCCGCCCTGATGGTTCGAGCGACGGCGTCTGCCGCAGCTATCACGTAAGAGACGTCCGGATCTTTAGTCTTGGAGAGCGGGGTAGGAACACATATGCTGACTAGGTCAACTTCGTTCAACCTATCCATATCAGTCGTCGCTTCTATCAACCCCTCGGAGACAAGTTCATTCAGCCGCTCGGTGGGTACATCTTGGATGTGGGATACCCCACTGTTTATCCCATCCACCGCCTTCTTGCTGACGTCAAATCCAAGCACCCTGTACCCGGCCGCGGCAAATTCAACAGCGAGTGGCAGACCCACGTAGCCCAGGCCAATGACTCCCATCAATGCGGAACGGTCTTCTGCCTTCGAGATCAGTTTAGCCTTTGTATCCATTTCTCAATCCGTTTAAAAAGAACCAGTTGGAATCGTAGATCCATTCGTTGTCAGAGATTCTGATGCCGCCTCTAGGATACGCACGATCGCGACCCCGTTTAAGGCTGGGGTTCGTGAGTTTTCGGAGCCAGACGCGACCGCAACAAAGTGTCTAAGTTCAGCGCCGAGAGGTTCTGCATTTGGAATGCGCGGTATTGCTATGTCACCCTCGCGAATGGCGAGACTCTCCCCGTAGGAAGAGTACTCCGGCGGTCGATCGACACCTTTGTCGTAAATCTTGAGCTTCTCGCGTATTTGCATGTCGTCAAACACAACCATCTTCTTGGAACCGACAACCGTGAGACGCCGTTCCTTGTGCGGGTCGAGCCACGACATTTGAACGTGAGCGATCACGCCCGACGAAAACTCGAGCATCATGAAAACCACATCCTCGATACCTCGTTGTAAGTAGCTGTTGCCGTGCGCTGATACAGATACCGGTGCTGCACCAAGCAACTCAACCGCAATGGCAGCATCGTGCGGACCAAAGCTCCACAATGCGTTTTCGTCAGGCCGAACTTGCCCCAGGTTCACCCGTTGGCTATAGAGGTAATAAAGCTCACCCAGGTCCCCCGCTCCAATCAGCTTCTTCAGATGCTCAACCGCAGCGTGGTATATCAACAAATGGCCCACCACCACGGGCACATTGTTCTTGTCCGCCAACTCGGCCATCGCTTCGGCCTCGCGCACTGATAGCGCGAATGGCTTCTCGACCAAGAGCGGCATGCCGCGCTCAATAGCTGCATGGGCGTGTTCTGGATGGTATGCTGCTGGCGTGGCAATTACGGCGGCTTCGGCCAGGTCGAGAGCTTCACCGATGTTGTCAGTGGTTTTCACCGTTGGGTACTGACGGCCTACCGCCTCCCGCCTACCACCATCTGTATCGCATACAGCAACGAGGTCCGCCTGCGGCAATCCAGCGAGAGTACGGACATGATTCCGACCCCAATTCCCCGCCCCAATGACCGCCACTCGAGTCTTGCTCATTGACAGAACTCCCGCAATGCTGCGACGACGAACGCCTGTTGTTCTTCAGACATTTCTGGATAGACCGGAAGAGATATGACTTCTGCGGATGCGCGTTCGGTTTCCGGGAATTGTCCTTCTGCATACCCGAGATGCTCGAAACACGCCTGTAGGTGTAGTGACTTTGGATAGTACACCGCCGAACCGATGCCTTTTTCGTTCAAAAAGCTCCGCAACTCGTCCCGGCGACCAGTGCGAATCGTGTACTGGTTGAACACATGCTCGTTGATTGATTCGGTCGTTGGAGTGACTACCGAACCTAAATCGGCTAACGCAGCTGTGTAGAAGTCAGCATGCGCACGCCGTGCGGAATTCCATCCATCTAATCGAGGCAGCTTGGCAAGCAGAACGGCCGCCTGCAGTGTATCCAATCGGCTATTTGTTCCTACTTCCTCGTGATAGTACTGCTTCGCACCACCATGCACTCGCAGTTTGCTCAAGCGATCTGCGAGAGCGGCATCCTGGGTCACTATCAGCCCTCCGTCTCCCCACCCACCCAAGTTCTTGCTGGGGAAGAACGAGAAAGCTCCGGTTGTCCCTAGTTCACCCGCCATGTGCCATCGATCGCCAATCTTCTGTCTGGCGCCGATCGCCTGCGCCGCATCCTCGATGAGAGCAACATCGTTTTTCTCAGCGATCGCAAGGAGTTGTTCCATCGGCGCCATCTGCCCGAACAGGTGCACCGGAACCAACGCACGTGTGCGGGGCGAGACCGCTGATTCAACCTGTTGGACATCGAGGTTGAATGTGTTTGGGTCGATGTCGACGAATACCGGGCGCCCACCAGCGTTGTGAATCGCTCCCGCCGTCGCAAAGAAGGTGAAAGGCGTGGTGATGACTTCGTCGCCCGGTTCGAGCTCGAGTGTCTTCAGCGATAGAAGCAATGCATCCGTGCCACTCGCACAGGCAATGGCATGATCGGCGCCGATGTATTCTGAAAGCGCGGCCTCGAGTTCTCTGACCGGCTCTCCCATGATAAAACGTTGGCTTTCGACCGCGGCGAGAAACGGCGGCAGCACTTCTTCCCGTATCGTTTCCATCTGAGCCGAAAGATCTAATAGCGGTACTTTCACGATTATCCCAAGTATATGGTTGGCAATAAGTTACTGGGCTCAGCCTGGGTCGACAATCTGTTTCAGTCGCCCTGACTTCTCCGCATATGAGGAGCCACAGCGAGCGCACTCACCCTGGCCGTTGGTCAGGTGAAGGCGTTCCCCGCAGTTGCACATCCAGCCAACCCGCCGAGCTGGGACGCCGACCATCAACGCGTACGGAAGAACATCTGAAGTGACTACCGCGCCAGCGCCTACGAACGAAAATTCGCCAAGCGCGATTCCACACACGACAGTGGCATTCGCACCAATGGAAGCTCCACGCCCCACGATCGTCACTTCGTATTCCGTCTTCCGGGAAATGTGGGAGCGCGGTCTCCCAACATTGGTGAAGACACACGACGGTCCACAGAATACGTCGTCCTCCAGAACCACGCCTTCATAGATCGAGACGTTGTTCTGGATCTTTACGTTGTTGCCGATTTTTGTTCCGGGCATCACAACAACGTTTTGGCCCAGATTGCATCTCTCGCCGATAACAGCTCCCGGCATCACGTGGCAGAAATGCCAAACCTTCGTACCGTCGCCCACCGTGGCACCGTCATCGACGAAAGAACTCTCATGAACGAAATAGTCAGACATCTATTACCTCACTCTATGATTCTAACTTCCAGCTCCAACTCCACACCAAATGCACCCAAAACACGTCCTCGTACTGCTTCAATGACCTCCAGGACCTCGGCCGCAGTCGCGCCTCCAAGGTTCACAATGTAATTGGCATGCTTCTTCGACACCTCCGCGGCACCCACCCGAAATCCTTTGAGGTCCGCCGAGTCGATAAGCTGCCCCGCCGAAGCTGGAGGTCCAGGGTTCTTGAACACCGACCCGCAGCAAGGCATATCGTACGGAGTATGTTCCTTTCGCCCAGCCTGGAGGTGTTTGATCTCGTCCAGCTGCTCCTCAGAATCTCCGGTTTCGAACTCGAATGTTACAGCAGTAACCGCAACCCCTTCGAGCCCTTTTCGATACTGCCAGTCGATCTCTTGGCCGGAAATTTCCGTTGCGGTACCGTCAGTCGCGACACATTCAACGTTTCGTACGATGCGACTGTACTCCTGACCGTGTGCGCCAGCGTTGGTGGCGACACCACCCCCAACCGTGCCTGGGACTCCTACGAGCTTGTGAACTCCAACAACGCCAGCCTTCGCTGTTTGCCGAGCTAGGCGGGGTGTTGGCATTCCAGCAGCCATCCTCCATACAAATCCGTCCTCACTCTGTTCCAACACTCCATCAAAACCCTTGCCTATCCGCAGCACCAAACCGGGAAATCCCTCGTCGGCAATCAGGACGTTCGAGCCAAGCCCGAGCGCCACCCAGGGAATCTCTCTGTCCGCGCACAACCTCAGTGCATCCGCCACATCCTCAGTCGATCGCGAAAAGAGCATGGCGGCGGCAGGCCCGCCTATGCGATAGGTGGTGTAACCGCTGAGTGGTTCGTCGAGCGCCAGTCGGTCACCAAACCGAGAGCTGAACTCCTCCCATTCCCCCTGGCTCACCGGGCCGCGTCTTCCCTCTCGGCTATCTCGTACCATTCCTGGAGGCACCGCACAGCACCGCGCCTACTTCGCAGCGCCAGCACCGCGTCGCAGGCAGCACTCGCGGCCGACATGGTGGTCACATAGGGAATGCCGCGCTGCAACGACGTACGCCTTATGAAGTAGTCGTCCTTCTGCGTGAGCTTTCCGAGCGGCGTATTGATGAGGAGCTGAACCTGCCCCGACACTATGAGGTCGGAGATATTGGGACGACCCTCATAGATCTTGAACACCCGCTTGGTTGGTATGCCCCGAGACCGCAAATAACGAGCGGTACCGTCAGTGGCCACGATCTCGTATCCCATTTCGTGGAAGCGACGAACGATCGGCGTTACCGTGGGTTTGTCACCGTCATTGACGGTCACGAAGATAGTACCCTCCAACGGCAACGGGCTGCCGGCGCCACTCTGTGCCTTGGCGAACGCCATGCCGAGGCTGTCGGCAATCCCCATGACCTCGCCTGTGGATCGCATCTCCGGCCCAAGGAGCGTATCGACGTCCGGGAGTTTGGTGAACGGGAATACTGCCTCTTTGACCGCGACACACGGTATCGGTGCTTCGTCTGCAGGAGCAACCTCGTCGAGACTCTTTCCAACCATCATTGCGGCGGCAACCTTCGCCATCGAAACACCGGTTGCTTTGCTCACGAACGGAATCGTCCGCGACCCACGCGGGTTCACCTCGAGCACGTAGACCACGCCGTCCTTCACGGCGTATTGGACGTTTATCAGGCCAACCACTTCGAGCGCTTTGGCATAGCTGCGTGTGTGCTCGGCCATCTTCTCGAGGGCCGCTTCGTCGATCAGGTAGGAGGGTAGAACGCACGCCGAGTCACCAGAGTGAATCCCAGCGTCCTCGATGTGCTGCATGATGCCGCCTATCAAGCACCTCTCTCCGTCACACACTGCGTCCACGTCTGCCTCGAACGCATCTTCGAGAAATTGATCGATTAAAATCGGATGGCCCGATGAAACGTCTACCGCGCGCTGGAAGTAGTTTCGAAGCGATCTCTCGTCATAGACGATTTCCATGGCGCGGCCGCCAAGCACGTACGACGGACGAACCAATACGGGATAACCGACCTTCTCGGCGACCTCTACCGCTTCATCGAGATTGACCACCGTCCCATTGGCAGGCTGCCGGACGCCGAGTTCTCGGGAAAGAGCTTCAAAGCGGCGGCGGTCTTCCGCGGCGTCGATCGCGTCCGGTTTGGTACCAAGTATAGGAACTCCGGCTTCCTCGAAGGCGGTAGTCAGCTTGAGCGGCGTCTGCCCGCCGAGCTGCACGACTGCCCCCTTCGGCTGCTCCACTCTGATGATCTCGAGCACATCCTCAAGAGTGAGCGGCTCGAAGTACAGCTTGTCCGAAATATCGAAGTCGGTCGATACAGTCTCCGGGTTGGAGTTGATCATGATCGTCTTGTAACCCAGCTCTCTGAACGCCAACCCAGCGCGGACGCAACAGTAGTCGAACTCGACGCCCTGCCCTATGCGATTGGGGCCGCTTCCGAGTATGACGATGCCTTCTTCTCCAAGGGATTCTGACTCGTTCTCTTCGTCATAGGACGAGTAGTAGTACGGTGTGGCTGCGGGGAACTCACCCGCACAGGTGTCGACCACCTTGTAGCTGGGGTGAATTCCAAACCGCCACCGCAGCTCACGAACATCCTGCTCTTGCAGGCCCCTGAGGTATGCAAGCTGCTGGTCCGAAAACCCCATGCGTTTCATGGATTGCAGGATCTCTTCGTCGACCTGGCCTACAGCGATCCATCGGTCCTCAGCTTCTATGAGCTCGTGCAGCTGAGCCAAAAACCACTGGTCTATGTGGGAAAGCGTTCCGATCTCCGATACCGGCAGGCCGGCCCTCATCGCACGTTTGATCTGGAAGACCCGCTCCGGCGTCGGCACACGCAGCGCCTGACGAAGAGATTCGTAGTCATCGCCGTCGAGGCCGTCGTCCTCGGGATGAGCGGCGCTCACCCAACCGCAACGGTCGATTTCGAGTGCCCGCAAACCCTTCTGAAAGGCCTCTTTGAACGTCCGGCCAATCGCCATCGACTCGCCGACAGCTTTCATCTGTGTCGTGAGCTTAGGGTCGGTCTCGGGAAACTTTTCGAACGCGAACCGTGGGAACTTCACCACCACATAGTCGAGTACCGGTTCGAATGAAGCTGGAGTGGATTTTGTAATGTCGTTGGGCAGCTCGTCCAATGTGTAGCCTACAGCGACCTTCGTACCAATTCGAGCGATGGGGAATCCTGTGGCTTTGGAGGCCAGCGCCGACGACCGGGATACTCGGGGGTTCATTTCAATTACCAGCATCTCGCCGGTGCTCGGATTGACCGCAAACTGAATGTTGCACCCACCCGCCGACACACCGATTTCCCGAATGATCGCGATTGAAGCATCGCGCATCACCTGGTATTCTCGGTCGGTTAAAGTCATCGCGGGTGCGACAGTTATCGAATCGCCGGTATGCACTCCCATTGGGTCGAGATTCTCGATCGAGCAGACGATTACGACATTGTCTCTACCATCCCGCATGACCTCGAGTTCGAACTCTTTCCAGCCAATAACCGACCGCTCCACCAGTGCCGTGCCGACCGGAGAGAGTTCGAGTGCTCGGCGCAGCCGCGTTTCATACTCCTCGCGGTTGTAGGCAACGCCGCCGCCAGTTCCGCCGAGGGTGAAAGACGGGCGGATGATGGCCGGATACCCGACTTCGTCAATGATCTCAAAACCTTGGTCCAGTGAGCCAACAACGGAACCAACCGGCACCGCCAGGCCGATACGCTTCATCGCGTCAGCAAATTCCTGGCGATCTTCAGCCAACCGAATGGCGCGTATGTCCGCGCCAATGAGTTCAACGCCGAACTCGTCGAGCGTTCCGTCCTCTGCCAGTGCCATGGCAACGTTGAGGGCGGTTTGGCCACCCATCGTAGGCAGTAGCGCATCGGGCCGTTCGCGCTCGATCACACGGGCAACCCACTCTGGTGCCACTGGCTCTACGTAGGTGCGGTCGGCCAGCTCGGGGTCGGTCATGATGGTCGCGGGATTCGAATTCACTAGGATGACCCGGTACCCCTCTTCCTTGAGTGCCTTCACTGCCTGTGTACCGGAATAATCGAATTCGGCCGCCTGACCGATAACGATCGGACCAGAGCCTATGAGCAGGATCGACTCCAGATCAGTCCGTTTGGGCATCAACTACCTCTCGAATTGCTTGTTCCAATGTGCGCTTGGGTTGCCAGCCAGTGTCGTGGCTCAGCTTAGTGCTGCTACCGACGAGATGGGGCACGTCCGAAGGCCGTACCAGTTCAGGGTCCACCTCGGTATCTAGGTCGACGCCAGCTGCCGCCAACACCATCTCCAAGATCTCCTTGACCGAGACACCCGATCCAGATGCAATGTTGTAGATCTCCCCCGCAATCCCCGCGTCGATGAGCCGGCAATAGGCATCCACCACATCGTCTACGTGCAAGAAGTCGCGCACAGGGTTCAGGTTACCGACTCTAAAGGACGAAGAGCCCGACCGTCTCGCCTCCAGTATCCGCCTAACAAAGGCTGGAACCACAAAACGATCGTCTTGCCCGGTACCGGTGTGCGGGAACGGACGAGCGATTATGGTCTTCAGGCCTGTGCGACGGCTCACTTCCAATACAGCGGACTCCGCGGCGAGCTTCGAAACCGCATAAGAAGAACAGGGTCGAGTCGGGTCTGTCTCGGCCCTGGCTTCTGAAACACCAGCTCCATAGACCTCAGCGGTTGAGACGAAGAGCAACAACGGATCACCACCGCCCAAGCAGCCTCGACCCATTGCCTCTCCAACTCTCACCGTGCCGAGAGTATTCACTTCCCATGCGGGCAACGGATTGCGGCTCGCTTCCGCTCCTGATGCTGCGGCCGCGAGGTGCACAACCGCGTCCCAACCCGCACCCACAGCGGCGTCGACCGATTCGGTGTTCCGAAGATCCAGCTCTCGAACGACAGTTGTGTTTGGAAAGGCCGCACGACGCGCCAGCAAACTGGCAGGCGCACTGGGAATAACACCGGCACCAACCTCGTGGCCGAGCGCGGCTAGCGCCGAGACCAGACGAGACCCGACGAAACCGTCGGCTCCCGTAACGAGGATCTTCATGACGCGATCGAAAGACGTTTGAGGTCAGCGTCGACCATCATCTCGACGAGTTCCCTGAACGACACCCTCGGCTCCCAATCCAGAAGACGCCGCGCCTTCGCCGGGTCGGCGAGGAGAATTTCCACTTCGGCCGGCCTCATGAACGCAGGATCGGTTTTCACGTACGGTTCCCACTCTAAGTCGACATGGCCAAATGCAATCTCGACAAATTCCTTCACTGAATGGGTTTCACCGGTCCCGATAACGTAGTCTTCGGGAGACTTCTGCTGAAGCATCAGCCACATCGCTTCCACATAGTCGCCTGCATAACCCCAGTCGCGCTTGGCATCGAGGTTTCCGAGCCTCAGCTCGTTTGCGAGGCCCAGTTTGATGCGGGCAACGGCATCCGTGATCTTGCGGGTTACAAACTCCAAGCCTCGGCGCGGTGACTCGTGGTTGAAGAGGATTCCGCTCACAGCAAAGATGTCATACGACTCGCGGTAGTTGACGGTGATCCAATGCGCGTAGGTCTTTGCGACTCCATACGGCGAGCGTGGATAAAACGGAGTGTTTTCGTTCTGCGGTGTCTCCACAGCCTTCCCAAACATCTCCGACGAGCTTGCCTGGTAGAACCTCGCCTCTGGGTGAGCCAACCGCACAGCTTCGAGAATCCGCGTGACTCCGAGCGCGGTGAATTCACCCGTCAATACCGGTTGAGTCCAGCTGGTCGGAACGAAACTCTGCGCAGCTAGATTGTATATCTCGTCCGGTTTGACATCGCGAATCACGCTGGTGAGCGAATGTTGGTCCAGCAGATCGGCAGGTAGAACCGTGACCCGGTCGATGAACCCGCCGATACGCTCGTAGGAATCGTGCGAAGTCCTTCTCACAACACCCACAACCTCGTAGCCTTTGGAAAGCATGTACTGGGCTAGATATGACCCATCCTGCCCCGTGATACCGGTTATCATTGCGGTTGGCATCTGTAGCCTCCTGAATTCAGGCCTTGAACCTCGGGCCCGGCATAGGTAGCTTGTTGGGTCGTAACTTTTTTCTTGAAATTCAACTGCTGAGTTGCACGCATATGGCCCGCATTTGTGAGATTTGTGGCAAGGGACCCCGAACTGGCAACAATGTCAGTCATGCCAACAATAAGACCAAAAGACGTTGGCTTCCCAACTTGCAGCGAGTGAGAGCCATGGTGGACGGCAAACCCAAACGTATTCGTGTTTGTACGAGTTGCATCAGATCGAATAAGGTGACTAAAGCACCGAGGGGGCCAGCCGAGCTCACCGCGGCTAGCGAGTAAGAAAAATGGGGACCACAGGGTCCCCATTTGGTTTTCAAGTGGCATAACCACGCCGTGGAAAGGCCACGGGCTCACTCTGCAAGCAGCTCTATCCGCGCCGTCTCGGCACCGTCGCCTGAGCGATGACCAAGTTTGACGATTCGAGTATAGCCTCCAGGACGACTGGCGAAACGCGGGCCTATCTCACCAAACAGTTTGCCCGCAACCTTCCGATCCTTGATTGACCTCTCGACCTGGCGCCGAGCGTGCAGGTCGCCGCGTCGTGCCCATGTGATCAACTTCTCGGCAAACGGTCGCAGCTCTTTTGCTCTCGCCAGCGTGGTCACCACGCGATCGTGCTGAAACAGTGACGTTGCCATATTTCTGAGCATCGCCCGCCTGTGACTCGACGTTCGGCTGAGCTGACGCCCTCTTTTACGATGTCGCACTTTACTACTCGCTCTCGCTCTCTACCGGCTCTCCGGCTTGTACTGCCGCAGACCCCGGGTTCGTCACCACAAGTTCCCCATCGATTTCTTCAAAGGCCATCCCAAAACCAAGCTCTTCCCGCTCGAGCATGTCTTTGATCTCGCCTAATGCCTTCTCGCCCACATTCTTGACCTTGAGCATGTCCTCTTCCGAATACTGCACCAAGTCGCCCAGCGTGCTGATACTGGAATTCTTGAGCGAATTGATCGAGCGCACGGAGAGGCCGCAATCGTCAATGGGCTTGGAAAGCAGATCCCGGTAGCGTGCCGTGTCGGCCGCCGGATCTCCCTCTTCGGTGTCTGGCACCGTCGGAACATGCCCGAAGTCCGTGAAGTACCGGAGATGCTCCTGAAGGAGCGCCGCGGTATATGCAACCGCATCTTCAGGTTCGATCGCGCCATTGGTCTCAACCGACAACGTGACGCTGTCGAAGTCCGTCCTCTGGCCCACGCGCGTTTCCGCCACAGTGAAGTTCGCGCGCCGCACCGGACAGTACATTGCGTCGATCCGAACTAGATCGACCGGCAGCGAACGATCCTCGGGCTGTTGTGAGCCTTCTACATATCCCCTGCCCTTGTTCACATACAGTTCGGCCGTAATTTCACGGTCTTCCTGCAGGGTGAACAACAAGTGCTCGGGGTCCACGATACTCACAGAGCCGTGTGGCTCGAGGTGCTTTGCGCAAACAGGCCCGGCAGTGTCGACTTTGAGGTGGACTACCGCTTCTTCCACTTCCTCGTCGAGAACCAGCGTCAGGTTCTTGAGACGCTGAATGATCTGGTGGATGTCTTCCACCACGCCTGGCACCGTTTGGTGCTCGTGAACAACACCTTCGAGGCGAAAGGCCCAAACCGCGGTGCCCCGCAGGGACGACAGCAACATCCTGCGTAGCGCGTTACCGAGAGTATGGCCAAAGCCTCGCTCGAGCGGCTGTAGGCGAAAATCTGCGGCGTGCAGGCTTTCTTCCTGCCTCGTCATCTCGACCACGTGGGGTCGAACCAAACCAGTTAGATCGATTGTCATCTTATTTGGAGTAGAGCTCGACAATTAGCTGCTCTTGTGCGGCAAGAGGGATAGTCTCACGAGTCGGTGCCTCAGTGATCTTTCCGATGGCCTTTTCAGTATCCACTGAAATCCAGGAGACCGGTGTGGCACGCGACAATGCGTCTAGCGACGCTCGAACGACCGTCAGTTCCCGACTCTTCTCTGCTACTCTCACTTCGTCGTTTGGCTGCACGCGATACGACGGAATGTCCACGGTGCGGCCATTCACTTCGATATGTCTATGTCGCACGAGCTGTCGGGCAGACTTGCGACTCACTGCGAACCCCATGCGATGTACCACGCTGTCCAACCGCGACTCCAAAGCAATGATCAAATTGGAGCCTGTGACGCCCGGCAGCTTCCGCACCTTCTCGAAAGTGTTGCGGAACTGCATTTCCGACATCCCGTAGATCCGCTTGACCTTCTGCTTCTCCCGAAGCTGCTTCTGGTACTCGGAGACCTTTCGACGCCTTGCGGCTGCCGCGCCATGTTGCCCCGGCGCGTACTCACGACGGTCAACGGCGCATTTCTCGGTGAGGCATCGCGTTCCTTTGAGGAACAGCTTGGTGCCTTCACGCCTGCACAGCTTGCAACTTGGTCCAGTGTATCTAGCCATGTTACACCCGCCTCTTCTTTGGCGGACGACACCCATTGTGCGGTATCGGCGTAACATCGCGAATTGATGCAACCTGAAGTCCCGCCGAAGCCATTGCCTGAATCGCAGACTCGCGGCCAGCTCCAGGACCCTGAACCCGCACGTGCACTTTCCGCACGCCCATGTTCAGCGCCTCACGAGCACAGTTTTCCGCAGCAACCGTCGCCGCGAACGATGTCGATTTCTTGGAGCCTTTGAAACCCGACTTGCCAGCGGAACCCCAAACCACGGTGTTCCCTTTGAGGTCGGTAATTGTGATGAGCGTATTGTTGAACGTAGCGGTGATATGAGCGATACCCTCGGACTCCACTACCTTCTTCGACCGCTTGGTGGTACCTCGTACTTGGGCCATAATCTACTTCTTCACCGCTTTCTTCTTCCCGGCTATGGGGCGCCTCGGTCCCTTCTTCGTCCGGGCGTTCGTATGCGTCCGTTGACCTCGCACCGGTAGATTACGGCGGTGCCGAGTGCCTCTATAGCTTCCGATATCCATGAGCCGCTTTACGTTCATCGCGACTTCGGTCCGCAGGGCTCCCTCCACCTTGACGTTCCGTTCGATCGCCTGGCGCAGACGAGCTACCTCTGCGTCCGAAAGATCGAGGACACGCGTGTCGGGATTTACGGCCGTGAGCTCCAGAATATGGCGCGACGTGGATTGTCCTACGCCATAGATATATGTCAGCGCGACTTCGACGCGCTTACCTCTCGGTAAATCGACACCTGCAATACGAGCCATGCGTTATCCCTGCCTCTGCTTGTGCTTCGGATTCCGCTTGCAAATGATTCTGGTCACACCTTTACGACGCACAATCTTGCAGTGCTCGCATATCGGCTTAACGCTTGAGCGAACCTTCAAGGGACTACTCCGTCAGAATGTAAGAGCCTCGAAATATAGGTGGGGCGTAAATGCCGCGCAAGGCAGTATTTACGGTGTCACTCGGACTTCGCGGAGGCTCCAGTTGCCCCGGATCAACCTGAAGCCCAAAAACACAGTCTCCTCACGCTCCTCAACAGTGCCTTTCACAACAAATGTGCGGTGCACCTCGGCGTATGCGTGGTCTTCTGCCAACTCGCGCACGTTCAGGAGCTCGAACGAGATTTCCTCGGTCGGGGAGAGATATCTGTCCAGCAGGCGGGATGCCTGTCCGGGACGGAGTGAAGCGGATGGTGGCAGCTCCGGGATGTGAAGCCGCACGGTGTCGCTGCTCGAAACCAACGCCCTCACGTCATGGCGTAGCCACGCGTCTTGAGCCACCTGGACTGCTTCCGCCAGCCGCTCATCCTGAGCAAAGGCTGGCGACGTAAGCCCAAGTCCAAACACGACCAGCACTGCTGCGAAGTATCCGATTTTTCCGAACTCAATCGACAATTTCACCTCAGATTTCGTTCAGTATCTATATACACTTCGGGCGCAAAAAAGGGCCGGCTGAGTGGATATGGTCAGACCTCTAAGATCCGAGCCCTCTCAAATTGCACCTCGTCTGGCAAGAATCAAGGTCCGGAGAGAATCTTCGATGGCAGCATATGCATCGAGAGCCACACCCCGAAGCACCATCGTATACGGAGATTGCGGGTATAATCGCCGCGCTTCGGTCGTGAGGCTGTCTGCGCGAGTTGGGTCGAGGGCGGCAGCGGCCAGCAGAGCCTTGGGTGCGACTACGGATTGCGGGTACCTGTCCACCAACTCCTGGAAAAGCGAAGCCGCGATCAAAGGAGCGTCGGCAACGTCGCGCAATTCTTCAGCCGCCAAGAAAACCTCGAGATCAGGATTCTGCATCTGCCAATCGTAAGGCGCACCGACGTCCAAATCAGGGGTTTGGAGACTCAGAGACGCCATCTCTACCGCAGCCGCAATTTCCGATATCGATGGCCGGGAAGTGCCAAAGAACTCGGCAACCGTGGACAAGGTATCCGACCAGTCCGACATACGATCCAGTTGACGCGTGTTTCTGACCTCAGCCACCGTCAACCGGAACCGGGCCATGCGGCCTGCTGGAGTACCCGGGGCCACGTCCAAAACGCGCCAAAATCTCGTGGCGGCTTGCTCACCTTCTTCCCACGCTACCCACATTTCGCCATCACGAAGCAGCAGGTCACCGCTCTCCGCATCGTCTAGGTCCAAACGCTCCAGAAGCAGCTCTGTGACCGTCGCGGAAAGATCGGGGAGGAAATCGCCGACAGAGTCGAGCGTTGCGGTCCAAAGATCGGGCTCAAAATCTCCATCAACGCGCCATCGCAACACGTCCTCCGCGTCAGCTGGTAAATCGAGGCGTGCGTACGCGACCGCAAGATCGAATGCGGCATCAACCAGCGATGAAGCACGGAAATCGGCAATCGCCAGGTAGTGTTGACCCGTCGCCTCGTAGGCCCGCCCTCTCCAAAGGTGCGCACCCGATGCGAGGAGCGTGTCATCCGAAGGAAGGGTCCGCGAGAAAGAGGATATGGCGGGGCCCATCTGCCCATCTTCGTACTCGCAGCGGCCGAGAAAGAAGTGGGCCCTCTCCACCAAGGCTGGATCATCACTGATTTCGATAGCCGCCTGAAGGGGTGCGGCGGCGTTCCTACACTGTCCCGCGGCCCAGAGCGCCATTCCCTGTAACACCAAGGCGTCGTCGTGATACTTGCTCTGGTCGTATCTGACGGCGACCGATTCCGCCTTCACTGCCGCGCGAGACCAAAGCGAACGTGCTTCCCCGATACGCCCTTCTCTCTCTGCCCGCCTCGCATCCTTGATCAACTGGTTGGCATTGTACAAGCCATTGAAATAGGCGCAGCCACTGACAGTTGCTGCGCCAAGGAGCAGCAAAGCGAACAGCCGCCCCGGCATCACACACCGCCCCCCTCGGTGAGAATCTTGTCTTCATAATGCCTCAGGTACGAAACGATCCCGTCTGCAATCGCTTCCGCCAATCTCTGCTGACCAGTGGCTGAGGAGAGAAACGCACCATCGCGACGGTTTGTGCTGTACCCAGTTTCTACCAGGACAGCAGGCCTTCGGGCCGCACCCAAGACCGCAAACCTCGCTTGAGAAACACGTCGCCCTCCGCCTGGATGCACCCGTGCGCCGTGAGTTTGGATTTCTTCAGCTAGCTCAGCAGATTGCCGCAGGTATTCGTTGGTGTGGAGATCTTTGAATATGAACGAGATCGGGTCGTCGTCTTCAAGCGCAGAGCCCGTCTCGTAATTGAGTGCTTCGTTCTCGATTGCGGCAACACGCGCTGCCTCGGCGGTGCGTGCATCGTCGAGAAAGTAGGTCTCGAATCCGCTGACGTTTTCGTATCCCGGGCTCGGATCCAGACTGTTCACATGAATGCTGACAAATAGGCCGCAATCTTCGCTGCAAAGGGGAGCACGATCCCGCAGATTAGGGAGAACATCGCTGTCTCGAGTCATCAGGACATGGACTCCCTTCGATTCGAGTCGATCCCTGAGTCGACGTGCTATTGCAAGCGTCACATGCTTCTCGTTCACACCGCGGGGCAGGAAGCGACCCAAGGTGCCCGGATCTGCACCGCCATGTCCAGCATCAACCACCACTCTGTGTTGGATCCGAAACCCGTTCCGGTCTGCTGCGCTGCCGGGCGCCGCACGCCTCACTTCTGCCGAAGGCGGCGCCGTTGTGCCATTGGAAACAACAGGAGCGAAACGAGCGTCCTCGAAACGCGCTGCATACGGATCGTAGCGGAAGCCCTCACGAAAAAAGTGTGGAATGTCATTGGTGAGCCACTGCAGGGGGACGTAGAGCGTATCCCGCATGGAGTACGCACCACCCACCAGAGGAAACACGCTACCGCTGTGTGAGTAGACGGGAGCATTTAAGAGAAACCTGAACGGCATTTCCGCGAATTCGACCGTCGCCCACTCTCCGTTCGACTCGGCAGTAATCGGTAACAGTGCGGTCAACTGTGGAATAGGTAGAGCAGGATGCCCTCGCTCGACTGATACCGGCACCTCCGCCTGACCGCGTGCGGTGGCCACAACGATCGACGCGGGAGCGGGGATCGGGAATTCGCCCTCCCCAAACCAAAGGCAGAAAGCCAACGCAAGTGCTTTGGCGATCATCTGCGCCGCCCCATGGCTCGTTTCGCCTCTCGATCAGCGTCCTTGCGTTTCAAATCTTCCCGCTTGTCGTGATGTTTCTTACCACGGCCAAGGCCGAGAGTCACCTTTGCCCAACCGCGTGATGAGATATGAATGTCCAGGGGAACCAAGGTGAGTCCACGACGTTCGACCGCACCAATGAGGCGTTGTACTTCGCGACGGTTCATGAGGAGTTTTCGGCGGCGCTCAGGATCGTGGTTGACGTAACCACCGGATTCGTATTGCGCGATGTTGAGGCCCTCGAGCCAGACCTCGGTTCCTCGCACGACACCGTATGCTCCTTTGAGGCTCACCTTCCCGGCTCTAACCGATTTTATCTCCGTTCCGGTGAGTACCAAGCCTGCCTCCCACGTTTCTTCAATGTGGTAGTCAAAGCGGGCCTTCCGGTTCCGGGCCACGACGTGACCGGAAGAAGGCTCCGGCCTGGCATTCTTGGACACGAGCTAAGTCCAAGATAGAGAACCACTTCCGGCCGGTCAAGCTGAAGCCTTGACGGTCCTTCTATACGCCGTCTATATTCGGCTGCGGCTTAGAAGTTCCCGCCGAAGTGGTGGAATTGGTAGACGCGCAGCGTTCAGGACGCTGTGGGCTTTCGCCCGTGGGGGTTCGAGTCCCCCCTTCGGCATCAAAGGCGGACAGGCGGTAGGGCGGACGGGCGGTCGGTTGTTCCGATTAGGCGGGAGTGCTCCATGTGGCGGAACGCTCTCGCCTATTTCGTTATATCTACTCGCAGGGCGTCGTTGACGCGGTTGAAGTAGGCGAAGAGCCCTATCACCAGAGTAATCTCGATGATTTGGGCCTCGTCCCAATGCGTCGATAATGCCTCGTACAGTTCGTCGCTCACCAGGTGACCGTTGTCGTTCACCACTTCCGCATAACGGAGCGCCGCTATCCAACCCGGTTCGAGGCCCTCCTCTGAGCCCTCACCTGCCGCGTCTTCCTCAGGAGTTTCACGGCGTAGGATTGTCAGCCACTCCTCTTTCGCTCCCAGCCGCCTTGCCAAGGCGGTGTGTGAGGCCAGTCAGTAGCGACACCCGTTCAGCGACGACACTCGAATCGAAATGAGTTCCTTCAGGAGAACAGGAACTGTTCCTTCGTTCATCACATTCGAAAAGTGCTGGATCATGCTGGTGAGATGCTTGGGTAACACGCCAACCGTGCGGAACATGTTGGGAATGTTTCCGCGTTCCTTCAAAAACGCCTCGAATATCCGCTTGACCTGCGGCTCGACTTCGTCCGGCCCTCGCGGCCTAATGCGCGGACCGTTGTTAGAATCTGCCATATACACCAGAGAGAAATGGATTTGAATCGCGTTCGGTCCCGATCGTAGTCTCGGGCCCGTGCCCTGGGTAGACAATCGTATCGTCGGGCAGTGACAGCAGCTGCTCGCGGATACTGGTCAGCAGCGTGTCCGTATCCCCACCCGGCAAATCGGTTCGGCCGATCGAGCCGGTGAAGAGTGCATCGCCTGAAAACACCACTCCGTGGCCCACGAAGGCCACCCCACCTTTGCTGTGCCCCGGCACATGACGAACCGTGAACGTGAAGTCGCCAACGTTGAGCTCATTACCATGTCCGAGATCGTGATCAGGCGGTGGCGGTGAATCAACCACACTGAGCCCGTACTTGGCCCGTTGTGCCTCGTAATTGTCGTAGAGCATCCGATCTTCAGGATGAAGGTAGACCTCTGCTCCGGTTTCTCGAACGACTTGCTGCACACCATCCACATGATCCACGTGCCCATGCGTGAGCCAAATCTGTTTCAACTCCAACTCTTCGTGTTCCAGTCGCCGCAGGAACATGCCAGCCTCTTCCCCGGGGTCCACGAGCGCAGCTTCAGATGTTTCAGGAGACCCAATCAGATAACAGTTCTCCATGAACATTCCGTTTGTGAGACACACGATTTTGGGTTGAGGCGCCACAGACCCGCTCCTTTTCGAAAGTTGCCTATGCCTTCATGCGTTCATCATGAAGGTTTTCGATTTCCGTCAACCACTCTCTTGGCATGTCGACCCCCCCGAGGAGAGCGCGTTCGTATTCGGGAGAATCTTCACCGTGCCAATCAGAGCCACCGGTTCTGAGTAGGCCTACCTCGATGGCTAGGGCAGAAATTTTTTCTGCGACTATTTCCACATGCGCTGGATGCAGCACCTCTACCGCATCAACCTCGGCCGCTTTGAGACCGATCAAGGTTGTCCTGGTCGCACGTGAGCGCAAGTGTGCCGCTGACGTGACGCCGTTCAGAGACCGAACCAGTTCCGTAACGTCCCGGAGTTCTGGGAGTTTCTTAGGCACGAATGCGGGCCGCTTGGATGCGAGATATTTGCGGAACGCATCGTTGATGTCCGTCGCAGCCCCACTATCCACGAGAGCACGGGCTACGTGAGGGCGCCCGACCGCCGCGCCTTTAGCATTCGCGAGCACATCCTCCAAATCGACATGGACTCCTACGTCAGCTAGACGCCCGACTATCGCTTCCGCCCTGCGAGAGCGCATGACCTGTTGGTGTTCGATGAATGAGACTAGCCGCGGATCCTTGTGAGGCAGGAAATACGCAAGGAGGTGCAGTTCACCCCAAGAGGCAGCTACGCTGAACTCGCAGGCCGAAACCACCGTCACCCCAATCTCTCTGCCCACCGATGCCGCGGTCTCGAAGCCCTCCACAGTATCGTGATCGGTGATCGCAATCGTATCTAGGCCAACCTCCGCTGCGCGTTCGACAACGACCCTAGGTGGGCACGTTCCGTCAGACGCATCGGAATGAATGTGTAGATCGATTCCCAATTGGATTCTCAGTCGGAATTTGGAATTACCTGTTCCCGACCAATGTAGAAAGCCACGCGTTGATCGGTTCGGATTATTCTGCTACACGACGCGTGATTCTGGGTATGCACGTCGGCCGCGGTTGCAGCATCGTTGCCGGCATGAATCCCTACGCGAACCCATCAGCCCGGAAACAGTGGTACCACGTCATCTGCGACCTACATCGCACCCGCGCGTTGCTCAAGATACCCGCCACAGCACGTTTCTGCGAACACGCCATTAACGAAGCATGCTCAGCTCCTGGATGGACTGTGGATACCGTAGCTGCCTCCCCATCTCAAATACGCATCTTGGTGCTAGCTCCTGCAGGCCTGGCTCGGGACAGCATCATCTGCGCAATTCGGAGGCCAGCTTCGGCGGCGATACGCCGCTCCGGAGCCATACCCCCCGGACACCGTGTTTGGGGAAACAATGCATGGTGTTTCGCCATCCGCACTGATGCCGCGGTCACCGCGATCCGGAATCATCTGGTCGCAATCAGTGCTTCAGGAGCAACACAACGGCGCCCGGCCACGTCGGTTAGGTGGCCAAGCGCCGTAACCCCCTAGTTCAGCTTGTGTTCGCGCTAGCTGGTGATTTCGGCTTCGTATCCGGCCGATTTCACCACTGCGACGAGCGCCTCAGGAGTTGTCTTACCGTCTTCGAAGTCAATCTCGGCAAAGCCTTCTGCCAAATCCACGTAAACGCCGTATACTCCCGGCACCGCTTTTGTCGCGTCCTCGACCCGTCCGCGGCAGTGGTCGCAGGTCATGCCGGTCACTTTGAGACTCACCTTCGCCATATCAGTGTGCTCCGCGCGCCAAGTGGTCGGGGTGCGCTTTCTGGTGGATCGTCGTGAAAAACCCCTTGGCGAGCTTGTCTGCTTCACCCTGACAAGGCTGATCCGTCTCCAGGGTGACCCTGGTGTAGTGTCCTCCCTCGGGTCGGACACCTAGTGAGATTCGCCCCAAAGAGCCAGAGAAAATCCTGGCTCGCGCTTCACTCTCGGCGAGTGTGCCGATGGACTCGAAGTACCGTTCGGCTTCTGCTAGCACATCGTCGGGTGGAAGTGACGTTCGATGATAGAATCGCATGGTCAGTCAGTTTTCTGATGGTTTGAAGTTGTTGAGTCTCAAACTGTTCCCTACCACGCTGAGGCTCGATGCGGCCATCGCGGCACTCGCTACGATGGGACTCAAAAGCAATCCCGTTAGCGGGTAAAGTACGCCGGCGGCGAGCGGAATGCACAGTGCATTGTACATGAATGCGAAAAACAGGTTCTGTCGGATCGTTCGCATGGTGATTTGGGATAGCTGCACCGCAGTGACCAGCGCGTGAAGATCTCCCCTCACCAGAGTGACGTCTGATGCTTCGATAGCCACGTCGGTTCCGGTGCCAACCGCAAAACCGATATCCGCCTGAGCGAGCGCGGCGGCGTCGTTCAGTCCATCGCCAATCATCCCGACGACTCGGCCATCTTCCTGAAGACGTTTGATCTCATCCGCCTTGTCTGCCGGTCCCACTTCGGCAATAACGCGGTCGATACCTATCTCTTTTGCAACGAGCCCGGTCACCACCTTGCTGTCACCGCTCAGAACGAACAGCTCGAACCCCATTCGGTTGAGCCGTACCATCGCGTCGGATGCCTCGGGTTTGATCGCATCCGCAACTACTATCAGCCCTTGCACGGTATCGTTCACAACAACCACGAGCGGTGATCGGCCCTGGAGAATGTGGCGTTCCGCCTTGTCGTTTAGGCCTCCCAGGTCCAGGCTCCGCTCCTCGGCATGCCGTACACTGATTACCTCTACGAGGAACTTCCCAACTAGGCCTCGGACGCCGCGACCCTCCATGGCCACGAACCGCTCCACGTTTGGAACTTCGATCAACTTCTCTTCGGCCGACTCGGTGATTGCGGACGCTACAGGATGTTCTGACCGCGCCTCCACGGCGGCGGCCAACTTGAGTAACTCTGACGCCCCGACTGTAGTGCCGTCTGCGCGCTTTTTCCCGAGCACGTGCGTGACGGTCGGCTTCCCCTCTGTGATAGTGCCGGTCTTGTCGAATACGAGGGTATCGACCCGGTGGACAGTTTCGAGTGCTTCGCCGCCTCGAATCAGGATCCCGAGTTCAGCGCCCTTCCCGGTTCCAACCAGGATAGCCGTTGGAGTGGCAAGTCCCAGCGCGCAGGGACACGCAATCACGAGTACTGTGACGAGCGCAACGGTTGCGAACACGAACTGAGGTGGCGGTCCGATTACGAACCATGCGAGAAAGGCGAGAATCGCAATCGCGATAACCACCGGCACAAAAATGCCCGCGACCTGATCGGCCAGACGTTGAGCAGGCGCCTTGGATCCTTGAGCTTCCTCCACCAGGCGTACGATCTGCGCAAGCATCGTGTCTTTTCCGACCGCACGAGCCTCGAATGTGAATGAGCCCAGACCGTTTCCGGTGCCTGCAAATACGGAGTCGCCCGGCCTCTTATCGACAGGCATCGGTTCTCCAGTCAGCATCGCCTCCGATACGCTGGATTCGCCCGACAACAAAACGCCGTCAACAGGTATCGACTCGCCCGGCCTCACCATTACCGAGTCGCCGACTTGCACCTCCTCGATGGGGATCTCCAGGTCCTTCCCGTTTCGCTGAATCCTGGCGGTCTTCGGCCTGAGACCCACGAGCCGGCCGATAGCTTCAGACGCACGACCCTTGGCGCTGGCTTCGAGCAGGCGTCCGAGGAGTACGAGGGCAATTATCCCGTTGACCGCTTCGAAATAGACATCCGCCGGCAACCCGGCTCCACTGAACACAGCCGGAATTAGAGTCGCGACAGCTGAATAGAGAAACGCCGCACCAGTTCCAACCGCTATTAGGGTATTCATGTCGGCCGTGCGGTGTTTGAGGCCGCTCCAGGCTGCTACGTAGAATTGCCGCCCGCACCAAAGCAGTACCGGAATGGTGATGGCCAGCATGCCTAGCCTCAGAAGGTCGTGCGGAAGATCGTAGAGTTGTGGGAACAGAGTACGGAGCGTTTCGCTCAACGGGGCCATTAGCCGAGCGAAGATGTCTCCGCCCTTTGCGTCCATACCATCCATCAAAGGCATAGACCCGACCATAGTCAGCGCTGCGGCCAGGGCTGCAGCGACGAATCGCCAGCGCAGGCGACCGGTCTCCAGTTTTCGCCTCGCCCGTTCGCGCTCCACGGGATCCTCTGTCGGCAGCGGTTCGGAGACAGTGAATCCGGCCAACTCTACTGCGTCCTGCAGATCGCCGGCAGCGACCATTCCAGGTATGTATTCGACGACGACCTGCTCGGTAGCCTGATTGGCGACTGCAGACAGAACACCAGGCAGAACCGCCAACTCCTGCTCTATCCTCGCAGTCCCACTGGCATAGTGAAGTCCATCTACCCTAAAACTCAGTGTGGCCTTCGCACAATCGTACCCGGCGTCTCGGACCGCCCTGACGAGGTCCGCGACTCTCACCTCTTCTTCGTCGACGGTGAGTGTCGATTTGCCAGTAGCGTAGTTTACCGCTGCATCCTGTACGCCTCCCTCCTGCAACAGGCGCTTCTGAACCGTGGCCGCACATGCACCGCAGGTCATTCCTTCGATCGGCAATGTGATCCTGGCGTTAGCCATGCTTTGCGTGCCCCTTGCCCAAGTTGGAACGAGCTCCTTCACGTCCGACTTCGGCAACCACTCGTCCACGGATCACCGACATGCCACACCGAAAGTGATAGTCACCAGGTTCGTAGGGCGTGAACTCGATTGCCGTCTTTTGAAACGAGGGTAGTTCTCGATCTATGTCCAATGCATCAAAAACAACCTGCTCGGTGCATTCGGCAGTTTCATCCCTGTAAAAGACGAGGCGGACCGGGCGGCCCGCCTCAACTGGAATTACGTCTGGGTGATAACCACCCTTTACCAGAACCTGAACTTCCTGTACACCGTCTGCGGCGCCGCTCGCCTGAGTTTCCGATCGCCGAGGGCCAAGAAAGTACCAAAGTTCCCCGGCCAAGAGCGCCAGACCAAACACTACTACGACGGCGTCAATGAATGTCACGTCTTGTCGTACTCGTAGTACTCCACTCCAAGATGGGTGATCTGATCCTCTCCCATGATCCAGCGGAGCGTGTTCTTGAATTTGGTCTGTTGGATGAACAGGTCATTCTCGGGGATCAGCCCGGCAGCAGCCATGGGGCTCTTGTAATAGAACGAAAGCCATTCCTGAATGCCCGTCATACCGGTGCGCTGCGCGAGGTCCATGAACATCGTCAAGTCGTGTACGAGAGGTGCAGCCAGGATGGAGTCTCTGCACAAAAAGTCGATCTTGATCTGCATGGGATATCCCAGCCACCCAAACAGGTCGATGTTGTCCCACCCTTCCTTGTTGTCGCGACGCGGCGGGTAATAGTTGATCCGCACTTTGTGGTAAAGGTCCTTATAAAGCTCAGGATACATGTCTGGCTGGAGAATGTGCTCCAAGACGCCGAGTTTTGATTCTTCCTTGGTCTTGAAGGATTCTGGGTCGTCCAGAACCTCGCCGTCTCTATTGCCGAGGATATTGGTCGAGAACCAGCCTGAGAGACCCAACATCCGTGCCTTCAACATCGGAGACATCACCGTCTTAACCATCGTCTGACCAGTTTTGAAATCCTTACCGGAAATCGGGACCTTCTTCTCTTCGGCCAGAGCCTGCAGAGCGGGGATGTCGACACACAGGTTTGGTGCGCCGTTGGCAAACGGTACACCTTCCATAATCGATGCCCAAGCGTAGAGCATGGACGGTGCGATTGATGGATCGTCCTCATCCATCGCCTTCTCGAACGCCTCGAGGGATTGGTGCGCTGGGCCAGGCTGAACGAAGACTTCCGTGGAAGCACACCACACAACCACTAACCTGTCACAGTTGTTCTCTTCTTTGAACTTCTTTATGTCGGCGCGTAACTGCTCCGCAAGGTCGCGCTTGTTTTTCCCGGTCTTAACGTTTGTACCGGTGAGCTTCTTCACATAATCCTGGCTGAATACAGCAGGCATGGGTTTGATGGTCTTCAGAAAATCAGCGATCGGCTCAATGTGGGGATAGTTGAGCACACCGGCGACTTTGCACGACTCATAACAATCATCCGGGATCGGGTCCCAAGCCGCAAATACGATGTCGTCCAGGTTGGCGAGAGGTACGAACTCGCGGATTTTGGGCGCTCTGTCTTCGGTCCGCTTTCCCAACCGGATCGTCGCCATTTCGGCCAACGACCCGACAGGCGTCGCGTTACCCTGTCGAACATTCTCGATGCCGGCAATATATGTGGTCGCCACAGCGCCCAAGCCAACCGTCATCACTCCAAGTTTCCCATCGGCAGGAGCCACTGTGCGGGCTTGTTTGTCAGTCACTACGGTTTTCCTTTCGGGTCGAATTCAGCCAATGCAGGCGCATGCACGCGCGCTTGCGTTCTCCGTGGCGCTCTTTGCGTCGCAATTCTGCGAACGTGCAAGATACGTTGGATCACGGTTATCAATGCGATCAACGCAAGGAATGTCACTATCCCCAACAACAAGAAACCGCTGGGGCCTACTCCAAAGAACAGACTGGGCACACCCAGGCCGAGAATGCGTTCAGCCCTCTGTGCAATACCTACCTTGCATTCTAGCCCCAGTCCTTCCGCTCGGGCTCGAGCATATGAAACCATGAGCGAGCAGGCGAGCGCCGTAATCGTAATCCCCACCGCCGGTAGCAGGGCCCATTCGGGAACACCACCAGATGCAAAATAGAGGGCGATGCCGGTGTACAGCGCCGACTCGCCGACGCGGTCGAGTGTAGAGTCGTAAAAAGCGCCAAACTTCGAGACTACCTCACGCCCGCGGGCAACCTTCCCGTCGAGCATGTCGAATACGCCGCTCAGCAACAACAGCGCTCCGCCCAATCGCGCTATGCCGTACCCATAGGCGACGCCCGAGCCGGCGAGAACGATCGTGCCTACACTCGTGAGAACGTTCGGGTTCACACGCCGATCGATGAGCCAGGCAACGATCGGGTTGAGCGAGGTTTCGAGACCGCGCTGCAAAGGCTTAGGAATTAACGACATGTGCTCATGAGCAGAACAGTCGATAACAATAATCTGGGCAAATCGCAACGGCAATCTCGGCCGCGTCATCGACTCTCGCGCGCGCCCACTTCATGGATCGGATCTGGGTTGCCGAGGAGAGGAGGAACGGGTCATCGGTATATCAAATAGGAGGCTCGGTCACTCGCAAACTCCTCCAAAGGTGTTTTCCAGGAGGAAACCCATCCCTCGTGTCCGGCATCTGATTCTAGCCAAGCCCGCAAAGCTGCAGACCCCGCTAGTCGGTCGAGGCCGGCTCTCAGCTGGAGAGAGTCGCCATGTACATCCTCAACGGCAGCGAACACCCTCATTGCGAGGCGCGTGGGATCGTACACCGACCTGTCGGTAACGAAGAATCTGAGCGCCGGTAACAGCTCGTCCCCATATTTCCTGTCGGCAGGCTCGATGGGTGTGAACGTCGTGTCGTAAACGCTCACACCAGGTTCATCTGCGAGCCGAGAGAGCAATTCCGGCGTCTCAAACCACGGGGCACCCAGAACCTGAAAGGCGATCGGCGTCCCGCGCCCGACCGATATGTTTGCGCCTTCGAATAATACCATGCCCGGATAGTGGGTCGCACTTTCGAGATCGGGCATATTCGGCGATGGCTTCACCCACGGAAGCGCCGTCTCGTCGAACCACAGGTTCCGTTTCCACTCCTCGGCCGGCACAACCGTGAGTTCGGCGCCGATATCGAGCACCGCGTTACCGTAGAGCGCAAGCTCTCCCATCGTCATGCCGTGCCGGAGCGGCACCGGGAGCATTCCCACATACGTAGAAAACTCGAGATCCAGCACCGGCCCCTGAACGAGTTCGCCACCGATGGGATTCGGTCTGTCCAGAATCACGATCGGGACATTCGCTTCTACCGAAGCCTCCATTGCATGCAAGGCCGCCGATATGTACGTGAAAGTTCTCGCACCGATATCCTGCATGTCGATCAGCAGAACGTCGATCAACGCGAACATCTCCATTGACGGCGCAAGTCGTTCGCCGTAAAGGGAATAGATCGGCAGGCCTGTTGCCGAATCGGTGGTGTGGCCGATGTTCGCTTCGTCGAGATGACCGCGAAAACCATGTTCGGGACTGAAGATCGCGGTCAGACCCACACCGGCATTCAACAGGACGTCGACATCGCCTATGCCACGGCTGTCCACTCCCGTCTGATTGGTCAATATCCCAACTCGCCGGTTGGTGACCAGGTGGGCGGAGTCGGCCAATAAGACTTCGATTCCAGGGCGAACCTGGGGAGTTTCGTTCTGCTGCTCACCACAGGCCAAAACCACAAAGCAGAACGCGAACCGTAGGTAATGGACTTTGTGTCTCATGGTGCCCATAAAGTAACTATCGGTCCGACAAATGCTTATTCTATGACATGACCTCAACTCAACTAGCGATTATGCGAAGAGTGAATTCGATACTGCTGGTTTGCGGCCTGGTGACGGCTCTCGCCTGCGGACGAAGCTCTCAGGCCGTGGAAACACCGCCGGTTGCTCCAACTCCCAGGGCAGCCCTTCCCGAACTCGAAGTTCCGCCGAGCGTGGTTAGGCAGAATCCCGTCGATTCAACGCTTGCTCAACTAACGCATCGAGAAAAGGTCGGGCAGCTCGTCATGCCTTGGCTCCTGGGCGACTACACGGCCCTGGGCACTCGGGAGTTCGACCGGATCGCCTATTGGGTTGATTCGCTCCAACTCGGCGGAATAATCATCTCGATAGGATCTCCGATTGATGCCGCGGCAAAGCTGAATGCCCTGCAAACCCGTTCACGGTTGCCGCTTTTGATCGCGGCTGACCTGGAATGGGGATCGGCGATGCGGTTCGTTGGCGGTACCGCATTTCCGATGGCCATGGGCATTGGCGCGACCGATCGTGAGCTGGACGCCTATGAGCTAGGCCGTATCACTGCGCTCGAGGGCCGCGCGGTGGGTGTGCACATGACCTACTCGCCCGTGGCCGACGTCAACAACAATCCCGACAACCCCATCATCAACACGCGCTCATTTGGGGAGGATCCCGCGTCAGCAGCCAAGCTGGTTGCAGCTTACGTCCGAGGCGCCAACGAACACGGCATGTTCACCACAGCCAAACATTTCCCCGGTCACGGTGATACAGAGAGCGATTCTCACATCAACCTACCTGTCGTTTCGGCATGCTGGGATCGCCTCGACACGCTCGAATTGGTTCCGTTCCGAGCCGCAATAGATGCCGGCGTGACCGCGGTCATGACGGCGCACATCGCGATGCCGTGCATCGACGGCGAATCCGATCCGCCGCCCGCGACGATGTCGCCGGCGGTGATGACCGGAATTTTGCGTGACTCATTGGGTTTCGATGGCGTTGTCGTGACGGATGCCCTCACGATGGGTGCGATCGTTAGCAAATATGGTGTCGGTGAAACCGTGGTGAGAGCATTCCTCGCTGGCAGCGACCTCCTGCTGATTCCCGCCGATCCGGCGGAGGCAATCGACGCCATGGTTGCTGCGGTCGAATCTGGGCGGATAACACGAGAACGCCTCGATCGATCGGCGAGAAGGATGCTCGTACTAAAAGAGGAAGCCGGTCTGTTCGAGCGACGCACCGTACCGTTGGACAGCATTCCGGCCAAAATCGGATTGCGCGAATACCAAGAAGCGGCCGACGACATAGCTGCTCGATCGCTCACGCTGGTTCAGGCAGGTCCGATTGAAGATTTCCGCGGAGCCAGAGGCCGCACCGCTCTGATTTCGTACGCCGAAGAGACGAACCTCGTGGTTGGAAACACGTTGATGCAGGAACTCAGAGCACTCGGCGAGACTGTCAATCCGTTCAGGCTGTATCCTGCTTCGGGACCCGTGTCGTACGACTCGGCGCGGGCAATAATCGCAGACAATCCGCGAGTGGTTTTTGCCGGGGGAGTGCGGTTCATAGCGGGCCGCGGCCACATTCAACTCCCCGAGTCGCTCGCGTCGCTGATAGAGGAGACTCAGCACAAACGACCAACGATGCTCGTTGCACTTGGCAGCCCTTATTTGCTCAACCAGCTCTCAGACTTCTCAGCCGGCTACCTGTTGGCTTGGGCCGACTTCGAGGCGACAGAGCGAGCGGTGGCTCGGGCGCTGGGAAGCAACGCTCCCATCGAAGGTAGATTGCCAATCACTCTCTCGGACCAGTACCCCCGAGGATTTGGCATCCGTCTGCCAGATCGCTGAGGTAGTAGTGCGAGAGTTCAATTCGTCATGGCTCACGCTCACAGTTGCATTTGCCGCATGCGCTCAACCCGCTACCCAGACACCGTGCGCACCTGGAGCTCCAGGCGAACACGGAGGATTTGAACATGTCCGGACGCTGCTCGAGTCCTGCGTCGAGAGCGGCGCGTTTCCGGGAGCAGTACTCACAGTAGGTTCGCGTGGAGGTGTAATCCGCACTATTGCGGTTGGTCAATACGGCGAAGAGGACTCGAGACCCGTCGACGACAGCACAGTGTACGATCTTGCCAGCCTGACCAAGGTCGTCGGTCTCACCTCCGCAACAATGATCCTTGTGTCCGAGGGTCGCCTCGATCTCGATGAGCAGCTGTCGCACTTCTTCCCCGAGTTGACCGGCATTCAAAATGGACAAGTGACGATTCGACATCTCCTGACACATACCTCTGGCCTGCCTGCATGGAGGCCGCTTCACCTGGAAACCGAGTCACGCGAGGAAGCCATAGACTCGGTTCTCGCGGCTACGTTGGAGAATGCGCCGGGGTCCGCATATGCGTACTCTGATTTTGGCGCCATCACCCTTGGTCTGGTGATTGAGCGTATATCAGGCCTCGGTTTGGACGAGTTTCTGGAACAGCGCCTGTTTGAACCGCAGGGGATGAGTTGGACCAGGTATCTCCCCCCCGCCGAGTGGCGCGACCGGATTGCGCCCACAGAAGACGACCCCTGGCGCGGGAGAGTGTTGAGAGGCGAAGTGCACGACGAGAATGCATCGAGACTCGGAGGGGTGGCTGGTCATGCCGGGCTGTTCAGCACTGCACCCGACCTGGCGCGCTTCGCACAGTGGCTGCTCGATTCATACCTCGCGACCGAAAACCTCGCGGTGGATATCGATTCTGCGATTGTACGTAGCTTCGTCACGAAGCAGCCGGGCCCCGAGGGTTCCACTCGAGCGCTCGGATGGGATACTCCGTCGGTGGAGGAGAGCTCGGCCGGTAACTTGTTGTCCCGCAACAGTTTCGGGCACACGGGCTTCACTGGCACCAGCATTTGGATCGACCCGGAAAGAGAGATCTTCATAATTCTCCTGACAAACCGAGTCCATCCGACACGCGAGAATAGTGCGATGGGATGGGTGCGGCCCCATGTGGCGGACGCTGTCGTGAGGGCGGTGGAGGGGCGGTAGGGCGGTACGAATACCGCGCAACGAACAAGGGGCAACGTACAACGGTCACACCCTGCCCGCTGTGCGTTGTGCGCTGCACGCTCCCTCCTCTCCTTCCTCTCCGTCTTCTCCCTCCCCTGCACCTTCTGCCCCTCCGCCTCCCGTTCGGAGTGGGGTGGTCCCACCCCTGAGCGCCCTGAAGTCATTGCCTAGCAACGAGTTATATCACCGAAATAGTTGACACCCGAGCCTGCGCCTTCTAAGTTGCAGCGCTTGAACGGAGGAAACGCGTGAGCACCATTCAACAACCTGAGACTATCGCAAGCATCGCACTCACCGATTCGGCGATCAATCAGGTCAGACAATTCATGGTGCAGGAACAGGTTGCAATCGACACGGCAGGTTTGCGTGTGTCAGCCACGCCGGGTGGCTGCTCGGGATTAAGATACTGGCTAAACATCGAAGAACACGCCCTCCCCGACGATTTTGTCGTCGAGCAGGACGGTCTCCGCATCTTTCTAGATGCATCGAGCGCCAGGCATCTGAGTGGGGCCGAAATCGACTTCATCAGCACGGTCGATGCGTCGGGCTTCAAGGTCCAGAACCCAAATGAACCGAGCATCTGCGGCTGCGATTGCAGCGAAGAATGTCCTGCCTGATCCCCTCCAACAGCTCAGTGGGTATTGAGGGGCCTGCGATGGCAGCAGGCCCCTTGGCACGTCCGCGTGGGATTGAGAGATGACGGGCATCGATCTGGTCGTGATGGCCGCGTATTTCGCAGTTGTCCTCGCGATTGGCGGCTATTTCACACGCCAGCAAAAGGACGCCGCCGACTATTTCTTGGGTGGCCATTCCCTGCCCTGGTGGGTAGTGATGCTGTCGATAGTGGCAACCGAAACATCAGCGCTGACGGTAATCTCCATCCCCGGTGTGGGCGCGCGCGGCGACCTGACCTTCCTGCAACTCCCGATGGGTTACCTGATTGGCCGAGTTGCTGTTTCGATATGGCTGCTACCGGGATACTTCCGCGGAGAACAGGAAACCGCCTATTCGCGGCTCGAGTCGCGATTTGGAGCGTCGACCCGGAAAGCCGCCTCGGCAGTGTTCATGTGTATCAGGGCTCTGGGTGATAGCGTTCGCGTTTTCGCCACGGCGATACCGCTCCACATCGTTACCGACCTATCGATCTTCTGGTGTGTGGTAATCGTTGCTGTAGCCACTTTGACATACACGTGGGCCGGTGGCATCAAGGCAGTGATCTGGGTAGATGCCATGCAGATGGCCCTCTACGTGGTCGCTGGGTGTGCCGCGATCGTTGTTGCAGCACAGCTCGCCGGGGGATTCGGGACGACTCTGAGTGCGGCGCTCTCCGAAGGCAAACTTCGCGTATTCGACTGGCAGTATTCATTCTCTCAGACGTATACCTTCGCAGGGGGTGTCATCGGCGGCGCTCTCTTGTCAGCCGCATCTCACGGTACAGACCACCTCATAGTTCAGAGGCTTCTAGCGACCAGGGCGCTCGGCGAAGCTCGCAAGGCACTCGTGGGTTCGGGTATCCTCGTGATCATCCAGTTCTCGGTCTTCCTACTCGTTGGAACGTTCCTTTGGGCTGCTGGAGCTGACGACGGTACTCTGGCCGGAGACGAAATATTCGCGTCATTCGTCGTCAATCGCCTGCCGGTAGGGCTGTCCGGGCTGGTAATAGCCGGCATCTTCGCTGCCGCAATGAGCACCGTCAGCTCATCGTTGAACTCACTCGCCTCAGCCGCCACGCATGATTTCTATGCTCCGCTAACTGGGCGAAACGATACTCGGCACCTGCTGAGAGTTGGCCGTTGGGCGACGCTCGGGTGGGCGGTGGTGTTGGTCGGCGGGGCACTTTCGTTCGGATCTCCCGACCAACCCGTTGTCGAACTGGCATTGTCGATTACATCGATCACCTACGGCGGCTTGCTCGGCGTCTTCATACTGGGCGAGCTCTCCGACCGCGTACGGCAGGCGGACGCGATCGCCTCAATTGTCGTCGCGACATCGGCGATGCTGATAATCGTGTTCGGAAAACCTGGCCCGTTCGAAAACCTCGCATGGCCCTGGTACGTGCCCCTGGGCACACTGATCGCGGTAAGCGTCGGTTTGTTGAGTTCCAGAATAAGTAGTGGAGACGGCAACTCTTGAGCTGGGTTGTAGGTGTTGACGTCGGTGCTTCTCATATCGAAGCCGCACTAGCGCCGGATTCCACCAGCCCGCCCAAACGCGTTCGAACTGCGGGAACCGTGGTCAAGCCGGGACATGTCAATCAGGTGGCGAAGACAATCTCGTCTACCATCGACAGGTTGAATCAGGAGATCAAACCCAGCGGACAACCGAGTTCAATCGTTGTTGGAGCGGCCGGGACCCATACAGAAGACCTGAGGTCTGCCTTAGAACAATCTCTGGGCAAAATCTTTCCGGGCACTCTGGTCCACGTCACGACGGACGGTGAGGTGGCATTGGAAGCAGCATTTGGATCTCGTTCCGGCATAGTGGTTTGTGCCGGAACGGGGTCCATAGCGTACGCACGCACCGGGGGTAGCGAAATACGGAGGGTTGGCGGGCTCGGACCCGAGTTGGCAGATGAGGGCAGCGGGTATGCGATTGGCCGGGCTGGCCTCCGCGCGGCTGCGCGCGCCGCTGATGGGCGTTTGCCGCTGACATCATTGGCATCCGCGATACCGGACGCCGTCGGAGTCGAGAACCTGGACGACTTGATCGACTGGGCCTGGGAGGCAGACCGTCCCGCAATAGCGGCGCTAGCTCAATCCGTGAGCCAAGAGGCAGATTCGGGAGACGAGGTAGCACAGACCATCATACAAACGGCGGCGGCCGACCTGGGAGAACTCGTGGTTTCTCTAGCGAAGTTCTTTGACGTTGCCGGAGGAGTTGCTGTCGCGTTCAGCGGCGGCGTACTCAGTCTGGGGTCGCCAGTACGTTCCGCACTCGTCAACTACCTCGCGGAGACATTCCCATCTGCGTCCGTGCACGAAAACACCGTCGATCCGGTACTGGGCGCTCTCGCGATAGCAAGCCGCATCAGCAAGGCTTGAGACTCGTGCATTACGGAGTGATCCATGCGTCGTAGTAGGAAGCAATCGGGTTGCCATCCGCGTCGCGCGCCGGATAGAACCTGAATTGTCGCATCCTGTCACGAAACTCCCGCCTGTACGACGAATCTGGAATGCGCGGTTCGACTTCGATGCGAGTAACCCTGCCGCGTTCATCGATATAGAAACGGACCTTGAACTCGCGGCCCTTCACTGACTCCGGAGCATCCGGCGGCAGCAGCATCTGCCTGGACCGGGGCGCATAGCCATCTCCCCCTGCCCCCCCACTTCCCGGACCAGTACCACTTCCAACACCGGTGCCTTGCCCCGATCCAACCCCTCCGCCTGATCCGGTTCCGGTACCGTCCCCCCCACCCGAGCCCGCCCCGCGGCCTATAGCTTGGGCTGGCACAACTGGACCAGTGGGTCGCGCGATTCGGATTTGTCTCGTTTCGGGCGGGATCTCCTTCAGCTCAGGCCTGGGAATTGGAAGCTCAATGGCGGGAGATTCGTCTGTCTCGATCTGCGCTGGGCTCGCCGAGGTCACGTACGGTTGAAGCTCTAGATACCTGACCTGGGATCCGCCGCCACCACCACCGCCTCCCAACGGTCCGGGTCCACCTACAGAACGAAAATCGCCGCCAGCCACCTGGCGGCCGGTCCATAATATGAGGAAGAGAATAAACCCGTGGATGACGAGCGACACCGCAGTCCCGCCAAGTGGAGACTGGCGGGTCGTAGGTACGCGGAGTTCGGGTACTTGGGGCTGCCTGGACATACTTGTCTATAATACACCAAACGGGCGCGAGAGCCCCAATGTTTCGACCCCCGCGCCCGCAAATACTACACGGTCTGTTAGACCTCAGCCATCTCCTTCTACTGCTTCTTCCTTCGGCGTGAGTCCAATGACCTGAACACCTGCACCTCTCGCAATGTCCATGACGTCCATCAAATCTTGATAGACGCGGTTACGAGCTGCTTTGATGAACAGAAGCTTTGCAGGCCGCTCGTCATAGATCGCGTGCAGTTCAGCGTCGAGCGCTGCCATGCTGACCGGTTCGCTGTTGATGGCGATTGAGTTATCCGGCAACATCTCCAACACGATCTGATCCCCGGCACCTTCTTCATTCTGTTCTCTTGTCTCAACAGGCGGTACCTGGGTGTCCATGGCCTTCCGCTGCAACGGCACCTGCATCATGAAAATGATGAGGAGCACCAGCAGAATGTCGATCATCGGTACGACATTAGGCTCGTTTTGTACTCCGTCTTCTTCTCCACCGACTGCCATACCCATGGTTTAGTCCCCTCCGCGTCGACTGCCCATGCCGGCGCCCTCTTGTTGCTCTTCAGCGATATTAGCGAGCACACGCACACCAGAGACACGGCAAATCTCCACCGCATCCTGAATGGTGCCATACGGTAACTCGTTGTGGGCTCTCATGTAGAGAATCTTGTCGATCGTACGCGCCGTGAAGATGGACGTGAGGATCTCCGTGAGTCTCGCATCTTGATCGCAAGCATCGTCTCCAAACCTGCAAATAACACCGGTTTCGCCGGTACCCGGATCGAGGTAATACCGCCCCCTCGTGTCGATACCAAGTACGACGTCGCCGTCTTCTTCAGCCCTGCTTTCAACCTCTTTGGCATACGGCATCGTTGCCTGCATACCCGCGGAGATGATTGGCGTCACGATCATGAAGATGATCAGCAACACCAACATCACATCGATCATGGGAACTACGTTTGGCCGATTTTCCGCTTTACCCTTGGTACTTACTCCAGCTACTTCTCCAGCATCAGCCATACGAACAGCCTCCCTCCTTCTTAGGCGTGAAGTGAATCACCTATGCCTGTGGCTCGGTGGGGGCCGCTTGCTGTGCTTTGAACTCTTTCGTGAAGATCAAGCGACCAAACTCACTGCCGACACTCTTGATCAGATAATCGATGAGTTCTTTCGAGGTGTAAACGATCTCAACCGTGATGTTGTCGATACGAGTCTGGAAGTAGTTGTACAGCCAGACAGCGGGAATCGCGACAGCGAGACCGAAAGCGGTCGTGATCAGCGCTTCAGCAATACCAGCCGAGATCGCGCCCAGTCCGCCTGAACCCGTCAATGCCATACCAGTAAACGCGTTTACAACACCCATGGTGGTACCCAGAAGACCCACAAACGGAGCCGTCGCACCAACCGTCGCGAGGATACCCATGCCGCGCTTGAGCTCGGACAACACGATCAGACTCTGACGCTCAACGGCGCGCTCGGCTGAGTTGATGTCGCCGGTTGTAACGGTTGCCCGGTCCTTGAGGAGAGGCTTGACTTCGGCCAGCGCCTCGCCCAACACGGTTGCAACAGATGATTTCTTGGTGGCTTCCGCGAGCTCAATCGCTTCGTCCAACTGCTCTTCCTGTAGAAACCGCGCAAACTCCGGCGCAAACTTCTTGGTCGCCCGACGGCTACGGGCAAAGCGATACCATTTTGAGGCGCCAACCGCCAACGAAAAGACAGACATGACACCCAACAGAATGATGATGAACCGCGCGAACGCACCGGCTTCATGCCAAAGTTGTAGTAAGGATACTTCCATTTTTGAAACAGGCCTCCGAGTATGGGTTTGTTAGATCACTCGTACATCTTCACATGAGCGATCTTGGCCTACAGTCCGCCGATCAACGTGAACTGGACCGGTAGCTGAATGAGGACGCGCACCGCTTGTCCGCGCACGCGACCGGGCCGGAAAATGCACCGGCGCAACAACTGCATCGCTGGTCCATCAAAGGCTCGTTGTGTCGATTGAATGACTTCGACAGACTGCCGTTCGATGCGACCTGTTGTGTCCACGACACCTTGCATCACAACCACACCTTCTACTCCCGCCTGCTGCATCATGCGTGGATACTCTGGTGGCGGACACGAGATCCGCTCGGGTGGTTCGTCCACTACGGCTTCAGTAAACACCTGGGCGAGATCCACGGGGCCATCTTCCTCAACGCCCTCGAAGATTCCCTCTTCCACGCCCACTCCGCTGAAGTCGCGCGGATCGAATTGCTGGCTCAGGTCGACCGGTGGAATTCCAGTCGGTACTGCGATTGGCGCCGCGAGGGTCCTGAAGCCCTTCGGTGGCGGTAGGTCGAGAACTTCCGGTGGAGGAGGAGCTTCCTCTTCCGGCTGCTCCTGAATGAATACCATCTGCGTATCCGCCACGACCTCTTCTGCTTCTTCAGGTCCGCCCATCGTCGCTACTACAGCCCCGTATATGAAGGCCGTGTGGACCGCGAGTGAGATTGTCGACCCCGAGAAGGCTTG
The DNA here is from genome assembly GCA_964518955.1 of uncultured Gemmatimonadaceae bacterium. Taxonomy (GTDB): domain Bacteria; phylum Gemmatimonadota; class Gemmatimonadetes; order Gemmatimonadales; family GWC2-71-9; genus JBDGYW01. Next base: position 90,810 of record CAZFHS010000006.1, on the reverse strand, counting down.
TGAAAACCTCCCTTTCTTGTTGGGGTTCGACTCCATCAGGTTGTCAAACACGAGTACACCTCCGACTTGGTATGGCCTCGTAACATCTCACACCGGGAATGGTGCTGTAACATCTTACACCGATGTCGCCATCAATGACTGGCAACACGGTGGTAGAACCATTACAAAACGATTACAAACAAGTGACGTGCTGTTTTCGTAGGATAGCTTTTCCCCCTTGTTGGCCGATAATGGCGGGGGAAAATACACCAATTCGAACTCGGCGCTAGACCTCGTCTTCGATCGGCAACCTGACCGTCATGGTGGTCCCTTTGCCGCGTTTACTCTTCGCATCGATCGATCCGCCATGCGCTTCTGCGATCCACTTGCAGATTGCCATTCCAAGGCCAGCGCCGGAGCGCTGCCCTTTGCGACTTCTGGCTGGATCAGCTCGCCAGAATCTCTGAAACACATGCTCCAGTTCTGCACCGGACATTCCAACTCCGGTGTCGATCACTCGGATGATCAGGTCGCCGTCTTCGGTCTTCGTGTCCACCGTGACGTGTCCGCCAGGCTGATTGTACTTGATCGCGTTCGTAAGCAAATTCATCAGCAGTTGGCGAACGCGGCTTCGGTCAACCGTTACCATTTGCGAATCAGCAGGTACTTCGACCTCTACATTCACCAACGCGCCTTCCTCCAGAATACTCGCGGTCTCCGCGACCTCTCCCAAAATCTCGCGAATATCTATGGGCTCCTTGTGCAGCCTTGCCCTACCCTCATCGGTACGAGCCAACATCAAGAGTGAGTCGACCAATTCAGTCATGCGATTGACCTCTACTAGGGTCTCCTCGAGAACTTCCAACACATCGTCAGTGACATTGGGATGCGTAACGGCGCGCTCGATGCCCGCACGGAGAACCGTGAGCGGAGTTTTCAATTCGTGGCTTGCGTCGGCAGTGAATCTGCGCAACGCAAAAAAACTGCTCTCGAGTCGCCCGAGCATGGCGTTAAGGGTAGTCGTCAGGCGCGATAGCTCGTCTCTCGTGCGCGGAATCGCCAATCTGCGATGCAGACTTCTTCCGTCGGAAATTGCCTCAACCTCGTCTACGATCAATTCCACAGGCTTGAGCGTACGACCGGCCAGCAAGTAGGCAACCCACGTCGAAGCCGCGACAACCAGCGTCGCGACCCCCATCATGACTGAAAGAAGTCGATCGAGATGGGCTCTTACTTCGGAGGTAGGCACTCCGATAACGACAGCCTGAACCTCAGGAGTCTCGGTCGGACGTACCAAGAACCGAACTCCTCCAACGGGTATGCCCAGGTTCGCTACACCGAAGTCGCTCTCGGCCACCGAGGCCTGTCGCGCTGCTGATGCGAACGCGATCTGCGCGTCCCTACCGTGTGACTCCAGCCTGCGATTGAAGATGTTCTGCACCCGAGAAGGATCTGGGCTCAAGAGCAAGACGAAATCGGGAACACTGTCAACAACAGCAGCAACTCCAGCTGGAACCCCGTACGCGACGAATCGATCCACTTGGTCAGGAGGAAATTCTGGAACTTCGGCTTCGGATGATGAATCGAGTGAAATTCTTGCTTCACTCAACAGCGCTGAGATCAATTCAGCTTCTATCTGTAGCCGTTCATCGATACGCTCTGAGATCCAATTGCGTTCGACTACATAGACGGACACCGCGAAGACACCAAGCGTGGCGCCCATGGCAAGGGCATACCAAGTTGCCAGCTGCCCGCGGATTGTCTGCATCTCAGGCCTTCAGTATGTACCCAACGCCTCGAACAGTGTGGATCAGCTTCGGTTTGAAGCCCTGATCCACCTTCTTGCGCAGCCTGTTGATCACCACGTCGACCACATTCGTACCCGGATCGAAGTGGTAGTCCCACGCATATTCGGTTATCAGCGTGCGAGTCATTACGCGCCCGCTGTTTCGGACCAGGTACTCGAGAACCGAGTATTCCTTTGGGGTGAGATCTAGGAGAATGCCACTTCTCCGTACTTCATGAAGATTGGTGTTGATTTCGAGATCGGCGACCTCGAGGGTCGCCGACGCCATGCCCTTCGGACGCCTGCTCAACGCTTCAACACGTGCAAGCAGCTCCTCAAACGCAAAGGGTTTGGTCACATAGTCGTCCGCCCCGGTACGGAGAGCCTGGACCTTTGATTCCACAGCGTCCTGCGCGGTGAGCACGAGTACGGGCGTTGTATCGCCCTTGTCTCGGAGCGTGCGCAACACCTCAATGCCAGACATGCCGGGCAAGCGAAGGTCTAGTACTATCACGTCGTATTCTGATTGCGATGCCCGGATTAGACCATCAGCGCCGTCATCAACAAGATCGACCTGGTTCAGCTGTTCTTCGAGGCCTCGTTTGACGTATTGGCCTACCGTGCGATCATCCTCTACTACGAGAACCTTCATTGGTCGGATCCTGGGGTTGCCACCGGTAGGAGTACCGTGAAAGTCGATCCCTGTCCAATCGTAGAATCGGCTCTAATCACACCGCCGTGTTGTTGAACGATTCCATAGCAGATAGAGAGGCCGAGACCCGTTCCGCGGCCGGGCTGCTTCGTTGTGAAGAAGGGCTCGAAGATCTTCGGGAGATCGTCTCGCGGAATCCCCATACCTGTATCCTCGAAGATGACCGCGATGCCGCCGGAACCGTCGTCGGCGTATTCCGTAGTCACGGTCAAAGCACCGGTGCCTTCCATTGCGTCGATGGAGTTCAGCATCAATCCGAGGAATACCTGTATTAACTGCTCGCGGTTCGCGGTAACCTTGGGTAAGTGGGCGCCAAGTTGGCGCACCAGCTCAATTCGCTTGAATCGATCGTGGTGTTTCACGAGGAAGAGAGCATCCTCAACAATCGGATTCACTGGCTCAGGCCGCATCACGCGAGACTTGGGCCGAGAGAAGTCGAGCAGGCCGTCGACGATCGCCTTGCACCGACCGAGCTCCGAATCGATGATCCTGAAGTACTCCTCCATCGCCGGCCGGACTGAAGGAGCCAACTCATCACTGCGCACAGTGACTGCCTCCACACAGGCACCTATCGTCGCCAGCGGGTTGTTGAGTTCATGCATCACTCCCGCAGCCAACTGTCCAATGGCGGCGAGCTTCTCCGCGTGGGCGACCTGCCCTTGGGCCATCTTCCAGTCCGTCAGGTCCTCGCCGATCGTGATTACGTGTGTGATGTCGTCATCGTACAACCGCATCGGAACCTTTGTGATGCGGTAGTGCCGTTGCTCGCCGCTCGCGGACGACTCGGCCTCCAGCTGTTCGATCCTTCCAGTGTGGAATACAGAGTCGAACTCATCTTTGAGGAGTCCTCTCGGTTGACGATGCAGCACCTCGAACACGTGCCTGCCAAGAGCCTCATCCCTTTCGATGCCCTGTGCACCGACTTCCCGCTTCCGGTTCCATGCCTGAATCGTGTAATCGCGGTCAATTACGTACAGACCAACTGGAAGAGAGTCGATGATCTTGGACGTGAAACGCCGCTGCAATTCTGTTTCACGAGTCTTGAGCGCCACTTCACTAGCCAGGTCCTCAGATAGCTCAGCCGACGCCAGAAGCGGAGAGAGCACATTTGCGGTGATTCCGACGACCACCCTCAGCATCGCCGCATTCGGCGAATCTGGAACGGTAGCCTCGAGAAGCCCTAACCTCTCGCCTTCATGCACGAGTGGAATTCGGATTGTCACGCCGTCGGGCACCTGCTCATCAAAACCCGGCTGGGCGACCCACTCCTTGACCCTACTTTCATGACCAACTGGAGGATCGGCGCCACCCTCGGCGCTCACAGCCTCATAGGAAATTCCGTCGGCAGTCCGGATCCAGATCCAGCAGTTGTAACTCCTGAGGCCACGACAGAGAGCACCCACGACGCCAACAAGGGCCTCTTTGGATCCACCACCCCGCGCAAGGTGAGAGGTGATATCCCCGAGAATCCGCATGCCAGCTAGATCGAGCCGTTGAGATTCGGTCATTTCAAAATGACAATACCTTGAATCGTTGTCGGAACAGTATTGTACACCACCCTCTCGGGTGAAACCACCTGTCAGTCTTTCCGTTTCGAGGTGAGTGACGCCACCGAGTCGAGCATGGCGGCTTTTTGCTGCAACCGCTCCGCTTGGTACCGCAACAATGCGGCGACCGAATTCAACAATTTCGGCGGCACCGGTCGGCTGCCCCGACGATACCGTCGCAATGCGGACTGCGAGACACCAAGCGCACTCGCCATCGATTTGACGGTCAGGTTCGCCGACCGAATCGCTGCGTCCAGCGCGCGTCTGGCTTTCTTCGTCATTCGCTCTCTAATAGTTGGGATTGAGGTGAAAGAAGTTAGACCAGGAAACGTTGTCACGCAAATCGTGACACTCACCCAATGTGAAGCAAAGACAATGAGGCACCGCTCAGCGATGTCTCGGGGAAGTCCTGCGGGGAATGGAGCGGATGGGATTCGAACCCACGACCCCCTGCGTGCAAGGCAGGTGCTCTCCCATCTGAGCTACCGCCCCCGGTATTTTTTCCAGCGTCAGAAGATAACACAGTCGGGTTTCGAGCCCAACAGGCCAAAACTCCTACCAAAAGGCCCAATCGCGGAAGATCAACACGTAAACACCAAGGGCAAGATTGGTGACACCATGTGCAACGATGCACGCATATAAGCTACGCGTGCGGTACAACCAGAGATTGTAGATCACGCCGGCGAGGAGGCCTGCAAGCCACCGGTTGTGCTCGACGGCGAACAGCACTGATGTAACCGTGAACGATGTCCAAGTAAGCGTGCCGAGGGAAACTGACAGGAAATCCTGCTTGATGATCCATCGAAGTAGGAATCCACGCCAGAATAGCTCCTCCATCACTGCTACCACCACCGCCGCTCCGAAGAGGCGAACAGCTACCCACGCAAGCAGAGTAACGCCACCCATTTCAGTGGTGGGATCAAACGTTTGCGGTGTGCTCAAGTGCGGGTAGAAGCCGTCAATCGCGACCCAAATCACACATACCAACAGTCCCACAGACACAGACTGGGCAGAGTATGTGGGTTTGAGGCTCGGTATCCAGGGCAACAGCACCACCAGGAGCAATGCCACCAAAAAAGTCTTTGCGGGATAAAGACCTTTCACGGCGTCAGGTGCAATACCCTGTGCGGCCGTTACAGCGATGAATAGACCAAATGGGATTACGTAAGGCACCCAAGGGTGTCGGCTGACAAGAGGTTGGACGCGGCGTCTGACGTCAGTTAGCATCTATCTTCCGTCGAATGGCGGTAGTTCCAGTGGTGGCACGATCTCGGACATTATAACACCTGCTCCAAAAACCCCGACCGTGCAGAGCACGGCCGGGGACCGCTGATGGGGGAATTCCCTCGCGTTTGCTGCATGTAGGTGAAGCACCCGACGATTCGACAACATCCTGAAGCCGAGACTTTCTCTTCGCCAGGTCCCCTTCCGGTTACATTTGATCGTCACCTGACTTCCTCCTTCGGAGACATTGGTACATGAGCGATAACAAACGCGAGATCCCGCTCGGCGTAGCGCTGATCCCGGTCATCTTCCTGATTGCCGCGCTCGGTGTAACGATCGGGGTATTTCACCAAGACGCACACATACCTCTGATTTGTTCTGCTGCCGTAGCCGCAGGCGTTGCAACGTTCTACGGATATTCCTGGAAAGAAATCCAGGACGGGATGGTCCATGGGATCAACCTCGCCATGGGCGCAATACTGATCCTCATGGTAATCGGGACAATGATCGGCACCTGGATACTCGGCGGTGTGGTTCCGTCGATGATCTATTATGGCCTACAAGTGCTTTCTCCAGGCATCTTCCTGGCAGCTACCATGGTCATCTGCGCAGTGGTAGCACTCGGAACAGGATCCTCGTGGTCGACGGCTGGCACAGTCGGCGTTGCGCTCATCGGCGTCGGTACCGCTCTGGGAATACCGCCTTCCATGACAGGTGGGGCGATCATTTCAGGCGCATATTTCGGCGACAAGATGTCACCGTTGTCGGACACGACAAACCTGGCCCCAGCCATGGCCGGCACGGACGTGTTTTCACATGTGCGTCATATGGTTTATACGGCCGCCCCGGCTTTCGTCATCGCACTGATACTGTTTTCCCTCATCGGCATCAAATTCGCCGGGGGAGATTTCGATCCACAACAGATCGATGAGATGTTGAATGGCCTGCAAGCCACCTTCAACATCCACTGGGCCCTGTTGTTGCCTCCGTGCTTGGTGATCGTGATGGTCGTGAAGAAGATCCCACCTCTTCCAGCCTTATTTGGCGGCACGCTCATCGGCGGACTATTTGCTTTCTTCATGCAGTCGAGCTCCGTAGGTGACGTAATGAGCGCAGCTATGGGAGGCTATCAGGCAGCCTCCGGTATTCCGGCGGTTGATGATTTGCTAACACAAGGAGGCCTGACTGGCGACACAGGCATGATGTGGACAGTTGCACTCATCATCTGCGCCCTCTCCTTCGGCGGAATCATGGAGCGGACGAAGATGCTCGAAGTGATAGCAATGTCATTGCTTCGATTGGTCAACTCCACCGGATCACTCGTGGCAATGACGGTCTTCAGTTGCTTTGGCATGAATACAGTGGCTTCTGACCAGTACATGGCGATAGTCATCCCCGGCAGGATGTTCAAGAACGCGTACGACAAGAGGAAGTTGGCCCCGGTGAACCTGTCTCGGGCACTCGAATCCTCGGGGACAATGACATCGCCGCTCATTCCGTGGAACACGTGCGGTGCATTCATGAGCTCGACGCTGGGGGTAAGCGCGTTGGCATACGCACCGTTCGCGTTCGCCAATCTTTTGGTTCCGGTCATCACGATTTTTTACGGATTTGCCGGCATCACCATGACGAAGGTGGCAGACGGGGACGAGGAGGAAGTAGCAGCGGCTGATTCAGCCAAGGAATAACATGTCCAAGCCCGACCCGGCATCCTGGATTACTACTGAGTCGTCAAAGTTGACACTCGAGGATGGCGCAAGGGTGGCGGTGGCGGGCGGCGGACCGGCCGGGTCGTTCTTCAGCTATTTCTTGCTGAGTATGGCCGAGCGACTCGGCACGGAGGTGCAGGTAGATCTCTTCGAGCCCAAAGACTTTTCCGTTCCTGGGCCGAAGGGTTGCAACAACTGTGGCGGCATCATCTCCGAGTCGTTGGTACAGATGCTCGCGACAGAAGGTATCAACCTACCCCCCTCGGTGGTGCAGCGCGGAGTCGACTCCTACAAACTCCATACGGACGTTGGCGACATACGAATCGAGACCCCTCTGAAAGAGAAGCGCATCGGGGCCGTTCACCGTGGCTCTGGTCCGAGAGGCATCAAGAACGTGCGGTGGGAGAGTTTCGACGGCTACCTCCAGCAACTGGCAAGGGCGCGCGGAGTCACGATCAAAGCGCAACGGATCGAACGACTCGAATGGAGGGACGGTCGCCCGCATCTCACTGCCAAGGGCGGACATTCCGAAAGCTACGACCTGCTGGCGATGGCAACGGGGGTGAACGCACGATCCCTCGAACTCTTCGAGGATTCCGAACTGAAGTACAAACCTCCCGTCGCGACAAAAACCGCCATCCGCGAGTACTACTTAGGCGAGGAGGCGGTCGAGAAGTATCTGGGCAACTCAATGCACATCTTCCTGCTGGATATGCCGCGCCTGGAGTTCGCCGCGCTGATACCAAAAGGAGACTATGTCACCGCATGCCTGCTGGGCGAGGGCATCGACGTACAGTTGGTGGAAGCGTTTCTGGGTGCGCCCGAGGTACGCCGTTGCTTCCCACCTGGTTGGAATCCAGGAGACAAACCGGCGTGTCAGTGTTGGCCTCAGATAAACGTACAGGGCGCCGAAGAGCCCTTCGCAGACCGATTGGTGTTCATTGGCGACTGCGGCGTGGCCAGACTCTACAAGGACGGCATTGGCTCGGCCTATCGTACGGCGAAAGCAGCTGCGAGCACAGCGGTCTTTCAAGGTGTGTCGTCAGAAGACTTTCGGCGCCACTACGCTCCGGTGCTCGACGGAGTAGCCGCAGACAATCGAATTGGCAAACAAATATTCGCGCTCACTCGGCAGGTGCAGAAGCGCCGATTCACCCGGCGCGCACTGCTCAAGACGGTTTCTCGCGAGCAGGCATCAACAACGAGCGACAAGCGAATGAGCACGATTCTCTGGGATATGTTCACAGGAAGCGCCCCATATAAGGAGGCGCTTTCGAGAGGAATCCACCCAACCTTCCTGAGCCGTTTCGCGATCGACGTAATCACGTCGATCGGTCGGGGCGGCCAGCCAGTGCAGGATTAGGAGGACCCAATGGCCAGCGGCGAATTGGGAAGTCAGTACCGCGACGGGGACGTGATCGTTCGACAAGGAGAAAGCGGCGATTGTCTCTACGTCGTGCAGGAAGGCGAGGTTGAGGTACTCCAAGAACGCGACGGCAAGGAGGTAAGGCTAGCAGTCTTGAAGGAGAGTGATTTTTTCGGAGAGGGATCGTTGTTCGATAGGGAAACCCGATCTGCAACGGTGAGAGCGCTTGGAGAAGTGCGCGTGCTCACCGTGGACAAGAAGACACTGCTGCGGCGAATTCAAGAAGATCCAACTCTCGCTTACCGCATCATCGAGACACTGTCTCACAGAATTCGCGGACTCGACAGCACTGTAACACGGCTGAGCCTAGGCGGCTGATTCGGCCGCCTCTCGCATTCCACCTGCACGCGCTGCATCTTACCGCGTGAGCGCCAGCTCACGACCCTCCAAGTAGTCGTACACGACGAATGCGTCATCGCCGGCCGCAATGCCGGCAAATCAGAGTTGGAGGCGGTTATGCTGAGGCGAAGCGGAGTGATTCGCGCCGCGAGTATCTGGCTTGGCCCAGGTGAAAGCGAAGATCTCACCAGCATCTTGAGGGCGGCACGAGAACAGCAGGCAACCGATGTGCACATTGTCGCCGGGTCGCCGATCTTCATGCGCATCGACGGGAAGCTCCAGGCATGTTCTGAAGATTCGCTCACCGTTTCCACCGCTCGGCAACTCAGTTACTCGCTACTGAGCGACAACCAGGTATCCGAGTTCGAGAACGAACTCGACCTGGACTTCATGACCACCGACGAGGACCACGAGCGGTACCGAGTGAACGTCAGCTACAACAATGGCGCGACTGGCGCCGTGATTCGCGTGCTGCCGAGCAAGCCGATGCCGCTGGAGGATCTGAAACTTCCACCGTTAGTGGAAGAGATGACGCACGCCAACAAAGGTCTCGTTCTCATTACCGGTAGCACCAGTCAGGGCAAGACAACGACCATGGCGAGCATGGTGGACTCCATCAACCGGAACAGCAGGAAACACATCGTCACGATTGAAGACCCGATCGAATACATGCACGTCAACGACCAATCAATCGTGCGCCAACGTGAGGTCGGGAGGGACACGCGTTCGTTTGCATCTGGCCTGCGAGCCGCGTTACGTCAGGACCCGGATGTGATACTGATCGGCGAGATGCGCGATTACGAAACAATCGAAAACGCCTTGCGAGCTGCTCAAACCGGCGTACTCGTACTATCCACGCTTCATATCATCTCAATCGACAAGATGATGGATCGAGTGCTCTCGTACGCTCCAACCGGCACGGAAGGGCTGCTGCGAACGATGACTGCTGAAGCCCTGGTGGGCATCATCCACCAAGAGTTGCTGCCGACTATCGACGGTAGGAAACGCGTGGCGTGCGAGACGTTAAAGGCGACACTTGCGGTTCGGAACATTCTGCGGTCGCAGAGCGACCCTCAGATTCGCAGCGTGATTCAGGGGGGCAAGCAAGCGGGTATGCAAACGATGGAAGCTTCTCTGCAACAGTTGCTGGATGAAGAAGAAATAAGCGAGGCTGTATTTGAGGACGCCGTGAAGAGCTACAGATGAAAGGCTGACAAAAATGCCGGCCAACCAACACAGATGCCCCGCCTGCGATCAGGAACTGTCTGAGGATGCTCAGTTTTGCGAGACGTGCGGATCTCCCACACAGGTGGGGATGTCTGAAGTCGCACGAGAAGCTCAGTCCGAGGACCCAATCGACCCTCGTGACGCTGAATTCGAAGCAACCCTCAGAAGTGCAATCGGGTCTGATTATGAGTTGGGAGAACCGATCGGCCAGGGCGGTTTCGCCAAGGTGTTCAAAGCAAACGACGTGAGGCTAGATCGTTCGGTAGCGATAAAGGTGATTCGGCCAGATCTCGCGGGGGCGAGGGCTTTTCTGGACCGGTTCAAGCGAGAGGGCGTCGCTCTGGCGAAACTTCGCCACCCGGGCATCGTCCCCATCTACGATATCCGCGAGTGTGGGGATCTCATTTACTACGTCATGCCCTTCATCGACGGAGAAAATCTCAAAGACAGGCTGGAGCGGCTTGGCAGGCTGCCTCCGTTCGAGGCACACCGCATCCTAAGCGAACTTTCGGATGCCATAACCGCAGCGCACCGTTCGGGGATCATCCATCGCGACATCAAACCCGAGAACATCATCCTGGAAGGAAACCTCAGGAAGGTGCTGCTCATGGACTTCGGCATCGCGAAATCTGCCGAGGCTGAAAATCAACGGCTCACCGGCAGCGGCGTCCTGGTAGGCACCCCTACGTACATGTCACCCGAGCAAGCCGCAGGCGACATGGAGATAGACCAACGGGCAGATATCTATGCGCTCGGAGTGCTAGCGTATCACATGGTCGTGGGTGAACTGCCGTTCAAGGGAACGCCCCAACAGATCATGATCAAGCACATTACGGACACGCCGACTCCGGTGCGCGAACTGAACCCGTCAGTTCCGAAGGCGCTTTCGGACACGATTGCTCGCTGCCTCGAGAAAAAACCGTCGGAACGATTCGAGACGGCAATGGATCTGTGGCGCGAATTGCAGACCGTGAAGTTTTTTGCGAACGAGCCGACCCAAACTCCACGACCGAAAGTGCCAAAGCTCGAGTTGATTGCGGTCTTGGCGTTGCTTCTCGGGCTGTTTGGCGGATTCGCAATCGGGAAGTTCGTATACGAGAGACTGGCCACGCAGATAGTTCGACCGGCGTCCGTGAGGCCGTCGCCGACGTCTTTCGTGTCTGCATGGCTAGCGAACGTGAAAGACCTGAGCGGGCAGATGGAGTCTGACTCGATCAGAGCGGCAACATCCACAGCGTTCGATGGACTTGGGGCAATGGCACGGGTGTTTGCAGGATCAGATCCCGCTTCTCCTTCGGTTCAGCTCACGCCAGATCAGATGGTGCACGACCGAACCTACGTGGACCTTCTGGCGAGGATCGACGAATCGAGAGTGCACGTGCGTGACTACGGTGAGACTGCCGTCGCGGTGGCGCCGTACTCGGATTCAGTATCCGTGTGCGGCACCGCTACCTTCACGCTTCGATTAGGTGCAGGCAAATGGGAGCTTCTCCTGATCCAACTCCACGATTCCGGAGAGTCGTGCACGGAATGAGCACCTGAAGATCTCGATATCAAACCTCACGGCATCCGCACCACCCAGACTTGCATGTGCGACGGCAATTCTAGATCTGTTTCGTCGAGGATCGATATCGCCGTACCTGGCCGGCCGTCACTCGATATGAGCGTGTAGTACGTCGATCCTGCCCTGACACTTGCGGTCTCCGCGAACGTCGCAAAACTCGCGTCCTTTGGAGTCAGACGAAGCGCTGGGATCAATCCGAAAGGCCCCTCGGGAAGTGTGAAAGACCCGTAGAAGATGTCGAAGAGGTCCCAGCTGGTCATTTCGAGCGTCGGGTTTGCCCCATTCAGCCTGTCGTCTACGTAAAGCGTTGCCGCCCACTGCGCGAGCAACTCTTCGATGGGTCGCCCAACCAGATTCTCGAGGAGTGCGAATCCGTTGACGGTGCCACTGACGATGTCGCGATGTAAGCCCGCTTCACCACCGGCGTAGTTGGGTCCGAATTGGTCTGAAATCCATCGCAGAAGCGACCACGGGACTCTGTATGCCTCGCGACCCTCAAAGCACGGCCCCCCGGCCTCGTTCTCCAACCAGGTGCATTCATGGGGTGCGTCGTCGAGGTGGATGTTTGCGTCAACCAGCGTAGGTGCCCAGCCAAAATACAAACCCATATCCACTACTTGATCGGAGTACCAATCGAACGAAGTTGTGTCGTCCCAATTGATCGCAACTTCGAGCGGCAGGTTCTGTCCCGTAGTCCTGCCTTCGACAGCATGTCCGACAACCTCTTCACCCATTGTCGCCTGCCCTTCGGCGATCCATATCGACGGGAAAGGACCGCCCGCGGCTGCCCTTCCGCTGATCTGGATTACATGCACCAACTCGTGGGCCGATATTGCCGGCAACCAGGAAGAAGCGTCCGCAACAGTAACAGTGTCGCCAAACTCTCCGTCTGGATCGGGTGTCTCGCCATAGAAGAATTCACCCTCATTGCTGCCCAGGTTCGATGCCGAACGGGCAGAAAAGTCACATGTGGTCGTGAAGCCTAGTGACCCGCGCTCGTTCACGCGCTTGGTAATGACCATCACTATGCGACCATTGTTGTCGGCGTCCGACGGGCCGCCAAATTGGACGGTGTCGGCAGGGTAGATGAAATCGTCAAACTGCTGGCTGAGATTCTCAAAATCCGAGGATGAGTATCCTGGAGAAGGGTTCTCGAGATCTTCGAGCCAGATGCCTTTGGTTCCCACAGCCCTGACGACAGTAGTAACGGAGTCGTAGTCGTTGCAGGTTTCACCCTTGGTTACCCGAACTGCAATGGTGTCATCGACTGCGACATTCGAGTCGACAGCTACAGCACTGGGAGCGCTGGTCCGTTGCAGCCCCGACCACTCCGCACGGACGCGATCGAAATTCATTCGGTCGAATGCCCTGATTCTCGATTCGACTGCTCTGTGCCGGTCGATGCGTGCTTGCCGAGCCCTGTCGACAGCGCGACGACCTCGATTGTCAGGTGCGTGGGTGAATGCATCGACCGTCGCAGGCGGCGCCCCTGAGGTCTGAGATGTGAAAGAGTTGAACTTGATCGGCGTGATCAGATTGGGTACCTCGGATGTACTCTGCACGCCAATCAAGTAAGACTCTGCATTCGCATTCTGGTCAAACTGGAGACAGAAAGCACTCGGGTCCTGAATGATCTCCTGTTCGCCCACCGCAAGCGATAGAAACGATGCAGGCGTTATCGCAGAGGCTTTCGGAGCCGCCGGTATGCCCCCTACTGTCACATTCACATCGACTGGCCCGGCCGGCCGGCATGCTGCCGGAACAGTGATATCGAGTTGGGTTGGCGTAGCCGCGTTGACCGCCGCGGTGAGATCACCCACCATCACGCTATTGTTTGCGGGCACGGGGTCGAAACCGGTACCGGTAATTGTGGCAGTTCCGCCCAGCTCGATGGTGCCAGGTGCAACCGCGGTTATCTGCAGGTCGTGGACTGTCGCCGTGAATACGATAGGACTGCCAACGACTCCAGCGACAGTCGCAAATGCAGTGTCCTGCCCGACCGTCGAACCCACTGTCCAACCCGTAACAGCTTCTCCTGACGAATTCGTGAATGCAACGGTTGAGTCAACCGAGCCTCTGCCAGTTGGTAGGGTGAAGGCCACCACCTGCCCGGAAACGTCGTTTGCATATTGGTCTCGCACTCGGACCACGATGATTTCGGGCACCTTCGTGCCCATGTACGCGAACTGATCGTCGCCGGAAATCATGGATACCACAAAGGCATCGTCGGCTGTTGCCGTGGCACTGAACAAAACAGAGATGCTCGTTGCACCGGCAACCGCGGCCGTAACCTGCTGGGTGGATCCGGCAGCCGTACCAAGGGTCCAATTGGTAGAGGCCTGGCCGGAGGCGTCTGTGGTACCCGAGGTGTTCGACACCTCTCCGCCGCCTGCGGAGACGGTGAAGGAGACGCTGACCCCAGACATTGGACTGCCCGACTGATCGTTGATCTGGACGATCAGGGGTGCTGAGAGGGCCTGGCCTACGGTGCCGGTCTGGGCATCGCCGGATGCGACGACGGCCCGTGTGGCTCTCGGGTCTTCCGGAGGTGGTTCCGTCGTACCCTCGCCTCCGCATCCGAGATGAACACCAGTAACCACGACCGAAACCACAGAGAGACGAGCCAAAGAGCGCAGCATGAGCGACCCTTTCAGATCAGAACCAGACTTCAGGATTTCTTCTGAGCCTTAAACCTGCCAGGAGCAAAGATGTTCCGATCGAAATGCTCCTAACGTTCCCTTACAATGCCGAAACTCTGGACCCGCAGCTCATCTCCGTCCACTGGACCAGCGATCCACACCTTTGCGCCCGCCAAGTTCTCCAGCTGATGCGGCACGACGGCCAACTTGAGTGCGTTTTCACGATCCAGCCAGAGTGTTCCATCCCGCAGCTCCAATACACCGAGGTACGCATCCGCAGAGTTCACCGAAACGACGTCGTAGTCGAGAACATCGATGGCCTGCTCCGGTATACCCTGCGGATTTTCCGTGTCGCTGCCGGAAATCGAGACTTCGACACCCGAGAGTCTGCCGAGTTCGTCCCGCAATTCACCTACGAGGGCGATTTGCGTGGCTTCAGCCCCTTCTCCCACACTTAGAACAACCTGTGGCGCCGGATCGTGGCCAACAACGCGCACGACACCTACAGCGGTGGCTGCCTCATCGCCGGCGCCCTCAGTGCCCTCCGCGGCGCGCATCTCCGGATGCGAGTGACCGGCTTCGTGATCGCTATCGTGATCGTGTTCTGATTGATTGGCACCATCCCCACTACATGCAGCGATTGCCAACCCTAGTGAGAGCAGTATTGAGAAACGCATCACCCCTCCTAATTGACCCGCACGACCCAGAGGATCGGCGTCATGCCTGTGCTCGCCAGGATGTCGTCGCCACCGTCACGAACGCGGATAGCGAGCGCGGGGCGCGAACCTGACGCACTCACGATAGTATATGCGTTACTTCCGCCCCGCACAGAGCGAGTGTCGGAGAACGAACCAAACGCTCGCTCTTCCGGCTCCAACACGGCGAACGGTGAAACCGCATCCAGCACTTCCGGTAGATCCCAACTCGGCAGTTTCAACTCGTCCGGAATGCCCGCAACCCAATCGTCGGTGTACAACATCGCCCCCCATTGGGCAAACAGCACATCGAAGTCCATCCCTGTAATGGCCTCGATGTTAGCCACTCCACGAAGCGACGGGTTGGCATCGATGATACTCCGGTGGAACGCCGAAGCATCTCCGGAATGGAACCGATCGGTCAGATACCGCAGCATAGACCAACTAGCCCCGTAGAACCCTGAGGTTCTGCACGATCCGATGTTGTCGAAGAA
Source organism: uncultured Gemmatimonadaceae bacterium (assembly GCA_964518955.1). Lineage (GTDB taxonomy): Bacteria > Gemmatimonadota > Gemmatimonadetes > Gemmatimonadales > GWC2-71-9 > JBDGYW01. The sequence goes on along the minus strand of CAZFHS010000006.1, from coordinate 75,469 downwards.
ATTGCCGAAAAGCGTACAATCTTCAGGTGCGGACTGCACCTCTGGTGCACCCGGCCCACCGTAGCCCAGATAGTAACCGAGTTTGGTTATGCCTTGCCAATACCAGAATGGGGGGCCGGAGGTGGCCACCGAAGCACCATAGTTGTTACCCGGGCTATTCCCGGTGTGGGCGTGCCCTACCACCTCTTCGGCGAAAGTAGCCTGCCCTTCGGCGATCCAAGAGGCCGGGAATGAACCAGATAGTTCGATTATTCGTCTGCTGATCTGAATATTGTGAGTGAACTCGTGCGCGATCAGCACCGGCAGGAAATTGACAACGCTTTGCCGGCTGTAGGAATTCCCGAAACTCCCACTGGGATCGGGCACGTACCCGTAAAAGATCTCGCCTTCGTCACTGTAGGCACAGCCGGTGCGCGAGACGAGGTCGCCACTGTAAACAAAACCGGCGGCCCCCGTCGTATTCACTTCCTTGGTCAACACGATGATGATTTTCGAGTTGCCATCTATGTCTGACGGTGCACCAAAGAAGGTGGTGTCGAACGGAAAGATGAAGTCGTCGAACAATGTGCTCGCCGTCTCGATATCAGTGAGTGTGTAGGGATCGTCCGTGGGATTAGCATTGTCCGTGTACCAGATGCCGCTGGTACCCACGACGCGAGCCGTCGCAGTTATTTCCTCGTAGTCGGCACAACTGTCTCCCGGTACGCGGAACGTTCGAACATTTCCAACCGTGTCGGACGGAGCCATGGCGGCGGCTGCGAACGGCAAGTCACCCATGGATCTTCCGCGAATGTACTGGATTCCGGGATTGGTACCGGGGTCGAGATGACGGCGTTCGTAAGCTCGAATCTCTGCTTCGCGTGTAGCTTGCCGTTCCCTCAGTGCAGCGAGTTCTGGATCCACCATAATCGGGCGCGCAGCACTGGCCCTACTCGGACGCGGCAACATCGCTGGCGGGGCAGCGGCAACTCCAGAGACACTCGTCATCGTAAACGGCATCACCTGGCCGGGTATCTCAGCCGTCGCACCAACTCCAATGAGGTAACCGTCGTTACCAGAAGCCGATGCCGCGAATTGGAGGCAGAAATCAGCAGGATCGTTGATAATCGTCTGCTCGCCAACAGCCAAAGCCAACTGCGGTGACATCGGCTCGAGAGTGTGGCCAGCCGAAGTCGCATTGAACGTGCTCACCGACACCACGACATCAACCGATCTCTCCGGTCGACAATCGAACGCGGGCACGGCAATCGTCATCGAGTTGGCGCTTGCGACGTTCGTGACCGTGGCTGCCGCACCGTCGACCGTGACGGAGTTGTTGCCCGGTGTGAGATCGAAACCGGTCCCGGATATCGTCGCTGTCGCACCCTCGACCAGGGTCGTGGGGGTCACAGACGTAACACTCAGGGTGGTAGCAGTGGCCGAGAGGTCGATGGGACTACCAGTCAAGCCCGTCGCAATCGCTTGGGCCGTATGCGCTCCAAAACCGGACCCAAGTGTCCATGTGGCTTCAGCGTTTCCGTCAACAGCCGTTGTCGCCGACGGCGTGATCGAGCCGCCACCAGAAACGACTGAGAAGTCGACATCCGAATCGGCCACTGGATTTCCATGCTGGTCGAGCACCTGAACCACTATGGGGTTGCCTAGCGCCGTGTTCGGGAAGCCATTTTGGCCATCCCCTGACACGAGATTGAGTTCGGCTGCTACATCGGCAGTTGCTGTTGCCGTAAACACCGCCGGTGAACTAATGCCTGTGACGGATGCCGTGACCTCATGGTCACCCGCGGCGGTTCCCAACGTCCAAGTCGTGGATGTGCGGCCATCGCTTCCGGTAGTTCCACTGGGCGGAGCAACCGCTCCACCGCCCGATGACACGGCAAACGTAACCGCCACACCGGACATCGGGGTGCTAGTTTGGTCGTTCACCTGCACTACGAGGTTGTTGGTCAATGCCGATCCGACCACTCCCGTTTGGCCACTCCCCTCAGCAACCATCATGGAGGTTGCAGTGGGCGTTGTCGGGGTCCCTCCTCCATTTCCGTCGCCGTTGCCATCATCCGGCGTATTGTCGTCCAAGGGGCACTCGGAGGCGGATAGCACAACTGCAAAAGCTGCAATAGTCACAATTCGCAGCAGCTGATGGCGAGAAGACGTTTTAATCATATCGGTACCGCTTTAGTTGGTTAGTTGTGCACTAAAGGTATCGTAGACACGATTCGAAACGCAACAGCCTTGTATCAGTTCTTCAGATTTGTCTCGAACAGCTTCAAGATTCTCCGGTACTCATCCGTCCAACTGTACGGTTGCTGGAAGCCATGACGTTCGACCGGGTACATCGCAACTTCCCAGTTCTCTTTTCCCAATTCGATGAGCCGTTGAGCCAGACGCACCGTGTCGTAGAACAGAACGTTGTCGTCGAGCATGCCATGGCACATCAACAAATGTCCTTCCAACCCTTCCGCAAAGTAGATAGGCGACGAACGCTGATATGCCAGAGAGTCTTGTTGAGGTTCGTTCAGAATGTTCGACGTGTAGCCATGGTTGTAGTGTGCCCAATCGGTGACCGGCCTGAGAGCGGCACCGGCCTCAAATACCCCGGGAGTGGTGAACATTGCCATGAGCGTTATGAACCCACCATAACTGCCGCCGTAAATGCCAATGCGCCCCGCCTCTACACCCATGTTGTCGACCAACCACCTTGCGCCATCGACCTGGTCGGTGAGATCTGTGCCGCCCATATGCCTGTAAATGGCGGTTCGCCAGTCACGACCGTGTCCGGCACTGCCGCGATAGTCCATGTCCAGCACCGTAAAGCCCTTTGACGCCAAGAGGTGATGGAACATGTACTCCCGATAATAGCTGGACCACCAATTGTGCACGTTCTGAAGGTATCCAGCACCATGCACGAAGATCACAGCCGGGCGTTGCCCGTCTGGTGCAATCTCGGCTGTCGGTCTGTAGAGTCGTGCAGGCACTTCCACGCCGTCGCGTGCTCGGACCATGACAATCTCGGGCTTGATCCAGTTGCCGCGCCGCCACTCTTCCGTGGTGCTCTCCGTGATCTTCTGCATCTCGCGGCCTGCTCTGTTTTCCTGTAGGTAGAGCTCGGCGGGGTGATTGGCCTCTGAATGCGAGATCGCCAGCCATCGACCGTCCGGCGACACGCTCGCGTCCTGACGGCCTACCTGCGTCGTGACCATGGTCATCTCACCACCGTCGACCGGCATCGTATAGAAATGCACCTCGGCGAAGCTCTCCCTGTTGGTCGTGAGGTACCACGTTTCTCCGTCGAGCGAGAGGCTGGCGCCCAGCACTTCCCACTCCCCACTCGTGAGCGCCGTCGCCTCTCCACCCATAGCCGACACCGCATACAGGTGGGCCCAGCCGGTTTTCTCCGACCCGAAGAAGACGGTCTCGCCGTCAGGCAGGAACCCGGCCGAGTACGACAATGGCCCGCCGATCCACGCGTCGTCGTGAAGGTGGTCCACTACCCTCGTTTCCATAGTGGGAAGATCGACTACTGCGTACCACCGATCTTCACGATCAGCCGCGTCGACCCGAATCAAGGCGTACCGAGAGTTAGGCGACATTGCCATTCCGCGAATGCTGCGGTCACCCTCGCCAATACTGTCGCCAACAAAGGTTACTTCGCCTGTCGCCACTTCCAGAATCGCAGCTCTGGAAGTGCCCTGATCATCACCCACTTTTGTACGACCGGTGTACGTCTCGACATAACCTTCGTCGGTAATCCAGATCGGCATTTCCAACCTACGCGAGTCACGAACCTGCTCGCCCACGGTCATCAACACGAAGAGACCGTCCGGGGTAACCTGGAGCCCCTGAACCGACTTGTTTTGCCCAGGGTAGAACGGTTTCGGTTTGGTCGAGTCGGGTTGGGGCGGACGCCTGCCCCACGGCTGATTTTCAAACTCGCCGTCGCGTATGAATTGAAACAGGCGACGCTCCTGCTCGGCGAGGAACTCGCGCTGTTCGGATCTTGGCTGCTCACGCTGTTGTGGCGGGTTGCCCCTGCGGATATCAGTCAGCTGGCGCAAACCGGATGAGGCCAGATCCAGCGCAAACAAATTGCCGTCACGCTGGAAGTAGACCGTGTTGCCATCCGGAGACCATTTTGGGCTCCGCTCCGCGCCGGCTCCACTCGTCAAATGCCTGGTACCTCGACTCGACCATAGAATGAGGTCGCCGTCACGTGAAAAGATGGCCTGCCTGCGATCAGGCGACCATTCCGCGTTGCCGACCAGAATCGTGTCGCCGTCCGCGTCGGGAAACCTCTCGAGTTCCCCATTGCGGGGATTCACACGGTAGATGGTTCCCGAAGTGTCGACTCCGGGTTGTTCCCACCTGAAGTAGACGTAACGGCTGTCGGGTGACCAAGTGTGTGACGGTCCACCCCTATAGTAACCGCCGCCACCTAATGACTGCGGACTGGAACCCACGAGCTCCGGGCCCCGCATGATATTCTGGACCGTTAGCTCGAATTCCTGGGCGGTCGCCGGCGTCCATAGCACGGCCAATGCGAGGACTGCCGCGAAAGCCTTGAGCGACTTGAGTCGTGTCATGATTGGTCTCCCCACCGTTCTTTGTATCAGGATCTTGGATGGTCGGGCGAATGGTGGTTGATGGGGCCCGTTGTCGCAAGTGCAGGGGCAGAGGTGCAGAGGTGCAGGCGGCATGCAGGGCAAGAGCGGCATGCAGAAAGTCGTCTGCGGCGCTCAGGCCACTGGGCGTGACTATACTTATTCATATGATGGCTAACGTACATATGAGGATACGATTTGGCCTTTTCAGCTTCCTCGTGACATCGGTAATTTCAGGGTGTGGCCGAGGGACGCCAGATACGACTACACCACGCGGCCAAACGGCGGAATCCAGAGCGGTAGCGCCACAGGTGCAAGACGATAGCACCAAGATGTCAGGACTCCTCGGCGACTGGGAGCTGGGAAGCATTCCTCCTCAGCGTATGCCCGGTATCAGCGTGACCGTGACCGTCGACTCCGTTAATGGACCGAGGTACTTCGGCGGGTTGAGTCACTACTTCTCGGGCAACGTAGGACAGGATCCCCGAAACTACGAAGCGTTCGTCGATTCAATCCGCGAGGATGATATTGTGACATTTTCGATGGCCGCGGCGAGGAGCGAAGCGCCGGGAATGGAAATGCGCGGCAAGTTCGATGGAGACACCATAGCACTCGATACGTTCGTGCTTGGGCCGGACACGGTCACTTCGGGTGAGCGCCGCTGGTTCCTGGTGAAAAGGCACTGATCCTTCCAACCAGCCAGACAACAAATTCAGTGTGATAGACGCAGTTCGTAACCGACGGTCGATCGGATCCGGCGGTCGACTCCCGACACTTGCTCGATCGTCACCTGATACGCACTCCGCACACCTACGTCGGACACCGCTATCCGTACGAGTGGTCCCGACGAAAGCGCGCCTGTCACGACGCAGTACAATTCGGACTCGCTGATCTTGTACGGGAATACCTGGCATCCCGAGCACGCCGCAGTCACCTCACCGAGTTCCCTCGAGGCCGGTGTCCGAAGTTTGAAGAGGATCGCACCATCGCTGTTGTTGGGAGTGACCAGATCGATCGATAACTCGCCGGCCGTTGGCCCGTCGCAAGCAGGGACCGCCACAGCCAACAGGACGATTGCCGCGAAGGTGAGGAATCTCATGGATGCCTCCTCTGAGTGCGAGTCTCGATAGACTGCACCACTTCTAGCAACGCTGTCATTTCTTCGGGTGTCATCGACCCACCGGTCGCTTCCACCCAACCCAGGAAGTCGCCCACATCCAGGTATGAGTTTTCGTTGCCCAGCAAATCGAGGTAGACGAGCTTCTCATCGCTCAATGGCGTTCCCTCTTCCACCAGTTGTTGGAGGATCTCAGAAGCAGTCAGTAACGGCGCCACAACGGCTAAATCCAGCGTATCGACGGTGGTTTGCGAACCCGAAGAAACCTCAACGCCAAGCGGAAAGACCCCGGTCTGCCTAGGGAGGCCAGTTACGAGTCCACCAGTGTTCAACGTCAATCCCGCCGGTAGCATTCCTGAAACAAGGCTCCACTCATCCCCACCGATGCCACCGCTCGTGCTCAACTGAAATGAGAAATCGGTGCCCATCGTTGCAGCGGGCAGGGAGTCATCTGCAACAACGAGTGGAGCGGCAAATCTCGCATCGAGCTCAAAGGGATGGCTCATCTGCAATACCAGCGTATCGCCGGTGGCGGTGGTGTCCGAGCCGTGCCAGCCCTCGAATATGTGGCCCACTGAGTCCGCCGATGCGGCCAAGGTCACCACCGAATCTGCGGTCAGGAAGACGCCATTCACGAGATCGAGTGGCACGTCCGACTGCACATTGCCAGCGCCTGTTCCAGAGTACGACGCCCTCAGTTCATATTCCGCCGCGATATTGGCTGTTATTGTATCGCCCATCGATGATGCGGTGAACACGTGCGACCGCGGAAGGCCGTTGGACCAAGACAGCCATTCAAACCGACGGCGGCCGGAGTCAGCCACCTGCAACGAGTCGATGTACAACTCGTGCTCGGAACCCGAAGTCAAGAAGTCATCGAACCGGTTGTATTCAACTCCATCGAGGCGGAACACGGCGTTTGTGTCCGAAGCAGCGATCAAAGCAGGAGCCTCGAACCCGACCTTTACCCGCACTGGGCCAAACTCTGATAGTTCAGTGATGGAGTCCAACTCCACGAACGACATAACTCCATAGTTCGAAAAACTGGAAGGAGTTGTGTTCCTCCCGAACGCACGGTTGTTCGACGATCCTGGGAAAGGGTCTCCTGCATCACCCCGGTTGCGTCCTTCAACCAGGTCATCTCGACCGTCTGCCTGCTCGAGCGCCACGGCATAAGGTTGGAACCCATTCACGTTGTTGCCGCGTGACCGGGCAAAGGCCGAATCAACGTGCCAGATGAGCAACCCTGTTTCGTACAGCATCGAGTCCGAACCTATGTGCTGACGATTCTCTAGCAGGAAATACTCATTTGTGTATGGAATTGGCAGCACGTATGTAGTGTCAGATGTTACTACCGGGCTGATCTCGAGCGTGGTATCACGATCGACTCGAACCTCAGTCACCCACCCCAGTTGAGCTTTCGAGAATGCGTTCAGATGTGTTGGTCTATACGAGGTACGTTGGCTGCCGGACCCCATGAGACCCCACCTACCTATGCCGGCCCCATCGCCTATGGTGTCGTAGAGATCGGCTAGCCCGAATAGGTGACCCGTTTCATGTGCAACAACTCCCATCGCCTGTGGCTCGTCGCTCGTGCACCCTGCGTTGCCTCCTTGCCCTCCCTGCACGATGTAGTCGCGGAGCTTCACGGCCTCACCCGTGGAGGCCGACATGTCGTCAGTGGAAAACGGGCCAGCAAAAAACCTATGTGCCCAGATACTCGTTTCGGCCTCTGAGTTCACAGCCATACATGAGCCATCCACTTTGGGGTGGATCATGACTACTGCATCGACGTACCCGTCGTCGTCGCCGCTGTTGGGGATTCCGTCAGGCCCATCGTTGTCGTACTGGCCAAAGTCGACACTGTCGTCGAGAACGGCAGCGGCATCCCGCATCATCATCCCCATTTGAGTGCCGCTGAGGCCGTTGTTTGTTCCCTCGTACAGGGTATCCGTACCCGGAACGAAAGCCCAGTCGTACACCGTCCCGTAAACATTGACCAGGTCGTTCGACACCTCGCGATAGTAGGTGTTCACGCTGTATGGCGGGGCAGTATCCAATCCGTAAAGCCGAGTCTGGAGAGATTCACGCGGCACGTTGGTGGCGATTTCAGCGGAATCGGTGTTGGAAAACAGAATCAGAAACACGGGCATGTATACGTCACCGACCATGACACCGCTCTCGTCGTGCGCCGTCTGTGTCAGAAAAACGCCTTCGGGGCGACCGCCGCGGCGCTGATTCCGCTCTGCCGCGATTCTTCTGCCCCTCCTGATCCACCCATTGTCGGGCGAGAACTGGAAAGCGTTCGGGTCGGCGTTCAAAATCTCATAGAAACCCGGCGGTGGTGTAGCACCAAACCGGCGTCCCAGTTCTTCAACATCCGTCTGTGCAGACAAACAAAGCGGAGCCGCAACGAGTACAACCAGAGCGATGGTCAGGGCGCTCGAGGCATTCTTGATATGGTTCATATAATGTCGAATATAACCCTGCCTTTGCGGCGAGAGGTGCCACCAAGGCGAACATACCCTCGTCGTGTCGCCAAAGTTCCGGGGCTCGGTATTGGATAGAAACATCTAAATCGTTGGTGTTGAACGACTTAGAACAGGTTCCCAGGATGTGAATACTAGGGCGCGGGGCTTGTGTGTTCTCTGATGGACCTGTACTATCGATTGGGGTAATATCATTGTAGTAAATCAAGGACTACACCATGTCATCAGTAGGCCAAAGAGAAGTGGACGTTCAGGCTATGCAACAAGCACAGTTGCTGGCAAAGTGCGCGGGGTGGACTGAGGCTCGAGAGGTTCAGAAGGCAGGCTTATATCCCTACTTCAAGCCAATCTCAAAAGCCGAGGACACTGTCGTGGTGATCGAGGGCCGGGAGCGTGTGATGATGGGCTCCAACAACTACTTGAGCCTGACGCATCACCCCAAAGTTCTCGAGGCCGCTCGGCGCGCTTTGGAAACGTTCGGCTCGGGGTGCACGGGAAGCCGGTTCCTCAATGGAACACTCGCGCTCCACGAGGAGCTCGAGAGTCGGCTGGCGGAGCACTTTGGCAAAGAGTCGGTTCTCGTCTTCTCCACCGGGTACCAGGCGAACCTTGGTTTGGTTCAAGGGCTCATTGGCAGGGGCGATGTGGTTCTCGTGGACAAACTCGACCACGCATCGATCATCGATGGCGCGAAGCTCTCTTATGGAGAAACGTCGAGGTTCAATCACGGCGATCTCAGGCATCTCGAGCACAAGCTACAGAAGAACTCAGACCGGGCCACGATGATAATCGTGGATGGCGTGTATTCCATGGAGGGCGATATTGCCGACGTTCCTGGGCTGGTTGATCTCGCCCAGCGCTATGGAGCAGTGCTCGCCGTCGACGACGCGCACTCGGTGGGTGTGCTCGGCCCCAATGGCGACGGGACGGCCGCACACTTCGGCCTGGCCGACGAGGCGGATATCGTGGTCGGGACGTTTTCCAAATCTCTAGCTTCCATTGGTGGATTCGTCGGTGCATCAGAAAGCGTGATCCACTACCTGAAGCACCACAGTCGGCCGTTGATCTTCACCGCCTCGTTGCCACCGTCCAATACTGCGGGGGTTCTTGCGGCTCTGGAGGTGATGATTGCGGAGCCCGAGCGTCGTGAAATGCTCTGGAACAACACACGTCGCTTCCAGAAAGGATGCCGGAGCCTTGGTTTCGATATCGGTCCTACTGAAACACCGATCGTTCCGGTGCTCATCGGAACTCTCGAGAACACATTCGGGTTTTGGCGTGCACTCTTCGATGCGGGTGTGTTCACCAACCCTGTAGTACCGCCAGCGGTTCCCCCAGATCAGTGCCGCTTGCGGGCGAGCCTGATGGCCACGCACACTTCGGAACAGATCGATCTCGCGCTCGAGATATTTGGAGCGCTCGGTAAGAAAATGGGGGTAATTTGAGTTCAGAGGTGGTCGTGCGGCCGGTGGAATCGGCTGCCGACCTCAAGAGGTTCATAGCTTTTCCGTACGCACTTCATCGGGGGGATCCTATGTGGGTCCCTCCGTTGCGCATGGAGGTACGGAAGCTGTTGTCGCGGTCGAAAAACCCCTTCTTCCAACGCAACGAAGCAGGCTATTTCATCGCGATTCGCAAGGCAGCTGGGCAACCTGAATCGCACTACCGCCCTTCAAGACCTCCGTTCCGACCAACCTCTCTCCCCAGCTTCCGTCACGCAGGCGAAAGATGGGAGATACTCGGCCGCATCGCAGCTATTCAAAATCGTGCCCACAATGAGGCCCATGAAGACGCCGTGGGTTTCTTTGGCTTCTTCGAATCTGTTGAAGATCCGGAGGTCGCCGAGGCTTTGTTCGATACCGCAGCTGAGTGGTTGAAGAAGCGAGGTCTGACAACCATGCGTGGGCCAACGTCGCTTTCGACCAATGACGAGTGCGGCCTCCTCGTGGACGGGTTCAACACGCCGCCGACCGTGATGAACCCACACAATCCGAGCTACTACGTCGACCTGGTGGAACGGGCCGGGTTCAGCAAAGCGATGGACCTTTTTCAGTACCAAACCGTGAGCCCCAGACTGCCAGAGAAGCTCGTAGAACGCGTTAAGAGAGTTCTCGAACACAAGAACATCACCTTGCGCACGCTCGACATGAAACACTTCGACGAAGAGATCGAGCGTATCAAGGCGATTTATAACAGTGCATGGGAGAAAAACTGGGGATTCGTTCCCATGACGGACGACGAGATAGATCACTTGGCCGCTCAATTGAAACCTGTAGTTGAACCGGAGCTAGTGATATTTGTAGAGCAAGAGGGCAAGCCGATCGGTTTTGCAGCGGTGTTGCCGGATTTCAATGTCGCCCTAAAGAAGAACCCTTCGGGACGGTTGTTCCCTGGAATCATCAAGGTTTTGCTCGCCGCCAGGAAGATCAAACGAGTTCGAATCCTGTTGCTCGGGTTGCTCAAGGAATACCGTGGCCTCGGAGCTGACGTTGTCATGTATCACTGGATTTGGGAGACCGGATACCGCTTGGGGCACCGCTGGGCAGAGGCCGGATGGATTCTCGAGGACAATGTCCCAATGAACAATGCCATTCAACGCCTGGGATTCGAGCACTACAAGACACTGCGCATCTACGACCGAACACTGTGAGAGTCTTCGTCACCGGTGCCACCGGGTTTGTAGGGTCCCACCTAGCCAGAGGCCTGCTCGAGCGGGGCGACGATGTCGTTTGCCTCGTGCGTGATGAGGAACGCGCAAGACGTCTGTTTGGAGATGCTGCTCCCAAATTTGTTTGTGGCGATCTCCACGACCGAGAATCGCTGCGAACCGCCTGCCAGGACGCAGACATCATATTCCACTCCGCGGGGTTGACCACTGCTCGCAGCCGGGATGGTTTTTTCGCTGTCAATGCGGACGCTACTCAACTGCTCGTTGAGGCAGCGGCCGACTCTGCTCCCCGACTTTCCAGATTCGTGTACGTAAGCTCCCAAACCGCAGCAGGACCGTCTCCAAAAGGTCTCCCGATAACCGAGGAACAGCCACCTGCCGCGGTCAGCAACTACGGCGCGAGCAAACTGGCGGGCGAGGAAAGGGTGCGCGACAGTGGCCTGCCGTGGACAATCGTCAGGCCGTGTGCCGTGTATGGCCCGGGAGACAGAGCGTTCCTCTCGGTCTTCAAAATGGCGAAGCTTCGCATCATGCCGTTGTTCGGCAGCCCTGAGCAGCAACTCTCGATGGTGCACGTAGCAGACCTGGTCGAGGCATTATTGGGCGTGGTGCAACCGAACACCTCGTCACAGACGTATTTTGCGAGCCACCCCGAAATCGTTACCGCCAAAGAAGTTTGCATACACATTAGCGCCGGCGTACTTCGGGGTGGAGCAAAAGAGCCGATGGTATTCGGACTGCCGAGGTGGGCAACAAAGAGCATACTTGCCGTCACTCACATTTCCGCCGGCCTCGTTGGAAAGTCGACCTTTATTTGCCCGGATAAGGGCAATGAATACCTAACCGAAGCTTGGTTGTGCTCTTCTGAGAAACTCCAGAAGACTACCGGCTGGCGTGCAAAGAGAAACATCGAAGACGGCGTGCGAGATACCGCTGATTGGTACCGCGAGAACGGTTGGCTATGAGACCGGTCGACAGACTGGTAGCAGTTTACATCGCATTCACTACCGTTCTCGTACTGTTGGGCGGAAACCTCTTTTCACTCGAGAGCTTCCTGCTTTTGGTGATGCATGCGCTGGTTGGCATATTGCTGTTCCTGTTCACCAAGGTCAGCCCCAACCACCAACTAGGGCGCGTGCTGCACGACATCTACCCTCTCCTTCTCTTGTCAACGCTTTACACAGAGCTCGGCGTTTTTGCTATGCAGCGTGCGTTGAGCAGCACATTTGCCAGAGACGCAGTTGTCCAGGATTGGGAGGCAGCCATCTTCGGGGGGCAAGTATCCTACGACTGGATTCGTAACTCTCCGTCGGTATTCTGGTCCGGAGTTCTCCACCTCGCGTATATGCTCTACTACCCCATCGTGCTCGCAGGACCAGCTCTCTTGTTATGGCGCCGCAAAACTGTGCAGGCGCGGAACGTGCTCTTCACGACGATACTCGCGTTCGTCGTCTGCTATGTAGTTTTCGCCCTATACCCCGTGGCCGGCCCAAACTACACCTTCGAGCACCCGACGGGACCGGTCCGCGAGGTATGGAGCGCTCGTTTGGTTTACGCACTTCTTGGCACCGGTTCGTCGTTTGGCACCGCGTTCCCATCGTCGCACGTCGCCGCTACCGTTGCTGCAAACATTTCTCTGTGGAGAGAGTGGCGCACACTGGCACTCATCGTACTGGTCCCAACGATTCTGTTGGTCGTGGGTACTGTTTACTGCCAAATGCACTATGGAATCGACGCAGCAGCAGGACTTCTCGTCGGCGGCGCGGTTGGATTGGTTGGACTCGCTGTGGCACGGCAACAGGGAAACGACCCTGCCTAGGAACGTCCCGCTCTCTCGAGGATTCGACGTTTCTTGCCTCTCGTCACCATATCCGTGAGTACTACTTCCTTCGCCAAACCAGTGACGAACGAGTAACCGCGAGCATCGGCGACGAGCCAGCGCTGCCATTCCAGCTCATCTAGTGCCCGTTCCGCCTCGGACGCGGTTACTCCAGCTGCTCGTGCCAACACGCCAGTCGGTTCGTTCCCGCCAAGAACGGCAACCGCCGCCAGCATCTCCTGCCCGTGTTCGGCCAGCCCTCGGAACCGCAAACGCAGCGACGCTGCCACGGTTGGCGGCAAGTCGCCCGGCATAGTCTGATCCAGAGTCCGCGCTTCTTCCGGCCATGCTCGGCCCCGAGTGCCTTCTCCGACATTCAAGCCGGCTCTCACTGCACGAACGTATTCCACAGACAGAAACGGATTGCCCGCGGTGTCGGCCAGCGCCCTTCGTGCCAAGCGTTCAGTTGCCGACTCGTCATACTCGGGGAACGTCCAGGCCACGAGTTCCTCGACGTGGGATTCCAGGAAACTACCCGTTACCAGCAGTTCACCAGGAATATCCCTCCCCAACCGTTGGCACAAGGAATCCACTGGCACAGACGGAACGGAGAGCACCGTCAGCAACACGCAGATTGGTACATTGCCTCCGCGCTGCACTATAGAGCCGAGAGCTTCGAGTGCCTTTTCTTCGGTCTTGAATGCGTCATCGAGGATCAAGAGTACGGGCCGGGCGTCCGCGATCGCTACCACTGCTTGCGTAAACGGCTCGCCGGCACCGGTGGTCGGCTGGGCTTCCCGCGCGGAAGGGTACTTGACGCATAGGTCGGGCTCCAACTCTGCGAGTGCCGCCAGCACTTGAGGCGCCGCACCTGCGAGTTCCGGTACATCCAATCCGCCTTTGATCATCGCAGACCAAATGCCGTCAGCACGTTCGCCGTCGAGAGCCCGGGCGAAAGCAACAACCGCTCCATCCAAACGGGCGCGAGCCGCAAGTTCGTCAGCTATGCGGGTTTTCCCCGTTCCCGGATCACCTCGCAAAACGATCATAGCCGGAGTGCCGCGAAGCGATTTCCGCCAGACTCTAACACAGGAAGACAAAACGGAGCGTCCAGTTCCCATTACCGGGATCAAGTCGTCGGCGGCGTCTTCTGAGGTCCTCGTTCCAGGGACCAGGCGCTCCGTTCTGATTCGTTCAGCGAGATTGGCCGTTGCCGCACTCGGCGCCATCTCCAGGTCCCGTTTGAGTTGATCTCGAAACCGTTGGTACACCCTCAGCGCCAGCGCACGTCCACCCTCGAGAGCGTGGGCCCGCATCAACGCCTGGGCTGCAGGTTCGTGTAGCGGTTCGATGTCCAGCGCACGTTCGGCACTAGCCCGTCCTGAGGCCAGCTGCCCATCCGCAAAGCTCCGTTCCGCGGCATCGACCAACTGGTCGAGCACACGCACGCGGAGTCCCTCCCGCTCACCGTACATCCAATCCTCGAATGCCGGGGCGTCAGGGACCGTGAAGCCTTCCAAGAACACGCCAGGCTCGGCTATCGACTCCAGCTCGTCGATATCTAGACGGATCCCGTCGGGGGCAATGCCCACGTTGTCACCATCGGTCCGGAGCGCATCGCCAAGCACGCGACGGACAACGCGGAGAGCTTCGTTCAATGAGTGGCGGGCCTTGGATTCTTCCTTGTCAGGCCACAACAGGCCCACCAAATGATCCCGAGTGCGCGGTTTGGCTGATCGAGCGAGATATATGAGAAGAGCGAGGTGCTTCCGCCAAAGCAACTCTGCCGGCGGATCCGCTCCATCTACGCGTACGCGCGGAGGACCCAGAAGTTCGAGTTCAATCACGGGATCGGCGATCCAGCCGTTTGGTTGAACAAGCCAGTCGCTACTGCAACTCGACGGTAAGCGTTGCCAACATCCCCATGGCCTCCTGCGGGACCGAGAAATAGTGGTAGGTGCCTGTGGGTGCACTCACGAAGTCCATCTCGAACGAATCTCCAGCCTCGCTCACAATACGCCCATTCATTGGTCCTAGCTTACCCTCTGCCGGCATCACTGCATCAACAATGACACTTGCTCCGTCGGGAATCCTGTCGGCGTAGAATGCAACGTTGTGCGGGAACCCACTTCCATTCACCCATCGTACGGTGTCGCCTGCCTTGATGGTGAGTGCGGAGGGCTCGAATCGAAACCCGATTTCAACGCTGCCGACCATCTGAATTTCGTGCACGACGCCGGTTTTCTCACCGAGAGATGTGCTCGCTGCCTGCCCGGCAGCAGATGGTTGCAGGCGTTGAACTATCGGTTTTTCATCGCTGCAAGAAACAGAAAAAAGCAGCATGACAACTACTACATATCGCATCGAATAAGTCCTCCGCAGCATTGCGCTTGGCACGTCGGTCTGAAGAATGTACGGAGCAAGCTGCACTATGGAAGGGCGACATCCACGGTGTCTTGCGTTTTGCACCGAATCAGTGAACTTGAGAGCGCGAGCGAGAGCTTTTGACAATTCACAAATTGAGAATCCCGAAGACACAAACAGTTGCCGATGCCAAACCCTCCTGAATGCCGGTCTCTGGGCAAACACTGCCGAGAGGTAGCTCTAACCATCCGAATCTCGGACATAACAGCCGAAAGCCAGACTCTGCAGGACGCGTCAGTCACGTGGATCACCGGCCATACAGAGCGTATCACATACGGGATAGCATATCTCGAAGACGATGAGCTGCGTGTTCGCGCCACGGCTCACGTACCGTGCAAACACTTGAGAACTCTTGACGGTGACCCGGCAATCAGGCCAAACGGCATGCCAGTGCCGAGCCGAAACGGAACTCGACCCGAAGTGAGTTGTGCAATTCACGGTTATCGAGGGGCGATTCCACGAAGCAACCGACCGAATATGGATGAGCAAACGAAGGTGCGGTTGGAAGACGGCAGGTTTGCGATCTACTACAAGGGCAAGCACCGCACCATGGACCTCCGGATCAAACGTTCGGCGAAGCGCACGCACGGGCAGGTTCAGACTGGCAACCCGTGCTTGACCGCTCCATGTTACACTGGAGACAACACTCGGGGCGCTGCATGCTGCAGAGACTTCAATCTGGAACTGGCCTTGCCGGAAAGCCAGACCCACAAGGAAGCACTGCTAAGGGCCCGGGCTGCGCCATACTTGTGCAAAGTCAAGCGAAACGACGAGGATACCATGGAGTGCGAGGTGATCAGCGCGTGCGGCTACCTCAATGACGACGCCATTACTTGCGTGCTCCACGATCGAACGCTGCCCAACGGACAGAGAGCCAAACCATCTCTTTGCTATGACTGGCCTTCGTTGGAAGAAGACGAGACCGGGCATGGAGGGTGCAAGCTCATATAGGGTGTGCCGATGGATACCTCAAGTATAGAGGAACTCAGGGCCGCAATAGGCGATCGGTACGATCTCGAGGGATTCCTTGCCGAAGGTGGCATGGGCGCGGTTTACACGGCCAGGAACCGATCGCTTGGGTCCCGCGTCGCAGTAAAGATCCTCCCTCCTGAAGTCGCCGCGAGCACCGTCAGGCTTGCGCGTTTCAAACGCGAAGCCGCCCTCGCCGCCAACCTGTCACACCCGCACATAGTCCCGGTCTTTGAGTTTGATGCATTGGAGGGTCTCGCGTATCTCGTCATGCCGTTGGTTGAAGGCGAGACACTTGCGGACCTGATCACGAAGAGAGGGAGTCTCGACTACCCCACGGTCGACAAACTCATACACCAGGTTGCCGGTGCATTGGGATTCGCCCACAGCAGGAACGTCGTCCACCGCGACATCAAGCCGGCGAACATCTTGTTGGAGGAAGCAACAGGTCGATGGCTTCTCACCGATTTCGGTGTGGCACATGTAACAGACCCCGGAGACACCGAAATCACGCGCACTGGCGCGGTGATCGGTACACCGGCTTACATGACTCCCGAACAACGGTGGGGTGGAGAGGTGGACGGTCGGTCCGACCTCTACTCGCTGGCGGCTGTTGCGTACCAGGCTCTGTGCGGAACTTCCATCGACCACTTGTCCGGCGAGCTCTCTCGCGGCTTGGCGGACCTCCGGGGGTCTTTGAGAGCCGCCGTCCCAGACCTGAGTCACGAACGGGCAAAGGCGTTGACTCTGCCTCTCTCCCAGGTGAGGGAGGAACGGCCGGACTCGGCTGAGGCATGGCTGGAGGCACTGGACACCGAGAAGAGGCGCCCCCCGATTGTCAAAGCGGCCTTGCTCGTGGCGATGCTGAGCCTTTCGTTCGTGGCAGGGTGGCTTGCGTTTCGACCAAGTGGAGGTGTGGAAGCGCCAGCACTCCCCGCGGTGGCAGTTCTTCCGTTCCAGATAGACGTGCGCGAGGACACGAACGACCTTGCCGCCGTCTTGCCTCAGGCTTTCGATTGGCAGCTGCAGTACCTGCCGGACCATCGCGTGCTCGGCGCAGAAGTGCGCAACGAGATAGCCAACCGGTACGGAGAAACTAGACCGCCGCTCGACACGATGATCGCAGTCGCGGAAAACTACGGCGCCACGCTGACCGTGCAGGGTCGCGTTGCTTCGAACGGGGACAACATCACGATAAGCGTGCTGGTGCATGACGTCGGCAACGGTCGATTGGTAGCAGATGCAGACTCCTCTGGTCCCGTAGACAGCTTGGATGCGTTGGTATCGGGAATCGTCATCAAGGCATTTGCGGAGCGGATGGCTCGGGAGGTCACCGGTTGGTCTAGCTCGTTGCCGCGCGGTTTGGACGCTATCAACGCATACGTCGAGGGCGACAAGGACCTTCGTCGCGGATCATACGAATCAGCAGTCGAACGTTTCGACCAGGTAATTCGGCTCGATTCCACTTTCGCGCCGGCCCACTTCAAACAGATGATCAGCAGAATGTTGGGCCTCAGACCTACACAGTATTCCACGCAGCTATGGACCGCGTTTCAAGCGGCTAGCGAATACGGCGATGGACTCGACCCGGTTTCTCAGCAGCTCCTAGCGGGATATGAAATACTCCTGCGCGAAGGGGACGTGCACGGTGCCGTACAGGCGCTCTCTAACATCGTTGAGCGGTATCCACGTGCGCTCGAAGCGTGGTTCCTGCTTGGATACGTGCAATTCAATCTCCGTGCGATTCTAGGGACCTCTTTGGCAGAATCCCGTAGAGCGTTTCAGCAGGCGGTGAATCGCGATTCCAGTTTTGCGTCTGCATTGTGGCACTTGGCGCTGATATCCGTGCTCGAAAACAACGACAATGCGGCGAGAGCCTATCTGGAGCGTTTCCTTTCGGTGGACAGCACTTCGCTGCAAGCGGAAGTCGCTCAGACTTATGACTCGCTGCTGTTTCGAGGTGCAGGCTCTACCGCGCGCGTGCTTGGGTCGCTGGGTGAACGTTCCAACGGCGTGCTGGAAATGATGAGTCTCGGTACTGGCGAGCTCCGACCACCACCCGGAGTGCGACCGGTCGCCAGAGAAGCTCTGCGTGCGTTTTGGAACAATGCCGGCTCCCGGGCGGAGCGGCGGATGGCTTTCCGGATGCGGATGGCATACCTGTTCGGTCGCGGTCGGGTAGCCTCGGCCGATTCGCTGATGCGCGAGGCCGAGCATGCAAGAGTTCCTGCCGACGAACTGGATAGGTGGTTGGTGTTGAGCGGCGTCGCTCCCCTTCCGGATTTGGGAGAAAACGCAGCCATAGCAGCTGCGGCACGACGATTAGAAGACGCCGATGAGGATCGTGCAGAGGCACTCTGGCTCGCTGCCCGCTGGTACCTCCAGAATGATGCACGGTCAGCACTCTCTCCCATCGAAGCACTCGAACAGTTGGCTGGAGATTCGATTGGCAGCACCCCTTTGACGCGCAGCCTGGCAATGGACATTGAAGCGCATCGTCATCTCTCGGCCGGCGACACGATCCGAGCGTTTGCGACGTGGAGCAACGCCACCAACAGGCACAGCGTTGATCAACTCATGTTCGGGCTCACCGCGTCCATGTGGATGCTGAGGTTGGAACGCGCCGCGGTGGCCATCGCGTCAGGAGAGCCCGACAAAACACTCCAGATCGCGGGCACGTTCGATAGGATGTCGGCGCTTGTCGATCAGGTTGCTTGGCCAGAGATTCTGCGCCTCAAAGCCCAAGCCGCTGTTGACGGAGATGTCGTCGGACTTGCACGGAGAACGTACCGAGAATTGTTCGAACTGCTCGAAGACGCAAACGGAGCAGGCGTGCAATTGAGGGACCAGGCCGAACTGGCGTTGGCCGAACTGGGAGGACGTCAGTAGAAGAAGGTGTGAGAAGGAGAGTCAGCGTCGGCAGGACAGAACCCGAGGATCAAGGTGTGTACGGCCACTCCATCTCTCCAGGGACCGGGGCGCCCGAGGCAGTTCTGGCAGGGTAGAATGACCACCCCAACAACGTCTCTCGCAATGCATCCCTATACGTGCGGTCATTGATCGGGGGATCAAACTCGACTCTTGTGACTCGACCGCGGGCGTCGACCCAGAAGTGAATCGTTATCTCCTGCCCTCGCAATTCCTGAGGAATCGCGACCATCGGGTAGCTGGTCGCCCGCAGCTCAGGAGCGTAGACGTATGGCTGATTGCCGCCGGTGCCAGGACCCACATGGCTGCCTCTGCCGGTACCAAGGCCCGTTCCCTCGCCCCCACCGGAACCAGGGCCACTGCCCGGACCGCCGCCAACGCCCCGGTCGCTACCAATTGATGAAATCCGTTCAACCATTTCCGTGGGTCGCCGCAAGCTGAGCTTGAGCTCGGGCAGAGGAATTTGCCTCACACTCGGCTGTTCAGGGGTGAACCTGACTTCCGCCGCCGCTGGACGAGGAGCAGCGAGCGCAGTTTGCACAAACGCAGGCAATTCGACGTAAGTGATTCGTTCGGCACCGCCTCCCCCTCCCCCACCGGCCGGTCCGGGACCTCCGCCCGTGCCGAACACCTTGTCGAACACTCCCGTTTCCACGCCAATTATGAGTAGAACTACCAAGGCGTGGAGGAGCACTGACACGACAGACCAGCGCCCACCCTGAATGCGGGTCGTGGGTACACGGAACTCGGGCACTATCGCGGGGCGTGACATCGTCCAATCACCGCATTAGCGGCGCCGAATCTGCTCTCTGAGAATGTCAAAAATCTCCGGTTCCAGCGCATACACTCGTTCGAACGCAGCCACTGTGTATCCCTCAGTAGCTCCAACCGCGTCCAAGAAGGCTCGTCTATACGGTGCAGCCAGGGTCGGTGCATAGAACTGTAGAATGAGGCTTCCACAGCGAACCGCAGCAGTACGTCGGAGGTCTTCCATCGCCTGTGCGTTTTCTGCGAAATCCTCCAGATCACGATCGTCGATGAGTAGGAAACAGAGCTCCTTGAGAAACGCGAAGACCGTCTCGTTCGGGCTGTCGGAGTCAAGCGGAACCTGCACGGACACGGTTTGGTCCGTCGGGACATATTCATCGTCGTCGATGATACGGCCTTCCGGCCCGAGCGGCGGGGACGGCATGATCAAGCCCGCGGTGAGTCTGCTGCGAACCAAATATGGCTCCAGCTGTGGCGCGAACAGGGAGTCCCAAAGCTGTTGCACTGCCTGGTATCGAGGTTCCAACACATCTGACGCACGTCGCCAGTAGTCCCTGTAGAACACCTCCCACTCATCTTCTGCTGCGTCGACCAGATCCCTCAGAACTCGGCGATCGCCACCCGCGAGAAAGATCCTGCTGGATAGAATCATGCCGTATTGGACATCGCGGCCTCCGATACCGGCGCGGTCGACCCGCCCTCTAGCCACGACTCGGAGGGCTTCCAACATCCGCATCGGTTCAGCCCTCGGGAAATACAGCGGAAGGAAGTGGATATTGGTCCTCGGCACGCTATCGCCGATTCCGGCAATTGCTCGCCTCAAGTCGCCCGCGATCGAATCGAGCCTCGTCGGGTATATGCCGAGTTCTTGCTTCACTTCCCGTATGTGTTGCGCGTAGTCGGCGCTGTACATGCCCAACGGGCCGGGCTCGTCCGCTGCGGCGACCGCAAGCACGTGAAACCAGAGATCCACCTGCGGTTTGCTCTCCACTGACCAGCTCGTGAGTGGAGGCGGCGCGTCGCTATCCATGCCCGGAGCGATACGCAACTGCACGTCGAGCGAGTCGAGCACCTCGGGTGCTAGCTCGTAAGCACCCACAAAGGCCAACTCCGCATCTTCTACCGGCTCCTCAACTCCTGCAGCTCGCAGGTAGACATCGCGGTACTCGGAGGCAAGCTCTGGCGCAGTGTGTTCGAGCAGTCGAGAACCGCAACGAACTGCAGCGTTTGTAACTGAACCTGGGCCCGCACCTCCTCCCGCAGATCTGAGGGCGTTGGTTGCCACGGAATAGCACATTTCGCGCACTGCAGAAAAGAGACTCGCCCTCGGGTCGTTCCAAGGTGGAGCCCATACAGCTATCGCATTGACAGTTCTCTGGAAGGCGTTGCCCGCAAACATGCGGCCCTCGGACCCGAGCGACGGAGCAAGGTATACACGGCCGCTATCCAACTGTTCTTCGGAACGGAAGTCAGCGGTTGCAGGCGCCAACTCGCCCTCCCAACGGCGCCTCATCACAGCCAGGTACGTTGCATCTCCCGCAGCCGTTTGCTCGCGGTATTCAGCGTAGAAAACTTCCCATTCCGTTTGTAGCAGCTCGACAAACTCACGAAGCCATCTGCGCTGCCCACCCTCGCGCAGCCGAGCCTCCAGAAGTCGCATTCCAGCTCGCGTGTCGCGGCCGGCAATCGTCGAGTCTCTCGTGCGGCGATCGGCGACGGCTGTAAGTGCCTGGAGCATTCTTTCACGGGACGCCTGCGGAAAGTAGAGCGGCACAAAATGGAATAGCTCGAACGCTCGATCCTTCTCGAATTCCTCCCGCAGTTTCTCCGCGCGGGTGTCGAGAGCCATTGGATAGATCCCCATCTCTTGCTTGACCGCCCGTACTCGTTCCAGATACACATTGTCGTACATAGTGGGCTGTTCTGTCTCTCCATAGCCGAGCACCGCGAGCCCGTGATACCACAAATCAACTCTTGGCTCGGAAAGGACGACCCAGCCGCCATTCAGACCGCCCGCGCCTTCCTGACCAAACACCGCGCGCGTTTGCGCAGCGAACGCCGCGCAAACCAGCAGCAGAAGCGTCCCAAGATACCGTCGATTTTTCGTAACCAATTGCTGTGAAATCACTTAGCCACAAGCCTCTCTCTGAAGTTTGGCCGCGTTGTTGCACCTGCAATGCGCGTTCTCTGCAATACCTTACACAGCAAATCACAACGAGGTCCAACCGCCCGATAGCACATCGGCTCCGCTTCTTCCCCGCAAGCCACTTGTCCCCGAAAATATCATGCCCTTCGCTGCTGAACAGCTTTGGATATCCATGATACACCAAACCAAATCCGATTCCGAGCGCCAACCGCCGGGTATCGATGCCCACCCCTTCAATGATTCCTGCATTTCACACCTCTATCGTGCACTCTTTTAGTGTCACAACGAGCATCGAGATTACACGTGTGCAAACTTCCGTCCGTCATTCGTCCTATCCCATAGAACGACGAACTGGGAGGATATGATGCGAACGCTAATCTCACTTTCTGCCGCACTTCTGATCGCGGCGCCGGCCGTAGCCCAAGGCTGGATCGAGCCACTACCGGGAATCAGGCAAAGCTCAGTCCAGAAGTTGCGGTCATCAGTATCTGTGACCGTCACCGGACGAGTTGCGTTAGTGGAAGTCGAAGAGTGGTTTGAGAATCGCGGCGGGGGACTTGGCGAAGGCGATTACCTGTACCCCATGCCAGGCGAGGCCGTATTCAGCAATTTCTCGCTGTTCCAGGGTGACCAGGAGCTGCGCAGCGAGACAATGGATGCCGGACGTGCCCGATCCATTTATGAGGAGATCGTGCGTAGGAAACGAGATCCTGCGCTAATCGAGCTTGTGGGTCATGGGCTCATTCGGGCGAGGGTGTTTCCGATCAACGCAGGGGAAACGAGAAAGATCACCCTCCGCTACACACAAGTCCTTTCGCGCGTGGGCGACGCGTTACAGTTCCAATACGCGGCAGGTGGGGCTTCTCATATGGACGTACCATTGAGCGAAGGCTTGCGCACGGTAATGCGTGGCGAGATTCAAGCTCCGTTGACATTTTGGCTCGTGGCGGATAGCGGCGACTTGTTCCGTGATCCGTTTTCTCCTACCCACGAGGTTCGCGTAGAGCGAGATGAGACCGGACGTCTCGTAGTGCGCCCAGCTAGCGAGTTGATAGGCGATTTCTCCGTATTCCTCCCGTTTGCGAGAGACGTGGTTGGAATTTCTTTAGTCACCCACAGCCCGGGCGGTGAGCATGGATACTTCATGCTGACCCTCTCACCCGGCGAAGCTTCAGGAGCCGTCTTACCGCGCGACATCACCGCAGTCGTCGACATCTCCGGATCGATGTCGGGCGAGAAACTCGATCAGGCGAAGGCCGCACTGCGTCAATTGGTCTCGTCTCTTGGCGAACGCGATCGGTTCCGCCTAGTGTCTTTCAGCAATCACGTAAGAGCTCACAGACGCGAGTGGACACCGGTGACTGGGGCTGAAATCAGAGATGCCCGAGAATGGATCGAAGAACTCTCGGCCGACGGTGGTACCAATATCGAGGGCGCCCTCACGGAAGCGTTCAGGCTCGAATCGCGTGAAGGCCGGATCCCGATGGTTCTATTCCTTACCGACGGCCTACCCTCGGTGGGAGAGAGCAATCCCGAACGACTCGCGGCACTCGCCGAGAGCGATCGGGGCGACTCGAGAGTGTTTGCCTTTGGCGTCGGCTACGACGTAAACACATACCTCTTGGACCGCCTTTCGGATGCAGGACGGGGCGCCACACAGTACGTCGCTCCGGGAGAGGACGTGGAGGAAGCCATAGGCCAGCTGGCTGCCAAGATCCAGCACCCGGTGCTGGCGGACCTTCAGCTGGCACGTTCGCCGATAGAACTCTCAGAGGTTTATCCCGAGCGGCTACCCGACCTTTTTGTCGGCGAGGACCTGGTGATCTTCGGACGCTATGAAACTCCGAGCAGAGACGTCGACGGTGACCTAGTCATCTCAGGCAACCGGAACAACAGCACTGAGCGTTACGATGCCGGCGTGAGTTTCTCGGAGCTCACCGACGCCAACGATTTTGTTCCTCGGCTCTGGGCTTCTCGCAAGCTGGGGTATCTGACACAGTCAGTCAGGCTCAACGGCCCGAACGACGAACTGGTCGAAGAGATTCGCGAAACGGCGTTGCGCTATGGCCTGCTCAGCGAGTACACGTCCTACTTGGTGCAGGAACCAGATGCGGTCGCGCTCCGTGGCATGCGGGGCGGAGTTCCCCTCGACGTCGGCGGTGTCCGCGCTGCCGTGTCCCCTACCGCACGTCCTGCTAGCCAGTCTTCGGGAGCGGGCGCGGTGATGGCAGCAGAACAGTCTCGAGCGCGACGGGACGTGAGCACTGCGTTCGATCTGGACGAAGCCGACAAGAAGGGTTTGTCCGGCCGCGCCGGCGGTCCGAATGCACGCCACGTTGCGGGACGCCTATTCATGGATGTCGACGGCCTATGGACAGATATGGCCCACCATGACTCGCTGGAGGTGGTGGAGATAGAACAGTTCAGCGAGGCGTACTTCAAGGTCCTCGAACGCCTACCCGAGCTCGAGAACTATGTGAAAGAATTCGGCGAGGTGTTGGTGGCAGGGGACGCCATGAGCATCAAGATCGCGGACAGCGGTGAGGAGAGGTTGTCACCGCTGCGGATTGGGCAGCTAATGAGAGGGTTTAGGGGGCGATGAGGCGCAGAGCGGCAGGGGGGCGGATCTGCCCTCCTCCGCTCGCAATTCGCTACATTGGCATCATGAGCACTGACTGGGCTGCCGTGTACACCGAGACCTATTCCGACCTGGTCCGTTTTCTCCATCGCAAGGTGTGGGATATCGACAGGGCTCAGGACCTGGCGTAGGAGGTCTTCGTGAAAGCGCTCGACACCGACCCGGACAACCCGCGTGCGTGGCTCTTCACTGTGGCAAACAACCTCGCGCGCGATGAGGCAAGAGCAGCAGTGAGACAGAAGAAGCACCTGATCCTGATCAAGGGAGAGGCTGAGGCCAGACAGGGAACGGCACCGCAGGCGGCTGAAGAAGCAGAACGGCGTGAGAGGATGGAGGTGGTGCGGAAAGCGCTGGAGATGTTGAGCGAAATGGACAGAACAGTGCTGTTGTTATGGGATGCCGGTTTCAACTATGAGGAGATCGCCGAACAGACCAATCTCTCGAAAGGTGCAATCGGGACAACGCTGGCCCGCGCTCGCGCCAGACTCGTTGATGCGCACGGGCAATTGGAGGGCAAAGATGCCGCATCTGGATGAAGGACTGCTGCATGCGTACCTGGACGACGCGCTCCGGAGCGATGAAGAAGCTGCTGAGCTTCAGAGTGTCGAGCAACATTTGAGCAGCTGCGCCGAATGTCGAGCGGCACTCGACGACGCACGGCAGCTCAGGGAGGCATCTGCCAAGATTCTAGCCGACGCCGGGCCGCACGATGTGACGATGCCATCGTTTGAGGAGTTGCAGGCAAGAGCAAAATCAGCCGAATCGACTAAAAAACAAGGCAACAGCATCGGTGCAGAGGTGCAGAGACGCAGAACTATGCAGATGAGATCGCTGGCATGGGCTGCGACAGTGGTTTTGGCAGCGATGGTAGGATGGTACGCACGTACCGCAGTGATCACTTCTGAGCGAGATCAGTCTCTTCGAGACAGTGAAACCGATGCGCAGCTGACGATACCGATTCCGGAGGTAGAAGGTGTGGCGGCTGAGGGAATCGTAGAGGAAAGTGAGAGACCTAGCCTGCGAGGCGCACCGGTCGCAGAGGATGAGGTACGCGCCGACGCCGAAGAACAAGCGTTGGACGCACCATCGGAGGCGGTGTTGGATATCGGGGGCGTGCAGGCTGAACCGAGCCCACCGGCAGCGCCCGTCACTCCGGCGGCTGTTCCCGACGAGCCGAAAGGTGTACGTGAAGATGAGCGTGCAAGGATCGAGTCACCTCAAGCAACGCGGGTAGCTTCGGTAGCACCTCGAGCAGCGTTGGCACAGGTAGCGGCAGGCCACGGTGGTGTTGCCGACTCGGAATGGATACCTGTGGATGAATCGGAAGCGGCAGAGGTACTCAAACAGGAAGTGCCTCGAATCGACGGACTCACCGTACTCGGATATGCTGCTTCGGGGACCGCCCCAGGACAAATAGTGAGAGTGCTTCACGCGCTCGAATCTGGTGTCGTGGTCGAGCTGATCGCCGCACGTGAAGGTTTTGCAGACCTACCGGACGCGGACAAGAAGGCTGTATCACCAACTGAAAATTCGAACAGCTTCTTCATTCAACTCGACGGCCTGAGTATTCGCGTATCAGGTGCTTTGACCACGGATTCGTTGCGGTCTTTAGGGCAGAGAATCGTGCCCAGATGACGCAAATCCCATACTGATTTGGCGCCGCCTTAACCCACAAAATGTCCTAGCGGCCGATCGCCGATGGGCGTATCTTCCCTTCCGCAACCTTGTGTTACCGGAAACTGCATCGAGCAAGCCACGGAGAGAACCGGATTGACTATTCCAGACAGCAGTACGGGAACCGATACGGTTCTGGTCGTAATTCACGACGACACAGCACGATCGGCGATTCAAAAGTATCTGTCGGAAAACGGGTACACTGTGGAAGTGGTTGACGAGGGAGCAGACGCACTGACTGCTCTCTACGAGCGTCAGCCCGGCATAGCTCTCGTAGACATCGATCTCCCTCATATGAAGGGCTCCGAACTCGTCACGAAAGCGCTCGAAGCAGAACCCGACCTGGCGATCGTCGTGATCACAGAGGCCGACGACGCAACCAATGCGGCTATTTGCCTGCAGCGTGGAGCTCTGGACTACTTGACGAAGCCAGTCGACCTGGCGCGCGTGCGTGCCAGCGTTGATCGCGCCATCAAACATCGAAGCACCGAACTCCAGTCGCAAGAAATCTCCGCCTGGCTGAAACACGAGCTCGTGGAGCGAACCCAGGAGTTGGAGCGGCAACGCCAAAAGCTCGAGCAGGTGAACATCGCCACGCTCGAAGCTCTGCTCAACGCACTCGAGGCGAAGTACCCCGATTTCGTCGGCCATTCGGTGCGAGTGGCAGATTTGTCCGCAACCATCGCCGATGAGCTGGGGCTGTCTGACGACGAGGTCGAGGCGGTGAGGGCGGCAGGTCGACTTCACGACATCGGACGAGTGGGAATTCGCGACTCGGTCCTCAGCAAAAAAGGCCCGCTCACGCCCAACGAGCAGGATCATGTCAAGGAACAGGTAGTAATTGGATTCCAGATTCTCTCTCCGCTGGAACACTTGGGCGCTGTTAGAGAGTATGTGAGGAGCCATCACGAACACTGGGACGGCAGCGGATATCCAGACGGGCTCACGGGTGAGGACATTCCAATCGGGGCCCGAATTCTGTGCGCTGCGGAAATATTCGACGCGATTACGAGCTCGCGTCCGTATCAAGAGCCAATGACGGCAGAGCGAGCGATGGACCTGATGTACCGCCTAGCAGGAGAGACGCTCGACCGGCGAGTCGTAGACGCACTCGCGCAGACGGTGAAGAGACATCGAACGCTCATATATGTAGACGAAGGCCCATCCCAACACCCGGGGGTTGTTCCAAAGGCCGACGAGTAGCCGGCCCCCGGATTGCGTCGCGGCCCCTTGCGGTATTCATGCGCGCGCGACCACCTTGTTCTCCACCAATGTCCCAAACATTAGTCGTATTGGCCGCCGGGCTCTCGACTCGCTACGGTGGCAACAAACAGTTGGCTTCCGTGGGCCCGAATAACGAGGTATTACTCGACTACGCGGTCTACGACGCTGCATGTGCAGGATTCGAATGCGTGACTTTCGTGATCCGCCGGGAACTCGAGCTCGATTTCGAGACGCACGTGACACGGCGGTTCGGGCCCAAGGTAAAAGTCAATTTTGCATTCCAAGAGTTGAACGATCTGCCGTCGGAGTACACACTACCCCAAAACCGGCTGAAGCCTTGGGGCACGGCTCACGCAATACTCGCCGCACGCGAAGTGGTCACCGAGCCCTTCGTTGTCATCAACGCCGACGACTTCTATGGAGCCGCGGCCTACGCGTCGCTTCACTGGCACCATGAGACGACGCAGCGAACTGACGCGCCAACATTCGCAATGATCGGGTACACGCTGCGAGATACTCTTTCGCAGTTCGGAGGTGTGTCGCGCGGAATTTGCGAGTGTGATGAGAGAGACTTTCTCGAGCGGCTCGTGGAAGTGAAGAAGATCGAGGGGCGAGACGGAGAGATTGACGGAGTCACCACCGCAGGCGGTAGATACCAGTTGTACGGTCACGAAACAGTGTCTATGAATATCTGGGCGCTCACCCCTGAGGTATTTCCGCTTTTGGAGCGGCAGTTCGTCGAATTCCTCGGCGACCATCGTGAAGACCCTGATGCCGAGTTTTTGATAAGCACGGCTCTCAACGATCAGATTGCCGCAGAACTTTCCTCAATGAAAGTGATCGCGACCCGCGACCAATGGTTCGGCATGACTTTCCAGGCTGACAGGCCCAATGTCGCCAGGGAAATTGCATCGCTGGTCGAACGCGGCGCGTATCCAGACGACCTAACCTCCTGGTTTCAGGAAAAAACATGAGATCGAATCGATGCAGCTGACTGGAATCGACTGGGCCGTAATTGCGTCATATGGCATCGTCGTGCTGATTGTCGGCGTCTTGTTTGCACGCCGAGCCGGTCAAGGCACACAGGAGTTCTTCCTATCCGGTCGAAAACTACCGTGGTGGGCGCTTGGCACCTCCATGGTGGCCACGACGTTCTCCACCGACACACCGAATCTCGTCACCGATCTGGTTCGCACGGGTGGCGTTAGCCACAACTGGTTGTGGTGGGCATTTCTCATCACCGCCATGTGCACGGCGTTCTTCTACGCCAAACTGTGGCGACGCTCGGGCGTGTTCACAGATGTTGGGTTTTACGAACTTCGGTATTCGGGCAAGCCGGCGGCGTTTCTGCGCGGTTTCCGCGCCATATACCTCGGAATCTTCTTCAACGTGATGATCATGGCGACAGTTACGCTGGCTGCCATCAAGATCGGCGGAGTGCTACTGGGAATCGACAAGTACACGACAATTCTCATTGCCGGAACGGTCACAGTCATCTATTCGGCCACTTCCGGGCTCTGGGGTGTTGTAGTCACAGACATGCTGCTGTTCGTGATCGCGATGATAGGATCGATCTCGGCAGCGCACTATGCCCTCGCACTGCCGGAGGTCGGTGGATTCGCAGGTTTGATATCCCACCCGGCGTTGGAGGGTAAGCTGTCTATGCTGCCCGACTTCTCCGATTGGAGGACAGCTGCAACCGTCCTGATCATTCCCATTGCCGTGCAATGGTGGAGCACCTGGTACCCAGGAGCAGAGCCAGGGGGCGGCGGATACGTCGCACAACGTATTCTAGCGGCACGCAGCGAGAAGGAATCGGTAGGAGCAACACTGTTGTTCAACATTGCCCATTACGCGTTGCGGCCGTGGCCATGGATCATCGTAGCCCTGGCGTCGTTGATCGTCTATCCGAGCCTCGGATCGATTGTCGAGCGGTTCCCTCACCTGGATCCGTCGATAGTGAGGCACGATCTCGCATACCCTGCCATGCTTGTGTTCCTACCACACGGCCTACTCGGGCTCGTTGTCGCGTCATTGGCCGCAGCATATATGTCGACGATCAGCACACAGCTGAATTGGGGGTCGTCATACGTTGTGGATGACGTCTACCGGCGGTTCATTGCACCAAACAAGGACGAACGCCACTATGTGACCGTGGGTCGGATGTCGACGATCCTGTTGATCGTTCTCGCTAGCATAATCTCCTTGTGGCTCGAGAACGCATATCAGGCCTTTCAGATCCTGCTGCAAATAGGCGCCGGCACAGGGTTGATCTTCCTACTGCGGTGGTTCTGGTGGCGTATCAATGCCTGGAGCGAGATATCGGCGATGATCATCTCGTTCGTGGTAGCCGTGTATTTCCAGTTCGTTCACGAGGCAATCGGGTTTCCAGCGCTCCATCCTTCGGTCATGCTGATATCAGGTATAGCAGTAACGACGGTGTTTTGGTTCGCGGTCACCATGCTGACTTCTCCCACCGACAGGGCTACCCTACAAGCCTTTTACGACAGGATCCATCCATTTGGCAGAGGCTGGAGCAACGTAGTAGAAACCAAGCCACGCGATAGAGATGAGAGCCTTGGCGCCGCGTTGCTGTGTTGGTTCCTCGGTTGCGTGGTGGTCTACGGCAGTCTATTCGGGACCGGGTTCTTCGTCTACGGTGACGCGATTCCGGGTGTCGGTTGTACGCTATTGGTTGGGCTCGCCGCCGTGGGGTTGTTCCGGGCGTTGCCGAGGGTTGGGTTCAAATAACGTCGGTAACTCCTCCACCCGCGCCCCACTTCCAGGGCGCGTGACAAACAGCGCGTCCTTGAGATCGCAAGACAGTTTGCGCTTCGAGTAGTACTCCTCCTCGAGAGCATTCAGCACGTCATCAACGGTGGTGGCGGTGCAGAGTGCGATTGTACAGCCACCAAACCCCGCTCCGGTCAGTCGAGCCCCCGCCGCTCCCGCATCGATCGCAGCCTCGACTAGCTCATCCAATTCCGGGCCACTCACCTCGAAGTCTTCACGGAGGCTCCGATGTGACTCCGACATCAAACGTCCGAAGGCCTCGATATCCGAATCCTGCATGGCTCTCTCAGCCAGACGCACGCGAACACCCTCAGAGATTACGTGCAGAAAACGACTCGAAAGCGTACCATGGAGTGCCGCTTGCGCGGCAGTCAGTATCTGCTCCACCTGGACTGTTGCCAACAAGGTGGGATAGGTGTCCACCTCATCGATCAGCCCGAGTTCGCCGGCAACCATCACAAGCGCTTCTCTGCACTCGTGCGTTCGCCGGTTGTACGCATCTCTCGCCGCTCCGGACTTCTCGGCCACAACGAGGCTATTGGCAACAACGAAACGCCAATCTCGGGGCACGGGCGTTGCTTGCAACTTGATCGGGTCAAAGCCAATTTTGGTCGCATGTCCCTCTTTTGCGGCAACACAAATCGCCTGATCCATACCACCGCCGCGTGTCCCGACATAGTGCTCGGCTTTTGCCAACAGCTCGATGAACTCTCCGCGGCCCAGTGCGATTCCGCTCGTTTCGACCAACGCGAGCGCCGTGGCAACGACGAGAGCCGAGGAAGAGCTGAGACCCGCTGCAACAGGGATGTCGGAGTGGACCACAGCATCGAATCCTCTCAGATCTGTGCCCAAATCACTCAAGCCCTGAGCCGCAGCTTTTGCGTAGTTCCCCCACTCACCCTCATCGTATGGCTCGATTGACGACGAAATGGCGAATTCGATCGGTGAATACCGATCGTTGAGATTGGAAATCCTGACTCCGTTGTCAGTTCGTGCACGAAACGCCACGGTGATCCGGCGGTCTAGGGCCATGGGAAACACCGATAGTCCGTTGTAGTCGATGTGCTCACCTATGAGGTTTATGCGCCCGGGAGCCGTGACTACGTGGGTGGGTACGGAAGGCCCGTATCGCTCAACAAACGCCCGCCTCATGTCTGCCGGGTAGTTCTTCATGTCCGGAAGGATTACGAATGGTGCACTGGAATGCTAGATGGGGACAGCCCAATATCCAATAACGAACGCCCAGCACTGAAGTGCGCTTGGACATTCGATATTCGATATTCGATATTCAACTAGCCATGGAGACTCAACTACAGTGAGGAAACACTAGTGCACTCAGACAACGAAATCCCCACACGCCCGTTG
The DNA here is from genome assembly GCA_964518955.1 of uncultured Gemmatimonadaceae bacterium. GTDB lineage: Bacteria > Gemmatimonadota > Gemmatimonadetes > Gemmatimonadales > GWC2-71-9 > JBDGYW01. Next base: position 43,852 of record CAZFHS010000006.1, on the reverse strand, counting down.
CCGAGCACGATCGGCACGCTCGAGGGCTCGAGGGAATTGGAGCGGATTCCAACGGTGATCGTCATCGACCATGGCGATCTAGCGATGCTCCTTGCACACCGGGTGATCGAGGCGATTGAACGCGAGACGGCAAAGAAGGGACACTGCGTTCTAGGTCTCGCTACAGGTAGTACTCCCATCGGGATCTACCGAGAACTCATCCGCAGACACAAGCGTGGCGAGGTGGATTTTTCCAACGTCATCACCTTCAACCTCGACGAGTATTTCCCCATGGCTCCGGACAGCATTCACAGCTACCGGCGTTATATGATGGAGAATCTCTTCTCGCACGTGAACATCGATCCGGCGAACATCCACATCCCCGATGGAAGCATCGAAAGAAAGGACCTGCGCGCTCACTGCGAAACGTACGAAGCGGCAATTCAGGCTGCGGGAGGGATAGACTTTCAGATTCTCGGTATCGGCAGGTCGGGCCACATTGGTTTCAATGAACCCGGAACATCGCCGGATTCGCGCACTGGGTTGATCACACTCGACACGGTGACTCGGCGAGACGCAGCGGCCGATTTCTTCGGTGAGTCAAACGTACCAGTCGAAGCAATCACGATGGGAATCGCCACTATTCTGGAATCGAGCCGGATCGCACTCGTAGCTACAGGCGAGCACAAAGCAGAAATCGTGAGACGAGCGGTCGAAGGGGCCATCTCTCCCGACGTGTCAGCCACATATTTGCATGAGCATTCCGCTGCTACTGTATATCTAGATCCACCCGCCGCGGCCGAACTCACGCGAGTCAAGACGCCTTGGGTCCTCCAGAGTGTGAAATGGACACCGCCGGTGACAGAACGGGCCGTAGTCTGGCTCGCCGGACAGACGAATAAGGCAATCCTCAAGCTCTCCGCGGCCGATTATCGCGACAATCATCTGAGCCCCTTGCTTGCCAAGTACACCAAATGTGGCCAGATCAACGGAGAGATTTTCAATAGACTCACAGAGAAGATCAGAGGTCGAACGAAACTCGCCAAGAACAAACGAGTTCTCGTGTTCTCGCCCCACCCTGACGATGACGTGATCTCCATGGGCGGAGTTCTGAGGAAGCTCTGGGAAAATGGAAATGAGATCACCGTTGCATACATGACGAGCGGCAACATCGCCGTGTTCGACCACGATGTGTGCCGGCATCTCAGCTTCGTGGAACGTGCAGCTGACACACTTGGGCTGGATAGACAACAGGCCGGTCACAAGCGACACGAGATCGAAGACCGTTTCAAGACCAAGAAGCCGGGAGATGTGGACTCTGAGACCGCGCTGAATGTGAAGAGGTTCATCCGTGAATCGGAGGCAATTTCCGCAATAGCATCTCTTGGCCTACCTCCATCGGCCGCGCGGTTCCTCAATCTGCCATTCTACCAGACCGGCGAGGTTAGAAAACGTCCTATCGGCGAGGAAGACATCGAGATAATACTCGCCCTCCTGGAAGAGACGCGCCCGGATATCGTATTTGCTGCCGGAGATTTGTCGGATCCTCACGGCACCCACCGAGTGTGCAAAGCGGCGGTTGAGCAAACACTCGCCAGATACGGCGGCGCCCGGCCCGAGGTGTGGTACTATAGAGGTTCCTGGCAGGAGTGGTCCGTAATGGACGCCGACGTGTTAGTGCCGTTGTCCCAGGAAGAACTGCGAGCGAAGATCTTGGCGATCTTCAAGCATCAATCTCAGAAGGATGTGGCACTGTTTCCAGGAGGCCACGACGACCGGGAATTTTGGGAGCGAGTGGAGGCGCGCAACCTGGAGACGGCGGCCCGAGCGGACAGGCTTGGCCTCGCAGAATACTACGCAATGGAGGCTTACAGAGTCGAAATGCCGGGTCCTGAACAGCCAGTATTCTAACAGCTGCCCGTTCGTCTGACCCTTACGAGTTCCGCGACCACCGATACAGCAATTTCGGCGGGCGTATCAGCACCAATATCCAGGCCGATCGGAGTCCTGACTCGCGCCAGTGCTTCTTCCGGAACGCCCGCGGCCTGCAGGGCTCTAAATATCACCGCGCGTTTTCGCTTGCTCCCGAGCATACCGATGTACTTGGCAGGCGACTCCGCAATGTGCTCGACGATGAAGGCATCGAAGTTGTGCCCGCGGGTAGTGGCCAGAAGATAGTCTTCGTCGTCAAACGTCAGTCCATCGAACATGGTTCGAAAATCTTCCACTCGTACTTCGTTGGCCCACGGAACTCGTTCGGAATTAGCAAACTCCTCGCGATCGTCGAACACGACCACGTGAAAGCCAACCGAGCTCGCCATCCTTGCGATTTCCACACCCACATGCCCAGCACCGAAGATCACCACCCGAGGCTTCCTGCCTATGGTCTCGATCAGAACGCCTGACTCTTCATCGAAATGAGTCGATCGGCTAGGGCCCGCCGGCTCATTCGAAGCGGTTGGTATAACGATGTCACCGATCATCAACGTTTCATTTGTGCGTCCCTGCCCCTCTGCGCCTCTGCCACCGAGCGCCTCATCCACCGCACCGAATACCACGCCCTTTCTTGGCCCATCCGACCAATCGGCACCGGTGTACACAACGACAGGCACCCGATTCTGAATAGCCGAGGCAATAGCCGCATAGAGTTGGACCATCTGGTCTTGCGCGACGATCGGTTCCAAGAAGAACTCTGCCGTGCCTCCGCACGAAAGGCCCAGGTCACCTGCTGAATCGGCCGTCAGCGTGTGACTCACGAACTTCGGTTCGCCCATCTCGGCGACCTCCGATGACGCCTGAACTACATCGGCTTCGATGCACCCACCACCGATCGTACCCCATTGTCGGCCGTCAGTCGCAACAACCATTTTCGCATCGCTGGCCATGGGACACGATCCGCGTTGACGCGAAACCGAGGCGATTGCACCTCCGACCGAGGCCTCGGCTAGCAGGCGAGCTGCGTTCCAGGTGGCTTGCCTTTCGTCCATTGCTAGAACCTACTCCGCGATGCAGCAGAGGGGCAGAGGGTCATTCGCCTGGCAGCCATCGGGCCAGATTCCCCCCAAGGAGCAGCGCGCGATCGTCCTCGTTGAGGTCGACCAAGTCGAGTTTGGTGAAGGCTGCATCAGGGATTCTGAGGGGCATGCCGGTGCCCAACGTGAAACGCTCTGGGCCAATCGTGGCGAGCAGATGTTTGAGATGATCTTCCGGCGGACCCCACACCCACGAAAACTCCCAGAGCAGTCGAGCGGCTTCGCCTGGAGTCGACCCAAAATGGACCTCTTCGATGAAACCGCGGTCTGCGCAGGCAACGATAAAGCGCGCCTCGTTGTCTGACCTGATCAGCGTACGAATTGCCGCAGCAGGAAGGTCTGGAGTGGAATCGGAGTAGCTGCGCTGACGAGCATCCTCGAATCTGACCGTGAACAGCAGTGGCAGCCCAACAGATCCCGCAGCAGCCACCAACACCCTCATTTCTCCGCCGCACGGGTCAATGCCGAGATGCGTGGGGTAGACTCTGATGGCGCAGGCTCCAGACTCCGCGGCTCTGTTGAGGTCGTCCTGCCAATTTGGAAGATTGGGATGAACGGTCGGGACAGGAATCAGACGGTCGCGATGTGGTCTCACCACCTCCTCGAGCTTGGCGTTGCTCGGGGCGGGATCACGGTGGAGAAACGACGAAAAGTGCCCTACCCATGCCAACTCTATCCCCAAGCGGTCCATCTGCGGCAGTAACCAGTCGGGAGTAGCACAATCGATGCAGCGATAAGGATACTCGCCCACAAACACAGATACATCGGTAACGGTCACGATTCAGCCCCTCCAAGGATTGCCTCTAAGAGTTGGTGCCGAACAGGTCGCTCCAGCTCTCCTCTTCCAAAAAACTGCCGGGGACATTCTCAGCCATCTCTACAAACCGGCGAGCCGGAACCGCGAACGAAACTACGTCCGGCGGGAGGCACCAACGCAGCCAAGCGATGCTCGAGTCAGTTGCGGGTCACCCGCAAGCGGAAATCTCCAAGGCTAGCAAGACTGAGCGAGCTGGCGATGATTCGGTAGGTCCCGTCGTCGGGCAATGTGACCGTGAGTCTCGCATTGAGCCCCTCACCACCATCATCGTTTGAACGGGGATCCTCAATACCTGGACCGACCACGTAAAGGTAAGAATCGAAATCATCGGACATCAGATCGATAGTATAGGTCTCACCTCCGCTCCCCGAGAGAGCCCACGCTTGGCCATGACGACCATCCGCGATGATGGGATCCGCATCCGACAACCACCCGTGAATAGTCCCACCGACTTCGACAACTCGGTCATCGGTGGGCAGCTCGTTCATGCCCACCGCTTCCTCGACGCGGATCGTGTACGGACCTTCTCCCGTGCTCAGAGCCGACGCAATAACGAGGTACGTTCCATCCATCGGGAATGTGAAGGTGATCCTAGAATCGAGGTTCCCCGCTCCATCATCGTCTGTGATTGGTTCCGACAACCCGGGACCAATGAGATACAGGTAGCAGTCGAACTCCTCTGAGAGAAGCTCGATAGTGTAGCTGTTGCCCTGTCGGCCTTCCAGCGACCAAGCCTGACCTCTTCGCCCAGATTCGATTACCGGATCATCTGAAGTCAGGAAACCGCGAGCCTCTTCGCCCACTGTCAGGTTCCTGCCCTCGGTAGGCAGGTCGCGCATGTCCGTTGGTTCGTCCACGCGAAGAGTGTAGTCGCCAAGCGAGCCGCCACTGAGAGAACTGGCGACAACAACATAAGTGCCGTCCTCCGGGAACGAGACAGTGAGCTGCGAATCCAGGTCCCCTGCCCCATCGTCGTCCGACAGCACTTCACTGAGGCCAGGGCCAGTGATGTAGAGGTAGCAGTCAAAATCCGCTGAGACCAATGTCACGGTGACAGACTCGCCGGCACGGCCCTCCAAATGCCAAGCCTCAGCCTTCTTCGAATCTGGGCCGATGGTGGGGCTGGTTCCCGTCAGAGAGCCTGCGACCTCATCACCCAGCGCCAACGTGCGCCCTTCGACCGGCAGATCCAAGAGGACGGCCGGGTTCATACCTCCGCACGGATACCCTGCAGTAGGTCCCGGAGTATCCGATACACGGATCGTGTAGGTGCCGGTTGCACGCGGCCCGTTGGAAGTGGCCACTACGCGAAAAGCCCCTCTCTCCAAAAACGTCACAGATATTCGCGCGTAGCAGGCTCCACCCGAGTCGTCGTCACTATAGGTCTCCTCGAACCCGGGGCCCGATACATACAGGAACGGGTCGAAGTCTTCGGCGATCAAATCAACGGTAACCGACTGCCCGGGTCGACCATCGATGGTCCACGCTTCCATGAACGCATCGTCGGGCGCTCGCATGTCGGAACTCGAGAGCGCTCCTGTGACCTCGCCCCCCACCGAAAGCGCCCCCTCTGCGGGCATCAGTTCCAAAACTGAGCCGCCCCCCTGAGCGAATAGTAAAGTCAGCGGAGTGAAGAGAAGAAAAGCGACTGATGCACAAACGAAGTTGAACCGTCGAACGGTGGAACGCATAGTAGTAACCTCAACACCATCGGTGGTATACGACAAATGGCCACACCCGGAATGGGTGAAGCCAGGGCCGGAAGGGTCGGCCTACTCATCGAGCAATCTACGGAGCACATGATTGTGCAGCAACGACTGGCTCGCTGAACGCTGTCTTGTGCACTGTCTCGCCGACTGCTAGATTTTGGTAAGATAGTACCACTTAGATAGTTAGCCCGCACTTGTCGCCTCTCCCGCTCGACGAGAGGCGCCCAGGTGTACCGGATTAATCCTGAGGAGTGAGGTGTAGAAGCGTGGCCCTACGGAAGATCGTACTCATAGACGAGGAAAAGTGTGACGGGTGCGGCGTGTGCATCCCTTCGTGTGCCGAAGGTGCGCTACAGGTGATCGACGGAAAGGCGAGGTTGCTGGGCGAGAACCTCTGTGACGGTCTTGGAGCTTGTCTCGGCGAATGCCCTCAGGACGCGATCGCAGTCGAAGAGCGCGAAGCGGACGATTTCGATGAGGAAGCCGTAAAGGTCCATCTCGCACAACAGGAGGCCGAGCACGCCGAAGACCGAGTTGCTTCAACACAGAACCACTCTCATGGACCTGGAGGCGGATGTCCGGGAGCGCGTGTGTTGCAGTTCGAGAGGCAAGGTGAAGTGAGCCAACCAGTTGAAGACATGCAAAACCACCCGTCTCAGCTGAAACAGTGGCCGGTGCAATTGCACCTACTACCGCCCACCGCTCCATTCCTCGAGGGAGCCGACATCCTACTCGCCGCTGACTGCTCCGCGTACGCACTCGGCAACTTCCACGACAAGCACCTCAAGGGCAGAGCCCTGGCAATCGCCTGCCCCAAGCTGGATCAGGGCCAAGAAATGTACCTGGCAAAGCTAGTGGCCATGATCGATGCTGCGAAGATCAACACATTGAATGTGATGACCATGGAGGTGCCCTGTTGCAGCGGATTGGTGGGGCTTGCTAGGGAAGCAGTGTCCCGTGCATCGCGCAAAGTGCCGGTCAGGCAGACCGTGGTTGGAGTACGCGGAGATATTCTGTCTGACGAGTGGGTCTAGCGCAGATGTCCCTGCCCAAAGTATCCTACTGGGGCATGAATGCGCATATGAACTAGGGAGAAGGCGTGAACATCACGATTTCTGAAGCGGCGAGCTTGGCGATACATGCCCTGTCATACTTGGCAAGTCGAAAAGAAACGAAGCCGATATCTACCGGGAAGGTGGCCGAATCATTTGGATTCTCCGAGGCGCACCTCTCCAAGGTATTCCAGCGGCTCAACAAATCCGGTTTCCTCCGGTCCGTACGAGGCCCGCAGGGTGGATTTGTGCTGGCGAAGGAACCCGACTCGATCACCTTGCTCAACATCTACGAGGCGATCGACGGTCCGATTTCGCGTCACGGGCCGTGTCTGCTGCACAAAACGGAATGCGAGTTCGGAGATTGTGTTTTTGGCAATCTGTTAGAGAGCATTCCCCAGCAGATCGAAGGGCACCTCTCCAGTACGACGCTCGGAGACATTGCCAGGCGAAAATGAATGCACGGTTGCGCCCGCTAATGTGCGGGCGCAATCAACTCCTCCAACTTTGCGACGGCTCTTTGCCCCATCCTGAGGAACTGGTCGGAGCCATCGTACATCTCTCTAAGATCGCTGCAGTGTAGCGGACCACGGGTCTGCCACCACTCCCAAAACTCATCCCGGCGTGGGTTCGCAAATTCGCGCATTGCAGACCGATCTGAATGCAGCTTCCGAGCAGCAATCCCTATAGCCATCATCGATCCCGTGAAGAACCCACAGAGATCTCCTTTGCCGAAGCCACCGCTGAAGACCGCAGCTGCACCTAACCTCTCTTCGGGTTCTCCCAAGTACCGCAGCCCCACTGCCAGGGCACATTCCGCACAGCCGTAGCCGTGACCAACGAAGTTCGTGATGTCCTGCGCCATGACGGAGGAGTCGACCACAGCCCGCTCTGCCAGCGTGTACTCGCTCCAGAACCCCGGTTTGTCCTGTGCAATGAGCCGCTTCCCGATCACCGGAATTCCCAAACATCCCACAGCCAACGGTGATACTGTGTTGATGAACCGGCGCCTACTGAGTGCGCAAACTTTGTCTGTCCTCATCTGTTCTTGCCCGCTCCTTTCGCCTGCAACGGCTGTCGTAAAGGGCCGTGATGAACCGTTCATCGAGATCCCAACATGAGCAAACAGGCGGCACGCCCGGTTGATGTCAAGCAACTCGAAGTCAACACCTCTCCCGCTCTCGATGCCAGCCACGCATCTTAAACGTCAGCATTCCCAACCTGGAGACCCTGTGCGTCCGATACTGACGATTTTTCTGTCGTTGTTGCTGATCTTGCAACTGCAAAATCCGCTCGTTGCCCAACACCCTACCAGATTCACGGTCGGAAGCGTGTCGGCCGAAGCAGGGCAAAAGGAATCAGGATTCTTGGAAGTTCCTGCAGGAGTTGACGAGGCCACCCGAATTCCGATCACGGTGCTTCACGGCACGAACACAGGCCCGGTCCTAGCGCTCATAGCCGGCACACACGGATACGAGTATCCGCCGATCACCGCGCTGCAGAACGTCCGGGCAGATCTCGATCCCACTAAACTTGCTGGCACCGTGATAATGGTGCATGTGGCAAACATGCCCTCGTTCCTCAAACGGACCATATACTACAGCCCAGTTGACGGAAAAAACTTGAACAGAGCATACCCCGGTGACCCAGACGGAACCGTGAGCGAACGAATCGCGCACAAAATCACGACCGAGGTGATCGGGCGCGCCGATTTTTTGGTCGACCTGCACTGCGGCGACGGAAACGAGGCTCTGAGACCGTACCTGTATATGCCTGTCACAGGAAATGACCGGCTGGACGAAGCGATTCGCGGGATGGCGCTTTCATTCGGCATCGACCACATCGTGATAGACTCGACGCGCACTAACACCGGTCCATCTGTGTACACGGATAAAGCAGCGCTGGATCGCGGCGTTCCCGCAATAACAACCGAAACAGGCCAACTCGGTTCAAACGACCCAATGTGGGTTGCCATGGCCGAGCGTGGTGTATGGAACCTGATGCGGCATTTGGGGATGATTTCGGGCGAGATTGAACACGCAGGTGAGGTAGTCTGGTTCGAGGGTTATCAGGTGGTGACTAGCCCCGCTACCGGAATCTTCCGAGCGACCGTGCGAGACGGGTACGTGGTTGCGGAAGGAGGCATTTTGGGTGTCTTGGTGGACTTTTTCGGTGAGCCCATTCAGGAGATCACTGCACCATTTGCCGGAGTGGTCAACTACGTAATCGGTACGCCACCCGTCAGTGAGGGGGAGCCGGTCGCGATGCTCAGCCAAATCAGGCGCTGATCTCACTCATAACGTCATACGGAGATGCTTTTCACATGAGACGTACGCGATGGCTCGGGCAAGTGATGGCTGTTCTGGCTGCGGTTCTCCCTACAGCTGCCGCCGCAGGAACTGCACAAAGCAGCCAGTCGAGATTCGATGTGGTCGAAGCGACGATTACAGAAATTCACGCCGCAATGAACGCGGGCGAACTGACTGCCCGTGAGCTGGTGCAACTCTACCTCGATCGGATCGAGGCGTACGACAAACAAGGGCCCGCCGTCAACGCAATAATCGTTGTCAACCCGAATGCGTTAAAAAGGGCGGCAGAGCTGGACAGCATCTTCGAAGAGTCAGGCATGGTTGGCCCATTACACGGCATCCCTATGATCGTGAAAGACAACTATGACACGCACGATCTTCCCACGACCGCTGGGTCGATGTCGCTAGCAGGCTCAATCCCGCCGGCCGACGCTTTTCAGGTGAGACGAATCAGGGAGGCCGGCGCCATAGTACTGGCGAAATCCAATATGGCGGAGTTCGCGTTTTCACCGTACGAAACGGTGGGATCGATGCTACCCGGTTACACGCGAAACCCATACGCATTGGATCGGGTGACGGCCGGTTCAAGCGGAGGAACTGCCGCGGCGGTAGCCGCTAGCTTCGGCACCCTCGGGCTTGGCACGGACACAGGGAACTCGATCAGGGGCCCCTCTTCCCACAATGCATTGGTCGGAATTCGCTCGTCGATGGGACTCACGAGCCGCGACGGCATAATCCCTCTCTATCTCGATCACGATATAGGCGGACCGATGGCGAGAACTGTCGCTGACGCCGTCGCGGTATTCGATGTGTTGGTTGGCTACGATCCTGCAGATCCAATAACCGAACAGAGTCGGCAACATCTCCCGGAAAGCTACGCTGTTTTCCTCAATCCAAACGCTTTGAGCGGCGCCCGGCTCGGCGTCATGCGGCAATGGGCGAATAGAGACGGGGCAGATCCTGAGGTACTGGAGCGGTTCGATGAGGCGCTGGATGACTTGCGCCAGGCGGGCGCGACCATCATCGATCCTGTGACGATCCCCGAGATGAACGAGCTACGCCGGAGCGGCCTCTGGTGTAGCCGCTTCAAATACGATCTCAACAACTACCTTAGGAGCCTGGGGCCTGACGCAGAAGTGAAAAGCCTCGACGACATCCTGGAATCACGCGGCTACCATCCCACCATTCGTGCCAGACTAGAATATTTCCGCGACATCGAGGGTTCGCCAAATGAGAACGACGCCTGCATCAGATCGCTGGCAAACCACGATCGGTTGCGCGCGGCAGTGAGGCGGGAACTCGCGACCAACGGGCTAGACGCAATGGTCTATCCAACTTGGGCAAATGCACCGCGTCTGATCGGCGACTTGAACAGTCCGCACGGAGACAACAGCCAAGACCTGTCTCCTCACACAGGGTTCCCGGCGATCACCGTGCCAATGGGCTATGTGAAGGGCACCCTTCCGGTGGGATTGCAGTTCTTCGGCGACGCCTGGACCGAGCCTAAGTTGATTGCGTTCGCCTTCGCATACGAACATGCGACCAGGCACAGGACTCCCCCAGCGACAACTCCAGCACTTCGAAACTGAAGTTGCGGATTCCGTGCCCGGCGAGCGATATATCAGACTAAAATAATCCAGTAGTCCACAACGACCCGGAGGAGAAGCCGTGGGTGGAATGTTTGGCGTTGTCTCAAAGGACGATTGTGTATCCGACCTCTTTTACGGCACCGACTACCACTCGCATCTGGGCACGATGCGTGGCGGATTGGTGGTCAAAAACGGCCAGGGGTTCACGCGTTTCATCCACGATATCAGCAACGCACAGTTCCGCAGCAAATTCGAAGACGACCTCCCGAAACTGAAAGGCACGATGGGCATCGGCGTCATCAGCGATTATGAGGACCAGCCTCTCATAATCGGCTCCCATCACGGAGTGTACTCCATCGTGACTGTGAGCAAGTTTGACAATCTGGAGGAGTTGGCTTCTACGGCCTTCAAGAAGCGAAATGCGCATTTCTCCGAAATGTCGGGAAACGAGGTCAACCCGACCGAGCTGATTGCGAGCCTGATCGACGAGGGCGAGACAATCGAAGACGGCATTCGGTACGCACAGGAACAAATCGAAGGCTCCTGCACGATCTTGTTGCTCACCGAGAAGGGGATCTACGCTGCCCGCGACCTTCTCGGAAGAACCCCAATAGTGCTCGCCGAGAAGGAGGGCGCATACGCGGCGACATTCGAGACATGCGCACTTCCAAACCTCGATTATGAGGTAACCAGGTATCTCGGTCCCGGTGAAATCGTCCGGATCTCTCACGACGGCGTCGAGCAGATGAAAGAGCCGGCCGACAGGCTGCAGATATGTTCATTTCTTTGGGTCTACTACGGCTATCCCGCATCCAACTACGAAGACACCAACGTCGAGGTCGTGAGAAACCGCTGCGGTGCCTGCCTGGCGAGGCGCGACAACGTTGAAATCGACATCGTTGCAGGCATACCAGACTCCGGCACCGGCCACGGCTTCGGCTATGCGATGGAAGCGGGGATTCCCTACAGACGACCGTTCGTCAAATACACTCCGACTTGGCCCCGAAGCTTCATGCCACAAGATCAGCGCGTTCGTGACATGGTCGCTCGTATGAAACTCGTTCCCATACGGGAGATCATTCGCGACAATCGTCTGCTGTTCTGCGAAGACTCGATCGTGCGCGGTACCCAGTTGCAGGATATCATCCGGAGGCTTTTCGAGTACGGCGCACCAGAGATCCATATGCGCCCGGCATGTCCGCCGCTGATTTTCGGCTGTAAGTTTTTGAACTTCTCCCGCTCCCGGTCTGTAATGGATCTCGCGGGCAGGAAGGGAATCCGGGAGCTTCAGTCGGACGATCCGTCCGACAGCGAGCTGGCCGACTATGCCAATCCCGATACGGAAAAGTACCTAGCGATGGTCGAGAAAATCGGCGACCGGCTGAATCTCACAACGCTGCAGTATCAGAGGCTGGACGACCTCGTAGAAGCCATTGGCCTTCCCAAAAGCCAGCTCTGCACATTCTGCTGGGACGGAGCGGAGTAGCGGGTAGGGACCCGAACTCAGACTGCTGGATCCCTGCGGGCGGCAGAGATGCAGAGACGCAGAGCGGCAGGCCTGCACCTCTGCGCCTCTGCACCCCAGCCGCTGCCCTTCCCCCACCCCCTGCCCAACCAGCGTCGCTCAATTATCTTTTCGGCCCACACGATTTCCACGGAGAAACATGATGAGTCTTTTTTCTGATCGGACTGCGCTGATAGACACAGAGAACGCATTCAAAGTCGGTCCGTATATCGCGCAGATCGAGAATGCAGGCCATAAAGTGATCAAGTGCAACCTTGGCGAGCCCGACTTCGCGCTACCGAAGCACATCCGCGAGGAAGTCAAGCGTCAGATCGACAACGATCTCACACACTACTGCGATCCGCAGGGCATCCTTCCGCTCCGCGAATCAATTGCCAAATACATGGGTGAGAGCAGGGGATTGAATCTCACACCTGACCGTGTCGTCGTATTCCCCGGGGCGAAACCTCCGATCGGCTTATGCCAGCAGACTTACTGCAACCCCGGTGACGAGATCATATATCCCAGCCCCGGGTTTCCCATCTACGAGTCCTTCATCGGTTACGTTGGCGCCAAGCCGGTACCGCTGCACTTGGAAGAGGAAAAAGGGTTCGCATTTGACGGCAACGACCTGGCAGGCCTCATCACCGAGCGAACTCGACTCATCTTCATCTGCTTCCCGTCCAACCCGACCGGCGGTGTTGCCTCTCGCGAAGAACTCGAAGACATCGCCAAGGTAATCCGAGAGAAGGCTCCGCCGGAATGCAGAGTGTACTCTGATGAGGTATACGAAAACATCCTGTTCGACGGCAGCGAGCACATCTCCATCGGATCGTTCCCGGGCATGGAAGAACGCACGATTCTCGTTTCAGGCGCGTCGAAATCGTATTCGTGGACTGGCGGTCGAATCGGTTGGGCCGTTTTCCCTACAGCAGAGGAAGCCGCAATCTTCAAGAACCTGAATATCAACTACTTCTCCTGCACGGCCGCGTACAATCAGATGGGCGTCAAACTGGCCATCGAGTCTCCGGAAAGTGGACCGGCGATCAAAGAGATGGTAACGGCCTTCGAGGAACGCCGTGACATGGTCGTCAGCGGTTTGAACGCGATCGATGGCATCACCTGCCAGAATCCAAAGGGTGCATTCTATGTGTTCCCAAATATCGGCGGCGTATGTGAGTCGCTCGGCGCGATCGACGCTCACCAAAATCTCCCTGATGACGTACGGGGCCATTCGAGTCCGAGCACACTATTCCAGATGTTCTTGCTCTTCAAATACCATGTGGCCACCATGGACCGTCGATCGTTCGGGAAAATTGGAGATGAGGGTAAGCATTTCCTGAGATTGTCGATTGCCACAGGCATCGACGATCTGCGGGAAGGCGTCCGGTTGATCGAGGAGGCTTCCAAGGATCGCGAAGGTTTCGCGGCCTATCTGCAAAGCGGCGACCCGCTGTCTTAGAAAGGAACAACCAATATGGATCTCAAACTCGGATCGCGTCGCGCGACGTACGTCGACATCTCCGAGGAGTTGAAAGGTGGAGAGGCTCCATTCTCATCTGACGACATCTCCGTCTTCGAGCAACTTGATCTCACATACCGCACACTCTGCGCGATTTTATACAACTATGTACCAATGTCAGGGCACCCCGGCGGTTCGGTTTCATCGGGGCGCTTCGTCGAATGCATCCTATTCGACGCCATGGACTACGACGTCTCGGACCCAGACCGGCAGGATGCAGATCTGATATCGTATGCGGCGGGACACAAGGCACTTGGCTTATACGCCATGTGGGCGCTCCGCAACGAAGTCATCCGGATTGCTGCACCCGAACTGCTTCCGGCCGACGTAAGGCTGCAACTGCGACTCGAGGACCTGCTCGGCTTTCGAAAAAATCCCATAACGGATACACCACTATTCAAGCAATTCAGATCCAAAGCGCTCGACGGACACCCCACGCCCGCAACCCCATTCCTCAAGCTCTCTACTGGAGCATCGGGCGTGGGCGTAGCGACGTCCCTGGGCCTCGCTTACGGGGCCAAAGACTTCTATGGACACAAAGCGCCACGCGTGCACATCGTCGAGGGTGAAGGCGGACTGACGCCGGGCCGCGTGTATGAGACTCTGGCCGCAGCGGGAACGGCATCGTTGGACAACGCGGTGCTGCACATCGACTGGAATCAAGCCTCTATCGACTCCAACAACGTTTGCCGCGAAGGTGATACGCCGGGCGACTATGTGCAATGGGATCCAAAAGAACTGGCGTACATGCATGACTGGAATGTCATCTATGTGCCCGACGGCACAGACTTTCATCAGATCGTGGCTGCGCAGCGCCTGGTGCCGACAATTGCCAATAGCCAACCGACCGCGATCGTATACCGAACCACAAAGGGCTGGCTATACGGTATTGAGGGCAAGGCCTCTCACGGTGCGGGTCACAGTCTGTGCAGTGACGGCTTCCACCATGCGCTTGCTCCATTTGTGCACCAAATCGGTAGTGAATTTCCGAAATGTCAGAACGGCGAGAAGTGCTGCGGCGGATCGGATATGGCCACGGTCGAGGACTGCTATTGGCAGTCACTGCAGATCATCCGCGATAGCCTCGAGAACAACGAGACAGTGACCGGTGCCTTGGCTCAACGACTCATTGCGTCAAGAGACCGGTTGGACACGTCGGGACGTGGGCCTCGTGCCAACGCTCCCGCGGTGGACATGCTCCACGCATATGTGGCGGCCGCCGGGACGACGACGCCGGACGAACTCAAGCTGGAGGCTGGTTCGAAAACGACGGTTCGAGGGGCCTTGGGTAATGCGCTCAACGTGCTCAACAAAGTGTCGGACGGATCAATTCTGGCAGCGTCGGCCGATTTGTTGGGTTCAACCAGCATAAACGCATCGGCTTCGGGGTTCTCTGAGGGGTTTTACAATGCGAACTCCAACCCAGAAGCACGGCTGCTCTCCATAGGTGGTATCTGCGAAGATGCTATGAGCGGTATTCTCGCGGGGATTTCCACATACGGACGCCATGTGGGTGCCGGATCGTCTTATGGCGCGTTCATCGGAGCGTTGGGGCACATATCCTCGAGACTCCATGCGATCGGCTCACAGGCACGCCAGCAGATCAAGACAGAGCCGTACAATCCCTACGTGCTGATATGCGCGCACGCAGGACTCAAGACTGGCGAGGACGGGCCGACTCATGCCGACCCTCAGCCATTGCAACTGCTTCAGGACAACTTCCCTGACGGAACCGTGATCACAATGACCCCTTGGGATCCTCAGGAAGTTTGGCCGCTTCTGATCGCGGCTTTGATCAAACGGCCGGCAGTCGTCGTACCATTTGTAACTCGACCCAATGAAAACGTGATCGACCGGAAGGCATTGGGTTTGGCTCCACCGGAAGCGACAGTTACTGGTGTCTATGCGCTTCGCAAGGCGAACGGCGGTGGCGACGGTGCGCTGTTATTGCAGGGCAGCGAGGTAGCGTTCGCATTCGTGGAGACGGCGTTGCCGATGCTCGAAAAGGAAGGCGTCGACCTCGAGGTCTACTATGTGTCGAGTGCCGAACTGTTCGCGCAGTTGCCTGAAGAGAAGCGTCAGGAGATTTATCCCGAGAGCGTAGCAATGAAGGCAATGGGCATCACCGGATTCACACTCCCCACTCTCTACAAATGGGTACGCTCGGACAAGGGCATCAAGAGCAGCATGCACCCATTCCAAAAAGGTCACTTCTTAGGAAGTGGCCCCGGAGATGTCGTGCTGAAGGAGGCGGGATTGGATGGTGAAAGCCAATTCAACGCCATTATGGACTACGTAAAGTCCTGACACTGGGAGCCGTTACAAACATGCGCCGTCGTCCGTTCAAACGCGGGTGGCGGCGTTTGGTTTGCGACCGACCCGGCGCAAAGAGGAACTCGATCGCGGGAAGGGCGTAGCATACACCATCACGAGAACGGAGAAGACAGGCATTATGCCCAGAATGAACTGCCAGCTTCAGGTTTTGACACTAGTGGCCGTTGCTTTCGTTATCAACGCTTGCGGTGCGACACCATCCGAGGACGAATTTCCGGTGCTCACCGGACCGTATCTCGGCCAGACTCCCCCGGGTGACACGGCAGAGCTGTTCGCTCCCGGCATAATCAGCACAGGCTTGTATACGCGAGACGTGGCAATGACGCCCGACGGCAACGAGCTGTATTTCGGAGTCTTGGTGGGTGGGCTCGCCGTCATACTGGAAACGAAGCTCAGGGACGGACGCTGGACTAAACCCGAAGTGGCACCGTTTTCGAGCGACTCCGACTATTTGAACCTCGAGCCGCACATCACACCGGACGGGCAACACTTCTACTTCCTATCAACACGACCGCCACCGGGCACCGAGTTGACGGAGGAAGAGGCCAGAACCTGGACCAATCAGGACATCTGGGCGATGGACCGTGTTGGCGACGGCTGGGGAGAGCCATACAATCCCGGCCCACCGATCAACACCGACGACGCAGAGTTCTTTCCCTCGGTAACCAACGACGGAACGATGTATTTCACTCGAGGAACAGAGGGAAGCCAGGAGAGCTACATCTACCGTTCTCGGATGGTGGATGGACAGTACGCGGAAGCCGAGCAGCTGGGCCCCAACGTCAACTCCACCGTCTCACAGTACAATGCGTTCATAGCTCCAGACGAGAGCTACATCATTGTCTGCACCTCGTTGCGGGAAGACGGCCTGGGGCGCGATGACTACTTCATAGTGTTCCGGGACCAAGACGACAATTGGAGCACGCCGATCAACATGGGCGACCGCGTGAACACTCCGAGGGGCGGCGAGTTCTCGCCGTACGTCTCACCCGACGGGCAGTACCTGTTCTTCATGGCTGCCCGGTCGGGACCGGCGGTGTCAATGCCTGCCCGTTTGACGGCGGATTATCTGTTCGACCTGCACATGGGCCCCAACAATGGGGACGTCAACATCTACTGGATTGCCGCTGGTTTCATTGACGAGTTGAGGCCAACCGGATAGTACTCGGCGCCCGGGGCGGAAATCTCCTGACCGGCTCGCCAGCGGCATTTCGCTGGTGGGCCATTTTTCACCGAAACAGCCCCTTGAGCCGCCCCATGAGCATCATGTCACCACTCACTCGATAGCGACCCTTCGCCAATAGATCGGCCGCATCCGCCTCGCCCGTCAAGATGTCCATCCAAAGCTCGAATGGCGTTTCAATCATGACGTCGGCGTCGGCGGCAGTGCCCACGGCGGCGCTGAGCTTGCCGGACTCTACAGCGACATAGCAGTCACCCTCGACATCGCCAAAAAACCTGTATTGGATCTTGGCGTTGACCTCGCCCGCGGCTTTCGACTTGAACCCGTATTGCAGGAGTCCCAAGAATGACTCTATCGAGTCAGGTCTCAACCGAATCCGCTTCTTCCTGAACTCGCCGAGGGTGATGCCACGGTCTATGCACGTTTGCCATACCAGATTGGTGAGCGGCGCCATGCCGTCGAAGTCGGTGAGGGGTTGCTCGATTCTCGCCAGAGTGTCCGGTTCGATCCGTTTGGCCTCCACCAATTCCCTACCGGCCTGCGTAAGGGCTGCTACAACATCTGCAACCTCCGCGTTAGACCCTGCACGCACCAGCATCTCTGCCGCCGGCCTGTAGATCTCACCTACGAGGTTCTCACCGAAGAGAAAACGCACGTACGAACGGAGCTGATCGAATACACTGGGCTCCGGGAAACCGGCCCCACTGAGAACAACAGTGGCAGGAAGGGGCTGCCGAAGGGGATGTGTCGTGACGCCATCTTTCTCAACGAAGAACGGTTCGACTACGGGCAGCGTGCGTTCGATGAACGCCTTCATCTCGGCGTTCAACGTATAGTGATAGAGAGGCGTCGCCAGAACGCAGAGATCACTCTCCACGTACAACTGGAACAGCTCTTCCGCCATATCGTCTCTTTGGGCACACTTGCCGGGAGTCTTGGTCCAGCATGTGAGACACCCAACGCAGTAGTTGATCTTACACTTGTGAAGGTTCACAACATCTACGTGAGCACCCTTTTCACGCATTCCCTCCACCAGAGCATCAACCATGATCTCGGTCTTGCTGACCGTGCCCACGCGAGGGCTGGAGTTGACCGCGAATACTTTCATCAATGCTCCGACGTATCAATCAGAATCGTCTAGTACGGGATTCCGCACGAGGTTCGAGCGGGTCGGGCGGGATCACGATGAGGCTAGTTGACTACCGGAATTTCCCCCGACACAGCCCTAAAGGTACCGCTGAGGGTCGCCGTCACAGCACTCACCTCGGTCGATTGTGCCTCGTCGAGAACGGCGGTGAGTTCGAATGAGCCGGAGATTTCTTCATCGGAAGAGTTATCGATCGTAAGCGTTCCCGATTCCACATTGAAGACTCCGTACGATACCACGAAGGAAAACACGTACCTGCCGGCAAACTCGTCTTCCGCAGGTACTCCACCTGAAAACGGCGCAACGTCATACGTACCCGTTCCAGGTCTTTCCAAACTCGTGCGAAACAGATCGACTACGTCGAACTGATAGGTGTAATACAGTCGTTCGCCCCGCCACAGGAAGAGCACCCATTCAGTCCTGCCACCCTCGCCGCTCGCTGTCCCGAATACAGCGTTGCCGGTGAGAGTGTGAGCGATGTCGTCGCCCCCAACAAGCAGCGTGAGATCGCCCCGGTCATCTGGTTCTGGTTCGGTGGTTGTTTCCGTACCACCACAGGCCAACATTCCCGCGATTGTGATCAGGACCCAAAGCCGGCCAAAATTCAGCAGTATCCTCGAATGTCTCAAGAAAACCTTCTTATTGTTTTCGCTGCCGCAGAGCGACGCACCCTTCGATATAGCAATCTACCACGAGCCTTTCGTCGGAGGGTGAAACCGAACCTGCCGCCGCACGTAGGGGCTATGTAGAAAACTGCACACATAGTCGTTATGTTTGGCCATGAAGCCAAAGAGGAGGCAGTTGATGTCATCGGTTCGAATGACACAAATCACGGCGCTGGTACTCAGGGCGATCGCTTCAGGCCATCAATACGGTTTTGACGTCATGGAAGCGTGTGGAATGCCGAGCGGTACCGTGTATCCGGCTCTGCGGCGTTTAGAAAAAGCCGGTTTGCTCGGCTCGGGATGGGAGGACGAGGACGAAGCGCACGCTGCTGGCCGCCCGCGAAGAAGAACCTATCACCTCACTTCCCGCGGCCGAAAAGCACTGCCCGAGGCTGAGACCAAGTTGGATGAGGTACGGCAGTTACTGGGGCAGTTCGACACCGAGCCCAACCAAGCATGAGAGCACCCGCGTACGGTTTGATCCGATTCATATCCTTCCTGGTCCCAATCGAGTACCGGCGTGACTGGGTGGAAGAGTGGCAAGCCGAGCTGGCGGTAGTAAACGAGGAACGAATCAGGCATGCGTTTGGAGCCATTCCAGACGCCTGGTACCTGCGGAAAGAAGGGTGGACCATGGAAGGGATGTTGCGCGACATACGTTTGGCCATCAAGGCGCTGGTTCAGCAACCGCTTTTCACCGCGTTGGCCGGGATCACGCTAGCAGTCGGCATAGGTGCCAACACCGCGATCTTCAGTGTCGTTGACGGGGTGCTCCTGAATCCCCTTCCCTTCCCGGAAAGCTCCAGACTGGTTTCGGCGAATCATGTAGCGCCCGGCCTCAACCTGCCGATGGTGCCGCACTCCGAGGGCATGTACTTGTTCTACCGAGAGCGCTTCAAGAGTCTCTCCGGATTCACCGTGTGGGGAGAGGGAACGATCAACATGATTGCCGATGGCTCTCCACAACGCCTCAGGGCTACACGCGTCACCCAGACCTTTTTTGATGTAGTTGGCGTGCAGCCAGTACTGGGAAGAGGGTTCGCAGTTGGTGAAGATCGCGTCGGGGCGGAGCCGGTGGTGGTGGTGGGCAATGCAATTTGGAGGCAGAGCTTCGGCAGCGATCCAAACATCATTGGGCGTTTGGTCGAAATGAGCGGCGTGATGCGTCGTGTTGTGGGTGTGATGCCGCAGGGTTTCGATTTTCCTGCCGAGTCAGCGGTGTGGACACCCATCGAGATCGACGTGGCAAATCCACAGATGAGCAGCCTCGGGTTGATCGGAGTCGGGCGACTTGCTTCGGGAGCCACGATAGAAACCGCACAAGTCGAGATGCACGACA
Source organism: uncultured Gemmatimonadaceae bacterium (assembly GCA_964518955.1). Taxonomy (GTDB): domain Bacteria; phylum Gemmatimonadota; class Gemmatimonadetes; order Gemmatimonadales; family GWC2-71-9; genus JBDGYW01. The sequence continues at coordinate 23,671 of CAZFHS010000006.1, read as the reverse complement.
TCCTTTTTCAGCTGGCCGACGCATACCCGGACCAGTTGAGTAGGGACGTGCTGGAGCAAGCCGGACTGACCCCCGACGTGAAACCCCTCAAGGACCTATATGTGCAGGATGTCAGGCAAGCACTCTGGATCCTCCTGGGGACCGTTGGATTTGTCCTGCTGATCGCATGCGCAAACGTTGCGAACCTGTTTCTGGTCCGAGCAGAAGCCAGACAGCGTGAGCACGCGCTGAAGGTCGCGCTTGGGGCGACTCGCGGTGATGTGGTGCGCCAACACCTGACCGAAAGTGTCTTGCTAGCTCTTGGCGGTGGAACCCTAGGTCTCACATTAGCTCATTTCGGCGTCAAAGCCCTCATATCGATAGCTCCAGTGGCCGTTCCGAGAACTCAAGAGATCGGGATCGACGGAAGCGTTCTTTTCTTCACCGCCATCATCTCGGTCGGTTCGGGTATCCTCTTTGGACTTTTCCCGGCATTCGGCCAAGCAATCAGCGACCTGTCGAATTCTCTGAAGGAAGGAGCCAGGGGCAGGACCGCGGGCCGCGAACGCCATCGTGTACGCAGCATCCTCGTAGTCACACAGGTAGCGCTCGCTCTTGTTCTGCTGGTTGGTTCTGGGCTGATGGCTCGGAGCTTCTGGCAGTTGCGAAGCATCGATCCTGGTTTTGAGAGCGCAAACCGCCTGATGTTCAGGCTGGCTCTCCCTCAGGCCGAATGGGAAGATGCTGGAAGGGTTCGCTACTTCCATCGGCAGCTTCAAGACCGGATGGCGGCAATCCCCGGAGTCCGCGCCGCAGCTCTGGTAACGGCAGTGCCATTGGAGGACCAAAAAACCGCCGGCCCGATGGAATCAGAAGAAAACCCGGCCGTGGATGGCGAGCTCGGTCAACTCGTAGATCGAAGACAGATTAGCCCTGGCTATTTCGAGACAATGGGAATACGCCTGGTGGAGGGCAGCGAACTCACTTGGGAGCACGGAGAAGGAAGGGTGCAAGGGCTCGTCGTGAGCGAAGCTCTGGCACGTGCGTTTTGGCCCGGTGCGGCTTCTGTCGTCGGCAAACGGATCAAGGAGCAAGGGGAAACTACAGAATATTGGGAAGTGGTTGGCGTTGCACAGGACGTGCGATTCGAAACGCTGACCGAAGACCCTGCGCCTCTCGCATACATGCCGCTCGCGGCTGGCCGTCCCGCAGCGCCTGAAATTGCACGGTCGTTTGCAGTGGTGCTGCAGACCAACGCTGAACCGTTGAGCCTGATACCGTCTGCAAGGGAGGCCCTGAGAGAAGTTGCTCCGCGCATTCCGCTGGTCGATCCACGAACAGTTGATTCGATCGAACGCGACGCAATGTCATCAACGTCATTCACTGTGATCCTCCTGGGAATCGCCAGTGGTATCGCCCTCGTTCTCGGAACCGTCGGCATCTATGGAGTAGTCTCGTTCGTCGTTTCCCGCCGTACGCAGGAGATCGGCGTAAGGATGGCCCTAGGCGCTCCAGCACGAGTGGTATTGAGAAATGTGGTGAGTCAGGGAATGATGCTGACCGGCATTGGAATCGCCGTTGGTTTGTTGGGTGCGTGGGGAGTGAGCAGAGTATTGTCTTCGTTGCTTTTTGGTGTGAGCAACACCGACCTAGTCACATATTTTTGCACAACGCTCGCACTGGCCCTAGTGGCTTTGCTTGCGTCCTGGATCCCTGCTCGGCGTGCATCGCGAATCGACCCTATGGAGGCACTGAGGTACGAGTAGGGCGGCTAGTCCTTGATATGAACGAAGCGTTCCTTGCTCCAATACTCACGTAAGTCTGCCTGCACGCCGTAGCCCGAAGCGTCGTCCAACTTCAGCATGGCTTTGTCCATGGTGAGGTTGCCCGCGCCGATGAGCAGACGGGTGGCATCGTGGAGCCAACCCTCGGGTTTGTTGAACGGACAAACTCTGATGCAGTTCGCGCAATCCAATCCAGTCGAGGCCCAGACGAGGTGACACCGGGGATGATCTACAGGCCACCGGAGAATGCCCTCACTATTCGAAAAATCGATCGGTTCTTCTGTGCGGTCTTCCATGGAGATCGCTTCACCGGGGCACTGTTCCGCACACTTGCCGCACACTTCGCAGAATTCGGTGACTCCGAAGGACACGGGCCGATCGTGTGTTAATGGCATGTTTGTGAGCACCTTGGCAAGCCGGATTCTGGGACCATACTTGGGCGTTATCAACAAGCCCAAGCGGCCAAGTTCTCCCAATCCCGCGTCGATGGCCATCGGAATACTCAACCCGGTGCAGTTGCCACATGGAATCGCGTGATATCCAAGCCCGCGTATGAACTCCGCCAAACAGGCGGCCGTGAACGTCATTCGTGAATAGCCGTTGCCGGTTGCCGCCGCGCCTGGGCCAGAGGGGTACGTTGCGATAGCATCCGCATCCATCTCGAATGCCAAAACAATCACCTGATCCATCGTTTTGGGAATCACGAGAGTGCCACCGTCCCGTTCCTCGGGGGCATCCACCTCATCGATGAGGATCGGCGCATGGATGAATGGAGGGTCGGAGAACCGTTTGGTGAACCTGTGTGAGTAGATCCACCGTTCGTCGAGCTTCGTCGTACCCACGAGAGAAGCACCGTAGAAAAGCGATGCCTTCTTGACGATTTGAGTGACCTCTTCGCTCGACCAGTCTGATGGATTCCAACGTGGCAGCTCCTGCATCGGCCCGCCGCTCAGTGAGCTCCAGGAGTAGAGGCCCCCATTCGAGCCGCCGATGGCCCCTGCCCCGCTGCCCAGTGCCTGCGCAACCGTCCACGCAGCGTTGCCGAACGCATAGTCGAGTTGAGTGTAGCCAGGTTTGTTGTTTCGAATGTTCTCTTCTTCGATTCCGTCGAAGGGCTCCTCGGCGTCGATGACGATTGGATCCCAATCACCCCGGCTGAATACTTCGTTTCGCTGATCGAACCGCTGGAGACGTGATTCCGTTACTTGATACGGCAACATGTCTCCAGGCAACCTGCGCACTAGGAATCCGCCGTATTCGGCCGGCGAGGCAACGATGTCGGCACCTCCGACCTTTCCCACAGCGACCGCAGCCGGCAGGGAAAGCGCGGAGAGCCCAACTCTCTTCAAGAACGTCCTTCTGTGGAGATCGTCGCTTGGCATGAGGCGGAGAGTCCCCCGTGTACGAGTATCTATGCTGCCCACTCAATGTATCACGCATGAACAAGGTGGTGTCTAGTAACGGCTTGCATGCCCGCACTCCCGGACATATTTTCGCACCCGCTTATCGTTTACCAAGGGCCACACAATGGCTAATCAGTCACCAACAACTGAAGCGCTCGGACGATGCACTCGCACAATGATTCAGTGATCAAGTGGCTCATGGCGGGAGACGTGTCGATCCGTTGGCAAGTGATGCGTGATCTATTGAAGGCACCTCGCGGTGAATGGGAGGCCGAGCAAGCCAAAGTCAGCAGCAGTGGCTGGGCTGCAAAACTGTTGAACCAGCAGGATGACGAAGGCCGATGGACGCCTCGTTTCTACGGCAAGAAGTGGGTGTCGACGACATACTCGATGGTGCTGCTCCGCCGGTTGGGTCTACCTCACGACGACCCACGAGCCGCAAAACCTTGTCTGCTATTTCTGGATGAGGGACTCAGGGCGGACGGCGGCATCAATCCCACCGCGAGTATGGGCATAAGCGAGACCTGTGTGACGGGGATGGTACTGGCAATGCTATCGTGGTTTCGGATAGAAGATCCGCGCCGCGAGCAGCTAGTCGATTACCTGCTGAACGAGCAGATGGCTGACGGCGGTTGGAATTGTGAGCGATACCTCGGTGCCACGCACAGTTCTTTTCACACGACCATCAGTGTATTGGAAGGCCTGAGAGAGTACGTTGACGCACGGGGAACCCGTTCCAATGAGGTTCTCGCCGCAGAGACGAAGGGGCGAGAGTTTTTTCTCAGGCATCACCTCTACCGATCTCATCGTACTGGTGACCTGGTAAGCGCCGTGTTCACGCGATTCTCATTCCCGCCGCGTTGGCACCATGACGTATTAAAAACGCTGGACTACTTCCAGGCGAGTGACGCGCCTTATGACGAACGCTTGGAGGACCCGATTGAAGTGATGCTCAGGAAGCGCCGAAAAGACGGCCGGTGGACATTGCAGAACCGCCATGCCGGGAAAACCTTCTTCGAAATGGAACAGATCGGAAAGCCTAGTCGGTGGAACACGCTCAGGGCATTGCGCGTGCTAGACTGGTGGAACCGCGTGAAGCCCTAACTACCCTTCGTCCTGGTCTTGTCCGCCGAACTCCTTACGCATCGGTTCAGCATCCCATCCCAAATCTTCCATTTCATCGCGACCCTCGAGGTCTGAAAGCAGAAGCTCCTCGAGATCCTGAATTCTTTGACGAGCTGTGTTGATGTAAGTGGTGCGATCGTGACGCATGGTTGCGAGGTCGCGGACTGACTCCTCATCGTGTCGCCGAAAGGTGCGGGCCGAGCGAAAAGCATGATATGCGCGCACACTGAGGAGTCGCAGAGCATCCACGCCCAAACGCAACGAGCTATCGAGTGTGTCGCGATAGACGTCCTCGAGGCCACCTTCCGTCAGTTCGTAAGCTTCATAACGACCGGCAGCACGAGTGAGAATCCTGAGGTGGGGGAAGTGTTTTCTCGCTGTCTGCGCAAGCTGCAGTGTCTTCTTGGGATCACCGATGGTGACGATCAACAACTTTGCACTTGCAGCCCCGGCCGCTTCGAGCAAGCTGTAACGAGACGCGTCTCCGTAAAACACCTTGAGACCAAGGCGCCGCAACATGTCCACACGGTCTGAGTTGTAGTCCAACACGGTGGCACTCACGCCGTTCGCCGAGAGTAGTCTCCCCACAACGCTACCGAAATTGCCGAAGCCCACGATAATCACCGGATTCGTTTCTTCGATCACGTCGGCTTCGCGTTCCTCTCTTTGCCGAGTACCAACCCTAGGTCTGAGAACGCGTTCGTTGAACAGCAACAGTATCGGCGTGAGCGCCATGGTGAGCGCCACCACAGCAACCAGCAAGTCTGTAGTTGACTGCGACAGTACCGCGTTTTGGCGCGCGAACGAGAAGAGCACAAAGGCAAACTCGCCAGCTTCGGCTAAGGCAAGAGCGAATAAGAAGTTCTGATCCAAGCCAAGCCTGAACGTGCGCCCCAGGACAAAAAGCACCAGCGACTTCACCACGAGTAGACCGACCACCAAGACAATAACCTGCCATAGAAGGTCGGCTATCAGCGCGAAGTCGACGGATGCCCCAACCGCAATAAAGAACAAACCGAGGAGGAGGCCTTTGAGAGGTTCGATCTCTACTTCGAGCTCATGCCTGTATTCGCTGTTGGCAAGTACCACACCCGCGACGAATGTACCCAGCGCTGGACTGAGTCCGACCTGGTCCATGAGCAGAGCAATACCAATTACGAGAAGTAGCGCGGCCGCCGTGAAGATCTCACGTTGATGGGTGCGAGCGATGAAGCGGAACGCTGGACGCACTACAAAGCGGCCCCCAACTACCACTGCCGTTACGGCACCCAACACCGCCAGAGTCCTAGCCCACCCAGCCAGATTTTCGATCCACAAACTACCATGGCCCGAGGCTACCTCGCCCGCCGAATGCCCGACTGATTCCACAGCAAGCAACGGCATCAAGGCCAGCATTGGAATCACTGCCAAATCCTGGAAGAGCAACACCGAAAACGCACTCTGGCCGCCGGCTGTTCCGGTTAGCCCTTTCTCGCTCAGAGTCTGCATGACGATGGCTGTCGACGAAAGAGATAATGTCATACCGACGGCGACTGCTGCCTGCCAGCTGAGGCCCAATGCCACGGCAATGACCGACAACACCACTGAGGTGACGGCGACCTGCAATCCGCCAAGTCCGAGAATCGACGAGCGCATGCGCCAAACGCGCGTCGGCTCGAGCTCCAGGCCGATCAGGAACAGCATCATGACGACGCCGAACTCGGCGAAATGCAGCACGTCCTGCCCCTCTTCGCCTATCAGCTCTAGGCCGAAGGGCCCAATGAAAACTCCGGCTATCAGGTAGCCCAGAACCGAGCCTAGCCCGAACCGCTTTGCGATTGGAACTGCTATGACCGCCGCGGCAAGATATACGAATGCCTGGAAAAAGAAGCTGCCTTCCTGCATCAGGAGTGTCCCATCTTGCTGGGTAGCACATCAGTGAGATTCAAATTCACGCGCGGATACTTCCGCGCCCTCTCGATGTCGAGAGTCTCGTCCCTCAGCCCCTCGATCACATGGCGGTAGTCGTTCGCATGGCCCGCGACCTGCTCCGACGTGAGAGAATGGGTGCCGTGCACTATGAATGGGGATAGGTATTCCATCCCGCAGAGATTCGCCGTTTGCTGAATGGGTGCGAGCAACTGGCGCATCGTGAACCGGTTGTGGCCTTCGGATTGGTACGCCTCTTCACCTCCGCCAGTAGTGATCGCGCTCATGCCAAGCTTCCCTCGCAACGCGGTTCCCTCCGACCCGTATGCCCATCCGTGCTGGAGCACCAGGTCCTGCCACTGCTTGAAGAGTGCGGGGCTGCTATACCAGTAGAACGGGTGCTGAAGCACGACCACGTCGTGAGCAAGCAACAACTCCTGCTCACGCCCAATATCTACGTCGAATTCTGGATACTCGTCGTAGAGATCGTTGAATGTGACTCCTTCGAGGTCTCGTACAGCATCTACCAAGCGACGGTTCACACGTGATTTCTCTAGCGCTGGATGCGCAAATAATATCAGAACGTTCTGCACTGGTAACATGTCCTGTTAATGGCGGTCCTCGAGCATGTCGCCGAGGATCTACACTGGCGCGCCCGGTTGACGACATGTGCTCCACGGAGAATACTTAATCTCACCCCTTCTATCGACTGACCTGGGAGCAATGCCATGAACAAAATCGTCTTGATCATCATTGCGATTCTCCTTCCGCCTCTTGCCGTGTTCCTCAAAAAGGGCGTTGGCAAGGACTTCATAATCAACATCGTTCTTTGCCTCTTTTTCTGGCTCCCAGGCATCATTCACGCTTTGTGGCTGTTGATGAAATAGCCCGTCGCACCGATGAAGACAGGGCTGAGTTCGAGGCAATCAGAGCAACTGAGGAGTTTGCTGCAGGACACCCGGATGCGATCGCATCGAATATGAACTGATGGAGCGCTGTGTAAAGAACGCCCACGGCACAATCATGTTTCGATATAGGTGGAAGAAAGATCCGGTGATTCGAGCATTTTCAGTGCTGATGATCTCAGCGAGCCTTTTGACGGGTTTTGCTCGCCAGACGATGGCACAAGCGAACGATGTTCGAGAGCTCGTTACAGACCGCCCCGATTTCACTGAGAGCGGTGTCGTGGTCCCAATCGGAGGCCTTCAGTTCGAAGGTGGATTCACGTGGGAGCGTGCGACAGGTGATTTACGTACTACGTCGGGACCGGAGTTTCTCGTACGCTGGGGCCTGACGAGTCGACTCGAGTTGCGCTTCGGCTTGCCGGATTACGTAGACCTGCGGGGCCCGTTGGACGAGTCAGGAACAGGTGACGGTTCAATCGGTACCAAGATCCAGATCGGGCCACTGGGTGACGGTTGGGATGTTGCTAGCGTGGTCACCGTTTCGCTGCCAACTGGAGAAACCGGTTTCACCTCGGGCGGTTTGGATCCGTCTGTGATCTTGACTGCAGGTCGGGCCATTGGCGGTACATGGTCTGTGGGTAGCCAGATATTCGGGGAGCTGTCAAAAGCCGGTAACGAGCGGGAGTTCACCTGGGGTGGGACACTCGTATTTGGCACGTCACTCGGCAGAGAATCGGGTACCGGAACTTTCTTCGAACTTGCAGCCACGGTGCCAGAAGCGGGTGGCACAGAGGTGTCGGTTCACCACGGCTACACCCACCTGTTGTCCCAAACGCTTCAGGTGGATGTGCATGGGGGATTCGGCCTAACGGAATCGGCTCCAGATGTATTCATAGGAGCAGGGTTGGTCTTCCGACGCTAGTTCTACTGATTCTCCATATTCGCGGGGTCCCACTCGACCTGGATGTCTTCTAGGCGTTCACCGATCATCTCGATGCGATTCCTACGAATCTCCCCTAGGCCCATATCGAACCCCATGCGCAATTGAGTCACGTTGCCAACGCTGTGGCTCATGATGCGAGCCGCTGTAGAGTCTGCCGCCATGATGTCCGTGCTTGCAAGCACTAGCCACGAACCAAGTCTATTGCGCATATCGATTGTTCTGCCCAGACCGCCTCTGAGTGTCGGGCCACTGCCCTCGATGCCGATGGAAAAATCGATGACCGAAAGGTCCGGTCTCACTCCGGCCACAATGTCGAGATAGATCTGCGCGATCGCTGCCGGGCTCCTGTGATCGAGCACACCGCCACGATCGTAGGCACCGTCACCTACCTCTGTTCCATAACGTGCCAGCGATGTAACCCCGATGAAGTTTTTCAGTGCGAGCGTGAGATGTGCCCAGGAGTGTGTCTTGGCCACGGGAATCGAGATTACGCGGTCGGCGTCGGTTACCAGACTCGAGGTGGCAATCGTACCTAGGTTGGTGCTCGAGGGAATCTCTGTCCAGGCAGGAGAAGCTAGCTCCAAGCAAGCGACACTCACTGTTCCAGCATACGCCGAGTTGAGGCGCACGACTTCTTGAACTAGGTTCGTCGAACCATCCAGCGTTACGGCATTGGCCCAATCGAAGGATGGCATCTGCGAACCGTCTCCGATCGTAACCTGCGAGGCCCCCACACGGAGACACTCCTCTGCTACGGCGACGATGATCTCCGGTTTGGTGCACTCGCCATTGGTGAACCGGTTGCCACTGTCACCCCATGGAAGAGTTACCATGTTCGGCTTGATGAATACGCTTTCACCTTCCCCAACTACAGTGTGCATTCCGCCGATGGCGTTCAGCGCGTCTCTCGTCATGTCGGCCAAATCAGAACCGCGAACGGCTGAAACGAATGCAGTGGGATCGACGGGATTGTCTGGATCGGAGATCTCATACGGATCGTAGAGATCGTTTGGAGCTGTGGAGCTGTCGAGGCACGCACCACAAACCATACCGCTCGCAGCTGCGGCGGACACTCGCACGAACTCGCGCCGACAAATTCCGCTCATGAAACACCTCGACGTGAAACCTCAGAGGACACCAAGATCCACCATCACCTGAGAACGGAACGATTCTGAGCAAGCCTATCTGACAGTCGAGACTCCCATTCAATCATAGGGAGGTCGAGACCACAAAACCACCTACGTTGTCAATGGCACCCCGGGCCGTGACCGCCACCATGCCCCTGTCCGTGCCCATGCCCCGCACAAACGTCCGTCGGTTTCACCAGACGAAGCGTTCCACCATTGTGAGCGGCGACGGTCTCTCGAACCGTCGAGTGCTGTGCCATAAACACGTCTACGTTGCCTGCCTGAAGCTTGAATAGCGCACCGCGCCCGATGCCACCAACAACAACGCCGTCGATTTCCTTTCCCTGCAGCAACGCGAGAGGCTGGCACATCCCGTGCGCGTGGTGGGCGCCCGTGTTGACGATCGTTTCACATGCTTCCGAATCGCTGTCTACAATCAAAAAGAACGGCGCCGAGCCGAAGTGCGCGCAGACGCGGCTATCCAGACCGTTGTCTTCTTCTACCGGAATACAGATTTGCATCGATTTCTCCAACAGGTGATTTCAAGATTCATGTAATCTAATCAGGGCCGAAACACCCGTCGGGAAATATTTCGAGTGCATTGCGGAACGAAATTTTCTCGAGTTCTTCGGCAGTAAGCCCCATACGTTCTAGATACCGCAACTTCGCCCACGCTGTATCCATTGTGAGATCGCTGCCCCAGAGTAACCTGTCGGTCCCAACCGCATTCACTGCCTGATACATCATGTCCGGATCGACGCCGCTGCCAGAAAGATCTACCCAGATATTCGGTTCGTCGCGAACCGTTCTAACCGTGTGCGCCCAATCTCCTCCGCCACCCAGATGAGCGAGGGTGAAACGTGTCCCTGGAAACCGCCGCGCTAGTGTCGTCAATTCGGTTGCGTCGGAGGCCTCCTGGCCGGGCCAGTCTCGCCCGCGACACTGCCACACGTGATGGAGTATCGGGAGACCCAGCTCGCCGGCCTTGCCGGCAACAGGATCGAGCAGCTCATCGTCGGCCCGGCGACTTGCTGCGAGCTTCACACCGATCATTCCCTGACTGTTCCGACGTTCGATCTCAGAGACCGCATGATCTGTGAAGTTGGGATTTACGACACAATAGCCGAAGACCTCAGCCAATTCCTCTGACATCGCTACCATTCGGTCGTTCGCGTGCACGACGTCTTCCGGCGCCGGAAAGTACGTGGGCGATCGGGCTCCCCAGGTTCCGAGAATCGATGCAACGTGCGCTGTCACACCGATCGTGCGACCGGCATCAATACGGGCTTGATTCACGACACGCCAATCAGCCCTGTTGGACAGTTCGGTGTAAAAGTGCGCATGCACGTCTATCAGCAAGTTTGCCTCACCTCTTTCGCAACCGCCTCGAGTCGTGTGACGACATCATCCAAGACTTCGGCGGTATGAGCGTACGACACAAAGTTGTATGCATTGCGTTTGAAGATCACTCCTTTGCCAGCCGCTCGAGACGCGAACTCCGCCGACATGCCCGAGTCAGCGAAGTCGAGATAACACATCTGGGGAACACCTTTCGCTGAAACACCGCGATCGCTCAACAGCATCGCAATCTTCTCGAGCCCCTCGAGCAACTGTTGGCCACGCTGTCGTAAGATCTCAACTACGTCGTTTTCCTCGAAGACGTCGAGCACTGCTGTTGCGACCCTTGAGCTGAGGTGTTCAGTCGCCAGTGTGGATGAGATCCACGTCCGGTCGGTCACACTCATCAGATCTCTGGAACCGCAAACCGCGGAGATCGGAAATCCGTTGCCGAGCGCCTTGCCAAAAACCGCCAAATCGGGAATAACCCCGTATTGAGCTGCCGCACCGCCCACGGCTATTCGAAACGCTGTTTTGATCTCATCGAATATCAAGACAGCCCCAGTTTTGTCTGACAGCTCGCGAACAAACGACAGCCATTGAGGATCGGGTGCGGACTCAACCACAGGTTCAATCACAACCGCGGCCACTGGTCCGAACTCATCGATCGCAGCTTCGAGAGCATCCGAATCGTTGAACGGCACCTCTCGACGCAGGCTAGCCACAGTGCCTGGGACTCCAGGTCCTTCCTGGCACCAATCCAGCCAGCCGTGGTAACCGCAGGATACGACCCGCTCCCTTCCGGTAACAGCCCGCGCGATCCTGACGGCTGCAGCCACAGCCTCGGCACCGGTCTTCAGAAAGCGCACCGATTCTGCACCGGGTATCACCGCTGCCAGACGTTCCGCCAATTCCTGCTCCGAAACATGAGGGAGCGGTCCAACGACTCCCTCACGCAGAGCTTGCTCCGCTGCAGCGTTGACCTCGGGGTGGCCATATCCAAGAGCCACAGCCCCCAGAGCCATCACGAGATCGAGGTACTCCCTGCCCTCTGCATCCCAAACACGGCACCCGTCGGCACGCACGAACTGAATCGGATTGCCCGTTGTAGAACCGAACAATGCCTCGGGCCGTTTGCTGCCGGTGGAGGTGAAGCCCGGTATGGTCACCTCGCGCCAATCCTCTCGAGGTACTTCACAACTTCTATGCACATAGCTTTGAACAGGTGGACTTCGCGGGCATCCATCGGCGTGCGATGTGCCACTTCGCGCACCGTGCGCATCATGTGCGATGTGTTTCGAGTCTTGAAGAATTCCACGGCATGGAGAGCCTCATCTGCGCGCGCGAAGAGGTTTTCGAGGTCTTCGCTGGTAGCGGGAACAGACTCGCGGCGTGGTGGTTTGAACTCCAACTCCTCTCGTGCTGCGAACAGCTCGTATGCCATGATCGCAAAAGCATGAGACAAGTTCAGAGCGGCATAGTCGGGAGCCGCTGGAATAGTCGCCACACGATGACACAGGTCGAGTTCGTCGTTGGTGAGACCTCGATCTTCTCGACCCATAACCACCGCAGCACGCCCCTCCTCCGCAGCGGCAAGCAGATCGGCTGCCGCTTCCCGCGGCCACTGCATATTGCGCTTGGCCGCACGTTGGCGGGCCGACATCGCGACCACATAGGTGCGGTCAGCGATTGCCGACTTCAGATCGTCGAAAACCTCGAGCCGTTTGATGAGGCCTTCGCTTCCGTGTACGATTCCCATGATACGGCGGGAGTCGATTTCCTCGACCGGATTGGCCAGTCTCAGATCCCTGAGGCCAAAGTTCTTCATCGCCCGGATCACGCCTGCCACGTTCACCAGGTTCTGCGGATTGTTCAGTACAACTACGAGATTCAATAGACCTCCGCGACAATTGCCGACGCAGGGTCTTCGCGGTCACCCCTGAGGTAAACCCAACCGCCACCTGATAGTGCAAGCTGCCCGGCTCGTCTCTCTCGGTTGGCATACATCTCGTTTACCACGAGGTTGATCGGAATTATCCTACCTTCCTGTAGCTGTGCCCCGAGATCGAGCGCCACAAGCATTGAATAGCCATCCGGTGTGCGCACCCATTTCGCCGAAACCTCCGATACGTCGCCTGCAGTGCCGGCAACAGCAGCGACGCGCACATGCTCCAAATCCGGATCGGGCACCAAAAGATATCCTCGCCACGCTAGTTGGTTGTCTTCCGAACCACCTCCTACATAACACTGCACTCCATCCGAGTGAATATCCGGCGTCTCGTTGTCGAGTTGAGGGTTCACGTCGTCTGCCGTTCGAAAAACCACTTTCTTCTTCACGACATGTACGCCAAAACATAGTTCGCTGCCGACGGCGAACACCGCAACACGCGCGGAAAAGGGCCGCCCCGACCCGTAAGGTGCTTCGGACCGACGATAGTGAGCGGCTCCAAGCTTCACAACGACCGTTTCATGCAGGACGGACTCCCAATCGGAAACGTTGGGCTTCTGAGCGAGCCTCGGACAGAAGATCTTGCGAGCACGGGTCTTGGGTGGCACCGCCCATTCCGGCTTGTGTCTGGCACCGCCGAGCTTATACGTGTCACCGCTACGATCGATGACTCGGCAGACATCTTCCTTCACCGTGACCGTGTCGGTACTGCCGTCATCGTATTCGACGGCGAAGATGTTCCTGTCAACAGCAACGCCAGCTATTGCGACAGTTTCTGTGCCGAAACACTGAACCCATCGGCCTGCCCCGCGAGCACGCCGTATCAAAAACGCAGTAGGTGTTCCGTCGGCGAATTGGTCGTCCGGAGGGCCGGGCCGTTCGAGCACGAGGAACCGCTCACCATTCCTCGTGGGAAAGATCATCGTGCCCAGGTCCCCGTCGAGCCGCAAGTCAGTGGATCCTTTCGCCTCGAGAACGTCCCCGAGGATCATGTCCCTGCCATGCGCAAAGCCAGGAAGCTGCGACCACTGTATTAGCGACGCCCACTTCGGATCGAGCAAGTGAACCGGGAGGTCAACTGAGACATCGTCCGACACATCCACGTCGACGATGTCCAAAACGAACCTGGGACCAACGACTATCGTGCGCACCGCCGAGGCACCATCTCCAATCACATCCTCCGCCACCACCCTGCACCAGGCCCACTTTCCACGCTGATCGATTGCAGCACACCACCCCTTGCGTGAGGCCTGATTCTCTGCCGTTTCGGTCGGAGCGTTGTGTGCCAGCGAAGACCGGTACCAATGAAGGGAGGGAGTGACGTACGACGCGGTGCCACAGTCCATCAGAATTGGGCGCCCTGCGAAGATGGTCAGGTGGAGTAGGTCGGGGTGGCCATGCCCACCCGCCTGCCCTCCACACTCGACACTCACGTAGCGATCCGGGCCGTTACGGAACACGGCAACACCGGCCTGGGGTAGTAGCGTTGACCCTACCTTCCATTTGCCTCTACCCGCGCGCGGGTCGTCACGGTGCATCCACAGCAGCGCCTTCCAACCCAGAAGTCCTCGGTAGATACGTTGAGCCGGCCGGTTCTGCTCCTGTTCGGCAAGCTCCGAAAAACCCGAGTCAGGCCCTTCCGGGGCGTCGGCGGAATAGAGGTCGGCAAGCAAGCTCTCCAACCTAGTGTCACCGGTGCGCATCCAACCGATCTCCCACAACTCTGCGAAGCGAGGCTGCAGCAGCGATACGCCATACGGCGAATCCCCTCGAGCGGGAAGCGAAAAATCGGGAAGCACAGTGTGCAGCGGCGCGACAAACATGTCATGCATCCGATCCCTAGGACCGTCATCGCTGTAAATGTCCACGCCGGCCAAACGCAGCAACTCGGCTGCGAGCAAGAAGCCGCGAAGAGCAAAAAAGTGATAATTCTCACCTTCGAACCACATGCCTTCGTCTGTAACTGCGCTCACCAGCTGCGCGCGAATTCCGTGCGGCCCGTTCAGACCATGCATGAGGAATTTGTGGGATTGACCACCAGAACCCTTGCCGGCTGCTCCGTCGAGCCATAGTCCAGCCGCAATCATGGCCGTGTTGTTCCACACCTGGCGGTTGGACCAGCCCTCATCGAACTGCGCAATGAGTCCAGCCGACTCCTTCACCATCTTGTTGAAAGCAGGCGCGGGCTGCCTCGATCTCTCGCCCGAAGCTCGAAGCAGCAATCCGGCCATAACCAACTGCGTCAGCCAGATTGATTCGAGATAGGTAGAAAAGAACAGTCTGGTCGGACCCAGCACGTTGTCGGCGTTGGGGTAGTCACGATACTTGGCCGCATAGCCTTCGAGTATTTGCAGGGCACGTTCGGTCAGATTGGTATCCTGGTTCAACAACCCCAACAGCGCCAGGTGAACGGCTCGCTCAGACAGCCATATCTGATACCGCCAGACCCAGGCTCGATGGTGTCTCTTGCCCGCATGTTCCAGACCGCACCTAGGGCACTTGTGGCGATCGGGATTTTGCGCATCGAAGACGAGCCGAGATCCGTCCCGCTCACAGACACCTCCATCGCGAGACAGAAGCGCCTTATGGCGCGGGAAGTACACCTCGCCGTCGAGGAGCGGCGCAGCCAGTCGTTCCAATCGCGCTGCGAGTTCCGAGAGCACGGGGTTCTCTCGTACCTCTCGCCGTCTGGCATCCAGGCCTTCAAGAAGCACTAACGACCACCCCTTCGAAGTCGAATCGTACTTCGATTATGATGGCACCGCACTTCTCTGCTGCTGCCGCAACACGGTCCTTTCGGTCGGGCGGACACACCGCCAAAAAGCAGCCTCCAGCACCTTCACCCGTAGCCTTGAGCCCCCACGCACCAGCATCTCGAATGGCCGTTTCGATCGAGCGTGTGTGCGGGGTTG
The DNA here is from genome assembly GCA_964518955.1 of uncultured Gemmatimonadaceae bacterium. Taxonomy (GTDB): domain Bacteria; phylum Gemmatimonadota; class Gemmatimonadetes; order Gemmatimonadales; family GWC2-71-9; genus JBDGYW01. The sequence goes on along the minus strand of CAZFHS010000006.1, from coordinate 8,299 downwards.
CCATCGTCGGGTCCAACGTCAGCTGGTATTGCCAGTTTCGGTCTACCAGTCGTGCCAATGCCTCCCAATCGCCCGCCTCCAACATCGCTCGTACGTCTCGGGCAACGTCGCGCATGCCACACATCGCCCGTACTACCTCTTCGTCGCCTGCCGAGTAGGCCTCCCAGATCCTCCTGTAGGCCTGCAACGAGAAATGTGTTTGCCCAGTGTATACCAATAGCAGGTGTTGACCGAGCTCCGCAAAAGCATCATCGCCGAGCACAACTCGCCGTCTCTCCACACGCTCACCAAAGAAATCGATCTCGAGGATTCCACCCACGGCTGCGGAGATGTGATCCTGCCGCTTCCCCGAGGAACCCAGCTCACCGGCATCGAGCATGATGCCCAATTCGACCAGTTCATCCGTGTCGTAGTCTTCCATCCGACCGCGTGCCAACCCCGCCAATAGCGCGATATCCAGGGCCGCTGACTCGCCGAGGCCTGACCCCGGCGGAACATCGGCGCGCGAAAGGATCTCCAGTCCGCCAGTAACCGGCAGCATGTTGAGGGCGGCTTTGTGTCGATCGAGTAAGCCGTCGTAGACCAGGTGGGCGGGAGACGAGACTGTCAGGTGCTCTAGCGTATCTTCCGAATGCAGGCGAATCGTCTTGCCGCCAGTCGGAAATTCGACGTGCACATATGATGCGATCGCCGCGTTCACTACACACCCACCACCACTCTCACCAAAAGCGGGGTCATCCGACCAACCACCAGCAAAATCGATGCGGAGTGGTGCGCGGGCGTACAGGTTCAATTAGACCTCCTGATTCGCCACTGTGATATCCCTGCCAATTCACCGCGGAAATCGGTCGACGTGTTGGTCAGTCGGCTGTTCGCCCCGTGCAAACCGCGAGCATGGTACAGCCAGGTCGTCGGCAAGTCCTCTGCGAGCAGTCGCAGCGCTCCCTGCCACGAATCTCGCAGTTCGAGTTCGGAACCCGCGAGTTGAGCAGCTTCGAGATACTCGTCGAAGCGCTGGTTTCGATAGCCCGGATAAGCCAGAGGACCTGGATTCCTTGCTCCGAACATTGCGGCAACATAACTCAACGAAAGATCACCGGGCACGCCCAACACCAATGCGTCGAACTCGCGATCGTCGGTTCGAGCTAGGGCCAGAAAGCTGGCTAGCTCGTGCTGCCGGATGTTGACCTCGACACCAATGTCGCTCAGCTGCGCCTGGATCATCTGTTCGAGCGGCAGGTCGCCGCTACCTACGGTCAAGAGATCGATCGAAAATCGTTCTGAACCACGACTCCTCACACCGTCTTCCCCAACAGCCCACCCCACTTCGTCGAGCAGTTTCGAAGCGCCGGCCCGGTCAAATGGAACCATTGGCACTTCAGCATACCATGGATGTTCGGAAGGTACCGGACCGTCTGCCAGAGTACCAAAGCCGTAAACGTACGCTTCGATTATCAACTCGCGATCGATGGCCATGGTCAACGCCCTACGCACTCTCACGTCGTCGAAGGGTGGCCGTCGCAAATTCCAGACGAGTGCGTGCACGAACTGTATTGGATAGTCGACTGCCCGGAGTTCCGCGTTGTCTCTGACGAACGAAGCGTGGGCCGGGCTGATGCCAGCGAAATCGAGTTCGCCAGAGGTGAGTGCGGCGAGTTTTGTGGCTGGTTCGTCCACGACCACGACGACAAACCGCTCTACCTCCGGCCTGCCCAGCTCCGCAGGGAACGCCTCGAATCGCTCGAACACCCATCGTTGGTTAGGCCGATATTCGAGGAATACGAAGGGTCCGTTGCCGACCGGCGACCTGTTGAAACGGTGCCCGCGAATCGCCGTGGGAGAGCTCCCTTCGAAATGATGGGCGGGGAGGATCGCTAGATCCGTAAAGACGTCTGGGAATACGGGTTGAGGTCGCTCAAAGGTCACCTGCACGGTCAGCGAATCGAGCGCACGAATCGTCCGGATTCCCGCTACGTCCCGGGCTCGCGGGAATGCAACAGCAGGTTCTCTCGCCATCTCCAAAGTCCAAACCACGTCGCGCGCCCGCGTCGCGGCTCCATCGTGCCAGTTGATGCCGGGGCGAATTGAGAAGGTGACACTAGTGCGAGATTCATCCCAGGCCCAGTCAGCCAGTCGAGGCACAGGCTGGAGTAGGCTATCGTATGCGGCGAGCGTCAAAAACAGTACATGCTTCTGAACTGCTTTGGCCAACGGATGTACGGTCATCAGGGGATTGATAGACTGCAGGTCGGCACCGGAAGCGTATACTACAGTGGTATCGCGATGCACCGCCGGCGCATCGGAGCACGAGACCAAGAGAACTGACACGATACCCAATATGAATCGTTTCATGCACACCCTTGACGGCAGAGTAGCCTGTAGGCAAGTGTAGCTCATGTTTCGCCGAATCGCACGTCGCCTGGTTACGGGAATCGGGATCGTCCTGTTCGTCGTAACCGTCACATTCATACTGATCAACCTGGCGCCCGGGGACCCAGCCCGCCTCTGGGTAGCACCCGGTGCCGGCGAAGCCGAACTGGAAATCGCACGTCGTTCCCTCGGATTGGATCGTCCGCTGGTCTTCCAGTACCTGTCTTGGCTCACCGGATTCGTGAGCGGCGACTGGGGCACGAGTCTCGCGCAACAGCAGCCTGTGACCGCCATAATAGCAGCCGCACTACCTCATACCCTATTGCTGTCAGTGTCTTCCCTGCTGATCACATACTTTGGCGGAATCCTGATCGGAACAATCCAAGCGATTAGGCGCCGTACAGCAGTAGACACTGGCCTGACGGTGTCTACTCTAGTCATATACGGCATGCCGGCCTACTGGCTCGCAATTATGCTCGTTTTGGTATTCTCGTACGCATCGGCTCGTCACGGGTGGCCAATGTGGCTGCGTTTCCCTGCCCTTGGCGTCGCTTCGTTGGACGCCGACTTCCTTTCGCCAGCAAAGCGTTTTGTTGATCGTGTGCGGCACCTCGTCCTGCCGCTCGTAACACTCGGTCTGATAGGAGTGGCGGGCACCGCGCGCTTCGTGCGTGGCGCGGTACTGGACACGCGGTTCCAACCGTTCGTGCAGACGGCCCGAGCCAAAGGGATACCGAGGCTCTTTGTCGAGCTGCGTCACGTGCTCCGCAATGCCCTGCTGCCAGTAATCACGCTGCTCGGGCTCTCGTTGCCGGCACTTTTTTCGGGAACCGTATTCGTCGAAGTGATCTTCGCGTGGCCTGGAATGGGACGAGTGATGGTGGACGCCGTCGGCGGGCGTGACTACCCGATCGTGATGGCGACAACTGCCATATTTGCATCTTTGGTCGTTCTGGGTAACCTGCTTGCCGACATACTCTATGGCGTTGCCGATCCACGGATCTCGGAGGGGCGCGGTGCGTAGTCTCGAGACTCTTCTGCGCGACCGTCGAGCGGCCGTCGGCATGATCATTGTCGTAGGGCTCTGCGCGATCGGCTTGGCGGCGCCGCTCATTGCACCCGCAAACCCCATTGCCCAAGACGATGTGTTGCAAACCCGGTTGATACCCCCATTCGCAACCGATCCGAATGGCATGTTTCATCTACTGGGCACTGATAGGTTTGGCCGTGATCTGCTGTCGCGCATCGTCTACGGAGCACGCATCTCCCTCGCCGTAGGATTGCTCTCGGTGGCAGTATCTGCGGTGCTCGGTACAGCGATTGGAGGTATTGCGGCATACATCGGTGGAACCACGGAACGCCTCTTGATGGCATTCACCGACGCTGTCCTAGCGCTTCCGCGGCTCGTGTTGCTGCTCGCTTTGGTGTCGATATGGGAGTCCAGCTTCCTGCTCGTAGTGCTCGTGTTGGGCCTCACGGGATGGATGGGGATTGCACGTCTATTCAGGGCAGAAGTGAAAGGGCTGAAAGAACGAGCATTCGTCTCCGCTGCGCTTGCAGTGGGAGTAGGACATTGGCGCCTCTTTCTTCGTCACCTGCTGCCGAACGCAACCACACCTCTGTTGGTGGCGGCCGCACTCGGCGTCGGCAATGCGATCATGCTCGAGGCCGGTTTATCGTTCCTGGGGTTGGGAATTCCGCCGCCGGCCCCTTCATGGGGAAACATGATAGCCGGCGGACGCGAAGCCCTGGTGAACGCTCCGTGGCTTGCGACATTTCCCGGGCTGATGGTGGTCCTAGCGGTTGTTGGATGCAACCTCTTGGCTGATGGGGCGAGGGATGTGTTTGATCCGGCTACTGCAGCCCGGAAATCTTCTTAGGGGACAGAGGGAGAGGAATTCGGACAGCGAACAGCGCGCAGCGTTAAGGCGTTCGGAGCGTTGTTCGCAGCACGTTGCTCGTTGCACCCGCCCTACAGCTCACCGAATCCCCAATTCTGACCTCGCCTGGGCCGGTAGCAGCGGTATCAATTTGTTTATTGGTACGCCGAATCCGAGGCCTGCTGCTTCTCTGAGGCCCGACCGATGCACGGCCACAACCTCACCACTCGCATTGAAAATCGGGCTGCCGCTCGAGCCGCTGACCGTGAAGCCGTCGAACTGAACGCGCTCGGACTCCACCTTGCTGAAGATCCCGGCGCTCATGGAAGTCTTGACCGTGCCGGTTTGACTGGCATCCATTGCCGCAACCATCCCGGCAGGAAATCCGATCAGCGCTGCGGGCTCTCCCTGCCTCATGTTTGTTCCTGACCAATCGATTTGCTGTAGGAAAGGACCGCTGTAGCGCGTCACCATAATGACTGCCAAATCGGGACCCAATCGATCTGCCACGTTTGCCAGTGTTGCTCTATGCGGGCGGCTCTGATCGGCCATTGTCACAAATATCGAGTCGGCCGTCGCGCCGTCCGGCATCACGACATGTCTATTCGTGATGAAGTACCCGGACACAGTTATCATGAAGCCCGAACCATCGAAGATCCCGGACGGAGAGAACACCGTCACCAATCCGATGGCTCCCTGACTGGCCTGAGAAATCGATGCGAGATCTACTCCGCGTATGGCACGCATCTGAGCTTCGATGGCGTCAGCGCGTTCCTCAGCCGCGCGTACCGCATCGAGCAGGCTATCCATACTGGCCGAGGTCTGCCCCCCGCCCTGAGCCCTACCCAACTCGGCCCGCACTCGCGCTAGGTCTGCCTGGGCCTGCCGCCGAAGCGAGTCGCCCATCGCGAGCTCTCGACTGAGCGACTGTTGCGCCGTGACGAGCGCCTCTTCCAATGCGTCGGTGCGAGCACCGGCATCCGAGAGCGCCTGGCGCAAACTGTCGAGCACCGCCGCCGGGGCAGCGCCATCCCGAGCTCGCTCTAGTTCCTGCCCCAGCCTGTCGACCTCCGACCTAGCCGAGAGCATCAGGGAATCCGCTCGTGCCTGTTGCTCCTCCATTAGACGAGTCTGTTCGGCAATTTGTACTTCGGTTTCGCGCACACGCAGCTCACTGACCCAGTACATTCCGCCCACAGACCCGACTAACAGAACTACGAAGATCCAAACAGCCCATCGCAGTCTAGACTTACTCTTGCGCGTCGATTCTTCGAACATGTCCTTGAAGAAGACGGTCGCGCCCTTTCCTTCGAAACTGCGTCGCGGCGACCTCAGGGTCGGCTGTGGAGAGGAAGGTTTCTCAGCGGCAGCTTCAGGTTGAGCGGCGATTGGGGCAACCGGTTGCTTCACAGTTACCCCGTCGAGCTCCGCAAAAAACAGCACGGGGCCGGACGCACCCAAACCAAGTCGGTCGCCCAAAGCGAAGGGGAACTCGTCGTCGATGAGCAGCCCGTTGACAAGCGTACCGTTGCGGCTGCCGGCATCCCGCACGATCACCGATCCGTCGGTTCTAATCTCTATCTGCGCGTGTACCCGAGAGATCGATGTGTCGCCGGGACCAACAGGACGCATTTCGCATTCCCTGCCACGCCCCAAGCGGAACTTGTCGCCGGTGGCTTCGTACCTGTTTCCAGAAGCCTCATGGAGCAAGACGATGTGGGGTTCGCGGGGCTCTTCCTCGGCTTCCGGCGGCTGCGGCACATCGATCGCTGCCATTGGCGCTGTGGGAGCACTTGGAGAGACCGCAGGAACGGGTTCGTCCATCGTTTGCGAGACGCGTAACTCCGCAACGGCTTCAATGCGGAATGAAGGTCCGGTCGTACCGAGGCGCAGTTTGGCACCTTTTGACAGTTTTGCCGGCTCGCCGACCTCGAGCCTATCGCCATCGAGGTAGGTGCCGTTTCTACTCCCCAAGTCTTCGACAAACCAACAACTCTCGCTGAAGAACGCGCGGGCGTGATTGGCAGAAACCACCTTACGGGCTTCACCGGCCGGGACGAACTCAGAGGCTGGATCGCGGCCGAACCGAATTTCGTCGCACTCGAACTCGCGTTCTTCCGAGGCGACCTCGTCGAAGATGCGGATGTACGCCATGAAACGCTAAGTTAGGGAATATTCAGTATAGGAACAAGGAAAGGAGCCCCGGTAGTTAAGTTATTCACCTATGTCTTCTGCCCCCCTTGGCCCAACAAACGATGGAGCCGCAGTACTCCAAAATGTTCAGGAGGTCTTCAGGGACCTTTACGAAGTACAGCGCCTGGTAGCCGTATCCGATGAGCGCGCACTGTTTGTCGTCCGTGACTCGGTGCTAAAACGAGAGGTCGCTCTGCGGGTACACCTCCAACCTGAAAACATGCGGAGTCGACGCTGGTTCGAGCGCGAGACAGAGTTGCTGGCATGTTTGGATCATTCGTCGCTCAGAGCGGTCTATTCAGCGGGATACAGAGACAAATGGGCGTATCGGGTGGTGAAGTGGATCGAGGGCGAGAGTCTCGCCACAGCGGCTCGAAGAGCACCACGACCATTCCCGCGCATCCTTCATTTTGCACGTATCTTGACGAACCTGCTCGAGTACGTGCACTCCAATCAGATTGCAGTGCGGCGAATCGTGCCAGCCACTGTGATGCTAGAAAACACCGGTCGCGTTATCGTTATTGACCTTCGTTACGCCAGCGTTTGCGCCGACGTTGCCGACGCCTGGGACCAAAGTGGAACCCCCTTCATCGCACCAGAGATCAGGGAGGGCGGCGCCGGCGATCCTGAGAGCGATATCTACACGGTTGGCGCCCTGCTCTACTATGCCCTCACCGGACGCTCACCGCCGCAAGATCCGAACGATATAGCCGCGCCCTCCGAGGTCCGCGCGAACACGCCCGCACTACTCGACCGTATGGTCATGCGCGCCCTGCAGCAGGACCCCGCCGATCGGTATCATTCCGCGACCGAGATGAACGAAGCAATGACCTCGGACACGGGCGCGCTTCGAGACATTATGCCGGTCTTACCCACGAGCGATGGTGCGTACGAAGACACGCGGACGTGGGAAAGGCACTTGCGGCGTGCGCTGGGGGATGAATACGAGCTCCTGGACCAACTTGGGTCGGGGGGATTTGGCCGAGTATACTTGGTTCGCGATCTGGAGCTCGAGCGTGAGGTTGCTCTCAAGGTTCTACATCCATTCCTCACGAGCGACCCGGCCGTGGTCGAGCGATTCCGGCGTGAGGCTCAGATAACCGCACGTATCGTTCACGAGCATATCGCTAACACATACGATATCGGAGGAAGATCCGGTCTCCTTTGGTACACGATGGAATACGTGGAAGGAGGCAACCTTGCTCAGGCCGTCGAACGCGCGGGCCCGCTACCTGTCGAGCGAGCGTTGCAGCTGCTCCACGAGTCTCTGGACGCTCTGCGTCATGCGCACGGGCACGGTTTGGTGCACCGAGACCTCAAACCGGAGAATATTCTATTTGCCGGCCCTGACAGGAGTGTACGTATAGCCGACTTCGGACTTGCGTTTGCTCACGAGCATCACAGCCGTTTCGGAGGCGCATCGACGTCGCACTCAGGCACGCCGGAGTTTGCGGCGCCCGAGCAGCTGTTGGGAGAGAAGGTCGATCACCGTGCCGACATCTATTCTCTCTCATTGTGCGGGTACTTCGCTCTGACGGGATCGCTACCGTTCGGCACTGGTTCGCCCATTTCGGTGATAGCGAGCCACACGACAGGGTCACTGCCCAACGTGGGCGCGATGCGGCACGACGTCAACACAGGGTTTCTTCGCGTCCTGGCAAAGGGAGCAGCCCGCGATCCGAACAATCGTTTTGACTCGGCCGCCCAATATGCAAAGACCCTGCGCGAGCAGGCAGGTTCGGGGAAGCCGTCTCTCATCCATCGGTGGTGGAGGGCGTTGGGTGAGGGGAATAGGGCGTAGGAGGGCGGTAGGGCGGTTCTATGAAAGTGATTGTCAAGAGCGGACTCCGTCCTAG
>CAZFHS010000005.1:135875-167908 GCA_964518955.1 uncultured Gemmatimonadaceae bacterium | reverse complement strand
GGCTCCGGAGGAGGGACTCGAACCCCCGACCCGACGGTTAACAGCCGTCTGCTCTACCAACTGAGCTACTCCGGAATGTGGGACCTAACGCCTTGGCGCACTACCGCCCTACCGCCCTACCGCCGTACCGCCCTTGTAGGCGCGGAGACAGATTCTAATCCCTCCCTACAAAAGGCGCAAGCGGGGCGAGGCCTGTTTCAGAAGGCGTTGATCAACAAGACGATCGTGAGAGCAAGTTGAGCCACTTGAAGCAGCAGAGAGAGGTCCTGGCGCGTGAAAGCTCTACGAGGAACATAGATCTGGTCTCCGGAACGTACTCCGATCTCCCGAAGCGTCCGTCCGCGAGTATCCTCAGCTTCGTAGTCTATGCTTTCCGTCTCGTTCATTCGCCTGAGTCGAATATCGTTGAGATTGCCATTCACCGATGGTCCGCCGGCCATGGCTACGACATCGATCGCAGTGAGCGTTGGGTCGATAGTGTACAAACCGGGCAGACTCACATGGCCCAGCACAGAAACCCTGAATCGCGGAGACACCGTAACGAAGGGATTGTTGAACAAGGTTTCGAGACCTGCTGTCAGCGTATCCCGCACCTGCGCTATCGTGAGGTTGCTGGTGCTGATCTCCCCGAGCACTGGATACAGAAAGCGCTCGTTCTCGTCGATCTGGAACTGGCCGGAGAATGCTTCTTGCCCCCAGACATTGATCGACAGCACGTCACCCGGTCGCAGCGAGTAGTCCGAGACCGAAGTCGTAACGAGGGTGGTCAGTTCTTGTCCGAAAGCGGAGCCGGCGAGGATGGCGGCGACGATGACTACGGATATTTGTGTGCGCATGACAACAAGATTGCTTCGGAGGCGCGGACGGTCAACACGAAGTTCAACGTCGGGCAACCGACAACCCGCGACTCTATAACCCCAGTGCCTGCCTCAGGTACTTCCCAGTGTGAGTTTGTGTGGCAGCAACTTCCTCAGGTGTTCCGGTGGCTACCACGCGACCACCATCCGGGCCTCCATCCGGGCCCATGTCGATTATCCAGTCGGCGCGTGTGATGAGGTCCAGTTGGTGCTCGATGACGACAACGGTGTGACCGGCATCCACCAGGCGGTCCAGCACCTTGATGAGAACGCGTATGTCGTTCAGATGTAGGCCGGTGGTAGGCTCATCGAGGATATAGAGTCTGCGTTCCCGCTTGCGGCGTGCTCCGGCGAGCTGTCGAGCGATCTTGAGCCGCTGGGCCTCTCCACCGGACAGCGTTGTTGCCGGTTGGCCCAGTCGGAGATACCCCAAACCAACCTGCTGCAGGTACCAGAGCACTTTTCCCAGGCGTTCTTGATGTCTGAATCGCACTATCGCCTCGTCGACCGTGAGGCTCAACACGTCGTGGATCGATAGGCCCTTTATCCGGACATCCAGCACCTCGGGTTCAAAACGCGAACCGGCGCAGTTCTCGCACGGTACGAACACGTCGGCCAAGAAGACCATTTCGATCTGGATATGGCCGGCGCCATCGCATTCGGTGCAACGTCCGCCGTTGACGGCGTTGAAGCTGAAAGTCGTCGGGGAGTAGCCTCGAGCTTTGGCGAGCGGCTGGGCCGCGAAAAGATTTCGGATTTCGTCGAATGCCCTGACGTACGTCACGGGGTTCGATCGGGGAGTCCGGCCTATCGGAGATTGATCCACCAAAACGACATCGCTGAGAGTTTCCCAGCCGACGAGCTCCCGAACATCGCCGACCGGCTCGCCGAGGTGTTCTTTGGCACCATGAGCCCCCCTCAACCGGTTCTCCAGCTGGCGGAACAAGATGTCGTGGACCAGCGTCGATTTACCCGATCCAGACACTCCGGTTACCGCGACCAACGCGTTCAGCGGCACCTCTACATCTACATCATCGAGATTGTGGAGGGAGGCGCCCTCCACTGCCAGGCGTTGTTGGCCGATCGCTCGGCGCGCATTGGGCGTCACCAGGTGTTTTTCGCCGCTCAAGTATTGACCTGTGAGTGTTCCCGCAGTCTCGGCATCAAGCACCGCCCCCGAAAACAAGACCTCGCCGCCATCTTCCCCACTTCCCGGACCCAACTCGATCATGTGGTCCGCTTCACGGATCGCTGCTAGGTCGTGCTCCACGACTACAACGTTGTTGCCTGCCTGCTTGAGCCGTTTCAGGAGCGAGAGCAATCGTCCAACATCGCGTGCGTGCAGGCCGATGGTAGGCTCGTCGAGCACATACAGCGTATCCACGAGGCTTGAACCGAGCGCATTTGCCAGCTCGATGCGCTGTGCTTCGCCGCCAGAGAGAGTGCGTGTGAGTCGATCCAATGTGAGGTATCCGAGCCCGACATCCTGCAGAAATCGTAGCCGCTGCTCCAACTCGCGCAGAATGGTTGCAGCAACCTCCTGCTCATGAGGGGCCAACTCGACTCCTGCCAACCAACCGGCGGCTTCGTCAGCTGAAAATCCGGCCATCTGACCAACGGTGATTCCACCGATAGTAACCGCCAGGGCCTCAGGCCTGAGCCTGGCGCCGTTGCATTTCGGGCATTCGTTGGCCTTCTGATATTGCCGCAAAAAAACCCGTATGTATTGCTTGTATCGTTTTCTTTCCAGCGACTTCAAGAAGGGGAATACACCTGTGAAACGTTTTGCCTTGCCGTACAACAAGAGCCGTTGCTGTGCGGTGCTCAGTTGTTTCCAAGGCACGTCGAAGGGAATCCCCTGATCGTCCGCAGTATCCTTGAGAGTTTTCCGTTTCCGTGAGTAGCGTGGCTTCGTCCAGGGATCCAGCGCTCCGTCGGCCAATGTGCGTGAGTGGTCAGGTACGACGAGTGATTCGTCGTACTCCAAAACGGCGCCAAAACCGTTGCACTCCGGGCAGGCTCCGTGGGGGCTGTTGAAGGAGAATAGAATCGGAGTGGTCTGGGGAGAGGCCGTTTCGCAATTAGTGCATCGCGGGTGTTCCGAATACCGAAACGACGAGGTATCCGATAGAGCTACAGCCTGACCGTCTCCCTCTGAGAACGCAGTAGCTAGGGATTCGGACAGCCGGGGAATGTTGTCCGGCGTCACCCGTATTCTGTCGACGGCGACGAGCACACCTTCAACGTCGAGTCTGATGCCTGGCCCGAGCTCGAGGAGGCGGTGGGCTTCCCCGTCGACAATCGCCCGCACAAACCCCATCGCAAGCAGGCTGTCGCGAATTTGCTCGTGCGTTACACCTTCCGACCTCGGTACGACGAAGCAGATGGTGACGGACTGGTCGGGGCAGTCGGTCAGGAGGCGGTCCGCTGCCGTGGTGGGCGAGTCCGTGATCAGCCGAGTACCACACTCGAAACAATGCTGAACTCCAACTCGAGCCCACAGCAGCCTCATGTAGTCGTAGATCTCCGTCGCCGTGCCAACTGTGGAGCGCGTAGACGTCGTGGGGTTCTTCTGCTCGATCGCAACTGCCGGAGATATCCCTTCGAGGCCATCCATGGCGGGGCGGGGAAGCCGGTCTAGGAACTGCTTCGCGTAGCTCGAAAGCGACTCTACGTAGCGTCTTTGCCCCTCTGCGTAGAGTGTGTCGAACGCAAGAGAGCTTTTCCCGGATCCCGACGGCCCCGTGATAACCGTCAACGCCCGTCTTGGGATCTCAACGGTGATTCCCTTGAGGTTGTTCTGGCGGGCTCCCTTTATGACGATGTGATCGGGGCTCATTGCGGGAAGGTAGTTATGAGGCTGACATCCCAACAAGGTCAGCCGTTGACGGAGGGTACTTCTAGGTCTAGCTTGGCGGTCGCAATGGCATCCCCGCTTACACCCAAGCTCATTCGCCGCGGCCTCGAGGTCTTCGCTCTCATTTCCGTTGTTGGATTCGTGGGCATGTTGTTTTACGGCAACAACCTGCGCGAATTCTTGGACGCAATGTTTTCGCTGCGGTGGCATTGGGTGTTGATTGGAGTTTGCCTCGCGTCGCTCGACTGGTTGGGGGGAGGATTGCGGCTTTATGTGATAGCCAGGCACCTGAAACGTGATATTCCACTCAGGGGGTGCTTCCTGGCTGGCGGCATGACGGCGTTTGCCGGATACGTTACACCGGCCCAATCCGGGTCTGGCCCCATGATGATCTATACTCTCAACCGCTCCGGTTTGCCGCTCCCACAGGCTATGATCACGGGCCTGATGACGTTGATTGCGACGGTTTTGTTCTTCTCAGCGGCGGGACCGACCGCTGTCTTTCTCGGGGCAGGGCAATCCCTGGGCGAACACGGTGTACTGGCAGGTGTTTCGCTCAATGACCTGTTCAGGGCGAGCTTGGGGGGCTTTGTAACCATCGGGTTGGTGATGCTTCTTTTCATAGTGTTCCCGGGAGTCGCACGCCGGATTGCAAGGCGGCTCGTATCGCTATTCGAAAGACGCGGAAACCAGAAGCTTGCGGGTAGGATCGAGAGTCTCAGAGGTGGAATCGACAGAGCGCATGAATCGCTGGTGGCGTTTTTCCGGGTGCGCGGGTGGATTGCCCTAGCAGGCGGCATCAGCCTGACGGGGTTGGCATTTGCGAACAGATTACTTGCCGGATACGTGGTGCTTCGGATGCTTGGAATCCACGCGCCGTTCGTGGACGTCCTGTTGCTCCAGACCTTCATAGTTTTCGTGCTTTATTTTGCACCCACGCCAGGTGGATCCGGCGTCGCGGAGCTTCTCTCGGCGGCGGTCATGTCGATCTACGTTCCCCGGGAGTTGACACCCTCTTACATCTTGTTATGGCGGATAATCGTCAGTTACCTGACGGTAGGGTTCGGATCGTTTGTATTCTGGTCCTGGCTTCGCGGTGCTGAGGCGCGAGCGGATGCAGATTTGCGCGAGATCGAAGGGGGGCCCACCGTCGACTGAGTTGCACGGCATTCGTCTGGGGGGTAACTTTTCGACTCGGTTTCAGTCCAATGAAAGTGAAATAGATGGCATACCTCGAGATCCGCGGCCAACGTCATCCTATAGGAATGGGAGAGACGGCGATTGGGTGCGACGCTAACAATGTGGTAGCGTTGGGCGGTGAAGAATTGCAGTCGGAGAGCGCAATTCTGCAGGGTATGCCTGATGGTCAGGTGGCGGTCAAGAACGCCACCGCCGATTCCGAGGTGCTGATCAACGGCATCAAGCTGGGACCGCAGCCGACTCCGCTCCTGCATGGCGACAAGATCGAGATCGCTGGGCAGGAAATGTTGTTTGTGGACGATCGACGCAGCGGTAGTACGGAGTACATCAAAGCTGTCGATCCGGCCATGCTCGGCGGTGGTTCCAAATCCAAATCAAAAGGTGGAGCCACGGCCGGCACGGGTGGGCGCCTGGTATCCCTCACCGACGGTCGAGAGTATGAGATCAGCGGTGGTTCGGTTCTAATAGGCCGTGACGCGGGCTGCGACATAGTAATCAGTGCGAAGAATGTATCGCGCCGGCATGCCGAGGTAGTGGCGACCCCCCGAGGCTACATACTGATCGACAACAGCACTAATGGCACTCTCGTCAATGACGAACGGATTCAGGGCCAACACGTGTTGGCCCGGGCAGACGTGATTCGGTGTGGAGACCACGAGTTCCGCTTCTATGCCGACGCGGCGGAAATGGTTGAGGAAGCTCCGCCCGAGGCCAAACTTCCACAGGTTGAAGAGCCGGCGCCACCACCCCCGGCGCCGGAACCGCCAATTCCCACGCCTGCACCGGAACCGCCTGCGGCGCAAGCTCCAGAACCTGCTCCGCCACAGGTGACTCCGCCCACACCTCCAACGCCGGCAAAAGGTGCCGAACAGCGTCTGGCGCACACTATGCACGGCATACCGGCAATGCCTAGGCCCGGTCAGCCACCGGGTGCGCCGAGTCCAGCACCGGCCTCCCCGCAGGCCACACCGGCTGCTCCTGACGGAGGGGCCGACGCTCCCATCGAACCCCGCGCCGCGACCGGTGCCGAACAACGGCTTGCCCACACCATGCACGGGATTCCGGCCATGCCTAGGCCCGGGCAACCCAATCAACCTCCGTCTCCGCCTCCAGGGGCACAACAGCAGCTCCAAGACACGCTGCATGGGGTCCCCGAAGACGCGGTGAAGTCTCCGCCTCCGACTGGTCGTGACACGCCTCGAGTTGTTGAGTTGATGCCGACGCCGGAGCCCGAGTCACAGCGAGCTACCGAAGCAACGCCTGAGCCTCCGCCCCAGTCGGTCAGTGCACCGAGCCTCGCGTCATTGTTGGTGCGCTCGGGAACGCTCAAAGGTCGCCGAGTCCATGTGAGGGTGCCGATAGTGAATATTGGGCGGGCGGAGTACAACGATGTGGTGCTGCCCGACGACAGCGTTTCGACCGTTCACGCAAAGTTGCAACGCAGGGAAGGCATCTGGGTAATCGTGGATCTGGAATCCACAAACGGCACGATTGTTGATGGCGAACGTGTGGATGGAGAGGCTCCATTGGCTCCTGGCGCGATTGTCAGGTTTGGGACCATCCAGACCATATTTGAACCGACAGATGATTCGGTGGAGTCGCAACAAGGAGGTGGAACGCAGGTGCTGCAACCGGTGAAGATCGACCCGCCCGTAAATCCCGACGACAAACAGAACGGTATACGGTAACTTGCCGCACCGCGTCGATTATACCTGCGCCGGCCGCACTGATGTGGGGATCATCAGAGCTGGAAACGAGGACAACTTTCTGATGGTACCCGAGCAAGGGGTGTTCATCGTGGCGGACGGGATGGGTGGACATGCTGCGGGCGAAGTTGCCAGCGAAATGGCGGTACAGGCGATCGCGCAGAACCTCGAGGGTGTGGTGGGGCGCAGCGACGCTGAGGCAGCGCACAAGATGCGATTGGCCATCCACCAAGCAAATGCAGAGATTTTCCGCCGTACCGTGGACGAACCCGAAAAGCGTGGCATGGGCACGACGGCGACAGCACTGGTGGTCAACCAGGCCCGATACATGATCGGGCAGGTCGGCGATTCCCGAGCGTACCTGCTTCGCGAGGATGCGCTCACACAGCTCACGAAAGACCACTCCTATGTCCAGGAGCAGGTCGACGCTGGATATCTCACGCCGGAACAGGCCCGGACTCACCCTTACAGCAACGTCATCACACGGTGCGTCGGTGCTAACAGCGACGTAGTACCGGACATCTATGTCGGTACGTTGAGTGCGGGCGACTTGTTCATGCTCGCGTCAGACGGTCTAACCGGAATGTTGGAAGACGACGATCTGAAGCGTTATCTGGAAACAGACAACACCCCTGCCCAGATGGTGGATATCTTGGTGAACGAGGGCAACCGCCGAGGCGGGTTGGACAATATCACAGTGATAATCGTCCGCATTGACGGCTTGGAGGAAGTTACGGCGAGTTAGAACATAGAATCCTCAACTCTTACTACTCAACATCCAACGGTGTCAGCCAGCAGCCCCCGTTGGCCTTTTTTTTCTCACCGATCCAA
This sequence comes from uncultured Gemmatimonadaceae bacterium, assembly GCA_964518955.1. GTDB lineage: Bacteria > Gemmatimonadota > Gemmatimonadetes > Gemmatimonadales > GWC2-71-9 > JBDGYW01. The sequence goes on along the minus strand of CAZFHS010000005.1, from coordinate 160,457 downwards.
CTCCTGCAGCACATCCTCTGCACTCATCTCCACGAACCGCAGAACTGCACCGCGGTCCAATTTCACCGACTCATTGGCAAACACGCGCAGGTGGCGTGCTGTCGTATGCAGCTGTTCCCCAACCTCTTTGATCCCGAGAGGCCATGGGCCCCCACCGCGGTTTAGTGGTACCGATGTGCCGTCACGCAGCTGGACCGGCAGATCTGCAGCGAGCAGCGCCGGCTTCTGTGGGAAGTCCAGCAGCAGGGTACCATCTGCGAGCTTGTTCTCAGCAGCGAGTTGGTTCTCGACGCGCTCTGTGATATTCGGATGTGCCGATATCCAGTCGCCCGCGCCATTCGCCAGTTCGCTGGCCGGGACGTCCATCACTCGTTTGTAGAGCCTGCGCTTCTTCAAACGCGTTGCCATGGAAGAGCCTGGCAATCGCTCCAGCGCCTCCATCAATGCGTCATCTGTGCTATTGGCAATCCACTCAGGATCCAGTTCGCCTCTCGACAACACTTCTCGCACTAGGCGTTTGAACATCGCGGTAGCGCAGCGTACTGCGTGGTGCCAGTAGACGTTTCTGTACATTTGGTATCTGGCGAACAGGAGAGATTCCAACGCGCTCACTCCCTTTTCGTGAACGCCGATGGTCTTCTGCTCCGTGTCCAGGGTCATCAAAGTCAGGGAGTGTACCAGGCGATCCACATCGACAGTCCCGTACGGTACGCCGCACATCCGCGCATCCCTTGTGAGATACTCGATCTTGTCCAGATCGAGCGACCCCGAAACCAGGCCCTGCAGTGGACTTCTGCTATTGCCGGTGATGAGATCGCTAATGCGGCCGCCGGCGTCGTCGATTCCGGTGTCATGAAAGATCGAGAGCAGCTCTTCGCGGCAAAGGTGCATTTCCGCGAGTTCCTCGTGCGACGGCAGCCCGGCTTCCTCGAGAGCGTGGGAAAAAGGGTAGTGGCCCACATCGTGAAGTAGTGCCGCGAGCTGAACGAGCGTTACCTCTTCGGCATCGACATTTGCCAGCTCACCTCGGTCACGCAACAGCCCCAAAGTTCGCCGCGTGAGATGATACGTACCTAGTGCATGCTCGAACCGCGTATGGGTCGAGCCGGGATATACCAGAAATGCGTGGCCAAGTTGCCGCACGTAGCGGAGTCGTTGAAGCGGCTCGCTGTCGAGCACCCTCAAAGCTTCCGAATCGATGCGGATGTTGTTCCAGAGTGGGTCGCGGACTACTTCGAAATTGGAACTCATAACGAAGGAATATCGAGGGTGGGGTGGAGAAAGTCGAATCTTGAACAATGGCATGACGCCAACTGTTTCCGTTCAAGATTCGACATGTATGTTGGACTTCCTACGGCCTATCCGTTCGGGAGTCTCCTGTTCGCTAGCCCCCCTCGGGAGCGCTGCCTGAAGTTCCGTCGGATTGAGGCACGCGCGTTCCGATGCCGCCGACGATTCTGTGCTCTCGAGTGTCGGTAGCAATCGGAGACGGGCAAGCGCGACAGACGAAACCTGCCAGGAATAGTACGAACCCGAAGACGCATACAATCAGCGGTCCGGTGGGCAAATCGAATTGGTACGAACCGTACAATCCCAATGCACACGCAACGGCCGCTGACACCCAGCTTATTGCGACAAGTACCGCAGGTTTCCGAGAGAATAAGAATGCTATCACAGCGGGCACAACCAGGAAGGTGAATACCAGCAAAACCCCGGCAACGGGTACTGCGAGGGTTATAGCGACACCAAATGATGCGTAGAAGACGAAATCCCACCACCGGATGTTCCAACCGAGTCGTTCTGCTTCCTCTTCTTGAAGCGAAATCGTCAAGAACCTATCCCTCATGAACCAATGAAAGATCCCCACCGCTAGGAAGACCACGAGTAGTCGCAACACCGTCGGCCACGTTACCCAGAGAATACTGCCAACCATCACTTCTTCGATTACGTGGTGTCCTTCTGCAGTGATGCCAGCAACCATGATCGACGCCGCCGAAGCAACGACAAAGGTGATGCCTATGATGGCCTCCTGCGGTACTCGGCGGCGCTCTTTGCTTACGTGAGTTACCGAGAAGATGAAGGCTCCGAGGAGGGCGAAAGTGAGCGAGAACGCGTAACCAAGCGCAGAATCTGGCTGGACATGAAAGATCAGTGCGCACGTGCTACCCAAGGCTGCCATCTGTGCGAGTGACAGATCTACGAATATGATCTCGCGGGCGATTATGTGGATGCCCAAATACGCGAAAAGGGCAACCAGCACCATGCACGCCGCGAACGGCGCAAGCATTATCTCAAAGAGTTCAGCCATTTAACACCATGTTCAAGAGTGAGATATTAAACTCAATTCCCGGAGAATCCGGCCAGTAGTTCGTTCATCCACAAGTTCATCATATCTATGTAGGTGCCCGTGTTTGGTGCACCTCCCACGTTCATGGGGATGATCACGGCAGTCGCACCCGTCCTATTCGCAACAGTCTCGATTTGGTCACGGTCGTAGTAATTCACTGCCAACAACACCGGAATGTTCCTGTCACCAATCGTCCTGATGACGCGCGCGACGTGGCGAGGTGTTGGGGGTATCCCCGGGCGCGGTTCAACGTACTCGATGCAACTGACGCCGAACGATCGCGTCAGATAACTCCACTGTTTGTGATAGCAGATCATCTCTTTGTCGCGGATAGGTCTTGTCTGGCCCAACCATCCGCCCGCTCGGTCCACAAGAGGACTCCCTTGATATGACTGCGATTCCAGAAAACCCCAGAGTTCTCCCTCACGGTCCATATCTATCAGCACTTCGGCTGTGAGCATGTCGACCAGCTCGTCGCCGACATATGCCCGCATTATTTGTTCTGTCCACGCGGCGTAGCGCTGGTCGTATTCGGCAGCGTGGTCTGGATCGACTCGCTTGAGCCCCGCGAGGATGTTTCTCCCGATGATGATTGCGCTGGAAGGTTCGGTCCAGATATGGTGATTCCCGAACACATGGGTGTCACCCTCAGTGCGACTCAATGTCTCCGGTATGTCCAACAACTTCACACCCGGCGCAGCTGCAACAAAACCAGGTGCTCCGCTCGCGATCTTCGAATTGTTTGCTTTATCAAGCAGCGCCGGTAGCCACATCTCGAGGTCGAGCCCGGTGGTTACGAGCATATCGGCCCGTTTGGCGATCATGACCAGACTGGGTTTCGGTTGAACGTAGTGAATGTTCTCAGTTGCCTCGGCGATAGCTATCACTTCGACCCTATCGCCACCTATTTGCCTCGCGAAGTCAGCGTACGTAGTCAGGCTCGTTACAACATTCACACGATCTTGTGAGTGCAGCACCTGGTTCGGCGCCGCGATTGCGAGGCCGCTCATAAGGAGCGTCGCGGCGACTAAACCTCTTTGTGTTTTATTCATCTTAGTAGCTCTCGTGTTTATGGGGACCAATCGACCAGACCGCTTGCAGTACGAACCGATCCGACACGTCTCGCCCAGTTAGTATTGGGACGGACAGGTGCTGCCATTCTGCCCGAAGGACGACCCATTCACTCTGCCAGAATGTGATGTTGGGGACGATCGCCCATTTGAACTCATCAGCTCTGTCCAGTAGTTCTACGTAGTCGAAACGCGCCCCCACATAGAACCGCTGCGACGTCTTGTAGGTGGTGCTGACGTATCCGCCGAATCTCGTACCGCCCGCACCATCGAAGCGTTTGCGTACCGCATAGCCTTCTCCACGTACGGTGAACTCGTTGTACAGAGAACGATGTGGAGGCCGCCAGGTGAGCCGGAAGTCGGCACCTAGAACATCCGTCTTCAAGTTCATATCCGGGTTGGTGCCGTAGACGCCGGTCGCACCAATCTGGAAATAGGTGGATCGACTCACTTGCCAGAAGTTGTTTACGTGTCCGAGGAACGATGCTCTGTTGCCCTCATCAAAGAGAACATCATTGTGGCCTCTCGTTACCTGAGCCCACACCTCGTGAACACCGCCGCCAGGGCTCTGATATGGTGCAACCCAATAGACGCTCACTCCAGTCGACGAGAGACCAAACTCACCGAAGTAGTCATCGATAACCATTGGGTATTCTGTTTCGGGCACACTATGGAGGTGCCATCTATTGAGTTCCCCAAGCTGCTGGCGAAATCGACCAACGTCGACTCGAACGCCACCCGGAAGCCCCGTCCAGTACGCGTACGCCTCTTCAACCATCACCCCGGTCTCGCCGAACGAGAAGTAGATCTTGGTGTTTGAATACGGGTCCAAAGCAGATTGGAACCCAAGGCTGAATTCGCGCAGATCGAAGTTGTCTTGCTGCGGGCCCGGCCGATTCCCGATCAAACGAACATCGCCCGTAACGCTGATCTCAGGGTTGTAGTCGTTGAGGTTACGCGATCGGAGCACGAAGTGGTCAGGGGCGGTGTCGGCTGCTGTCTCGGGCACCACTGCCCGTGCCGCAGCTCGAAGTGCGGCCAATTCGTCAACGACCTCAACCGTGTCCTCGCCCTCACTCACGAGTCTCAACAGAACTCGTTCCAGGGAGTCCAACCGCGCCTGGAGGTTCCTAACCTCACGTTCAAGCGAGTCGGCGCGCTGCTCTATCCCCTGTGCCCAAACTGCAGTAGGCAATAGGAATACGGCGGTGACCGCCAGGCAATATTTGAACACACACATGCGTATCAATCCCTCTCTAGGTTGTATTGCGCGCTGACCCGGTGAACCGAGGTCAGAAACGTGCAGTTCGAAACAATGATTGTGCTGAGTGGGTTCCTAGAGGGACGGTGGGGCTCTAGCAGGATTAGTGGGGAAGAATGAATGGAGTGGGTGCCACTTGACCTGTTGCCTGACCAACGGCTGTTTGCGCGCTGCGCTCGGTGCCTGAAGGAGGCGGTAGGGAGATGTTAGAGCGTTGGCAGAAACCATGCACGCAACGCACATCACATCGCCCAATACAAGTTGTTCTTCGCCAGATGTTTGTGCGTTCACCTCGGACAGAGGTGTGTGAAGCACTAAGTCCGGATGGATCATTGGGTGCACGACAGGCACCCAAGTGACCGAGGCAAAATGAACAACGGCCACCACCAGGGCTGCAGAACGCAGCCCGCGAGAGTGACATCTGGTATTCAACATCTGTGACCAATATAACCCAAAGGGCGTAGTTTGCTCCACATTTTGGACCCTGTACTAACGTCGCATAGTGTCCAGCAGTATTTGCCCGATTTGGTGGTTATCGATCACACCCGCGAATTGCTCGGCCCCGGGGCCTACTGCAAACAGCGGTACGAGGTTCGCGGTGTGGCTGCCCGTAGTGTACCTGGCAACAAGGGTTGTCTCATCTCTCAGTGTACGTGCTCGTCGTCTGAGCACCGTTGACATACGGTCCATGAAGGTCCTGGTGCTGTCTATCAAGGCCTGCTCTGCGGTATCGAGAAGACCGGATGTCTCGCCAAGGCGCACGCCAGTGGTGTCGAGTCGTTTGTCCGTCCGTCTCATGGTTGGCGATGCTCCAAATCCCAATTCCGGCTCCGTCAACCACGAAGAGCACTACGCGCACCGCGCCACCGAGCATTGTATCTATGGTTGGGAAAGGGGTTCCAAGGCTCCTGTTGGAAGCACGCGAACGAACTCACCATCTTCCCACAACAAAGCCTGCAATCCTCCAAGGTCGTCAACGGGCACATCGACCCCGAAAACACGATTTTGATACCAACCCGAAACTTGTGCAACCTCGTGATGGCCGACCACGATGGCCTTGGCATCATAGTAATCCAAGATCGAGTCTACCTGGGCGGCAGTCGCGCGTGCGTAGCCACTCCTTGCCTGGTGGTAACCTCGATACCAGAGCGGTCCCTCGCTGCTGAGCAGGAACCATTCGAGATCGCTGAAAAGCAATTCGTACGATCGAAAGTCGAGGCTGCGTCGCACCGCCACATTCATTGTGTCAATCGAGATCCCGCGTTCGACTGCTGACGGAGGCAGCCCCCCATGTACAAAAACGATGTCGTTCAGGCGGATTGCCGTGTGTTTGGTGCGCAGCCACCGGCCCAATTCCATGTGGGGACCGTACATGTCGTCGTAGGGGATGTCCGTTCGATCGGTGATGCCCAGCAGGTATTTCTTGTTCACGTAGCGGAGGTCTCCGCGCAGCGCCATCTTCTCATGGTTCCCGAGTGTGAAGTGCACCCTGCCGCCGCTCTGTTTTGCTTCGTGCTCCAGTCGATGAATGAGCCAAAGACATTCAGTCACCCTGTCGCCGCGATCGAACACGTCGCCTAGCACCACTAGATGCCCGTCTCCCCAGCTCCACCTCAGCTCGGAGTCGATCACGTTGGCATTTTTCAGCAGGTCTATCAGAGCATCGTACTCTCCGTGAATGTCGCTGACCGTCAAGATCTTCGGCACATTGGAGAATTCATGCAGTTCGATTTGTGGTGGTGACGCGGCGAAGCTGTAGCGCGTTTCCGCGTCTCCGCAGAGCCCTGCGAATTGCAGGGAATCTGCCACACGGTGCCCTTCCGAGACCACTTCTCCACCGCATAGGTAGAATACGAACGCAGTGGAGTCATCTCTCCAGTAAATGTGTGGCCCCTCGTCGGTGGAGTCGATGGCGAATGCCAACGCCCGAGCCTCTGCAACGGAGTCCGGCATTGGGGATTGTTGTGCTGCGCTCAAACCATCAATGACCGTGAGCAGAAGCACGGCCACCATGCATAATCCGGATGTTTTCTTTGCCTTGGTGTGCGCTGTCATCACGCGGACCTCCCCGGCTTCTTCAAGCAGCCGAAGCCTTACGCCCGTACGCCCGCAAACGCCGAAGCATGCGCCTATCGTGCTTCGTTGCATCGTCTGCCTTTGGCGTCTCTATCAACTTGATGATACCCCGGAACCGGGGATCTCGCATCAACCGTCTAAACGGTTCTGAGCCGAGGGTTCCCTCCGCGATCCACTCGTGCCGGTCCTTGTGTGAGCCGAACGGGGTTTTAGAGTCGTTTAAATGCATGCATTTCAAGAACTTAAGGCCTATCGTCGCTTCCCAATCTGCCCATACTCCATCCCAATCCGAGACAATGTCGTACCCTGCCGCGTGTATGTGGCATGTGTCCGCGCAAAATCCGACGCGCCTGCGGAGAACTCCGGGAATCAGGCGTCGCAGTTCAGCAAGTTCAGCGAATGTCGACCCCAGAGCCGTTCCCGATCCCGCCGTGGTTTCGATGAGGATCGTTGGGCCCTTCACTGCAGTCAGACACTCCGTGTACGCCTCTGCGTTTCTGAGAATCCCCGCATCCCGCTCGTCCATGTAGTTGCCGGGGTGGGTGACTACGTAGCGAATACCTAGAGCGCTACACCGCTCCAGTTCCTGCTTGAACGAGTCAATCGATTTTTTGCGGAGCGATGGGTCCGGTGACGCGAGATTTATGAGGTACGAGTCGTGTGATACGACGGCACGAATGCCTGATCGTCGCAACTCATTCTTGAACCTGCGTACCTCATCGTCGCTCAGCCTGGGCTCGGCCCATTGGTTTGGAGTCTTCGTGAAAAGCTGAATGGCTGTTGCACCTATTTCCGCCCCGCGCGCGGGTGCCTTTGATACGCCGCCAGCCGTCGAAACGTGCGCTCCGAGCAAAATCGTGTCGCTCAAATGAACCTCAGAATGCTTCAGGGGAAATCAGGGGCACGAACCGACAAGAGCCCGCGTTTCGCTCGATGTATCCGTGTGTTGTGCGCTCGAAGATGCTCAATTCTTGAAACGAGCGATCGCCTACGGGAATCACCATCAACCCGCCAACAGCTAGTTGGTCGAGCAATGGTTTGGGAGCCGATGGTGCGGCGGCTGCGACTATGATGGCGTCATACGGCGCTGCCAATCGATAACCCTTCGCACCATCTCCAACCACGATCGTAACATTGTCGATCTCGAGATCTGCAAAGCGACGCTCGGCACCTTCGGCGAGCTCTTGCAGGCGTTCCACGGTCCAGACATGTTTTGCGATCATCGCGAATACTGCTGCCGCATATCCGGAGCCCGTTCCAATCTCGAGAACTTTCGATCGGCGATTGAGGCGAGCCTGTTCCGCCATGAGTGCGACAATGTACGGTTGGGAGATTGTTTGGCCGAGCCCGATGGGGAGGGGCTGATCTGCGTAGGCTAGATGTGCCTGATCGTCCGGAACGAAGGTCTCTCGGGGAACCGAGCCCATCGCTCCCAGAACGCGACGGTCTGAAATTCCGCGCCTGACGATTTGTTTCTCGACCATTGAGCGCCTTGCCTGCCGCTCACCTCGCGACGACATGGGCGCTGCCTACAGATCTCGGTTGCGATCGAAGAGACGGCGAAACAGGCTCGGTTCCTGTTCCTGTGTTTGTTCCAGCTCGGCTTCGGCTACCGCCGCCCTCCGTTCGAGGTCGAGCTTCGATTGCCGCAATCTCTCCACCAGGTCCCGTTCGGTCTCGAGCGCCTTTCTGAGTGCCTGAACGTCAGGTTGCGTCGATGAGTCTTCCTGCTCGTCGACTTCTGACACGAGTTCGGCTTCAACCACCGTCTCGATTGCATCGCCATTGGCGGCGGCCGGCAGCTGGCGGTCGGCGCCGTGGAACACATGTTCTACCAGCTCGGACAAGATGTAGTGCTGGCGTTCGATGGCGTCGCCGAACCGAGACAGTTCACGAATCATCTGCCACATCAATTCACGTTGCTCGCGCTCTCCGTCGATCAGAGAGGTCATCACCGGGTCCGACTTGCTGGGCGGCGGCGTGAAGTTGATGTTTAGGTCAGCGGTATCGGGCTCGGCAGCTGAAGGTGTGACCCCATCCGCCAATACCCGTGTAATCTCTTCCCGCGTCCGACCTTCGGCGAATGCACCCGCAATGAATCGGAGTATGGAGAGAGCTTCGTCGGGATAGCGTCTCCTCCTGCCCATTCCAACGCTTGGTACAAACGGTGCGAAGACGTCGCGGTAGTAGCGCGTGGTGGATTCTGGGAGTCCTAACTCCCTAGCCAACTCGCAAAGGCCGTAAAGGGTTTGTTCGCTCATGATTTAGCAAGATAAGTTGTGGCGGAGTATTCGGTCCAGCTACTCGAGGCTTCTCCTGAATCTCTTGCTGGCTCCAAAGACTACGACCAACGCCATACCGGATAGAACGAGGTAGTGAGCCCAGAGGTCGGCAACGCCCTGTCCTTTGAGGAATATGCCGCGCACCATTTCCATGAAGTATCGAATTGGATTGAGAAGCGTGAGGTATTCGAATACCTCCGGCATCGTGTCGATCGGGTACATGAACCCTGAGAGTATGATTGCCGGGATTATGAACAAGAAGATCGTGAGGAAAGCCTCTTGCTGTGTTTTCGATATGGTGGAGATGAAGAGCCCAACACCAAGGCCGGTCAAGACGTAGAGAAAGGATGCCAACACCAACGCGTTTGCCGGACCACGGAGCGGGATGTCGAACCACAGAATAACCAGCGTCGTGATGAGCGCCAGGTCTACCATGCACACAAAGACCACCGGCACCGTTTTCCCGAGGATGAGCTCTTGTGGGTTGATGGGACTGACCATGAGTTGCTCGAGGGTGCCTAGCTCTCTTTCTCTCACCACTGCCAGGCCGGTGAGCAATAGCGCCATCAGCAACAGCAGTAGGCCCACGATACCCGGGACGTTGTACACCCGACTCGAAAGGTCTGGGTTATACCAGGCCCGGGCTCTAAGGTCTATACCTCCTGCCTGCATTGTTCCTTGGCTGCTCGCGTGCTGCATTGCGAAGTCTTGTATGATCCGACCGGCGTAACCCAAAGCTACTGTGGCGGTGTTGGAGTTCGTTCCGTCTATGAGAATCTGTGCCGAAGCTGTTCTGCCGGCTTTGATATCTCGCGAGAAACCTGAAGGGATGTGAACACCCACGAGTGATGTGCCTGCGTCTAGAGCGTCCGATAGGTCGCTCGAGTTTTTTCCGTCCTCCACTATTTGGAAGTACCCCGAAGCCGTCAGAGTCGTGAGCAGCAGCCGCGACTCGACGGTTCGGTCTTGATCAACGGCTATGGTGGCGACGTTCCTCACGTCTGTGTTCACTGCATAGCCGAACAAAAGAAGCTGGATCACCGGTGCGGCGAATATAATCCGTTTGGTTTTGGGATCTCTGAAAAGCTGCCTCAGCTCTTTTTGGATTAGCACTTTGACCCGTAGAGGAGAGATCTTCATGCCTTGATCTCCTTCCTGAAAACTCGGGTCGCCAAAGTGAGGCCCAAGATCGCGAACACCAACATTGCAGCAGCCTGGGGCCAAAGTGCACCGACTCCTACCCCTTTCAGCAGAACACCCCGCGTTACTACGATGAAATAGCGCGCCGGAATCAGGTAAGTGATACCCTGGAGCACCAACGGCATCCCTGCGATGTCGAACATGAATCCGGATAGCAGGATCGCAGGCAGGTACGTGGCCACCATCGCGGCCTGCATCGCGAAGACCTGCGAATCTGATACAGACGATATAAAAATTCCCACTCCCAGCGCACCAACCAGGAAAAAGATGGAAAGTACGGCAAGGAGGATCACGTTCCCGTTGAACGGCACGCCAAACACCACGATCCCCAATGCCACGACCACGTGCACATCGAAGATCCCGATGGCAAGGTAGGGCAGGAGTTTGCCGAGAACGATTTCCACTCCCCTCACCGGTGTGGAAGCGAGCTGCTCCATCGTGCCCCGTTCCCACTCCCTGGCTATGGTGAGAGAGGTGAGCATTGCGGCGATGATCGACATAACTACGGCGATCAACCCGGGAACGATCATGTTCCTGCTTTCGAGAGTCTCGTTGTACCAGATCCGGGTTTCTGCACCCGCGATTCCTGGCATCTCTCGACCTTGTAACCGTACCTGCACCGAGTGACGGGCCACTATCGCTCCCGCGTAGTTCAGAGCGATCGTAGCTGTATTGGCGTCGCTCCCGTCGAGCAGCAGCTGCACCGGTGCTGGTCGCCCGGACTTTAGGTCTCGTGCAAAACCGGGAGGTATCGCGAGGACCGCCCGGACGCGGGTCTTGGAAAGGTCCTCCTCCACTTCCCGGTACGTGGTGGGACGGGCCACTACCAGGAAGTAACCTGAAGCTTCGAAGGTCTCTGTCAGTTCGCGGGAAGCTTGTGTTCCATCCTGATCCCACACTCCCAATCGCAGATCTTCGATGTCCCATGTGATGGCATACCCGAAGAAGAGAACCATTATGACGGGCAGGATGAACGCCAGGATGAGGCTTCTCGTGTCCCGTCTCAGTTGCATGGCTTCTTTGCGAGCCATGGCCAGGAGGCGATGGAAGTCCATGTGGCTAGCCCTCTTCAGCTCCGCCCTCTTGTCGCACCAGGGCAACGAATACGTCTTCCAACGTGGGCTCTACTCGTTGGATGTCATCGAGCGGTATGGCGCCTTCGGCCAATGCTGAGGGAATCGTGGCCCTTGCGTTTGCTTCGTCTTCCACAACCACGTGGACATTCCGGCCGAACATGGCAGCTTCCAGCACACCGTCCAAATTCCTGAGCGTCTCAACTGCTCGAGGCGGCTCCGACGTTTTCAGTTCTAGAAGCGGCTCGGCCATGCGTGCCCTCAGGCCCGCGGGTTCATCGAGCGCGATGACTTTTCCTCGGTTCATGAGCACCAGCCGGTTGCAGTATTCTGCCTCCTCCATGTAGTGGGTACTGACCAATACTGTAGTTCCGCCCTGCGCCAGGTCGTTGATGAGGTCCCAGAATTGTCTCCGTGCGGATGGGTCCACGCCGGATGTCGGCTCATCGAGGAGCAAGACCGGAGGCTCGTGCAAAACGGCGCAGCCGAGCGCGAGTCGCTGTTTCCAGCCCAGAGGTAGGTCGCCGGTGAGTTGACTGTGTTTGTCGGTCAGGCCCGCCATTTCCAGCACCCAGTCTCGCCGCTCTCGAAAACGGTCTCCCGTCACTCCATATAGGCCGCCGAATAGCACGATGTTCTCGCTCACCGTCAGATCGGTGTAGAGTGAAAACTTCTGCGACATGTAACCGATCTTGCGTCGGATGGCATCCCCTTCCGAACGTATGTCCAGACCTGCGACCCACCCCTCTCCGGCGGTAGGCGCCAGCAGGCTGATGAGCATCCTGAGCGTCGTCGTCTTGCCGGCGCCGTTCGGGCCCAGGAATCCGAAGATTTGCCCTCGGTCCACATCGAAAGTGACCTGGTCCACAGCGGTGAAGTCGCCGAACTTGCGAGTGAGATCGCGAACGCGGACCGCGTTAGTCACGGGAAACCTCTCCGCCATTGCGAACCAGATGGAGAAAGACGTCTTCCAATGATGGCTCCACGGGATTCACCTGGTAGCCGGTTAACCCGGCCTCCTCTAGAGATTCGAGCGCGAGCCTTCGGACGTCGTGCTGCCGCTCGATGACCGCATGCACGGAGTTGCCGAACAGGGCGGTTCCCTCTACTCCAGGCAAAGAGCTCAAATGATCTCTGGCTGTTCGCGGGCAAGGGCCTTGGATTGAAACGACCTCTCCCGGTAAGAGGCTCAACAAGGATTTCGGTGTATCGAGGGCCAACACCTTTCCCTTATGCAGCAGTGCCACTCGGTCGCAGCGTTCCGCCTCATCCAGGTATGAGGTGCTCACCAAGATCGTCACCCCCTCTTCCACCATCTCGTGGAGGATGAGCCAAAGGTCCCTTCTGGATATGGGGTCTACTCCGAAGGTGGGTTCATCAAGCAACAGGACTTCCGGGTGGTGGATGAGTGCACAGCAGAGAGAGAGCTTCTGTTTCATTCCACCAGAGAGGTTTCCGGCGAGCCGATCCTTAAAAGGACCGAGATTCGAGAATGCGTAGAGCCGCTCCAACCGCTGAGACCGATCTGCCTTTGGCACCCTATACAGGTCCGCGTAGAATGCGATATTCTCGCTTACTGTGAGGTCTGCGTAGAGGCCAAATCTCTGTGGCATGTAAGCGATGTGCGACTTCACTCTTTCAGGATCTTTTGCAACGCTCACAGCGCCGATGGTTGCATCGCCGTCGGTCGGTTTGAGAACGCCCGCCAACATTCGGAGGGTCGTCGTCTTGCCGGCTCCGTCCGGACCGACGATTCCAAACAACTCCCCGGCCGCCACATCGAGAGTCAATCCATCGATGGCACGGGTTGATCTAAAATCCCTGGTCAGGCGTGTTACCGCGATCACTGGCTCGGCGCCTCGATGCGCACATCGGCGGCGAGACCTGGCTTGAGGTCGAAAGTTGGGTCACCGGTAATCTGTACCTTCACCCGATAGACCAGCTTGACCCGCTCCTCAGTAGTTTGGACGTTGCGTGGTGTGAATTCCGCTTCGCTGGATAGGAATACGACGGTCCCGGTGTACGACCGATCCGGGTAAGAGTCGGCGGTGATGGTTGCGTCCTGACCGATGGAGATTCGGCCAATCTCATCCTCACGGACATAGATGCGCACCCAGCGATCGTCCGTGTTCAAGATCGAAAGCACCGGCAGCCCAGGTTGAACGATCTCTCCGGGCTCTCTGTGCTTGATGGAAACGGTCCCGCCGAAAGGCGATCGTACCACTGCGTTGTCCAATGCGGCTTCGACTTGTCTTACCTGCGCTTCGGCGCCTCGCAGCTGAGCTTGCTGCACGGCAACTCTCTCTGAGCGCGGGCCCGTTTCTAAAATCTGTAGCCTTTCGGCGGCACTCTCCCGTTCGGCCTCTGCCATCTGGAATGCGGTCTCTTGGTGGTCCAGGGCCTGGCGGCTGACTGCGCCGCCCTCGAAAAGGCGCTCAGTACGTTCCAGGTCGCGACTGGCGTTCGCCAAACGGTCGTCTGCGGCGCGCAATGTAGCTCGACCCTGAGCAATCTCTTCTGATCGGAAGCCGGTGCGTACCTCCGTCAACGCAGCGCGAGCTGCCTCGACCGTAGCCAACGCAGCTTCGAGACGGGCGTTGAGTTCGGTTCGATCGAGCGACGCGAGGACCGTCGCGCTGTCGACCGTGTCACCCTCCCTGACGGAAATGGATTCGACCCGTCCCGGTACCTGGAATCCCAAGTCGGCTTCAGCTGCCTCCACAGTTCCAGATGCGATGATCACGTCATCGCTGCTCCCGTCTCCGAATACGAAAATCCTGAGCACTGTGATAAGGACAAGCAGCAATACCGCGCCAATGATTATCCGCTGCTTCTTACTCATGGGGTGTTCTCCAGTTCGCTCTCGAGCCAGGTCGGGTTCAATTGCCCGACGATTCGGGCCAGTTCGACTCTGGCAGCGATTTCCGTGTTGCGAGCATCTATCAATGACGCCTTCGCGCGTAGTAGCTCGGCCTCGGACCTGAGATACTCGGTTTGCGTTCCGGCTCCTGTCTCGAGCGCCAATCGTTCGATGCGGGCAACTTCCGTCAGGTGGTTGACGGCTTCTTCCACAGCCTGGAGGCGTACCCGCGATTCACGCACGGCGCTGATTCCCCTATCCACGCCGTTTTGAACTGCGAACTCAGCCTGACGAATGTCTTGGGTAGCGAGTTCGACGAGTGCGCTTGCCCTAGCGCTGGTTTTCGACCGACTGCCGCCCGAGAAGATCGGGTAACTGACCTTTGCGCCGCCCTGCCACTCGGTGACGAGGTCACCGTTACCGCTGCCGAACCCCAGGTAACCGCCGAATAGACTGATGTTTGGCAACCACATGGCCGAGGCAGCCTTTCTCGTGGACAAGGCCACTTCGTGTTTCTCTCGTGCACGCTGCAGCTCGGGATTCGCCGCTTCTGCATGCGCGAGAAGTATTTCCCTCTCGAGTGCCCCACCATCGCGCAGGAGCCTCACCGAAACGAGGTTGTTTGCTGCCGCACTCTCGGCGTTCACTCCTGTGAGCCGTGCCAAATTGCGTTCCGCAACGTCGAGAGCTGCAGCGGTAGAAACCCGCTCGGCCTCGGCCTGGGCGATCGCTGCTTCTGCTCTGAGCACGACTACCCGTGCAGTGGTTCCTTCCGCAAATAGCTTCTGCACACGGTCGAGCTCAGACTCCAGAGCCGCCAATCGTGTGTCGTGCGCCGCAAGCACATCCCTGGCACTGACGACTCGCAAGTACGTTGCCGTAACCAACGATATCAGCGCAGATCGGGCCGATTCCCTGATCGCTTCTGCAGCACCGAACTCGGCTCTTGCGCTGCGCACGCGCGATCCGCGTACTCCGCCGTCGAACAGCGTGTATGCAACTGACGCAAAGCCGCGGAGCAAAGTCCGGTCGAAATCAGGAGCCTGAGTTATGTCCAATGCATGCAATGGTGCGACAATCATCGGCTCTTGGTACCGTGTGGCCGAGGCCTCGAACGCAACCTGAGGGAGTCTCAATGCAGTGGTCTCTCCAACCGCTGCCGCAGCTGCATCTACGCCTGCGTCAGCGGCGAGAGAATTCGGGTGGTGAACCAAGGCGCGTTCCACCGCAGAAGTGAGGGTGAGTTTGCCACCCTCATCGTGCGTCTGCCCGAAAACAGGAGCACTCCAAGTGGCAACCAAGAGCACTGCACTCATCGCGAGTGGCGCTGCTCTGATCGGTGAATGTTCGACGAGGTTCATCATGTGCCTTCCTGCCGCTGTTGCAGACCTGCTCTTACGAATTGCACGACGCTCTCAACGATCTGTTCGTGAGTGCCTGGATCATCTTGATCGAATCCCGCTCCTTCACGCAGAACGCGGCGCGCCAGCGATAGCCACAGGGGCTGAGAAGCCACGCTCAAAGCGAAGTCGCGAGGGTTGCCGCTCCTTATAGACCCGTCTGCCTGCCCGGCCGCTATAACCGCGGTGAGAGTTCGCAGGTTCTGCTGCAGCACGTCACGGGCCGGAGCAGGGAGAGGACGAGATCCGATAAGCTGTTGGGAGATCAGCTTGGGGAATTCCGGGTGTTGGCTGAAATAATGGAAGAAAACCCTGACTATCCGCTCGATGCGATGCAGGGGAGTTCCGGCGCTACTGGCGGCATCGGCTATCAATTCCCGAATCGGCTCGGTCACCGACGCAAGAACCGCCTCGTACAACGCCTCCTTGGAGCCGAAATGGTATGTGATGGCCCCGAGGTTTGCGCCGGCCTCCGAGGTAATGGCTCGTACCGACGTTCCGTCGTACCCGTGTTTGCTGAACAGATTCAACGCGGCCGTAACTAACTTGGCAGCTGTATCTGATTGGTCATTCATACGTTTGACTTTCTTCATACGAATGTATTAATAAGCTACCTGGGCTTGAATTGCAAGGGGTGGGGGAGCGGGGAAGGGGGAAGGGGGAAAGGGGGAAAGGGGAAAGGGCAGAGGTAAAGCGTACAGCGTACAGCGTACAGCGTACAGCGTGCAGGTGTGCAGAGGCGTAGAGGGGCAGGGTGATCGAGGGCGGAAGACACTGCCGCTCTGCAACACTGCAACTCTGCATGGTGCGGCTGGGCGGGAGGTGCTGCAACTCCTGCCCGGGGTGGTGCGGCGAGGTTGCTCCCTACCTCCTCGACCGCAGCCAATGCCTGGGGTCGAGCGTCAGCTGCCCTTCTCTGATCTGGAACTCGATATGAGGCCCTTCATCCGAGCGCGCTCCACCGGATCTACCGATCACCTGGCCCGCCTGTACGAGCTGGCCTTCCTGGACATCGAACCCGGACAGGTACAGATACAGCGTGTAGAAACCTCCGCCGTGGTTGAGGATGATCGAGGGGCCCCAGGTCATGAGCGCACTTGCCGACTCGACCGTTCCCGTTGCGACGGCGCGCACCGGCGTCCCGAGCGGCACTCCGATCCCGATGCCAAGCCTCCTCAATCTGGTGTTATCGGGTCCCGCATACCTGCCGAACTCATAGCGAACTTCGCCGCCATCCACAGGCCAGTCGAGCGTGCCTATGTCATCGGTCGAAATCGTTCCCACCGAGCGGTCGCCTCGCGCGATTGCTCGGGTGCGCGCTTCCTCGAGCGTGTTGATGATTGACGCGAGCTGCCCTTCGGCTCTTTCGAGAGAATCGAGTCTCGAAGCAGTTGCTTCGGTGGAGCGTCGGGTTTGCACCAGCGTATTCTGTCGTTGCCGCTCGAGATTCCTGTACCGTCGCAATTCGGACCCACGGTCATCGAGCTGCTGGGACAACTCGTTTCGAACACTGACGTGCTGACCCCGCTGAACCTCTATGCGTTCTGCAAGCTCCTCGACTTCCTGCGACAACGCTCGATCCTGGCGACTCACCAAGTACAGGTATTTGTATCGGGAAAGTAGATCGCCAAACGATTCTGCCGCCAGCAGAACCTGAAATGCGTAAAGCGGGCCGCGCTTATAGATCTCCGTAATTCGGCGTTCGAGCACGGCGTTGGTTTCTGCCAGTGCGTCCTGCGCGAGCATCAAGTCCATCGTGACGGTGTCGAGTTGGCTGGTCATGGACGCCATCTGTCGATCGAGTTCGTTGACTACTCTCTCGGTAACGTCACGCTGCCGTTCGATATTGCGAATCTCGCTTGTCAGGTCTCGTGCCCGACCGCGCAGTCTATCGAGTTCGTTTTCTAGCGACTCGCGTTCGCGTCGGATGGAATCGAGGCGCGCACGATTGTCGCGTATTCGGCGGTCGATGTTCTGTTGGGCGTGAATCTGCCCAGTCGGAGCCAGGAGGAGTAGGCCGGCGACTACGGCGATTCCCCATCGGATCGCCATGGCCGCTTTCGGGCTCATCCTGCCGTCACCCTGCGCAGATGGCGGGCGACGCTCACAGCGCTGGCTAGGAACCCGAGGGCTGTTCCGAAGAGGACGAGGATAACGGCCTGCGCGACGTTGAAGAATGACGCTGCATAGATCTGGTTGATCGCGGCGTACGCTGCATAGTTGAGCCCGATGGCGGCGAGCCCGCCCAAGACGCCTTTGACTATGCCGTCGAGCAAGAAGGGCCTGCGAATGAACCCGTTCGTGGCACCCACGAGGCGCATGATTGCGATCTCTCTGCTGCGATGCAGAACGGCCATGCGCACGGTCGTGCCGATTATGATCACTGACGCGACTGCGAAAGCCGCACCTATCACGAGTCCGACTACCGCCGCGATCCGTTGCAGTTGATCGATTCGCTCCACCCACTCCCGCCCGAACCGCACATCCTCCGCAAATCGAAATGATCCCAACCACTCGGCTACCTGTTCCACGGTTTCCGCGTCGCGATAACCAGAGGCCATCCTCACTTCGATGGATGCCGGCAGGGGGTTGTCGGCGAGATCGTCGAACACCTCCTGGAACTCGGTCATGTCGGATCTAGCCTGAGCAAGGGCGTCTTCTTCACTCATATACGTTGCGGACTCTACTCCGGGGAACGCTTCGATGTCGCCGATCGCAACCGTCACGACCTCCACCGGTGTTCCCCGCATGAGATACGCTACGATCTCGACCCGTTCCTCCACATCGGCGAGCGCGACTCGGATATTGAGCGCCACCAGTCCGAACAAACCGACAACGAACAGCGCGAAGGCGATGGTAGTCACCGAAAGCGCCGACAGAACCGGAGCACGTCGGAACGATAGCAGAGTCTCTCGAACCAACAGTCTCATTTAGACGCTCCTCCCGTCTCCCCTTCGTCGACGGAGGAGTCATAAACGATTGCACCGTTCTGTAGCTCTATGCTGCGCGCCGACTCGTGGCGCACGATACCCAAATCGTGAGTTGCCATCAGCACTGCCGTGCCATTTGCGTTGATGTCGCGGAGCAGCTGAACGACACCTCTGGTTGCGCGGTCGTCGAGGTTGCCCGTAGGCTCATCGGCCAGAACCACCAATGGATCGTTCACGAGCGCACGCGCTATGGCTACGCGCTGCTGCTCGCCACCCGACAGCTCGCGGGGATATGCAGTCGCTTTTGCGGCCAGGCCCACCTGAGTCAGAACGCGGATCACCTTGGGCTGGATCAGGTTCTTCCGTACACCCGTCACCTCGAGCGCAAATGCCACATTTTCCTCTGCCGTACGGTCCTCCAACAGCCGGAAGTCTTGAAACACAATGCCCAATCTCCGGCGCAACTTTGGGATGTCGGAGCGTCGCATTCGTTCTGTGCTGAACCCCGACACACGAACCTCTCCTGAACTGGGCAGTGAGTCGGCGTAGATGAGGCGCAAGATGGTTGACTTCCCGGCGCCAGAGTGCCCGGTCAGGAACACGAACTCGCCCTTTGCGACGTGGAAACTGATGTCGGTTAGAGCAAGAGAACCCGACTGAAACGATTTGAACACTTTCTTGAAGCGAATCACGAATCGGTCAAGCGGAAAGAGCCTTGAATTGGTCGGCTTCTCGAACGACCAGCCGTCGCGTCAACAGCTCATCGAGAAGCGGTTGAGCAGCCTCCGTTGTCAACGCAAGGCGATCGGCTACATCTGACGCGGCAGATGCATCGGATTGCTGTAGCGCCACGAATGCTCGCCGTACGGGTTCGTCGAGCGGTCCGAGGACCTGCAATGACCCGTCGCGGCTCTGGGCCACAACGGTCATTCCATGGCGCTCTAGCACCTGACTTATCGATTCACAGTGCGCCTCGGTTACTCCACTGAGCACGAAGTGTCGTCCTTGGCCGTATTGCAGCAGCAACTTCCCCACGACCTCGTCGGCGCATGAGATGTCTAAGCAGCGCACCTGGCTGAAGTCGATGACAACCGTGTTGCCGTCCTGTTGCTGCGGCAACATCTCTTCGACACTGGATCGTACGGCTCTGCCGGTCGGGCGGGTCACCAAGTCGCCGTACTCTCTGGCTACGGCATCCTGCAGAATCGTTCCTAAGTCAAATCTTGGCACGTCGTCTTCACTCGGGTTGTTGAGCAGGGATTATTTGAAGCATCTGGCTCCCCGGAAAATCCGGTAGCCCGTCGGCCAGCGGGACTTCATCGTCCCAACTTGGCACGATTGCAATGCGTGCAGTGCCACTTCTTATGCTGATTCTCCCATCCCAACGATTCACGTACCTTCTGATTCCGCCGAGGCCCTGTCCGCGGCCTGGATCGCGAAACCTACTCACTCCCTGGATCAGTGCTGCCTCGAGCGCCGTAGCATCGCTCCACCGATCTCCGTACCGTCCGGCCTGTGTTGATTCGAGGGAATGCCTGAATCCGATTCCGGCGTCGGCGACCGCGATGACTACCACTCGACGGCCGAGTCGGCGGCGCCATTCATACGTTTGCACCGCTACCCACCCGGACGTGCCAGCATGCTCTACAATATTCTGACAAGCCTCCGAAAGCGCCATACCGAATCCCAAAGTCGCCTTTGATTCGAGTCCCAATTCCCCTGAGAGGATAGCTGCGGCCCTCTCCTGAATGATGCTCACGACGCCATGTACGTCGTCTGATCCACTCACTGGAGTGATTTCCAGAAGTACTTCGGATGAACCACGGGGCTTCGTGTGAGGGACCTTGCCGTGAATCTCGAACCACTCGCTGGCGTATTCAAAGAAACCGGTACGGCTCCAGTAGTGGAGAACATCTTTGTCCGTTGGCACCGCAAGCTGTGGTTGCTGCCCCATCCGCTCTACGGCAGCCTGGCCCGCGACCAACAATCCGAGCAGGCCGTATGGCGAGGCCCACTTC
The DNA here is from genome assembly GCA_964518955.1 of uncultured Gemmatimonadaceae bacterium. GTDB lineage: Bacteria > Gemmatimonadota > Gemmatimonadetes > Gemmatimonadales > GWC2-71-9 > JBDGYW01. The sequence goes on along the minus strand of CAZFHS010000005.1, from coordinate 139,940 downwards.
ACCAAATGAGCATCGAATAGGAATCGCTCGTCACCAGGTTCGCCAAACTCAGTCGCGAACTGATCGAAAGTACGGTCGTCGAAACTGGATGGCACATCGATCACACGCGTCATTGACGGGTCATTTCTCTGCGCAAATGGTGGTGAAGCTCGGTCGCCCCTCGAAAAGACAGATTCGCGGCTGCGCTTGCGTTAGCCTCCGCCAACGCTTCTTCAACGGAAACTCCGTGTAAAAGATACGACACAGTGGTGGCGCCGAAAACGTCTCCACACCCCGTAGGGTCAAGAGGCTTCTCAACACGCTGAGCCGGTATCCGCGCAGACCTTATTGGTCCGTGGGACCTGTTGTGCTCAGGCGATTCGCCTGCGATGTCGAAATCGCCAGCTGAATAATACACGGCGCCACGTTCACCTAACGTGACGATGAACAAACGCACTCCAGACGCGAGAGCTCGAGCGGCTACTTCCACGGGATTGTCGCCCACCAGACGCATTTCATCTTCATTCAACTGGACGATGTCGAAACATGAGAACCAACCTGTTACATCCGCGAGCGCTTCGGGTACACGCATGCCTGAGGCGTCGACACCAAGGAACAGACTGTGGAGATCGACGTAGATCGGACCGCCAAACCCTCTACGCAACCGCCTGGCTGCCGCCAGCGGCATCTCGAAACCGGAAATGAAGTTGACGTAGAGAGCGTCCAAATCCCTCACCATAGGGCCGAGTTGCGCCCATGTCCAAGCAGACACTCCACCGCTCAGGTGCTCGGTGCAGCGGTCGAGATTCTTGTAGTGTAGGGTCACCCGATTCGTCGGCTGCGGAGACTCGATGAAGCGACAAGCTCCCGCCCTGCGCGTTAGACCGGTCAGGAATTCGTTAGCGCGGGGGGCGAGGTCAGATCCGACCTTCACGAGAGGCACGATGCTCCAGTCGTCCGGAAGGGCCGCCTCGAGTGCAGCGAGGGCGTAGCTAATGCCGCCCCATTCCTCCGCTGGTTCGGCCTCGGCACCCCGCCCGTATATGGTGTCCCAGACCATTGTGCCCAGAACGCCTAGTTGTTTCAATCTGCGGTTTCCATCTGAGTCATGAACGACTTTGCGGCTCCGAAGACTCCTGCAGTGCCGGTCAACTCACCAGGAACGATTTTGCAGGCGGCCACAGATGGTTCAAACGCGCGGCGCACGACCTGGTGTCTCAAAGGCTCGAAGAGGTGCTCTCCGGTGAGGGTAACTCCGCCACAGATCACGACAATGTCGGGGTTGAAGATGTTTACGAGATTCGCAACTGCACTCCCGAGGAAGTGTGCCGTTTCTCGAATCACATCTGCACTGAAGTGGTCGCCGTTCAGTGCGGCCTCGGATACGGTCTTGGCGGTTACGGCCGCAAGATCGCCATCGACCAGATCGACGAGGCTGGAACGCGCTCCCGCCTCTATACCTTCGACCGCCCGTGCGGCTATCGCGGGGCCCGCCGCATACGCCTCCAGACATCCGTAGTTTCCGCATTTGCAGCGACGGCCGGTAGTGTCGATGCTGGCATGGCCAATCTCTCCGGCGGCGTCACTGGAGCCATGGAAAAGCTTTCCATCAATAACGATCCCGCCGCCGACTCCGGTACCGATCGTGAGCCCCACGACAACGCGGCCGCCTCTCGCTGCTCCATGCCACCATTCGCCGTAGATGGCGCAGTTTGCGTCGTTCTCGATTGTGGCCGGTAAACCCAGAGCTTTTGTCGTACCGTCGCGCAACGGCATGTTCACCCAGCCCAAGTTGGGTGTGACCAAGACTGTTCCAGTTCGCCGGTCGAGAGGGCCTGGAGCACCGAGCCCGACCCCGATCACCTCGAAGTTGCCATCGCCCAGTTCCTCGGCTGTGTCTTCTATGGAACGATTCACCATGCGTTCGATTTGATGGAAGGTGCCGGCGGGATCGTCAGAGACGTGCGTGCGCTCTGTGGTCACTCCAAAAATGGACTTGCCATCTTCGGGAACTGTCCCGACGACGACGTTCGTTCCGCCGATATCGACCCCTGCAACGAGGCGGATCATCTGAACACACCTCCGGTCGGTATGCGAGTGAACACGTCAGTCAACTTGTAGTACGGCAAGGAACGCCTCCTGGGGGATCTCGACTGTTCCCACCTGTTTCATGCGTCGTTTGCCTTCTTTTTGTTTCTCGAGCAGTTTGCGCTTCCGCGTTATGTCACCTCCGTAGCATTTGGCGGTGACATTCTTTCTGAGCGGTCTGACGGTGGTGCGCGCAATGACTCTCGAACCAATTGAAGCCTGAATCACCACCTCGAAAAGCTGACGAGGTATCAACTCCTTCAGCTTGCTGGCCATCTTCCGGCCCCACGCCTGCGCCTTGTCCTGGTGAATTATGATACTGAATGCGTCCACAGGATCGCCATTGATCAACATGTCCAACTTCACGAGATCACTTTTTCTATACTCTGCGAACTCGTAATCCATGCCCGCGTATCCTCGCGATACTGTCTTCAGGCGATCGTAGAAATCAATGATTATTTCCGCGAGCGGAAAGTCCCACTCTAGCTGAACTCGCACGGTGTCGAGGTATTTCATCCCCACGTAATCGCCGCGCCGCTCTTGTCCGAGATTCATGATTGCACCTATGTACTCGGACGGAGTGGTTATGTGCGTTTTTACGTAGGGCTCGGCAACGTGCTCGACCTTGGTGCCGGTGACCATCTTCGAGGGGTTCTCGATCAGCTCAGTTGCTCCGTCGATCATGTGCACGTGATACTCCACGTTCGGAACAGTCGTGATCAAGTCCAGGTCGAACTCCCGCTCCAGTCGCTCCTGCACGACGTCCATGTGCAATAGACCCAAGAAACCGCATCGAAAACCGAATCCCAGAGCTACGGAGGTCTCCGGCTCATAGTGAAGAGATGCATCGTTCAGTTGAAGCCGTTCCAGAGCGTCGCGTAGCTCTTCGTACTGGTTCGAATCGGTAGGGTAGAGGCCGGCGAACACCATTGGATGAGATTCTCGGTACCCGGGCAGCATCGTGCTTGCAGGACGGCGGGAATCCAAAACCGTATCGCCCACACGTGTTTCACGCACTCCCCGCACGTTGGCCACGAAATAGCCAACTTGCCCCGCCTCGAGTTTCTGGGTGCTTCTCTGATCGAGTTGCATGAAGCCGACTTCGGCAACTTCGTAACGGTCGTCCGAATGAGATCCGAATGCTATCAGATCTCCTCGCGCTATTTTCCCGTCGATCACGCGGATAGACGGAATCGCTCCGCGGTATCGATCGTAGTATGTGTCAAAGATGAGTGCCCTCAACGGAGCGTCGGGATCTCCGGTTGGTGGAGGCACACGTTCCACCAACGTCTGAAGCAGTGCTTCCATGCCGGTCCCCTCTTTGGCCGACACGCGCAAGATCTCGTCTTCCTCAACCCCGAGCAGATCCTGCAGCTCCTCTGAACGACGGTCCGGCTCTGCAGCGGGGAGATCGATCTTGTTCAAGACCGGGATGATCTCGAGCCCTGCTTCCATTGCCAGGAAGAGGTTGCTCACAGTCTGCGCCTGGATTCCTTGGCTTGCATCCACAACCAACAGCGCACCTTCGCACGCGTTCAAGGAACGGGATACTTCATAGGTGAAATCCACATGCCCCGGTGTGTCGATCAGGCAAAGCTCGTATTCCGTGCCGTCGATTTCGTGCAGCATGCGGACGGCGTTCAGCTTGATGGTGATTCCTCGCTCACGCTCCAAATCCATCGTGTCGAGGACTTGCGCGCGCATACGACGCTGCTCCAGCGTGCCGGTCAGCTCAATGAGCCTGTCGGCGATCGTGGATTTGCCGTGATCGATATGTGCTACGATGCAAAAGTTGCGAATGTGTTGCCGGTGCATGCGGGGAATATAAGGGGGGTAGGTAGGGGCAGGGGTGCAGAGCTGCAGCTGCCCGTTCTGCAACTCTGCGCTTCTGCCGCCCTACCGCCCTACCCCGTTTGCTTCCACCTCGGCTTCTCGGGGTTGTTGGCTACCTCGAGGCTCAGGTAGAACATCAGCTTCACGATACGGGTGGCCTTCTCG
>CAZFHS010000005.1:0-135775 GCA_964518955.1 uncultured Gemmatimonadaceae bacterium | reverse complement strand
CCTTCTCGATTTCGTCGTCAACGCCGTGATAGTCCTCGTGTGTGCCGTTGAAGAAGAAGAGCACCGGCACGCCCTTTTCGGCGAAGTTGTAGTGGTCGGACCGGTAGTAGAAACGCTCGTCTGGCCAGATGTCGTCAATCGCCGTCATGCCGAGTTCGGGATGCTCGGAATTCACCCTGTCGAGTGTCTCGCCCAGGTCCGAATATTCCTTGCCGATTGCTACGATCGTGTCCGTCCAGTTGCGACCGATCATGTCGGTGTTCACGTTTGCTACGAACTGCGAAATCGGTACGGACGGGTTTTCAGAGTAGTATTCGCTTCCCCAAAGACCCTTTTCCTCGCCGCTCACCGCGAGAAAGACAATCGACCGCTTGGGTCGGGGATTCATCGACGCGAACGCCTCGGCTGCCTCGATGATGGCCGCAGTACCTGACGCGTTGTCGTCTGCACCATTCCGAATGCTGTCGCCATCGACGGCGCTGCCTACACCGACATGGTCCATGTGAGCGCTGAGGACGATGTACTCATCCTTGAGTACGGGATCGCTTCCCTCGAGTATGCCCACGGTGTTGGGTGCAGACTGTGGAGAGGTCTGGAGTGTTGCCGAGATGTCGAACTGGAGTGCATCTAGAGTGCGTACTAACGGGGCTCCATCCCATGATGGTTCGATTCCATGTCCCGAAAGCAGTTCCTGAGCCACAGCCAAGCGCGTGAAGAGTAGCGGCGGATCGGTCGAAACTTCTGTCGCCGATCCCAACGATACTTGCGCGCGATTCTGTCTGCCGCTGAAATACCCCCAGAATCGGTCGGAAATGTCCGTCGCGACAATCAGTGCAGCTGGGTTGCCACTCTGAATGGCAGAGATCAACTGCTGACTTGGTGCAGCAAGTCCTCTTCCGCCCCACTGGGCCGGAACGAGTACAATCGCTCCGTCAACCTGGAGTGCGTTCGAAGGCTCTCCTGCGCCCGTTACGAGCACCAGCGGCCCCGATGCCTCGACCGCTCCACCGGACATCTGAACCACGTCGGTGCCGGGCTGCCAATTGGATGCACCAGAGATTGCCACAGAAAGGCTGCGACGCATTTCCGTGAGCGGGTACCGTTGGATGTAACCGTTGTTCTCCGCTCCCGGTTTGAGCCCAATTCGCCTGAATTCGGCCGCTACATATTCGGCGGTGAGATCCAACTCCGGGCTTGGAGTGTCACGGCCACGCATCGAGTCGTGCGCCATGATTTCGATATGTCTGTACATGTCGGCCTGGGTGATCGAATTCACTGCCTGCTCTATTGTCTGGGCACCGGCAGCTGCGGGCAAGGCAGCGCAAACCAGGGCCAATACGACGCGTTTCATGTTGCACATCTCCGAAATTGTTGGTCGGGATTCAAGATACACTGAAAGGAACTGGGAAAGGGGTGAGCCGTCAGATCTCGTCTGGCCGAACGATTCCTCTCGTTCCTGATGTATCGGGTTTCGTTCTTACCCGCCTGGGCGTGGGCAGGTTCCCGGAACTATCGGGTTTTGCCTGCCTGCGGCGGAGGAGTCGTGGTTGAGGGCGGGGCGTGGTCACGAAACCTCGAATCCGAGATAAGGGGCCTTCGCGAGCAGAACGGTCGGGCTCCGTCAAGCGTCGCAAGTCGGTGTCGGTCGCGGTACCGCGACGCCCCAGAGGTGCGGGAATCGCACCGACGCCTCCCAGTTCGCGGGAGTTTGCACCCATCACCCGCGGCGATCCAGTCGATCCTCCACCATGTCGTACGTCTTCGATGGATAAGAACGGTTCTCCCTGAGTTCTAGCGCTGAAAACAAACCGAGGGGCGATTTGCCCGGATCTCGAGAAGACGACTCTCGTTGGCGCATAGTCGCTGGCGGGGAGATATGCGGGAGAGTCGTACCGGATTATTCGGAAGCGAAGGCACTCTTGCTGGTATGGGTTCCAGGAAGGCAATCGAACGAAGCTGTGGCAGTCGTAGCAGAGAAACCGAGGATATTCGTACCTCTGCTCCACATGGTATTCCGATACGTCGTACGACAATGTGCCATCTTCTGACTCGGGCACAATCCGCTCTATCAGTTTCGACAATGCCAAAAACGGATCGCCTGTTACTCTCCCCCTGTGTGCAAAGGCGTTGTAGTTCCAGTAGTCGCCGTTTGCATATGCGTCGAAGTCGAATTGTGAAGTGTTGGCAATGGCGAAGATATATCCCTGTCCACGATAGTCGTCTACCACAAATGCACAGTTTGTTTGATCGCAGCCGCGATGTTTAACCTCCACCATCCTCCCGGCCTGAACATAGTTGTTGTGCCACGGTCGTTCGGGAAACAGCATGCGGACGCGCCCATCCGTGTCGACTCGGAAGACCGCTACGTACGCATTCTGGGCGGTACCGAACCAGACGCGGAAACGATCGCCGCGTCTCGCCACTTCATCGCTGGTGCTGAGCATTACGAGGGGGGAAGCGTCAGATGCGCGCACCGTCGGTGCGGCTCGGGCAACTTGCCCGAACGAGCACACCACGTGGGTGAGCGATAGCAGCAATACAACTATCGCCATGCGCATGAGCTACCTCCTACCTTTCCCGATCATCTTCACTGGCTGACAGTTGCAGACAACATGCCAGAAGCTGTTGTTGTGCTATCTTGTTGTATGGCAACGACTTATGATGGTTGGGGCGGTGGGTGATCGTTCTGCCTCGTCCAATCGGGATGACAGCGTCTCACGTGTTAGACTTAAGTGGTCTTCACGCGCATCGAACGTGAGAGAGAGAATTGGCCCAAACGCTGAAAAAACGTACTGATCTCTTGAACCCTTTCGTGGTCGCTCAGCTCGGCGGGATAGAGCTGGTCGCTCGCGGGATCGTCGAGGGGTTTCTGGCTGGTTTGCACAAGTCTCCCTTTCCAGGGTTTTCCGTGGAGTTCACCGAAGACCGTCCATATCAGCCCGGCGACGAGCTCCGATACCTCGATTGGAAGATGCTGGCTCGATCCGACCGCTTGTTCGTGAAACAATTCGAGGAAGAAACCAATTTGAGGTCCATGTTGGTGTTGGATGTCAGTGCCTCCATGGATTGGGTCGGTGGTGAAGAGAGACTCAGCAAGCTCTCGTACGCGAAACAACTGGTTGCCTCCATTGCCCTCGTATTGCTTCGGCAACGAGACGCTACGGGATTGATAGCATTCGATGAAGAGGTCCGCGCAGTCGTTCGAGCAGGAGCCAGGTCGAACCATTGGTGGACACTTGCACGGGCGGTGCAAGATATCGCTGCAGGAGGTGGAACTGCGGCCGAACCGGCGTTACGCAAGGTAACCGACCTATTGAGACGACGCGGGTTGGTAGTCTTCGTATCCGACTTGTTATTCGATCGGCCACTCGTGCTCAGAACCCTGCACTATCTGCGGCACCGTGGGCACCAGGTTATTGTGCTCCACATAATGGACCCGGCGGAGTTGACTTTGGATGGTCCGCCTGAGGCGCGCTTCGAAGATCCTGAGTCAGGTGAGTACGTAACGGCCAGGCCACGTGAGTTACGTGCGGTATACCAGAAGACGGTGCGCAGCACCATCGAGAGTTGGCGGTCCGCCTGCCGTGGTGGCGGAATCCACTATCATCACGTTCTCACAGATACGCCGTTCGGGCAGGTGCTGCGCCGGTTAGCGGCGCGGCGGTCGCAACTAGGGTGATAGGGTTCTTACAGCCGTTCGCGCTCTTCGCTTTGGTTGCAGCTGCGATACCCGCCCTGCTGCATCTTCTCGGTAGGCGTTTACCTCCCACTGTCATTTTCCCGGCTGTCAGGTATCTGACGGCGACGGAACGTGAGCATTCTCGGCGTTTGCGATTTCGCAATTTGTTGTTGTTGATCCTGAGGACCGCCGCCCTCGTGTTCTTGGTGCTGGCTGCCGCGCGTCCGATCATCCGGGTTGGGTCGGGTGATTCCCATCCACCCACTGCTCTCGCACTAGTCGTGGACAATTCGCTTTCCTCCGGCGCTGTCGTAGAAGGACGGCGCACACTAGATACCGTTGTCGAGACCGGTAGAGGGGTGATTGCACGAACATCCGTCGGAGACAGGCTTTGGCTGGTATTCTCCGACGGGATCCCCCGGAGAATGACCCGGCTGGAGGCGATCGAGGCGTTGGAGAACCTGAGCCCGTCCAACGTCCGTCTCGACTTGGGTTCCGCGGTTCGGGCGGCTGCTCGTGCCATCGGCAACGATCCGCTTCCCACTGGCCCAGTTGTCATCATCAGTGATCTGCAGGCAACGGCCCTTTCGACTGGTCCTTCTCTGGATGTGCGGGTGCTGGCTTGGGAGCCACCACCGAGGCCGATCAACAGGTGGCTCGATTCGGTCTATTCCCAACCTAGGGTCTGGACGCCCGCAGGCGGTGTTGCCGCTAGCATTGGAGGAGCCCCTGACCGTCCGGCTGCACTGCGCCTTCGTGTTGCAGGGATGGAGTTGGCCAGGACGTTGGCTTCGCCCGGCGATCGCGTTGTCCTGGCGGGTAGCTTGAGAAGAACTGGCTGGACCGTAGCAGAAGTCGAGCTCGATCCTGACGAACTGCGAGTCGACGATCGCAGAGTGCTTGCATTGTTTCGCGGTGAGCCCGCGCGTGTGAGTGCGGGGCCTGATGTTGGGGCGTTCTTGGAGGAAGCGCTCGCGGTACTTCGAGAGGGTGGACGCGCCGAGTCGGGCGAGCAGGTATCGATCGGTCGAATGTCGCAGATGGGTGTGTCCATGATTTTCCCGCCTTCCGATCCAGCATTGGTGGGTGCGTTGAATCGCACCTTGAACATGCAGGGAGTGACGTGGCAGTTCGGGGCTCTCGTTCAGGGAGAGTGGGCGCTATCTGAAGAATCCAACGTTGCCGAAGGGGCCGAAGTGTTCCGGCGATATCGCCTGGCAGGCACAGGCGACGTGTTTGCGTCGGTGGGTGGTGAGCCGTGGCTCGTGCGCAGCGGCAATGTCGTGCTGGTCGCAAGTAGAATGGAGCCGGACTGGACACGCCTTCCTTTGAGTGCCTCGTTCGTACCGTTTGTTGACTACCTCATCAATAGAATCGCCGCCGAAGAGAGTTGGGTCGTCAGAGGTAGCCCCGGCGAAGTAGTTGAACTCCCGGTGGGCGCGCGTTCAATGGTCGGCGCGCGATCCGCCGAAGTGACGACGGTGCCCAGCAGTCGCCGTATCCTGGCCCCACAGCATATCGGAATCCACTTCCTCCGCGGTGCCGGCGGTGACACGATTGGCGCACTCGAGGTGAACGCAGATGTCAGGGAGTCCCGCCTTACGGTTGCCGATCGGGAACAACTCCGGGCTGCGTTTGGCGAGGAGTCTCGGGTACTCGATTCGGCATCGCTGTTTGGAGGGCTCTTCGGCGGTGAAGGGCAGATCAATCTCACAGGCGTTTTCCTGGTAGCAGCATTGATGGCGGCGGTCGGCGAGTTCGTAGTTGCCAGTTCCGGAGGTCAGACGAGGACAGCCGGATAATGCTGCCCGGTCTGGTATCGGCATTTCGCGCCATCTCGACCGTTCGCGATCTGGAACGTGCATCGCCACGGCGCCAGGAAACACTGGACGTCTGCGGCCTGCCGGGTTCGAGTACCGCAGTCCTCGTCGCGTCCCTGAATGAAGCCCACCCTCAACGCGTCATTGCACTCGTAGCTTCGAATCCCGTCGACGCTGAGAGTTGGTACGCCGACCTGAAGGTGCTGCTTGGCGAAGGGGTGAGGTTATTTCCCCAGAGAGAAGCGCTCGGCGAGGAAGAGCCTCACTTCGAGATTGCCGGTGAACGAGTGGAGACCATAGATGCGGTCCTCGGAGGTGACGTGAGTGTGTTGGTCACAACGCTCATTGCCACTGTCGAGTTGACTCGCATGGCTGGAGCTGTGCAACGAACACGGATTTACTGTGCTGAGGGAACATCGATCAGGTTGAGCGACTTCGTCGATCGGCTCGAGTCTATGGGGTACGAACGCCGCCCGTCGACCCTCGACGTAGCCCAGTACGCGGTACGCGGCGGCATCGTCGACGTATATGGATTCGGCATGGCCGCTCCGGCCAGGATTGAGTGGTGGGGCGACGAGATCGTCTCGATTCGGGAGTTTGACCTCGACAGCCAGAGATCCGAGGGGCCTGTTGATTCGGTCACCATTCTGCCGGTGCATCCGAAGGCGGCGGATGCGGCCGTGGACGAAGACCGCCCTATCGCCCTACCGCCCTACCGCCCTGAAGGGGATGGAGAGGTTGGGGAACACCGGCAATCTCTCCTCGACCTACTGCCGCCCGACACCCTCTTGGTGCTCACGGAAGGCAGCGAACGCAAGGAGGTAGAACGGGTTTGGGAGGACGCAGAGCACCACCTGCAGATAGCTCGCAGACGAGGTGAGGATGTCCCGGGCAGAGAGGCGGTGTTTCACTCACCAGGGGCCTGGGCGGAACGATGGAACGGGTTCGGACGCATTAACGTCGTTGAGTCGGCCGACGTCGATATTGGGTTGTCGCCGCCACCAGAGATACTGCGCGATATGAAGCGCCTATCCCGCGCGGTGCGAGCTGGCCCGACGCTCGTACTCTGCGACAACGAAGGCCAGCTGGAACGCCTGGAAGAACTACTTTCGGAGACGGACGTGCCTGGCGCCCGGATCCCGTCCACAGTCACGCTTGCGCTGGGGTCACTCCATGGTGGGTTCTCGCTTCCCGCGCTCGCTGTACTGACCGACCATGAGATCTTCCGGCGTGCTCGCCGCGTGAGGCGGCTGCGTCGATACCGGCAGGCGACTGAGGCCGCGGTAGGTGCACTGTCTCCGGGCGACTATGTCGTGCATCTCGAACACGGTATAGGCATCTATCGCGGGATCCAGGTAATACGTGTTGGAGAAGGTGCGACGATGGAGGTGATCGTGCTCGAGTACGAGGGCGGCGACAGGCTCAACGTACCGCTCTACGGACTCGACCAGATCGAACCATATCGTCTCGGCGCCGATAGTGATGGGAGTACGCCGCCCCGGATCGACAGGCTGGGCAGCACCAGATGGCGGAAGCAGCGCTCGAAAACGGAGAAGTCGATCCGAAAACTCGCTGCCGATTTGCTGGAACTCTATGCAAGACGATCGATTTCAAATGGGTTCCCATACCCCCCCGACACCCGGTGGCAGAAGGAGTTGGAATCCTCGTTCCTGTATGAAGACACACCCGATCAGCGTAAAGCGACCGAGGAGTCCAAAAGGGACATGGAACGCCCGCAGCCTGCCGATAGGTTGGTAGTGGGCGATGTGGGCTATGGAAAGACCGAAGTTGCTGTCCGCTGCGCGTTCAAAGCCGTGCAGGCTGGCAAACAAGTGGCCGTACTGGTGCCGACCACGATTCTCGCCGAGCAATACGGCAGGACATTTGGAGAGCGCCTTGCGGAGTATCCCGTGCGAGTGGAGGTGCTCTCGAGGTTCAGGACCGCAGTCGAACAGAAGGAGGTGCTAAAGGGCCTGAACGAAGGCCTGGTCGACATCGTCATCGGCACCCATCGGGTTCTGTCAAAAGATGTCGAGTTCAAGGAACTGGGCCTGTTGATTGTCGACGAAGAGCATCGGTTTGGTGTGAAGCACAAGGAACGGTTGAAGGCGCTCCGGTTGGAGGTGGACGTGATAACAATGACCACCACACCGATTCCGCGGACGCTCCATCTGGCGCTCTCGGGTTTACGGGATCTCACGGTCATGGAGACTGCTCCTCGCGATCGATCTCCCGTTCTCACGTTTGTGGAGCCGTGGGATGACGGGCTGCTGGAGGAGGTACTGGCACGAGAGCTCGATCGCGGCGGTCAGGTGTTCTTCGTCCACAACCGGGTCGAGACCATCGATACCATTGCCGAACGCGTCCGGCGCCTGGTTCCGTCTTCCCGTGCGACGGTTGGGGTGGCTCACGGTCAGATGCGCGAACGCACTCTAGACGCGGTGATGCGCAAATTCGTGAACGGCAATCTTGATGTGCTCGTTTCGACGATGATCGTCGAGTCAGGATTGGACGTGCCAAATGCGAATACGATGATCGTCCACCAGGCACAGAACTTCGGACTGGCACAGCTCTATCAACTTCGGGGTCGCGTAGGGCGAGGGCACCGGCAAGCGTACTGCTACCTCATCGTACCGGACAACGTGCACCCGGATGGTGAAAGGCGCCTCAAGGTGCTCGAACACCACACGGAGCTAGGTTCCGGGTATCGAATCGCGTTGAGAGACCTCGAGTTGCGTGGAGCGGGAAACTTGCTGGGCGCAGAACAGTCGGGCTATGCGCATGCAGTTGGATTCGACCTGTTTCTGCGCTGGTTGAACGAAACGGTCCAAGCCATGAAGGGCGAGAACCGAGACGAGGAACCACCGGCGCCAGAGGTGATCCTGGACGCGCCGGCATACCTGCCCGATTCGTACGTGCCCGATGACGATGCAAAGCTGGACTTCTACCGACGTCTAGCGCGCGCCAGCGTGGTTGGCGAGATTGGGGCGTTGAGAGAGGAGCTCAAAGATCGCTTCGGGCCGCTGCCCGATCAGGCCAACCGTATGCTGGTCGTGTCTGAGTTGCGGGCGCTGGGTGCGAGGTTGGGACTCGAGACGATAATCGTCCGCGGCGATGACGCACGATTGCGATTTCGGGCCGGCGCGGCGCCGCGCCTCATGCGACTCTCGGCTGCCACGGACGAGGTCCAGTTTGCCGCTGACGTGAGGCGGACCGTGCCACTTTCACTCAAACTGAAACGTCTCGGCGGCGTTCCGATCGATTCGGGATTGGTCAGGGTCCTTTCCACTGCGCTTGGGGATGAACATACGAGTTCCAGTGCTCGAGGCACTGGAGCGGAGCAGGAGTGACAATGCGTCGATTGATAATCGCGATCGTATTTCTGTGCGTCAGTGGCTGCAGCACGGTGGACTATTTCAGCCGCAGAGTCGTTGCTCGTGCGGGCGATCAGGTGCTAACGACCGAATGGTTCGCCGAAACAATGGCGAACGGCACTATCGTTCTCCAGCCTACCATCATGGAACGTTGGGCATGGTTGTGGGTTCAGTACTCCCTCTACCTGCAGCGGTTGGCTGATGGCGAATCGTTCACCGACTCACTCACAGTGCTTCGGGCAAAGTGGCCCGAGGTCTTGACGGTGAAGGTAGCCAGAATGCACGACCAGATCGTTGCGGATGGGGTGACTTTGGACTCCGCGGTTGTGGATAGTGCGTTCGTGGCCGGTGACCACAGGATCATGGAACATATTCTGATTCGTACTGGAACCTCGCTCACTGAGAGCCAGAAGGAACAGCAGCTTCGCAAGGCCGAGCGCGTCCACGACAGGCTCGTGTCAGGCGGAAGTTGGAGCCGTGCAGTAGAAGAATCGGAAGATCCCGAGACGAAGCCGCTTGGCGGCCGTTTGGGGATGATCGAACGTGGACAGACCGTACCCGAATTTGAGCAGGCGGCGTATGACTTGGAGCCGGGTGGGCTCTCGGACATAGTCGAAACCTATTACGGATTCCACATAATACGGCGGCCGCCGTTGTCGGAGGTTCGCGAGGACTTCATCGACAACATCGGTGTTTTGCTGGCGGACAGATACATGGACGCCATGCTTGCTGAAATGGCTGAACGGCGAGACGTGCGAGTTTCGGACGAAGCGCCTGAGATTATCAGAGACGCGGCTGCTCGACCGCTGAGGATCCTGGCGTTGGAGCCCCGCAGAGTGATCGCTTCGTACGACGGAGGCGAGCTGACAGATGTCGGTTTTGTACACTGGCTTCAGGTGATGTCGCGCGAGGAACACATGGCAATTGATGGCTCCAGCGATGAAGAACTCGTGGAGATGGTTCATCGCGCGATCAATAACGATCTACTTAAGGTCGAGGTCGTCAACCGGGGAATCGAGATCACCGAACAGGAGTATTCCCAATACAAGAGCGACTACGAGAGCACCCTCCGCGACCTTCACAATGCGTTGGGCATCGATTCGGTGTTGGCCCGCGCTCGAACCGATGCAGAACGCAAGACTGTGGCGCGGGAGGTTCTGGAGCGTTACTTGACCCGAACGGCGGACGTACAGGCTGGTATGCAAATCGTGCCACCGCTGCTGGCGGCGAAACTCCGTGAAGAAGACAATTGGGGATTCTATTATGGTGGGCTGAATCGCGCCGTGCGACTCGCGGTGGAACTACGTGCGGCGAGAGACAGTACAACGCCATAGGGATTGCAGGAGACGAAAGAGATGTATCATAGATCATTGTTGCTGGCGGTCGCAATTTCCGTCACGCTAACCATCACCACTGCGGCGCAGGATGTCCTGCGCGTGCCGGTCGACGGCATTGCCGCCATCGTGGGTGACACTCCGATCCCGGTCTCACGCATTAACGAACAGATCCAGACTTTTAGGACCCAGGGAGGCGTCGTTCCGACTGATCCGGAGGGTCTGGCTCAGCTGCAGCGCCAACTGCTCCAGGGTTTGATTGATGACGAACTGATCGTGCAGGCGGCTGAACGCGACACCATGGTTGTCGTGACCGCTGAAGATGTGCAGGGTGTGGTCGACGAAGCCATTCAGGGTATTCGAAATAGCTTCAACTCGCAAGCAGAACTCGAGCGGGATCTGCAGATAGCAGGGTTCAGCTCGCTCGACGACTACCGGCTGTACCGAACCGAACAGCAGCGGCGCGAGATGTTGCGCTCGAGTCTGCTCCAGCTACTCAGGCAAATGGGGGAGCTGAGGCCGCTGCCGCCGACAGAGGAAGAGATGCGCGCGGCGTTCGAGGCAACTCGCGAACGCCATCCGCGCCGACCCGCTACCGTGTCGTTCAGGCAGATCGTAGTGGCTACCCAACCGGATAGCGCCGCGCTGCGCGACGCATTCGACCGTGCGGACACGTTGCGGACCCGGTTGCTGGATGGCGAGGACTTTGCGGCCCTCGCCGCGGCACACTCCGACGACATCGGCACTAGGGAACAAGGAGGTAATCTCGGCTGGGTGAGACGCGGACAAGGCCTCGTGCGCGAGTTTGAGAATGCAGCGTTCAGGTTACAGCCCGGCGCGTATTCCTTGCCCGTATACACACCCTTCGGGTTCCATATCATCCAGGTGCAGCGCGCCGAGCCGGCATCCGTGCAAGTGCGCCATATACTGGTCTCTCCCGGTTTCACTGATGAGAACCGAGAAATTGCCAGGAGCCGCGCCGACTCGGTGATGGACATGCTCCGTGATGAAGTGCCATTCGACTCGCTCGCGACTTTGTATCACGATCGCACGGAAGAGCGCTTGATCGAGGATCTCCCACTCGAAGGCTTGCCGGAGCCCTATCAACAGCCGTTGGCCGGTGCCCAACCAAACGAGGTTATCGGGCCGGTGGCGCTCGACCGCGGGAATGGGCGCACCCTATACGCGGTGCTGATCTTCCTCCAGGAACGCCCGGAAGGTCCCGCCGAATTCGAAGATCTTCGCGACCAACTGCGACAGGGCCTCGGGGAAGAAAACGCGATTCAGCGTTACATCGACTCACTGCGTGAGGCAACCTACATCGATATACGGGTTGGGGGGTTGTGACCCCCCGTATTCTGATTACGGTGGGCGATCCTCGAGGAATAGGGCCTGAGGTTGTCGCCAAGGTATTGGATGATCCGCCCGGCTCGGCGGAGATTGTCGCAGTCGGGCCGGAGCAGTGTGTCGCCGATCTGCCATGTGAACAGATGGTTGTTGGGGAAATGCCTGCCTCCGGTGTGTCGGCAAAGCAGGCTGGCCGTCTCGTCGGCCTTCAGGTGGAAAAGGCCGCCTCTCTTGCCCTCTCGAATGATGTCGATGCCATAGTCACAGGTCCCGCTGAGAAGAAGGCATTTCAAGAAGCCGGGTACCGTTATCCCGGTCACACGGAGTGGCTTGGAGAGCTTGCCGGCGGAGTCGAAACAACGATGATGCTAGTCTCCGGCAAGTTGAGAGTGGCATTGATCACCACTCACATTGCCATTCGAGAAGTGGCAGATGCCGTGACGCGACGTCAGATCGAACGTGCAGGTCGGCACACCGAACAGGCACTTCGCGATTGGTGGGGGCTGCAGCAACCTCGCATTGCACTGTGCGCGCTGAATCCCCACGTCGGCGACGGTGGGTTGTTCGGGCGAGAAGACGACGAGATTCTGGGGCCGGCGGCTCGTGAGCTAGGTGCTATCGGTCCGCTGCCGGCAGACACGGTTTTCGTGAAGGCGCTCCGCGGAGAATTCGACGCCGTTGTGGTGCCATATCATGACGTCGGGATGACCGCCGTGAAGATGGCCGGTTTCGGTAGCGGGGTGAATGTGACTCTCGGTCTGCCGTTCATTCGCACGGCCCCCGATCATGGGACCGCTATGGACATCGCCGGTCAGGGAGTTGCAGATCCAGGTTCCATGCGGCAGGCAGTTGCCTTGGCGAGCGAACTTGGTGCGCTGCGAGCATCCCGGGCTGCCTAGCCGTCTTCTGTCTTGTCCTCCAAGACTACCAGCTTCACCTTCTCTACCCGCAGCCTTTCCATCTCCAGCACTTCTAGCACGACCCCGTCTTGTTGAACTTGGTCGCCTTTGCGGGGCAATCGACCCAACGCTCCGAATACCAGACCACCGATCGTTTGGTGCTCGCCGCCGTCGATAGCCAGTTTGAGCTGCTTGTTCAACACCTCGATTTCGGCATCTCCAGGCACCGTAGCACCATCTTTGCCCGCGACGGGCAGAGGGTCGACTTCGTCGTACTCATCGTAGATCTCGCCCACGATCTCTTCGATCATGTCTTCCATGGTCACAACGCCGGCTGTGCCGCCGAATTCGTCCAATACCACTGCCATCTGAGCCTTGAGACGCTGCATGTCGGCGAGGACATCTTCCACCTCACGCGTGCCGGGCAAAAAGATCGGTGGACGCATCAGGGTCGAAACTGAATCCGAGCCGCGTTCTCGTAAGGCGCCGAGGATTTCCTTTGCGTGAACGATGCCGACGATGTCGTCGAGCGATTCTCGGTACACTGGGTATCTGGACCGCCCTGCCTCAGCCACCTGATCGGCAGCATCCTGGATCGACAATTCTTCCGATAGGCCGACGACTTCAGTACGCGGAGTCATTACATCACGGGCATTCTTTTCAGTGAATTCGAATACCCCCTCGATCAGGCGCACATCCTCATCTTCGAGCTGCCCGGACTCCTTGCTTTGCTTGACGATCATCATGATCTCAGCAGGAGAATGGATCGCCTCGATACCGGTGGCGGGGGCCTTCACCCCCAGCAGACGAATGAGCTGATTGGCACACCAGTTGAGGGAGTTAGTGACAGGTCCGGTGATCCAAGTGAAGAAGAGAAGTGGCCCGGCGATCCAGCGGCTCGTTGCCTCCGGAAACGTGATCGCCCAAGCCTTCGGGGCGAGTTCTCCTACTACCATGTGCAGGAAGGAGATCGTCCCAATCGCGACGACCGATACGAAGGCGGCTCGCCCCATGAAGCTCAGCGCCGAAGGCAGGCTGGCGAGCCAATCGTGTAGCAGAACTGCGACCGTCTCTTCTGCGACGTAGCCGAGCAGGATCGACGTGATCGTTATCCCCAGCTGACAGGTGGAGAGCAGGCGGTTGAGGTCTTCCTGGGCGGTTTGTACCGTTTTAGCCCTGCGGTCGCCCTCCTTCACCATCTCGTCGATGCGCGTACGGCGGGCGGCGACCAGGGCAAACTCAGCTGCAACGAAGAATGCGTTTGCGGCGATCAGAACGGCAACTATGGCGCCGCGGATGAGGACCGATCCGAGAGTGAGATCTTCCATGAGTTATGCTTATCAAAGGTAAGAGCAGCGGCTGAGTTTTTGGAGCCTTTGGCCACGGCGCATGTCATGCTACATTATGTTCTTCTGTTTGGGCCAGTAGCTCAGTTGGTTAGAGCGCACGCCTGATAAGCGTGAGGTCGGAGGTTCAATTCCCCCCTGGCCCATAACGTCGCGGATTACGCGAAAGTGACTGATGGGCGCGGGCTTGCACACGGTGCGGTCGGCGTCCGTCTTTGTTTTCGGGGATTGTTGGTGCCAGTTGGTGGTGCCTGTTGAGCAGGAATTCGTGCGGTCAGGCGTAACGTTTGTTGAACCTCTCCCATCGTTCCCGCACTGCGTTCCGCAGGGGTGGGTGATGGATCGAAGCGATCCAGCAGTCGACATCCGCCGTGCAGAAGCCTGTCGGCAACTCGACCTCAGGCAGGAAGGGGCCTTGTTGCACGGCTCGGAACTAAGCCCAGGTTTCCTGGTCCCCGAGAGGATCACCCTACTCGGTAGCTGTCGGGCATCCCAAGACGGGTCATCGTGTTGAGGACCCTGCACGCGAGTTGGGCCTCCACCCGTTGGCCTACCAGGGTGCGAGTACTCATGCGTCGACCGATGATTGTCTTGTACCGGTAGATTGCGGTCTCGACCATGCTCCGTTTGCTGAAGCCCGACCGCTTGTGCCACTCACGTCGGCCAAGTCTGCAGATGGAGCGGATATTCCGATTCTCTCTTTCATCGCGGCTGATGGCCTTGGACTCAGCTGGGCGTCGCGTCTTGGTAGGATGAGCACACTCATGGCTCGCCCTTCACCCTGCGCGTGAGCGGCTTCGTAAACGCCCTCGGTATCGTAGGCACCATCTGCAGAGACTGAGGTTACTCGATTGTCGATCTGCCCGAGCAGGGCAGGAACCCGAATGTAGTCAGACGTTCGACGACTGGTCAGATCCGAGGCGATGATCTCGCAGGTGTGCGCATCAACTGCAAGGTGCAGCTTCCGCCAGGCCCTGTTCTTCGGTGGCTTCCCCAGATTGCCGACGTGAATCCTGAGACCCGTACTGTCGATGAGCAGGTGGATAGGCCGACTGCTCGCTCGCGACCGCACGAAATGGGATCTCACCTCGTCTGCGTAGGCCCGCCTCGTACTCAGGCCAATTGCGAATCCGGAATGGGGATTTGGCGTACTTGTACTGGCCGCGTTTCGGGTACTTCATATGCGGCGACTCCGGATCGGGCATCGCCTCAATGATGCACCGAAACCCAGAACCATGCACCAAAGCCCCGTTTTGGTTGTAGTGCGCCCTCTGGGGGTTGCGCGCCACATCACAAACGACTAACATCTTAGTCGTACGACTAACAGATAAGTCGTGCGACTAAGAAATAAGTCTGTTCGCCGGGAGCGTGGTTTTCATGGCCTCCAACCAGGCAAAAGCCAACAACGTTCGAACCCCCTTGGACACGATCCTGGGCACGAAGAGCCAAGTCCGTGTCTTGCGGGTGCTCGACCGGACGCGGGAGTCAATGTCCGTACGCGAGCTTGCGCGCAGGGCCGGGGAGCACCTTCGGTCTGTTCAGCTCGCTGTGACTCGCCTGGAGGATAACGGACTGGTAAGGCGAGTCGGCACCGGTACTCACCTGCACGTGCAACTCAATGAGCGGCATCCGCTGGCACCCGCGATGCAGCAACTCTTCGAAGCCGAAACAGAACGGTTCGACCGATTGGTGAATCAACTCAAGTCCTTGGCTAAAGAACACGCGAGTGGAGCCTTTGCAGTGTGGTTGCGCGAGCGCGTGCCGCCGGATGGCGAGGGATTGGAGGTCGGCGTGCTGGCGGCTAGCGGTGAAGTGGATGCACTCACAGACTCTCTTCAGGAGTTGGTTGCAGACGTTGGGGCTCGAGAAGAGGTGACCGTCCAAGTGCGCGGATGGACGCGTCCCGATCTCGAGGCTCTCGATTGGTCTCCTGTGTGCGGTGCCGGGCATCCCATACTGCTGTGGGGCGTTTTACCCGAACAGGTTGGCAAGGTCCGAGGTGGAGTCGGTCGCCGATCCCACGCCGCCGCTGACGATGCTCTCCTAGATCGTGCAAGGCGGGCGGCGGCAGCGCTCGAACGCCGTCCGGAACTGGTGCGAGAGGCGCGCGACGAAGTGGCGAAACGCCTGTCGACGGCGCCGCCACAAGAGGCGAAGACACTCAGCGAATGGCAGCAGGTGCTCGATACCATGACCATTCCTCGACTCCGCAAGTGGCTTGTCAGCCATGGTGAAAGAGCGACACGGTTGCGGCAGTCGATGCCGGTCGTGTTGCTGCAAGCTGCCGGCGAGCAGTCGGCCTCCTCACGAGGTCCACGGTGACACGGGACGAACTGGAGCACGCCATCCGCGCGGCCTGCGACGTGGTCGGCGACGCCGAGTTCTGGGTGTTCGGCTCTCAGAGCATCTTGGGGCAACTTCCGGATGCACCGGAGTCGCTGCGCATGTCGATCGAGGTTGATGTGGATCCGAAGAACCGGCCGGAACTGGTCGATCACATTGATGGCTCCTTGGGGGAGGGATCCCAGTTCCACCAGACACACGGCTTCTATGTGCACGGTGTCTCGATCGAGACCGCGATACTTCCTCGTGGTTGGAAGGAGCGGACCAGGCCGGTCCAAAACGCGAACACGGCAAACGCCACCGGCTACTGTCTTGAGGCGCATGATCTCGCGGCAAGCAAGCTGGCGGCGTTCCGGGATAGAGACCGTGAGTTTGTCCGGCACTTGCTCCGCGAGCAACTGATCGATCCCAATCGCCTCGTGCGCTTGATCAATCTCCTCCCGCTGCCGGACGATCGGCGAACAAGGCTCCGCGATTGGGTAGATGGTACCGCTAAGGAACTCAGTCTGACGCGCGTTAAGCGAAGCTTAAAGTGATGTAATGCTGCCCCTCGCATCTTGGTGCCACTCGCGGTGCCACTTGAAGCCGTTACTGTCTAGGATTGGCGGATTCCGATTGCGGGCTAGTGGCGGGGTATCGCCTTGGAATCAGAGAGGTTACCGGAGGTGGGCGATTGGACCGAAACTCCTGATAAGCGTGAGGTCGGAGGTTCAATTCCCCCCTGGCCCATTTGGGTCGCGGAAGATGCGGGAGTGATTGATGGACGCGTTTGCACACGGTGCGACCAGCGTCCATCAATCTTTTTGGGAACATGGTGAGCACTGTAGGCACCCTGCCCTCAGTGCTCGATCTTGATGGTCAGGCCTCCCACTGGAATCGCCACCTCATACCCCTCGAGGATTCCATGTTCGACGATTTCAATGTCGGCGAACTCACCCGGGCGAACGCTCTCTTCGGACCACACCTCGAGCATGAGATGGAGCGGCTGGTTGACGTTTTCGATGCCCTCCAGGACAATTCTGCCATTCGGGTCGATGCCGCCGATGACGCGCGTGAGCCCTGCCAGGTCGTGCTCCTCCAAAGGCTCGCACAACAGCCGATGCGCCTCTTCTGATTCGAGATCGCACAGTTCTCTCGGCGGGTCACCTCGGTACCCTCCCACAACGGCCCCGCCAATGATCTCTTCCAACACCAGCTCGGGCGGAATATGCAGCCGAATCCTGCTTATGGTCGGCTGGTTTCTGCTATACCGGAAGGTCGCGGCCATGCTTCGGCCGTGCATCATGTCCTGTGGGTTGATCCAGAAGCTGGTGTAGATCGGTGTAGGGGGACTCGGCGCATCAACGAAGGTGATGTTCTGCTGGGCCCGGTTGTCGTCCAGAACTACTGATGGTGTATTCTGAACCTCGTCGTCAGGCGATTTGTCGATCCACGCGACCAGGCAATGCAGCCCCGAGGGCACTTCGGCTGCAGTCGGATGCCACGTGATGCTCGTAGTGCGGCTCGTACCAACTGCCCAGCCACCGGAGCCGATTGTTTCGGTCGTGCAAGAGACCTGCTGAGACGCAGGCAGGGGATGCGGAACGGAGGCTGACGGTAGGTCCCATCCCAGGCAGACATCGTATGTCGTTCCGGCCGGAAGGTCGCAGCTGCCGTTGTTCCAGGCTCGAACCTCGATCAGATTGTCGGCGTCCACGAGGATGTTCTTGTCCTCATCCGCGGTGCCAGGGTTTGAGGTGATGTCTGGGCTTTCCCAAAAGGGCCTGCCCACATACGGGATCGCACCATAATCGTCGGTATTGTCCCGAATGGTGAGCTCTGTGGTGCAGATAGGGGTAGGGGAATTCTCGACGCAGGCGCGGCGGTTCAAGACGGTCTTATTGCCTGCGAAGTCAGTCAGCTCGACGCTCACTGAATAGCTGCCATTGCTGATGGCGTTCGTGTCCCAGTTCCCAGAATCGCTCACCCCTCCGGTAACGTAATTGGTGATGATGGCGTAGTCCGGGTCCGGATCGTCGTACCAAGTGCTGCTGGTCCAAGGATCTCGCGTGCTGAACTGGGCTCGCGTGTGTTCGTTCCAACTGTCCTTCCATGTGTCCGGAATGATGTCGAGTGGCCGGGTGTTTTGCCATGGGCAGTTGGGGTCGGCATCCGGGCAGGCCCTCCAACGCATATCGTATACCCAGAGCTGGCCGAGGTCACCCAGAGAAACTCCCGCGTCGTCTCTATCGCCTGCTTCCACAATGATATCCGTTTCGCCGGAAACGACCGTGCACGCGCCACCCGCGCGGGGGTGAAATTGCGTCCAGTCGGCACTGGGGTTAGGAAGGTCGTTGTCGTCCACAGCGAAGTAGATGTCTTCTATGTGCGGCGGGTCGGTGTCGGGGTTCGGGATAATCTCAGCCAGTGGATTCAGGTAGGCGGTACCGTTTTTGATTTCATAATGGAGGTGATGGAAACCACTGGAGTCCCACCAGGCTATCTTGGCGATTCTGTCACCGACGGCTACCGCATCGCCGACGATGCGTTTAATGACGAGGTCCGGGTAAGCGCCGTAGGGGTCCACCTGCAAGTGCCTGTAGTAGTAGACTGCCGGGTTCGAAGGATCCGTTGGTTCGATGCTGATGTAGCAGTATCGAGACAAGTGATCGTTACATTCCACATCGTCTATTGCTTGATCTCTTGCTCGTACTTTGCCGGCTACCGTGACGATCGCCCACGGTGCTGCAAAGTTCACGTGGTCGTTTTCGTCGAACATGGGCAGCACCATGATGTCGATTCCGACGTGCTGCTTCTCATTGATCTGAAACTCGCCGAAACTCTGTCCCATTGGGTGGTCGACGTTGGCTGGTTCGACCGGCCATCCGGTCTGAGCCAGGGTCGGTGGGGCAGCAACGAGAGTTGACACGAGGGATACGACGAGCAAAGAACAGAAGTCGGGTATTCTCAACATGTGTCACCTCCGACTATCGCCCGAAATCGATCCGGACTGCCGTGTCAAGGGTGAAGCCGATGACGGTAGGCACTTCGAAGGTGACGTCAACGGCAGGTATCCTGGCATAGGCCTCGCGGATCGGGTACTCGCCGCGATAGTGGATTTCCCCTCCGCGGGATACGATGGCCAGGCCGCCACGTGGCCAGCTATGCCGGGGCGGCTCTCCTTCGCGCAAGAGAACGCCCGCGGCGAGCGTGCTGTCGTCGACCAGCTCGAGATCGGACAGAAACAGCTCCCCGTCGAACGGCAGCCGTTCACCTTCAACGACCTCACCGGTTGCGGATTCGAGGAAGAAATACCGGCCGATACCGCTGATCACTCCGACCGACCCGTCTGGTGCCAATCGGAGGAGATGGACAGGCGTCGGCATTTCCAGAACCTCGGTTCGGCGTCCATCTGTGACCACGTGGACATGGCCAATCTCTTGGCTGTCGCGGGGGTTGAGGAGAGCAATCGTTCCGTCCCCGGCTACGGCGCCGTTTCGATAGGCGCCGTCGATTTGCCAGAGAGGCTCCCCATCCGAGGCGTAGGCCGAGGCTGAATCTTCCCCGAGAAGAAGTAGTGAGGTGCCATCCGCCGCCACGACAGCACTTTCCTGACTTGGCCGCTCGACCCGATTCAAGATCTCGCCCTCGCGGCTCCAAAAGGTGTAGAGGAATCGACCGTGCGTTCCACGCCAGTCGTCGATCGCCAAGACGGTAACGATGAGGCGCCCCATATTCCCGAGGAGTAGCGCGCCAAAGCCGCCGGGATCTTCCGCCGGGCGAAGGCTACCCAACAGGTTGCCGTCGATGTCGAACACGTCGGCCGCCCACAGGGCCTCAGGCCCGTCACTTGGAGTGCGCCAAACATAGAGGCCGCCCCCGGGAGCGAGGGTCATTTTGGCTTCGGGCGCCGGCCGTTCGGCAATTGGTCTAATCGTGGAATCCACGACCTCATACAGACCGCCGAGAGTTGCCAAGAGCGCCGTCCCTCGTTGGGGATCGAATGCTGCCCGCTGAACTGGTGCTGGGAGTCCGTCGTGAGTATCCAACTGCCAGACGACTTCGCCTTGGGTTTGGGGGGGAGGATGAGCGGCGATTTTGCCAGGGCACGCCACCAAAAGCAGCACGAAGACAGCTGTGACCACAGTAGGCGTGTTCAGGAACGCATGGTCCGCACGGAGCAAGCTCATGTTGACTCCTGAGGAAGGGTGGTCATCGCAGGGAGAGTCGATCATAGTCTCATACCTGTCTGAGGCTGGCCGAGCCAAGGTGATGACTACGAGATGAGAGCGACGGACTTGCAATAATAGGAAAATGGAGAGGGCGGCGGAAGTACTCTGTACCCTACGACCCCTGGCGGAGTGGTGAAAGGGTCTGCACATTAGTGCCCCATCCCAACCGGGCTATTGCTATGGATGTGGTACTCCAGCGCCTAAGAGAAGCGCTCGCCGGACGGTACACGGTCGAGAAGGAGATCGGCCGTGGTGGGATGTCGCTCGTCTATCTTGCCCGGGATCTCAGGAATCAACGCAACGTCGCGTTGAAAGTACTTCGCCCGGAGCTCACCAAATCGATCGGCGCCAATCGATTCCTTCGTGAGATCAAGATTGCAGCGAATCTCGAACACCCGCACATCCTGCCGCTGTTCGATTCTGGAGATGCAGACGGGTTGCTGTATTACGCGATGCCGTTTGTGGATGGTGAGTCGCTCCGCGACCGGCTCACACGCGAAGGCCAGTTGTCATTTGATGATGCTCTGAAGATCGCGAAGGAAGTCGGCCATGCGCTGGCCAACGCGCATGAGCATGGTGTGATTCACCGCGATATCAAACCTGAAAACATACTTCTTACGGGAGGGATCGCCCGCGTTGCCGACTTTGGCATTGCTCGGGCTCGAACTGAAGCGGGCGAATATGAGTCCACCACCGACGCCAACATGGCAATTGGGACTCCCGAGTACATGAGCCCCGAACAGGCAAGTGGGAGTGATACAATCGATGCTCGCACAGACATCTATTCCCTCGGTTGTGTGCTCTACGAAATGCTTGCAGGAGAGCCGCCGTTCACCGGCCGCACGCTTCAGGCGATAGTCGCGAAACACCTCGGCGAAAAGGTGCCCACGATCTCCGTGCTTCGGCCCGGCATTCCGGTGAAGGCAGTCAGGGTGATTGAATGTGCGTTGGCAAAGGTGCCCGCGGATCGTCACCCTACTGCTGCAAGGTTCGTGGAGGCGTTGGAGAAAGCGCAGGAACCAACTCCCCGGTGGCAATTGGTAGCGACTGTATCAGGAATCATCGTGGTCGCGGCGCTCTTGTTTGGCCGACCATGGGGCCCTGAGGGCTGGTTCGGAGGTGGAAGAAACGAGTTGGATGCGCACAAGGTGGTCGTGTTCCCACTTGTGTCGACGGATCGCGAACTCAACGAGGCAGGCATTGGATGGAGCGTTGCCCTTGCAATCGGAGGGGCGCTCGAGCACGCGCATCCGCTGAAATTCCTGGACGGTTGGAGATGGCTTTCTGAGGAAATGCGAGCAGATCCACGTCTCATCACCCCGATCGTTGAGGAGCGAATCAGCCGGGAGCGCGGGGCACGTTACTATACGACCGGAGTGATTCGCCCTGGACGCGATTCGCTTGCGATATCACTTCAACTCCAAGATGTATCAGGTGACTCCCTGATTGCCCAGGAGACTGCGTCAGGCGAGACAGGTACAGTGGCTGAGCAAGTGCTTGGCATAGAAGCAGTCTCGCTACTACTGCCGAGACTTGTTGAACCGCGGAGAGAGGTCGACCTGTCGCCATACACCGACAGGGATCCCGGCGCCATTCTGCTTTCGATTCAAGGTGACAGACACTACCGGCACTCCAGGTTTGCGGAAGCGTATGACTTCTACCGTCGTGCAGTCGAGGAGGATTCGCTGCTTGCATTCGCTGCGGTGAAGGGTGCGCAGGCCGCAAGCTGGCTCAACAGATTCGACGACGCCAGAGAACTCACCGGGGTTGCTTTGGATGGAGACCACCTCTTGCCGGCAAAGTACCGGGAGTTCGTGCACGGGTGGAATGCGTACCTGGATGGCGACGCCGACTCGGCCGTTGCGGTACTCAAATCTGTACTGGCGCTGGATCACGATTGGAGCGAGGCGGCGATGGCGTTGGGCGATGCGTACTATCACCTCCTCCCATCGGAGGCGCCACTGGATTCGCTCGCGGAAGCCGCCTTCGAAACTGCAGTAGCGCATGATTCCATCTTCGTGCCGGCTCTGTACCACCTCGGTGAGATTGCCGTTAGGAACGGTGACTTGGTAAAGGCCGAGCGAATGGTCGAACAGATAGCAGTAGCCGAACCGGACATTCGCTGGCTGCATCATCTCGAAGCAATGATTGAGTGCATTCGCTCACAGGGGTCCGGTATCGAATGGATGACTCTGATCGAAGAGGACGCGTTGGGTGCGCTGAACGTGGCACGGGCGCTGGCAGTGGGTGGCTTGCACACGACCTGCGCAGTCGATGGCTTCGAGACATTGCTGGCGGTGCCCACTGCCGATCCAGGTACGAGGTGGGGTGCCCTCATGGGTCTGCAGGGTGTGCTCCTCGCCAAAGGGCGGTACGACGACGCACTCGCGCTGCTCGACTCGGCCCAGGCGGCCGGTTCGAGAGGCGTCTTTTCGTTGTACGTGATCAATGCCTTGGCTGGAGCACCGTTCGAACACAAGGCTCGAGAGGCAGAAGAGATCGCGAGGAGACTGACGGGCGAGTTCTACACCACGGCACAACTCCCGACAAAGTGGCTGCTTAGCTCCTGGAACAGTCAGATTGGCCGGTTCTCCACGGTAGAGGGTATCATCCGGGAGTTGTCTGATGAGGGTGACGACGCTCTCGCCCGGGTAGCAGCCTATTTGGAGGCACACCTGGCTGCCGACCGGGGAGATGACGACACCGCGGTGTCGAGGTTGCAGCATCTGTCCAGCAACGCACCACCGGATATCCTGATGTGGGACATCACCGGGCCGCTTGCGCCGGAACGAATCCTCTTAGCTGAACTGCTGCTCGAGATGCAGCGCTACTCGGAAGCTGAACGCGTCGCATCGTCGTTCGATCACCAGGGAGCTGTCGTCTTCCTTCCGTTTCTTCCAAGAAGTCTGATGGTGAGGCTTCGTGCCGCATATGCTCGAGGTGATCCGTCGTCTGTCGCCGATCTCAGTCAGCGACTGAGGGATTTGGGATGGGCTGATAGTGTTGCGGCGATGCTTGGTCATTAGGTGACGATTATAGGCAGTGAGTGAAGGACTAATGAGGGACGAATCCAACAATCAACACGGAGGTTGAAATCATGGAGTTGATACTGTCATGGTGCCCGTTGCTCGCGTTTCTATTCCTGTTCCTGCTGATTCAATGCATCATTCAACTGTATCGCTGGAAGAACTGGGCTGCCGCGTACAAGGATTGGGTGAGGGAACACTGTCGATGTGAGCCAGGTGATGGTCCCCCACCACGTGAGCCTGATTGGCCGTAACACCCCGCCAGATACGAATCAGGGTACGAAAGAAACGCCCTCCTGTGACACAGGAGGGCCCCAGCCGACAAGGCAGTGGATGCGGTCACTATGCATAGACCGAGCAGGATCCTCGCGTCCAAGGCTTGTAGCGTGTTGGTTTTTATGGTGATTTGGCGCATAGAAGGTCGAAGCCGTACGTCGCATTCAACCGGCCCGTTATCCGATTTGCTTGACCTCATGGTGTGCGGTGTGGTGCCCTCGAACTTGCCGAGCATGCGCGCCCCGCCCGCGGTGTCGCTCGCGGTGCCACTTGAAGCTGTTGCTGTCTAGAATTGGCGTATTCGGATTGCGGGCTAGTGGCGGGGTATCGCCTTGGAATTAGAGAAGTTACCGGAATCGGACGATGGAACCGAAACGCCTGATAAGCGTGAGGTCGGAGGTTCAATTCCCCCCTGGCCCATTGCGTAAGTTCAAGAACCTCAGCGATTCCCGAGTCGCTGAGGTTTTTGTTTGTGTGATGGCTGCGCCAGTATCTGTGTGAGAAACGTCGATCCCAAGCTGCTCGACTTGTGGATCGATCCACATTGCCCCTCTAGGATGGGGCTGATACGATCACCCCAGCGGTGCCCAGCTATGCCACATGATATGCGATTCTTGCCACGATCCGTCGGCCTGCTTCCGCCAGACACCGATGAACGTCCCTTTGTCGGTGACGAGATCGCCGCTCTCGAGCATCTTCCATTCCCAATCGAAGGAGCTTCGCTCCACCGCCAGGTTTCCCGAGATGATGACCTCACGATCTTCGTGCGTAGGGAGTTTCGTGAATTGCACCACTGCGAATGTGGCAGCAAGGTACTCGCGGGCAGCTGCCAACCCGTGAACGGGTTGCTCGTGCGCACCCAGCAGCATGATGTCGTCGGCCGTGTGCTTCAGGATTAGGTCAGCATTGCCGGTGAGCCAACCTTCCGTGATCTCCATGCGTGCGTGGTCTATCGCCTCTTTGCTCATGTGTCTTCCTCGAGGTTGATCTTTCTCAACAGTGCCTTGAATCTCGGATGTGATCGAAGCGGGGCGAAAAGGAACGATCCCTTGACCCCGTAGATTGCTCCTGAGCGTTCTTCGAGCGCTTGCTCCAATGCGTCCAATGCCTTCTCGTGCTCGCCGAGTCCCGTGTACACGTACGCCATGTGATACGGGGCCACCTGCCGCTGGCGCGATAGCTCCTCCAATTTGCGCAGCATCGCCCTAGCGTCTTCAGTCCTCCCGGAGATGGCGTATGCCTGCCCAAGTTGGCCCAGCCAGGCAGTATGATCGGGTAGATCCGCAACAATCCCCTCCAACTCGGCCAGGCCCTCGTCGTACATCTGTTTCATGATGTAAGCCCAGCCCAGGGGCGCACGGCCTAGCGGAGAGCCGGGTTCCATCTGGGTAGACCTCTTCGCCTCCAGCATCGCCTCGTCGTACCGACCTGCCCGAAGCATGCTCGATGCAAGGTCCGATGAGTGCCACGCGACCAGAGGGTCAAGCTCCTTGGCTCGGCGTTGGGCGTCGATTGCCTCTTCGTACCGCATCTGCGCCGCCAGGAACAATCCATAGATGTCGAGCGTGTTTGCTGCATTGGGACTCAACTCCAGCGCTCGACGAAACTCCGTTTCGGCTGTTTCCCATTCGAAATCATGTACGAACATTGGGAACGCCAGCGCCATGTGAGCCTCACTCAGATCGGGGTCGATCTCTATGGCCCTCGCGGCGGCTTCTTTCGCCTTTGAATACGCCTCGTCTGGTTCCATCACACCGGCCCCGTATCCCATGCCGAGCGCAACGTACCCCACTGCCATGTGTGCGTAGGCATGGGCGAATGCCGGATCCCTGCCTACCGCCTGCTGGAGGCATTCGATCCCTTGCAACAACTCGGCCCTGGTGAAACGCCCGACGTGCTGACATCCTTTGACGTATAGCTGATATGCGGAGAGATCCTTGGTCGGCTCCTTCTCTATTCTGGCCTTTTGGTCCGCGGTCAGTTCTGCCTCTAGCGCCCCCGCGATCTGAAGGGCGACATCACTCTGGATGGCGAAGACATCCGTCAACTCCCGGTCATACGTCTCGGCCCAGAGGTGTTCATCACTCTCCGCGTCGATGAGCTGCACCACTATCCGCACACGGTTGCCTGCGCGGCGTACGCTTCCTTCGAGAACCGTCCCAACGCCCAACGTCGCCCCAATCTCCCGGAGGCTCTCTTCGTGATTCTTATACTTCATCGTCGAAGTGCGCGAAATCACCTTTAGGGCCCCGATCTTGGAGAGCTGAGCGGTCACATCTTCTGTGATTCCGTCTGCGAAGAACTCGTTTTCGGGGTCGGTGCTCATACTGAGCAAGGGCAGCACGGCGATCGATTTGCGTGTGGTTGTACCAGGTTTCGCCAGGGCTTCGGCGAACTCCTGTGCCGTCTCGAACCGGTCAACAGGGAACTTCGCCAACGCCCGCGCGAGTGCCTGGTCGAGACCGGGCGATACGGCGCTACGCAATCTGCGGACAGAGGGCACGGGGTCGGTCAGCATCTTCGCGAGCACTGACTGGGCTGAATTGCCTGTATAGGGAGGTTCCCCGGCGAGCATCTCGAACAACACGCAACCGAGAGCGTAGATGTCGCTTCGCGAGTCGAGATCTCTTTCGGCAGTGGCCTGTTCGGGACTCATATATTCGGGCGTCCCCACCGACATGCCGGTTGCAGTGATGCGAGTGCCGCCGGCCTCAGTCATCGCCAACGCAATGCCGAAATCGGCGACAACTGGCTGCCCATCGTGAATCAGGATGTTCTCTGGCTTGATGTCTCGATGAATGATGTTCCGCCGGTGAGCGTAATCGAGAGCGCTCGCTACTGCCTTCGTGATCTCAAGCGACTCGTCAATCGGAAGCTGCTTCTCACGCTCGAGCTTGTCCCTGAGCGACACTCCCTCGACGTAAGGCATGACGTAGTAGAGGTATTCGCTCGGCTCATCCGTCCGCCTGTCCGCCCGTCCGCCTGTCCGCCCTGAATCCAAGAGCGGCAGAATTTGAGGGTGGTTCAGATTCGCCGCGATCTTGATCTCTTGCATGAAACGTTCTGTGCCCACAACAGACGCGATCTCCGGCCGCAGTACTTTCAGAGCGACCTGGCGGCCGTGTTTTTTGTCGCGTGCGAGATAAACCACCGCCATGCCGCCCTTGCCGAGCTCGTGCTCGACATCGTACCTGTCGGCGAGCGCCGATTTCAGTAGGTCAAGTTCGTGCGACATCACCGGCAAAGATGCACTGCGTGTCAGCGATGCGCGAGTGTGTAGTTCCGTATCAAGACTCAGTACAGGGCTCCGCTGGTTCAAAATCCCGCTGGCCCATGGTAGAATCCACAGCCGGAAAGCGGTAATTGGAGAAGCGCGCACCGAAAGGCGCGCGCTTCGTGCTCGCAATGCGCAGGCATTGAATGCATAAGTATGCCAAACTTCTAGCCATCTGTTTGTTGCTCGTCGGCAGCATCCTCTTCTTCGTAGGTGTCCCCGAATATTCGGGAACGCGCTCTATACAGCGCGCTTGGGACCTAGGGCATCTAGCGTTTTTTCTCGCGGCCACCCTTGCCTGGCTGACATGGCGCGGAAAGGGCACTAGGAGTTCGTTCTTGCGTACCTGGCTTCTGGTGTTGGTGACCGTAAATCTGGCTGGATGTGCGATCGAAGGAATTCAATCTCTTATTGGACGCAGTCCGTCGCTGTCCGATCTATTTCTAAACAATGTTGGGGCCCTAATTGCGCTCGGGTACCGTGCAGTTGACCGAGAATCGAGTGCACCCTGGAAGTTGCGGTTGCTGCGCGGAACCGTGTTCGCACTACTGATCTGGGCATTTACACCTCTGGCATCGGCGATCAGCGACGAATACTCGGCGTCTCGAGCGTTTCCCATACTCGCTGACTTCGAGACGCCGTTCCAACTTTCGCGCTGGGAGAGCGATGTTGAACTCTCGTTGGAGCGGGAGATAGTCAGGGAAGGCACTGGCGCGATGCGCGTGCCACTATCGACCGCGAGGTATTCGACTGCGAGTCTTCAGTATTTCGAAGGAGACTGGACCGGCAGCTCGGCGCTGGCGGCGAGTATCTTCAACCCCGACTCGGAGCCGCTGGAGATCGTCCTCCGCGTGCACGACGCGTCGCATGATGAACGCGGTCAGCGTTACGACGACAGATTCAACACCACGTTCACACTCGTGACCGGCTGGAACGATATCGGCATGTCCATTGTGGATATCGCCAACGGGCCCAGATCAAGGACGATGAATATGGAGGAGATCCGAGGCTTGAGCTTCTTCTCCGTCGATTTGCCTTCGCCGCGCACCATCATCATCGATCAGGTTGAGCTGCGGTGAGTACCTGACTGCTCCGTATGTCCGATCCAGGTAGACACACCGTCGAAACCGAAGCGCCGTTCCAGCTGTGGCCTGCGCTCAAGGAGGCAGTACGCGGTTCGGAGCAGGATTTCACCTCCGGCCCGATCGGGCGTGCGGTCTTGCTCCTCGCCGTTCCAATGGTGCTCGAGACCGCAATGGAGTCGGTGTTTGCCGTGGTCGACGTTTTTTTCGTGGCGCGTTTGGGACCTGCGGCAGTTGCGACAGTGGGCCTCACAGAGTCGATGCTCACCCTCATCTATACCGTTGCGCTCGGGCTGAGCATCGGTGTCACTGCACTCGTCGCCCGAAGGATTGGTGAGAAGGATCCAGAAGGGGCGGCGCGCACGGCCGTACAGGGGATACTGCTCGGATTCGGGGTCGCGACCGTGCTTGGTGTCTTCGGAGTGGTGTTTGCGCCCCACCTCTTGTCCCTCATGGGTGCTGAAGCCGATGTGATCGGTCCGGGATCGGCATATACACGGATCATGTTGGGAGGCAATGCAACTGTCCTGTTGCTCTTTCTGATCAATGCGATATTCCGAGGTGCTGGAGATGCCGCGATCGCGATGCGCGTTTTGTGGCTGGCGAACGGTATCAACATCGTGCTCGACCCGGCTCTCATTTTTGGCCTCGGGCCGTTTCCCGAGCTTGGTATTCAAGGCGCCGCAATAGCAACGAACATCGGCCGCGGAGTTGCGGTCGTACTTCAACTGACGGTGCTCCTGCGGGCCGGCGGACGCGTGAAGGTCGCCAGAAGGCACGTCGAACTGAATTTGAAGGTGATGTGGCAGTTGATTCGGCTGTCCGGCACCGGAACGTTTCAGGTGTTCATTGGAGAGGCGAGTTGGATCGGCCTCACCAGGATCCTCGCCGGTTTCGGCAGCGGCGTACTCGCGGGCCACACGATCGGAATTCGCATCATCATCTTCGCGATTCTCCCTAGTTGGGGCATGAGCAACGCTGCTGCGACCATGGTCGGCCAGGCTCTGGGTGCGGGGAAACCTGAGCGGGCAGAACGTGCGGTGTGGATTGCAGGCGTCTACAACATGGTGTTCCTGACTGTGGTCGGTGCTCTGTTCGTCGTTTTCGCGCCACAGATCGTGCGGTTGTTCACGACTGACCCGGAACCTGCGCGATACGCGGTGCTTTGCCTACGGATCGTGAGCCTAGGGTTTCCCTTCTATGCATACGGGATGGTACTGACTCAGTCATTCAATGGGGCTGGGGACACCTGGACTCCCACGGTCATCAACCTCTTCTGCTTCTGGATGTTCGAATTGCCCTGTGCGTACGTGCTCGCATACGCATTCGATGTCGGACCTGTGGGCGTCTTCACGGCCATGACGATCTCATTCTCGTCGTTGGCTGTGGTGAGTGCGGTGGTCTTCCGGCGTGGGAAGTGGAAAGCCAAGAAGGTCTAGAGGCGAGGGGCGAAGCGCGTCAGGGATCGATATAAAAACCAAGAGTGAAATGTCTGACCGGCTCTTCCCTGAATTGACCTTGAGGGGAAGGACCGGTGAGGAACTCGAATGCGATCCGGAGTTTTCGCCGCCCTGAAATATCAGGTAGCCGCAATCCAAGCTGGATGTTGAGGCGGGGTTCCCAGGAGTTGTTTTGTTCCCACTGAACATCCGCAGCACCATATGGCGCGACCGAGCGTCCGCCGTCATCTTCCTCAGCCTGGATTCCGGCACGTCCCAGAAACCTCCGCGCACCATCCGGATGAACGTTGAACGCCCAGTTCCCTCCTCCATACAGGGCGAACCCTGGCGAAGCCTGGTAGAAACCAGTGAAGTCGGCTGCATCTCGACTGTAGTCTCCGACATTGGCATCGAACCTGGCTATATACTCATCACCAAGGTGTGCGCTCGTATGGTGATAGCGGATTCGTACCCAGCTGCGATCGAGATGCCACGTTAACGGGATTGCAAAGATCCAATCCGTGGAGATCATATCGCGAGTGATTGTCGTGAGCGTGAACCGACCGAATACAGCTCCCTGGGTGCCCACCACCATTCCGTTTTTCGGGCTGTCGCCGGAAATCAGATAGATGGGAACCGATGCACCCAGCGCCGCCTCTCCTTCGACGGTGTTGCCGAATTCACTAGGGCCGCTGGCATTGAAAACGAGCTTGGCTCCGGAGACTGCTGCATGCGGATCAGCCAGCAGCCGAACCTCGTAATCTCGTGATAGGAAGAGGCGTTTCACGTCTTGGGCCGATACATTCTGCGACGGCGTCATGATTACAAACGCCGCTGTGTAGAGCATAACCACGAGCGTCGGGCGACCCCGAATTGCCAAAGACATTGTCCTGTTTCATCCTCCATTGGGCGCTAGGAGATCGTTATACGTCGTTTGCGAGCGCACGGCTGATTGCGGAACGCGGCGTGAAGCATAGTCGAAGATCCCGCAATTTGCACCGCCGCACCTCTGCATCTCTGCACCTCTGCGCCGAAAGTGTATCTTGCCTTGGGCCAACAACGGAATTCATGAATGATCAAGGCTTCGATTTCACTGATACGACGCCTGCACGACAGTCTCAGAGAGACCGAGCAGGTGTACATGGTGTTGGTATCGGTCGTCATCGGATTGCTCGCCGGGTTCTGCGCAGTGGGCTTCCGCCTTCTGATTCAGAACCTCAATCGAGTGGCTTGGCACCAGGGCCAATACACCCTCGAGTACATCTACGGTTTGCCATTCTGGTGGAAGATCCTCGCTCCCGCAGTGGGCGGTTTGATCGTGGGGTTCATTACGTATCGTTTCGCTAGAGAGGCCAAGGGACACGGAGTCCCAGAGGTGATGGAGGCGGTGGCGCTGCGGGGTGGCCGAATCAGGCCCCGAGTCGTGATTGCAAAGATGTTCGCCTCGGGTATCAGCATTGCATCTGGTGGATCGGTGGGGCGGGAAGGCCCGATCGTACAAATCGGGTCGGCGTTGGGATCTACCGTCGGGCAAGTCCTCAAAATCGATCAGCAGAGGCTCAGAACACTAGTCGGATGTGGGGCCGCCGCAGGTATCGCCGGCACTTTCAACGCCCCCGTGGCGGGTGCGCTGTTTGCCGTCGAGATCATCCTAGGCGACTTCGGCGTAGCGCAGTTTTCTCCGATTGTCATATCATCCGTCGCTGCCACCGTAGTTAGTCACAGATACCTCGGTGACTTTCCTGCGTTCGAGGTGCCCTCCTACAGCCTCGTTCACGCCAACGAGCTGTTTGCGTATGCGGCGCTGGGCATCCTAGCAGGCCTCGTCGCGCTCGCGTTCATTCGGGCTCTTTACGCCACTGAGGATCTCTTCGATAAGATCTCCTGGCACCCGTCGCTCAAAGGATTAATGGGTGGGGCGTTGGTGGGCGTCATCGGCATATGGTTCCCACACGTATTCGGCGTCGGATATGAGGCCATCAATGAAGCTTTGAATGGCACGATGCTGTGGCACTTCATGCTGATGCTGGTCGCATTCAAGATTCTGGCGGTCGCGATTACCATCGGGTCCGGTGGCTCCGGCGGGATCTTCGCTCCGTCGCTTTTCATAGGAGCTATGTTGGGCGGTGGTGTCGGAACCGTCGTGAACCTCCTTTGGCCGGCAAGCACCGCAGGTCCGGGCGCGTACGCACTCGTGGGCATGGGCGCTCTGGTAGCTGCGGGGACACATGCGCCGATCACCGCGATACTCATCATCTTCGAGCTGACGGGCGAGTACAATATTATCCTGCCGTTGATGATCAGTTGTATCATCGCGACGCTGCTCGCCACCCGATTACAGACTTCGTCGATCTACACTCTCAAACTGCTCAGGCGCGGCATAGACATCTTCAAGGGCCGGGCGGTGAACGTCCTGGAACCGGTATCGGTGCGCGAGGTTGTTAGAACCGAGATGGTTACTGCGAGTCCGGAGGATAGACTCGGGTCGCTTGTAACTCAATTCATTGGACATTCCGGCACCACTCTGTTTGTGACAGACGATGAGAACAGACTTCACGGGGTGATCACAGCCGACGAAATTAGACCTCTCATGAATGATGCCTCTGCTCTCGATGCCTTGGTGATAGCGCAAGACGTCATGGTGGAGGGAGATTTTCCCACCGTTTCCGCAGACGCATCACTTGCCGACGTGATGCGACACCTCGGACAATATCGAGGAGAGGTGCCGGTGCTAGAGGGTGAGCGCCTCGTCGGTGTGATATGGCCCAAGGACGTGATCGAGCGGTACAACACGGAAGTATTCAAACGTGACATGGCTCGGAGCATGGTTGCCGCGGTGAGCCAGGACCGTACCGTCGAATCTGTGCCGGCGGCTCAGGACACGGTTGTGGCCGAGATACCAGTACCGCACCAGTTCGTCGGCCGCAGCATGAAGGGTATGAATGTTCGTCAAAGCTTCGGCGTGAGCGTGTTGATGATCAAGCAGCTTTCCGCCGACGGAGCGGAACGTCTCGAAACAGCCCCCGACGCTGGATACGTATTCAAAGAGGACGACGTAATGCTCGTCATGGGGCCCAGCGAAAAGCTCCGGCACCTCCGCACAGGGACTCCGCTGCCGGGTTCCAATATCGAATCCGAGTAAGGAGACATTGCGTGGGTGAGACCAGGCAATCTGAAGTAGGCGCGATTCGACGTTTATTGCTGAAGCGCCCCGAGGATGCGTTCAGGTCGAACGCGGTCGTCAACGAACAATGGGAAGACCTCAACTATGAGGCTCGCCCGGTTTTTGAGCTTGCAGTGCGCGAGTACGACGCGTTCGTTGAGTTGTTTCTTGAGGCCGGGATCGAGGTGCACTATGTGCCAGGTGCGCCCGACACCGGCCTCGACTCCATCTATGTTCGCGATGCTGCAATCGTCTGCGACAAGGGCGCTATCCTCTGCAATATGGGAAAACCGTCCCGCAGCCAAGAGCCAGCAGCCCAGGAAGCAGAGTTTCGTAACCTGGGAATTCCGATCGTCGGCTCGGTTTCAGGAGCGGGAACTGTCGAGGGCGGGGACGTCGCGTGGATAAGCGATCGTACGCTTGTGGTGGGTAGGGGGTACCGAACCAACGACGAGGGTATAAGGCAGCTGCGGTCGCTGCTTGGCGACGCGGTCGACGAGCTGATCGTGGTTCCTTTGCCGCACTGGCGGGGCCCGACCGATGTGTTTCACCTGATGTCGATATTGAGTCCAATCGACGTTGACCTTTCGCTGGTCTATTCGCCGCTGATGCCGGTCCCGTTCAGAGAAACCCTGATCGATCGTGGCATAGAGCTGGTCGAAGTGCCTGACACCGAATTTGTCACGATGGGAATCAACGTTCTAGCGATAGCACCGAGGGTTTGCATCATGCTGACTGGCAATCCGGAAACCAAGAGTCGGCTGGAAGACCTGGGCGTGCAGGTGCTGGAATTCTCAGGTGAGGAGATTTCGAAAAAAGGCGCGGGTGGCCCAACCTGCCTCACGCGCCCTTTGGAACGAGTTTGCTGACTTCACGGGGCATTCGTCAACACTAAAAAAAGGGGCACAGCATCGCTGTACCCCTTTTGAAATCCACAAGACCGATCCAACTACGGCTTACGCCTACCTCCACTGGTAGCGGGCTTCCTCGATCCGCTGGTTCTAGCTCCCGAGCTACGTGCAGCACTGGAACCGCTAGACCTAACCGGAGCACTCCGCGCTGAGCTCGGACGGCTCGACCGCACCGGCGTACTCCGCGCTGAGCTCGGACGGCTCGACCGCACCGGCGTACTCCGCGATGTGCTCGGACGACTCGACCGTACCGGCGTACTCCGCGTTGTGCTCGGACGGCTCGACCGTACCGGCGTACTCCGCGATGTGCTCGGACGGCTCGAACGTACCGGCGTGCTCCGCGAGCTACTCGGACGGCTCGAACGTACCGGCGCGCTCCGTGTTGTTACTGAGCGGCTCGGTGTCGCCCGACGAGTTGTCGTACTGCGAGTCGGCACCGCGCGTCGCGTCGTGGTCGTGCTACGCGTCGGAGTTGCACGGCGCGTTGTGTTGGTACTCCGACTCGGCGTTGCCTGACGCGTGGTCGTGCTGCGCGTCGGGGTTGCGCGGGCAGCCGAAGTCGAACGACGAGTCATCGACGTAACACGTGTCGGGGTTGTCCGACGTGTTGTCGTGGTCTGACTAGTCACACGCCGTGTCGGTTGCTGCGCAGTCGCATTTACCGTGCGCCTCGAAGCATCGGTGGTCCGACGGACGTTTGTCGAGGTCGACCGCGCAGTCGTGGCCGTGCGTGGACTGTTCACCGTCCTACGTCCACCGTCTGCTGACACGCGCCTGGGCGATTGTGGCTCGCTGCGACTCGAGGCGACCAATCTCCTCGCGCTCGCCGACGTCGCATTGGCTGCCGATGTACGCCTTACCGATGAACCCAGCGTACCAACGTAAGCCCGCCTGGTTCTGCTAGTGCTGTTTGACGGCGTCAGCCGAGTGCGGGACGTGCTTCGGAGCCTGTTGTCACCGTACACTACGACAGTGGGGCTGCGGTAGCGGTATCTGGGATAGTAGTCGTAGTACCCATAGCCGTATCCGTAGCCATAACCGTACCCGTACCCGTACCCGTACCCATAGTGCCATGGATCGTAGTACCCGCCCCAATAGAATGGGTCGTAGCAACCCCAACCACCCCAACGGTAGCATGCACTCCGCGCATAGTATCGCGAAGGCCATCCCATGAATCCTACTCTCCAATAGGGTCGGTACGACCAGAACGGATCGTAGTATCCGCCGACATTTATGCCGACGTTGACACCGCCGTAATAGTACGGGTCAGAGTAAAGTGAGAGATGTGTTTGCTGTCTGGCGGCGACGACAGTTTCGCCCACGCCGTACTGCACGAAGTCGTAGTCAAAATATGCGCCCGAAGCCAGGCGAAGAACCAGGTCGGTAATCTCCGGTTCGGGGTCTTCGGCGACGTACCACACGTCTCTGAGACCATAATCCCAGTGATCGCCGCGCAAATATTGCTCGAACTGGAATGGATCACGAGAAAACGCAGCGAAAACGGTACCCACTCCCTCGGACGCGTATACGCGGAACGCGTCGCGATCGCCGCGCCCGCGAATTTCGAATTCGTCGCCACCTCTGACGAAGTTGTCATGGATCGGATCGAGTGGGAACAGGACTCGCACACGTCCGTCCGGCTCGGAATGCAACACGAGCAAGTAGCCATCGTCTTCCGTGCGGACATCGACCCGCACGCGGTCGCCCAGGCGAGGATGATCTTCGCTCAACCAGAGCTTTACGGGAGGATCGCCCTGCTGAGTAAATGCTGTCATCGGCATGTCCGGGACATCTGCGACAGCTACAGTCAGCGAGAACATCAACACGCTCAGCATATCAACCTCCAGTTCACCGTTGGCTGGTCGCGTACGACCTGCACTCTCTTGAATATGGCGAGGGTCTGGGCCGAAGCGCCAGCCAGTGTGCATAGTGGCAACCTATCTGTGTTACCACAACCTCAATGGGGAAAACGCTCGTACCGTCCCCGCTAAAGGTCTTTGCTAGATGCGTGCCATGATGTAAATCGTTGTATTGTAAGTAGTTACGCTAATTCGATTACTGGCATTCCGTCCACTTCATGAGACGGATTGTCCATTTGGTGGTTCTTTTTGCGACGAATTGACGGAGTCGACGGTGCTCGCACGCACGATGCTCTGTGTGCCGAATTTTTCGTTGATACTGTCAACAGCCTGCAGAAGAGGTTCTTCTTTCTCGATCTCGCCGTCGAGAAGTGAGAGTTGTTCACTCAGTTCTTTGTTTTCTTCGAACTTCGAAACCGATACCCCGAGAAGCCGGACTCCCATCTTGCGTTTCTTTCGCAGTTTGCGTGTCAGTTCTCGAGCGACATCGCTTATGGTGTTGTCTGATGCCACCGCGGTGGGCAGGGTCCGGCTTGCCTGACGCGTTGTGAAGTCCGCGTCCCGTAACTTCACTGTTATTGTCCGTGCCTTCCTCCCTTTTGCCCTCATATCGGCCGAAACACGCAGTGCCAATCTCTGAAGTTCTTTGTCGATCTCCCCGTCGTGGTGCAGATCAGTGGCGAAGGTATGTTCGTGACTCATCGACTTGGCGACACTCTGCCTGGCCACTGGTGCAGCGTCCATCGCCCTGATCTTCCGGTATATCCACCTCCCGGCGCGATCTCCGAGCCAACCGGACAACTCCTCTTCGCTCAACGCGAGCGCATCACGAACCGAACGCAATCCGCGTTCTGCTAGTCGTTCCTGAAACCGCGGCCCAACTCCGGGAATATCCGCCAGTTTGAGCTCGGCTAGAAACTCTTGCTCTTTGCCAGGAGCGATTATTACTACTCCGGTCGCACACCCGCGGTGTGGCTTTGCGTTTTTTGCGGCGAGTTTGGCCACGAGTCTCGAGGTGCCGCCACCTATTGACACCGCGATCCCGGTTTCGTCCAAGACTGCCTGGCGTATCTCACTTGCTGTCTGGGCAAGGGGAGCATTTTTGTAGAGACGCTCTGTGCCGGTGAGGTCGATATAGAACTCATCCACGCTTGCCTGCTCAACAACGGGCGTTAGTCGCTCCAATACCTGCCTGACCTCACGACTTTTTTCTCGGCAGGCACTACCTGGTACGGGAGTGCAGTATGCATTCGGGCAGAGCCGCAACGCCTGAGACATGGGCATGCCAGAACGCACCCCGAACTTCCGGGTTTCGTAAGAGGCAGAGGTGACGACGCCGCGGGATTTGGCGGAGCCGCCGACGATCAAAAGAGGCTCGGTGCCTGCACCTTCAGGATCGACGAGTCTAGCGACAGCCACAAAGAACGCGTCGGCATCGGCATGCAGTATACGACGTACTTGTCCTTTAGTTTCGTCGCCCCAAACTGCGTCGCACATCTAGAGGCAGAATATCCCAGGCATATCGTATCGGGACCCCTCGTTGAGTCCGAAATGGGTCGCTGGCGGAGAATCGCACGCTCGCATAATGAATTGCAAAAACACCGCGCCTGAGGTCAATCAGCGGGCCTCCGCTTGCTCCGACCGTAGTGGCCGCGGTGTGAATGACCTCTCTGCTGGTTGTATCGCTGATGCTTCCGTTGGTGATCAGGGGCTGGATGAGTCTCCGCGAAGCTAGCTCTGCTGCGAGCAGGCGCACGTCGTCGGTGCCGACGGCCTGCAGGATTCTCTCGCGCTCCGCCCTGTTTTCGCGATACAACAGGTTTCGCAGGCCTGTCGGATACGCTATGAGCACGAGTTGGTCGCCTGGGCCGGCCGTTCCGGCGGCTCCAGCC
This sequence comes from uncultured Gemmatimonadaceae bacterium, assembly GCA_964518955.1. Taxonomy (GTDB): domain Bacteria; phylum Gemmatimonadota; class Gemmatimonadetes; order Gemmatimonadales; family GWC2-71-9; genus JBDGYW01. The sequence continues at coordinate 98,500 of CAZFHS010000005.1, read as the reverse complement.
AATGGCAACACCGTTGGTCGTGGGGGTGTGCCAACTATTCTGGCTACTGCGACATCCGCAAACCTCGAGACTCGTTCGACTTCCAACGGGTAATCTTGGCCACCTGGTGGGAAATATGCCCTCAGGTCGATGAATCTGCCTTCGACGTTTTGGCCTCGTGAACGCAAGAACAAGAGATATTCGTCCCTAGCCCATGGCTCGGCGACATGGCGGTTGGTTAGCAATACACCGGCCGAATCGATCAGAAAACCGGTCGCCGTACCTTGATGTTGAACTGGGTCTCCAGCTCCGCCGAATGAGAGCCTGGGTGTGGGTCGTCCCCCCGGCCCCGGCTCGAACCTGACGATTCCACGATCGTCAACGTCGTATCTGAGTAGCCGGTCTCCGTCAACTTCGGCATACCCGTAGGTGTACACCAACAGGGCCACGCCCCTGGATAGCTCTCTAACGGCATCGGCGTCGATTCTCGGGTCGTTGGCAACCCTTTGTTGTTCCTCCGCGAGCAGCGCCTGAAGAGAGTCGGCGCGTTGCTGAAAGGTCACTATGTCCGCTTCGAGCGCCGATCTAGAATCTCTCTCTGTTGCCAACGACTCGGATAGTTCGCCAAGTGCCCGCTCCAGTTCGGCCCTGTCCACCTGCTGCCAGACGAATGCCACACCAATAGCCAAGGCGGCAACCGCGGCTAACACGAGCAGAGCTCTCCGGTTCTTGGCCCCGCGGCTCACGGCGACCGCGACCATGTCCCGCGTAGTGGAAATCTCTCGTCCGCCCGGCGGGCCTTTCGGCTCATCGGACATCCGAGTTGCACTGAATACCTCGGATGCATGGGCAAGTTCGCGGGGATCCAACGTTGGCATCGGTTCGGGCCCTGTACCGATCACGAAACGACAGCCAGGTCCACCGGCACCAAATTGGACGAGGTCACCATGCTCGAGAACGCGGTCCTCAGTCACACGTTCGCCGTTCACGAATGTGCCGTTTCTACTGCCTTCATCGTGCAGAACGTATGTACCGTCTCGGAACGAGAGAGATGCATGTTTGGCCGAAACCAGAACTTCGTTCGGAGAAAAGAGGATGTCGCAAGTTGGATCTCGGCCGATCGTCGAGTCTCCTTCGCACAGTTCGAACACCGTACCTGCACGACTACCTGTGAGAAACGTCAACCGTGCCGTCATTCTGTTCTCCGCCGTCAAGAAAGGAGCCAATGAGAGCTAAGTGTGGCTGGGTGGTAGTGTCAAGTTGAAGCGGAGGGAGGGAATGAGGCGCAGCGAACAACGAGCAGCGATCAGCGGTGAAGAAGCATATGAATAACAACCGATGCGTTGCTCGTTGAACGTTCTCTTGCCCGCCCGTGAAACCACGTTACGCCGGACCACGTAAAGAGTTACGTACCTCATTGAAGAATTCCCAGGGAGATTGGCCATGAAACCGGTACGCAGGTTGTTGGTAACCGTCGGCGCGCCATTGATACTAGTGGTCGGTGTCGCCAGCGCCATTGGCATCCGCAAGGGCTCCGAGTTGATCAATCAGATCGAGATGTGGGGAGACAGCCTGGAGCACAGTTCCGGACCGGTTGAACTGAGGGTCGGGTCCGTGCCCATCATATCGAACCTGTACGTCGATGGTGATAGGGTCGGGAAATACAATAGTATTGTCGTTCTTCGCACCGAGCCGGGCGGAGTGGACAGTCTGCGCATAGTCGTAAGTGTGCCAAATTCCGGCCATCTAGCACACCTGAGCGAGTGCAACCTTCAGGCGGATCCGGAGGCATTGGAGGGCGATTTCACTGAAGGTTTGAAGCACGTGATGCACTGTGTATCCGAGGTAGACGGCCTCGTACCATTTGGCAGCGTTGTCTTCGATGGGACCGAGCGCACGACTACTCTCTTGGTTGAGCCAGATCTGGTGCCCTGCGGCTCAAACAGCCATGGTGATTGTCTGGACCGGCAAGAACTTCGGCGAGACATGGAGAGGCTGCGCGACGATATTCGCAGAGACGTTCGCAAGGCAACCCGCAGGATTCGCGAACGTAATAATTGACGACTGAGATTGCTCCCGCCAGGGGATCATCCCCGCCTCGGAATGCGCGGAGGCGGGGATTTTTTTTTCTAGTGTGTCGCACCCTCTTCGAGTACCGCCATACCTTGCTCAAAGACGATGTCGACCGGAATGCCTAGGGTGGCGAGCCGGTCGAGTTCAGCCTGGAGAGCGGGGCCGACCATGCCCTTTTCTTCCAGCAATTCGCCAGCGGCCTCATAATCGCCGTCGCCCTGAATGGTGAGTATGAGCTCCGACAGAGCTTCCATTGCCGCTTCCATTCTGCCGAAGTCCACACGGTACTTGCCGGTCTCCTCGTCGTGGCTGAAAGCGCCCTGCTCTTCAAAGAAGTGAAAACGCACCATGTTCGCCCGGCCGTGAGCGCTAGATGCTCCGAACCGCACCGAGCGGAATATCCCAGCCATGAAAGTGACGTAGTTGTCTTCGACTACGCCCTCGGTGAGATGCCCCTGTTCCCGCAGCTTGGTGACCATGTAAAGGCCGAGTATGTCGGCCTTGCCCTCTTCTATGGCGGAAGCATGTTCGCGCAGGGCTTCGCGCACGGTGCCGCGTTCATTGATGGTGTTGTTGATCCCCAGTCCATGGGCAACTTCGTGGAACATCGTGTTTTCGAAGAAGGCGTCGAATGTGATGTATTGCAGCTGATCCTCGGCGATTAGCTCCTGAGCGATCGGGACGAGGATCTGGTCGAATTTGGCTCGCATGGCGTTCTTGAGTTGAAGCCGGCGAGCGCCCTTCTCTTGTTGTACCACCTCGTCGTTCGGCAGATTGATCGCGATTGTCTTCGAACCCGAATTTGCGTCGCCGGAGTAGTACACCGCGTCATATGCGTTCAAATCAGATCCGGTGCCCGGGGTTTCCCTCTTGTATGCGTCGTTGACCGGCAGGCCGCGTTGGAGGTCCGGCAGGAGTGTGGCGAACCGTGACAGTCTGTCGCTCCACTCCCTGTCCTTGATCAGCACGTAGGCTTCGTAGGCTGCCTTGTATCCGAAGAGGCCATCTTCGTAGGTCTCGATAGGACCTATAACGACCTCGATGGTGTTGTCTTTCATGTCCATCCAGGCCATGTCGCTCTCACGGTATTCATCGGTCAGAATGGCCTCTGAACGCAATTCCAGATAGCGGCGCAAACCCGGATCGTCCGCAAGAGTGGCGGCTTCCGCCAGCTTTTCAGAAACGACATTGACGTGTTCCGCGAACGCCTCGTGATAGGGTAGGGGATAGATGCTGTTGTCGTCTCGGCGCCGCACCAATGTGTAGAGGCTGCGTAGTGACTCCGCCACCTCGGGCGGTGCATCGAGTGCTGCTTCGAATTCTTCTCTCGTTAGATCCGGCGGATAGAGATTGGCACCGGCTGGCTTGGGGCCAACTCCTTCAATGAACGGAGCGTCTCCGGCTAGCCTGTCCCACGGACCAACATTGATCTCGACGTACCGGCGTAGCGCCGGGTCATCGATCGTGGCCAACAGCGAGTCTTTGTTCCCGAAGGCTTGTTGCCAGAAGATCGGGTCCATCTGTTCTGCGGCTTCGATGAGGATGGGGATCATCTGGCGCTCGCGCTCACTCAGCGTGCTCAGGTCAGCTGTGAGACGAACGGTCGCATATTGGTCGACGAGATTCTGAAGGTCGGTTTGTTGATTATCACAGGCGGTCATGGACATACCGGTTACAACGAGTGCGGTAGTGCCGAGAAGGCGGCGAATCCTGGTCATTGGAAATCTCACTGGTGAATAGACGGGGTGGAATGTAGGGGGGTTAGGAAGGAGAGGTAAGAGGGTCGAGCAATCAGAACCTCGCCAAATACGTCAACTTCAATACCGCTCCGCGATCGTCAAAGTCCCACAACGCGTTGTCGTTTCCGCGGCGCTCGTTGAACACTATGAACAGGTCGCTGCCAGGCGAGTGGATGAAATTGATCCGAACGTTAGCAGACACGGAGTTGTCCAGGTTGTTGTACTGTAGAAGCGTGTTCGCAATGAGTTTCGTCGAAAAAGCGTAAGAGAGCCGGATCGATGCTACATCGGCGTTGAAAGAACCATCGGGCACGTCGACGAAGTTGCGATTGTATCGCGCTTCCACCGAGATGTTGGCATTCGGATTGACGGTCAGTGTGCCGTTTAGGGAAAGCACGTGCCCACCGAAGGTCCCTTGCGCGATACTCTGTGTTGCCAAGACGATCGGTCTGTTGCCGCTGGTATTGGCGAACACGAACAACTGCCACAGGTCGTAATCGCCCGCGGGCACCTCGACACCGTCGCCGAGTTCGAAACTCTCGTCAATGCGATTGAACCCGCGTCCGTAGTACACCATCAGGTTTTCGCCGGAATTCCATTGCGGGCTGATGGCTGTACCAAATGCCCAATCTTGCAGCAATCCATCGAGTCGCGTAACAACATTGACCGTCGTGAACAGGTCGACCTTGCGTAGTCCCAAAAGCTGTGGTCTCGGAGAGAGCCGCAGGTGGCCGTCAGTTCGGCGCATGTCCGTTCGCGTTATGAAACCGGCGTCGGCTGTGGCCTCCGCCCCAATCATCATGTGTTGGAGGTTGCCTCCGACGCGATCGGTTGAAAAATCCACGTTGGTGCGGTAAGCGAAATCATCGCCACCGGCGTCAGATGTGCCGGTTCTCACGCCGAAACCCTGAACGTTGATTGTGCCGGTTGGCCAAAACGACCAATCCACCCCGCCAGCCGTGTTCCACCCGTTGTGATCTCGGCGGTCGGTTACCATGGCGCCTATGAAGTGGCGGTCACCGATGTCGCGTTTTACTCGTGCAACCGCAAAGTTGGTGCGAGCCTGGTCGTATGCCGAATCGGTCACGACATTCAACAGCCCTATTGTCTGCGCGCCCACCCTGCCGGTAAGACGCAGACCGCCCAACACCGGTACCTCACCGTCTTCAGCGATGCCGATCTGCCTCGAGAAGAAAAGCAGGAATGGCGGCGGCTCCATGAAACTCCTGAACCCGAACTCGAATATCCCCGCGTTCTCGAGAAAGAACTCACGCTTCTCCGGGAAGAAAAGGGAAAACCTCGTCAAGTTCACCTGTTCGTCGTCGACCTCTACTTGAGCAAAGTCCGTATTCACCGTCATGTCGAGCACCAAACCAGGTCGGACCTCATATTTGGCATCGGCACCAACTTCGAGCTTCGGATCGGTATCGATGCCGGCGTCGGTTTGCTCCTGAGTTCCACCGACTAGCAGGTATGGCTTTGCCTCGAGATTGATACCCGCGCGCGGCAGGTCAGTGAGGTTCTCTAGGTGACCGGCTGCGCTGATCCGCTGGAACCCCTCGGTGGACCTCGACCATCCGCTCCAGAGTACCTCCTCGTTTTTGCGTCGTATGACCCTATAGACGTTGAATCCCCAGTCCTCTCCCAACGTGCCCGCGGGGTAACGGAGCGAGCGGAAAGGAATCACGAATTCAGCAGACCACCCGTCTGGTGTTCTTTGCGCTTTCACCTCCCACACGGCGCGCCAGTCAACATTCACCTCGCGACCTTCGTCGGTGATGAGTGCCTCGAATTCGGCACCGTTGGGATTGGTGGCGAACACGACTGCGTTTCGATGGTCGTGGAAAGTGTCGAACAGAATCGCGATCGCGTCGTCACCAGTGAATATGGGGGTGCCGCCGAACTCATCTACTGCCATCAGTTTGTCTCGCTGTAAGAGCCGCGAGATTATTGCGTCCGGGTCACTGTCGCGCGCGAGAATGCCCACATAGAGGGCTGTCTCGTCATACGCTACCCGCACCTCGGTTGCTTCGGTTGCCGCCGCGCCGTCCGACGGTTCGCGTTGACGAAAACCAGAGGCGAGAGGCGCATCTTGCCAAAATGTCTCATTTAGCAGTCCATCCAGGACCACGTAGTTCGCATCACCCTCTAGCCTCACCGCGGACAGGGATGGTCTGGCGATTTCCTGAGCGGCAACTGGTGCGGCATTCAACAGGATGGAAACACCTAGACCTGCGAACAGCGGTAGGATCGCCGGTGTTTTCGAACTCAGATGCGCCAATTTCATGACCGCGCACCATCGCTAATGTGCCTGCGCATATCAAGTGCTCTCGCAGAGACACGCCGGTTTGAGTACCATGCTACCGCCACAATCCTATGGGAGTCGCCGGTCTTGAGCGAAAAACGAGTGAGCTCCGCTGATACAATCACGGTGTCGCCAACAGCGCGAGTTGCGGCTGGCGCATTCCTCATCAGTTTCTCGCCGGTGTTCGTGAAGGTCGTGGACGTCGGCCCATCGGCCGCGGCGCTCTACCGCCTCTTGATCGGCGGAATCGTGCTTACGGCTGCCGCCCTGATCAAGGGGCACTGGAAACGGCTGCAGCCAAAAGCGTGGCTACTGGCAGGAGTATGCGGGGTCATCGTCGCGCTGGACCTTTCGGTATGGCACGTCAGTATCCAGATCATAGGTCCCGGGCTAGCGACCGTCCTGGGGAATCACCAGATCTTCGTGCTGACCGCTTTCGGACTTCTCTTCTTGGGGGAGCGCCTCACTCTTCGATTGGCGGTCGCGATCCTTTTGGCAATGCTCGGGTTGTTCCTAATCTTCGGACTCGAATGGGGTGAGTTCAACGCGTCTTACCGGCTGGGTGTTGCCTGTAGTGCTCTAACGGCTGTGCTATACGCGACCTTTCTGCTCGTGCTGCGTCACGTGCAGTCTGGCCCGAACGCACCTGAGCCGGTAGTGACTGTCGCAATCATCTCAATCGTCGGTGCAGCTGTCCTAGCGGGCTATGTGGGTATCGGTAAGGAGACCTTTGCTGTTGCCAGTGGTACCACATGGAGCCTGTTGGCTGCATACGCGATCGTGTGCCATGTAATTGGTTGGGTGTTGATATCTACAGGCCTTCCTGGCCTTACTGCATCACGAGCCGGTCTGTTGCTTCTGTTGCAGCCCGCTCTGGCGTTTGTTTGGGACGTCGTGTTATTCGACAGACCGACCGCGGGGATCGAGGTCGTCGGCGCAGTGTTGGCGTTGGTCGCGATTTACCTCGGAACCGGGGGGCACGAAGAACGCCCAACATCCAGCTGAAGTTCGGTCCGATTCCCGATCGATGTTCGATGTTCTCCTACCGTCCCAACCAATAGTTCACTTTCACCAAGAACGTGTTGGCACCTTCGGCGTCATACAGGTCGGTTACACCATCTCTCAGGTTGAACTGGCCTTGACTGCTATAGTCTGACCGCCCGTGTTGCCATACGAAGAAGACTGTTGATCCAGGCAGATACTCCCACCGCAGGACCGCGTTGGATCGAAGCGACAGGTACGTGAAATCGGGGTTGCCGAGGTTCATGTCAGCAGTGCCGTCGCTGTCGATGTCGATCAAGACATCACCGCCATCCACAACGATCTGCTCTGACTCGAATGGCACCATCCGATCCGCCCAAGTTGCACCCCGGGGATCTTCTACTCTGCTGTAACTCTCATATGCGCCGGTTGCTATGAAAGGCTGCATGTAAAGCTGGAGCGAGAGATTGGGAGTAAACGTGAGGTTGCCGCGAAACGTCATGTTGGCCGTGGTTCTTCTGATCCCACCGTATATGTACCGGGTTTCTCCCAAAACGTCTTCCGTCCGCAGGTATTGCCATGTGTCCAGCTGCTTGCTGAATCCGGGAGCCGCGGTGAAATCGAGATTTCCTGCCACACGCCAAGAGAGACGGTGGTTCACACCCCACACCCAGCTTCCATCATCCGGCATACGCACATAGTGACCGCCGATGCCACCTCTCACCGACTTCCGATAGTCCGAGTTGAAATTGAACCATAGGTTCCAGTTACCTGGCCTTATGATTCCGGGGCCACCCCTCAAGGAAGCAGAAGAAAACCCTTCGAATTCGCCATTGAAGCCCATGCCCCCGTTCCAGTAGTTGAGCAGTGTGAAATGCAGATTCATGTTCCCACCCAAGGCTTCGCGATCCAAGCCGTAGTTGAATACCGACCATTGGTTGAAGTTCAGGAAGAAACTCCGGAAGACCTTACCCGGTTGTTGCCACCGCCGTTGCATCCAGACCCACTGGATTGTCCGGTCGGCTTCCCGCATGAACCCCAAATCGTTCGATTCAAATCCCGGTGTACGAGTGTCGAATCCGGTTGAGAACCTCCAGTCGCCCGCGATCTTCCCGAACGAAACCTGAGATGCGAAACCCGAAAGTGATGTTCGTGTCGGATCGAGCGTCACATAGTCTGCGTCAGGTCGCTGGAAGAGATGTGCGGCTGATCGTTGCGTGCGTTCGATTGCCTCTTCCGATCCACCGACCCTGCTGCCAACCAAGCGCCCGCTGAACGAATATGTGTCATCAAGGAATCTGTGGTTCCAATTCAGACCGAATGTGTACGCGGAGCTGTGGAGATACTGCAAGTTGTCGGGCAGATGCCTGCGCACTGCAGTGCCGAACAGCCCCACCTGAGTCAGGCCGCCGCGGAAGTCACGAGCGAGCCTTCCCACCATGTACTCGGAACGCGGCTCGACCACGTCGACGAAACGATTTCCCGTGGCATCGACTACATGGGCTTCTTCCTCGGCTGTGACCGCTGTCAGCAGACCGACCGTCCACCCTCCGGGTGTCCTGCCAGATACTTTCGCCGCACCGTAGATCGTCGTTTGATGGATCTGTTCGGCATACCCATCCCTTGGATCAGCGCTTCCATGCGGGGCTCTGCCAATCCGTCGCGTGTAGAAGAGGCTCTCATTCTCCATGTCCCCGTCCCCAAGCCCAATGGAGAAACGGAAAATGTCGATCCCCTCGTTGAAGAACGGACGCCGCTCAGGGAAAAAAGTCTCGAAGGCAGTGAGATTCACGACCGCAGGGTCGGCTTCCACCTGCCCGAAATCGGGGTTGAACGTCGCATCGACGGTGATGTTCGACGTGAGTCCGAATTTCAGATCACCGCCCATCGACGCGTTGCCGTGCGAACCGTCTTGAAACGGGTTGCCTGCTTCTGCCGGTTCCCGTGTTCCGGTGAGCACTGTGTACGGGAGTATCTCGACTCGTTGTGGCGGACGAATGCCTTCTATGCCCTCCAGATCACCAAAGCGCGATACGAATCCCGGTTCTGCTTTGGGCGCAACCCTCCAGAAGAGCTCTTCGTTTGAACGAATGATGTGGCGGTAGACGTTGAAGCCAAACCTGTGTTGCTCTGCATTAGGGAACCTGAGTTGGCTAAAGGGTATGCGGAATTCCGCCGTCCACCCCCGATCGTCTCGGCTAGTGCCCACGTCCCAAACCGCATCCCACGATTCATCTTCCTCACCATCATTGAAGAAGTAGATGTCACGTTTCACTCCCGCCGGGTTGACCAGAAACACAAATGCCGTTCGCCTGTCCCGATACGAGTCGATCGCCACTCCTAGCCAGTCTGACGGCGATTCCATGTCACGCCTGGTGAGTTGTGCCTTGATTTCGTCAGCCTGCGAATCCCAAGCTCTTATCGCCACGTAGAGCGCCGCATCGGTGTAAAGCACACGAACTTCGGTTTCCTCAGTTGGCAGTGCTCCCTCGTTCGGTTCGCGCTGGGTGAAATCGTTGAATGGACGCGCCGTTTGCCAAACCGCTTCGTCCAGCTTCCCATCGACGTTCGGTGCAGTCGGTAGAGCGCGTACCGCAACGGCGAACGGTGTCGATGGGCCACCATTGCTCCCCACTGACTGCTCCTGCGTGTGGGCTGGTGCTATGGACCCGAGGCAGGCGACAAGGAGCGCCGCCCCGGCAATAGAAGTTTGGATTTCTCGCACTGAGGTTCTCAAGAATCACTCCCACCGGCTTTGTTGTTTTTCGTGCATGTGGATAAAGACACTACGCGAGTCCAGAAGCTCCGGTTTCTCGTGCAGCATGTTAGATGCGGCTGTTGGTCGGATTGTTGTACTCGGCTGGGACCGGGTCGCTAGCCAGGATACGCGCTCAACTACTTGATCAGAGTCGCTCCCGTCATCTCCATAGGCTGAGGAAGGTTCAGCAGCTCGAGGATCGTCGGTGCAATATCGGCAAGAGTACCGTTCCGCAATTTGACCATGTCCTTGTCGGGGCCAACGTAGGTGATGTCTACCGGATACGATGTGTGTGCCGTGTGGGGTTGTCCGTCGTCCGCAACCATGCACTCGGCGTTACCGTGGTCCGAGGTGATCAGCGCAACTCCCCCCACTTCTTCAATCGCCTCCAATACTCTTCCTACAGATTGGTCGACGGCCTCAACGGCTTTGACTGCCGCTTCGGCTGAACCTGTATGACCCACCATGTCTCCATTGGCGAAGTTCACCGCATAGAAGTCGTGCGATCTCTCCCTGAGCCGTTCCGTGAGTGTGTCTGTGATGCCGAAAGCGCTCATCTCGGGCTGCAGATCGTACGTGGCCACTCTTGGGGACGGGATGAGAAGCCGTTCTTCTCCCTCAACCGGCGGTTCCACTCCGCCGTTGAAGAAGTAAGTCACGTGAGGGTATTTCTCCGTTTCCGATATCCTAAACTGTGTAACACCACTGTTCGCAAGAATGTGCGCGAGGATGTTACTCAGCTGTTCCGGTTTGAATGCCACTGGCAATGGCAACTTCGCGTCGTATTCCGTGAGGCATGCCAACTGAATCTTTGGCCTAGACCGACGCTCGAATTCGGCGAAGTCCTCGAGTACTAGTGCCTTTGTGATCTCCCGTGCACGGTCTCCCCTGAAGTTGAAGAAGACGAACCCGTCGCCGTCGCGGATTGTGCCGGCTTCACCAGACTCCGTGTCGCGGATCAACGTGGGCGGGATGAACTCGTCAGTCGTACCTTCGGCGTACCATTCACGCGTTGCCTCGACAGCGTCGGATCTCACTTTCCCTTCACCGTAAACCAGCGCAGCGTACGCCTTCTCAACGCGGTCCCAGCGATTGTCGCGGTCCATTGCGTAGTACCTACCGATCACCGAGGCAACACGACCGACCCCAATTTCTCGGCACTTGTCGACCGTATTCTGAACGAAACCTGCTCCACTTGTGGGCGGTGTATCTCTTCCGTCCATCAGGCAATGCACCTGAACGTTGGTCAGGCCGGTGCGTCTTGCCATTTCCAGAAGCGCAAACGAGTGGTCTTCGTGGCTGTGCACTCCACCGGGGCCGCAGAGACCCATGAGATGCAGCGTTGATCGCTGTTGCTTGACATGTTCCATGATCGAGCGGAGCACCGCGTTATCGAAGAACTCACCGCTCTCTATGGATCGTGTGATTCGCACCAACTCTTGATAGACGATTCGTCCGGCACCGATGTTCAGGTGACCGACCTCGGAGTTGCCCATCTGGCCTGGCGGCAGCCCAACTTCTTCGCCCGAGCAGTGCAGAAGACTCCAGGGATTCTCGGATGCCAGGCGATCGTGAACTGGAGTGCGCCCGAGGGCGATGGCGCTCTGCTGCTGCATTATGATCTCTGGAGGATTGGGGTTGTATCCCCATCCATCGCGGATTATCAGCACAACCGGCGTGATTCGACCCGTTGTAGCTCGGGGCATGGCGAACTCCATGTCCGGCACGAATGCCAGCAGTGGAAAAAACGCGCTTGTTATCGCGGAGTGGCCCGCGCTGAATAGTAGTTTACGCGCGCCGGAATGGTGGAGGTAGTGGGAGTGGAGGCGCAGAGGGGGCAGGAGAGGGAGGGGAGGGAGGGGTCGGATATGCCCCCCTCCCTCTTCTCCCTCCCCTTCAAATGCTCACCCAATAATTCAACTTTACCACAAACGTATTTCTCTGGTCGTCACCAAAGAGACTACCGAACTCATCCCAGGCGTTGAAGGTAGGATCGCTGTCGAATACCGGATCGTCGATGTCGCGGTTTGTTGCAGTTCCCATGACCCCGACCACGGACGCGCCATCTCGCATGTCTTTTCGCAGGCTCAGCACGCCATAATTGGTGAGCGGCTCCACGGGCTCATTGCTCCTTGACCCGTCAGCACGTGCCACCCCACTTGGGGCCCGCGGGATTGACACCGAGCTGGAATGAGTTGCGATGGTTGTGATAGGAATCGATGTCTACCCAGAACGCGTCGCAGGGCGAAAACGTGTCGCGACGGCTCAGGCGGCCTACAACACCTGCAGGCTCGGAATCATACATCCTAACGCCGATGTAGATCGCTTCCCCATTATATGCGATTCTGACCTCGGTTCTTTCGGTGGGTTCGCTACCGTCAAATGGTCGAGTCTGCGTGAATTCCGTGACCGGAACCGCTGAATTCCAGATCTCGTCTTGGAGGTTGCCATCGATCTCAGGTGCTTCGTTGACCGCCAGGACCGCCGCGACGGTTGGCGGTGCTCTGCGCCCCTCCACGGGTGCCGCATTCTGTTGGGCAAACACGGTGGATCCACTGGTCATCGAGGCAACCAGAAAAAGGGTGCTGGAAATTCCGGCTCTCAGCAGACGATGCAGCATCTCTGGTGACGTAAGACTTTGCAGCGACCCCTCCCGCCCGAGGTTAACGTTTGTGGTATACGTACGCATTGGCGATCCTGAAGTTCCGGACCGCTCTGCCACATTCGGCAGAGCATGGCTCGAGCCGACTCCCTTTGCTGGCACGGGGTATCTGCACAGGCGCATGAGGCCAAAACCTGGTAACTTTAATGGTTGCTGCGCCTCGTGCGTAAGTAAAAGTAGAACAAATACATAAGACTGTAGGTAGTTCCGTGAAGATATTCGGTTTTGTTTGCGCTATCAGCGTGCTGCCCGTACTCCTCGTTGCGCAGGAAACGGACGCACCCACCAATGAACGATCTGCCGGAGGTGCTCTCACTGGGGAGATCCCCGGTGCAGTTCGTGCCGTCAGAGCTTTGTCCGAAGCCCCCAATGTCGATGGATGGCTCGACGACGAGGCATGGATTGCTGCGCCGCCGCTCACCGAATTTTTACAGAAGAACCCGGATGAGGGCGCGGTCCCGAGTGAATCCACCGAGGTCCGATTCGTCTACACCGACAGAGCACTCTACGTCGGTTTTCGTGGATATGACCGTGAGCCCGACCGCGTATACGGCCGCCTCATGCGTCGTGACCAGATGGCGGCTGCGGATGGGTTTTCGGTTGTCATCGACTCGTATTATGATCGCCGGACCGCCTTCGAAATAAGCATCAATCCCTCTGGTACGCGAAGAGACGTGTTTATTTACAATGACGGCCGGGGACACGACCAGTCTTGGGATCCCGTTTACGATTGGGCGACCCAAACAGATTCACTCGGCTGGACTGTCGAATTGCGTATTCCATTCTCGCAACTGCGATTCCCGCCACGTGATTCAGTGGTTTTCGGAGTCCGGCTCAAGCGGAACATCGTCCGGCGCAATGAGGAGGTGAATTGGCCCTTCTTCCCGCGCGATCAGGCTGGCGAGGTCTCCAACTACGCCGACCTCATCGGTATCCGAGATCTCCCAAACCCACGTCGTATCGAGCTGCTTCCGTACACGGCTAGCAGCGCAACGTTCGAACCTGCCGAGGAGGGCAATCCGTTCGCTACGGGAAGAAGTTCCACTGTCCGGGCTGGTGGTGACCTCAAGGTTGGAGTGACGAGTGGATTGACCCTCGACCTTACGGCCAACCCCGATTTTGGCCAGGTCGAGGCGGATGCGGCTGAGGTGAATCTCACCGCTTTTGAGACGTTCTTCTCTGAGAAACGACCGTTTTTCGTGGAGGGAACCAACCTCTTCCAGTTCGGATTGGCTCCCGCTGCGCGCCGCCACAGAGGCTTTGGTCGTGGTGGGTCGGAAGGCCTGGTGTACACACGGAGGATCGGTCGATCACCACAGGTTTCTCCCGAGACGGATGGCGGATATGCGGCCGACCTCGGCCAGACAACGATTTTGGGTGCTTCAAAGCTCACCGGTCAACTCGGCGGAGGGTGGGCGTTGGGATTGATGCAGGCGGTGACTGCAAAGGAACAGGCCAGGATAGTCGACTCGATTGGGGTGGACGGACATTCGCCGGTTGAGCCGCTGACGAGCTATACGGCGGTTCGTGTGGAGCGCAACGCAATGCGAGGACGTCTCGCCTATGGTGCAATCGGGACCGCCACCGCGCGCCGGATGGATGAGACCGCGTTCGATGTTCTCCACAGCCGGGCCTATTCCGGCGGCGCCGATCTCAATCTGAGGCTCGGGAGTGACCGGTACGAGTTTGGCACCGCCCTCATGGGATCCCGAGTGGAGGGTTCCGAGGATGCGATTGTCCGGACGCAACGCAACTCGAGACACTACTTTCAGCGTCCCGACCAGACCAACGTCTCTGTTGACTCCTCACGCACGTCTTTGAGTGGATACAGTGCTTACGCGCGCATCGCGAAGGTGGTCGGAGTGTTCACCTGGGAAGCGCGTGGCGCGACGCGAAGCCCAGGCTTTGAAATCAACGATTTCGGGTATATGCGGCAGACGGGCTACCACTCGCAACGCCTTCAGATGAGAGTGCGTCAACTCAGGCCAGGACGGGTGTTCCGTCAGTTCAACTGGCAAGTGCAAGAGGATGGGGAGTTCTCGCATGACTGGGAACGCACGAAGACGAACATCCAGAGTTCCGTGAGTGCGGATTTCCTCAATTATTGGAACTTGAGTATCACAGGTGAGCGGTCGCTACCAGCCCTTTCCACAACGCTGCTTCGAGGCGGCGCTGCATTGCTCCAGCCCGGCAACTGGCGAGGCTCTGTGCGGGGGCGCACTGATTGGCAACGGCCGTATTGGCTCAGCTGGGGTGTGAGCCATCGATTGGAAGATGTCTCTGACGCGACTACAACATCTGTCGACGGATCTCTGAATATTCGACCGCCCGGGAGTTTCTCGGCTAGCATTCGCGGCCGCCTGAACTGGTCGACATCGGACCGTCAATATCTACGTGGCTTCATGGTCGGTGACTCGCTCCACTATATGTTTGGCCGTATCGACCGGCGTGAGCTTTCCACTACGATTCGATTCGACGTTGCTCTAACGTCGCGTATGTCGTTCGAGTTGTACGCCCAACCCTTCCTTTCGGCAGGAGAATACGACTCTTTCCGGCTCGTGGCGGATCCGCGAGCGGATTCTTACTCCGACAGGTTCGATCCGTTAGAGAATGACCAACTCGTGCGCCCCGGAGACGGCGCGACCGTGGAAGTTGATGTGAATCGAGATGGAGCAGTCGATCTCTACATGAGCGAACCCGACTTTCGGGTCGTGTCTTTGAGGACAAATGCCGTTCTGAGGTGGGAGTTCAACCCGGGATCGACTCTGTTCTTGGTCTGGCAGCAAAGCCGACAGGATTACACACAAGACGGCGCGTTGAATTTCGGCGATGCTTTTGGGGATGTCTTCACGACAGCCGGCACGAACGTGTTGGCGATGAAAGTGGCGTACTGGCTGGGCAGCTAGCTCTAGCTAGCTGTCAAACTGCAGAAGAATTCAGCGGCTGCGGTCCTAGGTGACCGGGGCCGCCATTTTTTCACCGACCGTTGCCAATAGGGGTACCGGGTGGAGCCGGAAGCGCCTCGCTGCGACTGGCCGAATCGTATGCCCGACTCATGAACCGGCGAATATCTTCTCGCACGAGCGTCTGGTGAGCCTCCTGTGCCGGCAGCATGGCCGTCCTGTTCCCGATCACATCTGAAATTCGGTGAAGACCCCATTCAGCCGCCCCTCGAACTTCTACAGTCGCATTCACATTCGCAGCGAGATCGATAAACTCATCAACGACCACTCGCTGCACCACGCGACGCAGAACCGCATCCCGGCCTCCTGGGAGTGCACCCCAAGTTCGTTCAATGATTCGTTGGACCACGTCTACAGGCGAGGGTGAATCGCTGTTGCGCGCGTTGAAGGCCACCAACCGCGCGATTCTTTGCGGAGCAAGGAGATTCTCTACGATCATCGTGGAGAGAGTTCGCGCAGCTCCGATTTGGTCGAATGCCGGCTCCGCGCTTGAGCCGAAGAAACGATTGGTCTTGCTGAAGCCGTAGGCACGAGGGGCCATCAGGTCGAGGATACGCTCCGGAATCGCCAGCGCTTCCGGCTCAAGCGCATCGAGCACCTGTTCCAACGCTCTTCGTTGCCGTGATGGCGCGATTATCCGAGTCGGCGGCAATGGGTCCCCACGGACCGCATATCGAAACTCCATTCCGCCAATCGTCTTGATGGCTGCTTCGAGCGAAAAACGGTGGTGTAGGTAAACCGGTACAAAGCGCTCGTTCAACCACACCATCGGTTCGCCAAGTCTGATCGCCGTCTCATCAAAGCGGTTGATCAGCGCCTGTCGCACGACCATCACGCGAGATAGCTCCGAAACGGCCTCGGTTCCGTTGATCCATGTGGTCGCTTCGGGGTATGAACTCCAGCTGGCGTTGTCGCCATCGGCGTTGAACTTGATCCCGTTCGCCATCGCTTCATGGACGATCGCTTGCAGCCCAGCCTCTTCTTCGTCATTCGCGAACTCAGTGTACGCAAACCGAATCGCAACCGAATCATACGCGCCGGGTCCATTGCGATAGGCGTCGGACAAGTCGATCTCTCCGTTCACCAGCTTGATGAGCGGAGCGGGGTAGTCCATCACTGAGGCCCGACCATTGCTCGCGGCCACGAAATTGTGTGCGAGTCCGAGCGTGTGGCCCACCTCATGAGCGGCGTGTTGTCGGCGTCTCGCCATCACGAATTCTTCAGCGCTCACGCTGTCGTCGAGGGAAGCGATCCAGCCGGATATATCTCCTCGAGGAGGGCTCTCTATCGTGTGCGTTCCGGCATAGATGTTGAAATCAACCAGCGAGCGGTACGAATCCATCCTCACAGCAGCTTTTATGATCTCACCTGTTCTGGGATCCACGAGCGTGGGGCCGATGGAAGATCCGGGCTCAGTCCGATGCACCCACTGAATCACGTTGAACCGCGCATCCATCGGATCCATGTCTTCGGGCATATCGAGAACGCGAAAGGCGTTTGTGAAACCCGCAGCCTCAAATACGCGGTTCCACCACATGACGCCTTCTCGGAACGCCGTGAGGTATGGTTCCGGAATACCGCGGTCGAGGTAGTACACGATCGGCTCGATCGGCTCAGAAGTTGGCGCAGCCGGATTTCTCTTCCGAAGTCTATGGCGAGTTATGTGTCGGGCTTGGTAGACGCCGTCGAACGGCTGGGAGAAGTCGTAGAACGAAACTCCAAAGTGCCCCAGTCGCGCATCACCCCTCCTAGGGCGATAGTCGTCGTCAGGAAGCTGAACCAGTGAAGAGTGCTGCCTGAGAGTTATGGCTCTGGCGTCGGGAGCGTGCGAACTGGCAATCGGCCCGGGATTCGACGTCGTGAAGGTGAGCGACACTTCTATTTCCGTGTTGGTCGGAAAGCCTTTGGTTCGCTCGTGATATACAGACGACCGGTTCCGGTCCAGAGTGTAATTCCCCTGTTCGGATCGTTTTAGCCGCCGTGTCACACCTACGTGGTCTGTCAGGAAGTGTGTTGTGACATCCACTAGTATCCCGCTGCCATCTTCCTCGTCCGGCTCGTCCTCCGCAATTATCTCGAATGCTGCGATGGTAGACGTCGGAAACGATTCGTTGACCGACCGCACGAGGGCTGGGTTCTGACTGTCGCTTGCTCGGAAGCGTGGGTTGGAAAGCACAAGCAGTGCCCGACTCCCGTGACGCTCGAACCTGGCGAGCGCTTCGTCGGCAATCATCCCGCGGTCGAGACCTAGTCGACTGCTCCCGAGACCTGTAGCTAGCGAGGTGAGATAGAGAAACTGCTCATTCAGATTTCGTACTTCCAGGAGCAGGCGTTCCTCATCGGCGTCCCAATACAAGGGGAAGTATCCGTCTCTCTTCTCGAAATCTCTCGTGTATCGACTTATCGACTCCTGGCCGATTGCGTGGTTTGGTAGGACGAAAACCGATGCCAACAAGAGAACTACTGACCTACGCATACATCCCTCCCGGACGATTTCTGCAATGGGCATGCTTGAGGGATATGAGAATAGTTGATGATTGTCTAGGCCTGAGTTGAGCTGACTCGGTGGATTCTGAACTCGGGAAAAACTAGGTATTGCGTATACGCATTCACGGTGATATCATATTAGTATCATAATTCAGGAGGAGTCAGATGATACGCGAAAAGCAACACAAGGCTGCTGCTGGCCTGCCAATGGTTCTAATCCTCGCAATTGCACACTTGGCACTCACGGGTTGGGGAATCAGTGCCATAGCATCTGAGAACGTTCCCAGCATCATCATAGCGGCCATATTGTGGAGTCTCATCTTCGTGCTCTGGGCCGGGTTGTTCATTGTGAATCCCAACGAAGCGCGTGTGCTACAACTGTTCGGGAAGTACGCGGGTACGGTCACGGATTCCGGCTTGAGGTGGGCCAATCCATTTTATCTGAAGCCAAAAATCTCGCTCAGGGTCAGGAACTTCGAGACAGGGAAGCTCAAGGTGAACGACTCCAACGGAAACCCGATCGAGATAGGCACTGTGGTCGTCTGGAAAGTTGTCGACACGGCCGAGGCCATGTTTGAGGTCGACGACTACGTCAACTTCGTTCACGTGCAGAGTGAAGCGGCGTTGCGCAATCTCGCAACTGACTATCCGTACGACGCGCACGGGCAGAACGACGTTGCCCTGAGCAGCCACACGAGTCAGATATCTGAGCAGCTAAAGGGTGAGGTGCAGGCTCGGCTCGACAAGGCAGGAGTGGAGGTCATCGAGGCGCGCATCAGTCACCTGGCATATTCACCTGAGATTGCTCACGCCATGCTTCAGCGGCAGCAAGCGACGGCAGTCATTGCGGCGCGTACCAAGATCGTGGAAGGTGCGGTTGGCATGGTCGACATGGCGCTCGAATTTCTATCGAAGAAGAACATTGTCGAGTTGGATGAAGAGCGGAAAGCCTCGATGGTGAGCAACCTTCTCGTGGTCCTCTGCTCGGATCGCGGCACGCAACCGGTAGTCAACACCGGCAGCCTTTACCAGTAAGAACCGGTGGCAGACAGAAAAGCGTTCTCGCTGCGTATCGATCGAAAGGTCCTAGACGCTGTTCAGCGGTGGGCGAATGACGATCTGCGCAGCTTGAACGGCCAGATTGAATTTGTGCTGCGAGGTGCCTTGCGGAAAACCGGGCGGCTCAAGGAGAATGAAGAGAACGATGCCGGAGCACGGGATGATCCAGAATAGAGACAACATCATTTTTGAAGCACTTTGTGCCGATGTGGTACTGCCGAGTCGTGAAACCGAAGGTTCAGCCGGGTATGACGTTCGCGCGTTCCTCGAAGGCAGGAGTGTCAAAACGAGACTCGGAAGCTCCGGTGAGCTGTGCGAAAAGGCTGTTGAGTCGGGACACCTCTCGCTCGATCCAGGTGACATCGCCCTGGTGCCAACCGGGTTCAAAGCGAGAGTGCCGGTTGGCTATGAGGCCCAGGTGCGAATTCGATCCTCGATGGCCTTCAAGCGAGGCCTCATACTGCCGAATGCGCCCGGTACGATTGACGCCGATTACCCTGACGAGTGGTTGATCATGGTGAAGAACGATTCTGCCCAGCCCATGATCATCGAGCACGGTGAGCGAATTGCACAGGTGATTCTCAATCGTTTTGAGGTGCTTCCTTGGGTGAAAGGGGTCGTTGGCCTGACCACCGACAGACAGGGAGGGTTCGGGAGTACGGGCCATGCATAGAGCTGAGGGCGTTTCTTGACCACGGCCGCAATCGTTTTGTCGGCCGTCGCTGTTTGTCTCCTTCTGTTATTGCTAGTACTCCTGCTTCGAAGCGAGAGCAAACTCGACCTGGGAACGTTCCAGCAGCAGCTGGTTGAGCTTCGGCAACGTCTCGACACGGTTGTCAGTGCCCAGGAGCAAGTGCCCAGAGCGCTCGCAGAAGGCACAGCCGAGCAAGTCAAATCGTTGTCCGACGTGCGCGCCGAGTTGGTCAGGCTTTCCGAGAGCACAGCGCGGTTGGAAGAGGTCGGACAGAGCATTGCGCAAGTGCAAGATCTTCTGAAGGTCCCGAAGCTGCGCGGTACGCTCGGTGAACTCTGGCTCGAGGAGTTGTTGAGGCAGGTTTTTCCAACCGGTCACTACGAATTGCAGTATGGCTTCAAGTCGGGTGAACGGGTGGACGCGGTTATCCGCTTTGGCGGCCGGCTGGTCCCTGTGGATTCGAAATTCCCGTTGGAAGCGTGCCAACGAATGCTCCAGCTCGAGGGCGATGATGCCAAGCGTGAACGAAGAGCATTTCGTCGCACACTCAAGGCACGCATTGACGAAATAGCCGACAAGTACATTCGCCCCGAGGAGGGTACATACGATTTCGCCCTAATGTACATTCCTGCCGAAAACGTCTACTACGAGGCGATGATTCGCGACGACGCTCCAGAGGAGGATACCAGTGCAGTGGGGTATGCCTTGAATAGGAAGGTCATCCCGGTATCGCCCAACACATTTTATGCTTATCTAGCTGCCATTCTGCACGGTCTACGCGGTCTCGAGGTTGAGCGCAACGCCCGCGAGATTATCGATGGGCTCGGTGGTGTCAAACAACGATTCAGCAAGTTCGAGCGCTCATACGAACTCGTGGGTAAGCACCTGAGTAACGCCGTCAAGCAACACGAGGAAACTGAGCGACGGTTCGGTGCCGTTCGAGATTCGCTCGATGGCATCATGCGCATAGAAGGAGAAGTAGAGCAGTAGCCTCCGCGCACGTACACTGCCGATGGCTCTCGCAAACCATTCGCGGTTGGCGAGGTAGGGACGGAGGCCTATCTGCCGATTCTACCTACAGCCTCCGCACCCCCTCATGTGATACTGCATGTAGACGAGTTCCCCTCTTAAGCAAGACATGTGCCCATCACGTGGTTCTAGAAGGCGTTGTGAATCAATGTTTTAGCGGACGCATTGTCGTGTCTGCTTTCAAGTGCGGCACGCTTGCGACAGCTCGAGCGCGACGGTCAGCGCGCGTACTACTTTTTTTCCTTTTGATGCCAGCGCATCAGTCACGTTGCTCCTGCCACAAAAATCGCACTGGCGCGAAACAGTGCCCACCATCATCTTGTCTGCTCAACTTTTGGAGGAAGCATGGCGGACGACGACATCATTGTCGGAAGTTTTCCGAAGAACAACAGAGAAGAAGTCAGGGTTACCCTGTCAAACTTCAAGGGTTACGACCTGGTTGGAGTGCGACAGTGGTTTCGGAATGAGAACGACGAACCACGGCCTTCTAAGAGTGGCGTGACTATCCGAGTTGACTTATTGCCCAAACTCTTGGATCTGATGCAGCAGGCTAGAGATATTGCGGTGGAAAAGGGAATCCTGGAGTTGGAAGAGGAAGAATGATTTGAACGTGAGCAGCCAGCTGCTCGCAGATAGGTGCAGCCTGCAAGCCGCTGGGAGCTCACAAATATGCTGCCTACCGATCTGTTCCTTTTTCCCTTATCGAAATAGTCCCATCTCCGGTATGCGCGTGCAGCGTCGGCCCACCGCCGTTCAGGACGCCACGTGCTCCGTGTTCGGAAACGCGCCCCTCGTTTAGCAGGAATCCCGATCCCATTCTTACTTCTTCACCACTGAAGTCAACGTCGGCATTGATCGATCCTGCTGCGAGAATCGTGATGTCGCCGTCTCCGGTGCGTAGCTTGGTGTCTGCGATTCGATCCAGTGCGACTCGAATGTCACCGTCGCTCGTAGAGATTTCCGCGGGGCCCGACAGCGCACCAATACTCACGTCGCCATCGCTGGTTCGTACCGAGATGGTCGTTCCCTCGAGCCCGTCGGCGCTCACGTCGCCATCTGAGGTTCGCAGATGCAATACCCCAGTCAACGTTCCCACCGCAATGTCTCCGTCCGAGGTCTCGAGATCGAACTCTCCCTCGAGGTCGCTCATGCTGATGTCGCCGTCGCCAGTGCTGATTATCGCGTTGTAAGATCGGGGCACTGTAATCTCGACGTGGAATCCCACTCCCCCGCGGTTGTCGTTCCATTCAGATCTGTCAATTCTAGGGCTTTGCGCCACGACACCGATTTCGTCTCCGCGCAAACCGACGTCGAATTCCATTCTGGCGAACACGTCGCGGCCCCATGCACGGTCGCGTGCCCTCATGAACACCTTGACGGAAGCCCCGTCAACCGCACCGCTGCGTACGGTTACGTCCGCATCTGAAACGTCGACCGATAGATTGCCCCCGGCTCTGACGTCGAATTCTCGTTCTAACATCAATTCTCGACCCCGCTGGGTGGGTTCAGAGACGTTGCCGTTTGAAGCCGTGTCGAACGGGTTCAGACTTCTAAGACTCACGGGTAGTAGGTCTGTCTGCGTGGCAACTAGTGCTATTGCCGCCAAACCTATACCAAGGAATCCAATACGGTGCTCGAGTTCCATTTTCTCCTCCGGATGGTGAATGCGAGGCTTTGGGAGGTTAGATACGGTGAATGGCCCCGAGCGTTGCGTCGGGGCTATATTGGGCTTCCACGCTTGAAGGATGCCCAAATGGAGAGCTATCAGATCGCGCAAGTCCTCACTGCATTGATCACAGCCGGTGGTGTATTGGGAGGGCTGGGGATCATTTCGTGGGCCTGGGTCAAGCGGCGCCCACAGGTCGGATCGTCTGACGCTGCCAAGATCGCGGAATCGATCGATGGATTGCGAGGGAGTGTCGAAGGGATGAGAGACGAGTTGGGGGAAGTTTTCGACCGCCTCGATTTCAATGAACGGATATTGTCCCAACTAGCCGATGGTGCTGGGCCAGGTCAGAAGGGGTTGCCGAGAGAACGGTAGGGTGTGCGATCGCGCCACCGAGTTGAGCGCCGCGATCGCATGAGTTTCTCTTCAGTTTCTCAATCGTCGAACAAAAACTCCACCGGTCCAAGCAGGTCTTCGAAGATCTCTTCAGCCTCATCGATGATCTCAATGAGTTCCTTCAGTGCCTGAACTTCCTGATCCGTAAGCGGTTCGCCTTCGGCGTCGGTTACCGTGACTGTGCTGGAATCGATCGTTATTACCGCGAAGAGCACATTGTTCCCATGAACTTCGAGAGTGCCCAGTCGATCCTGGACCGAGCCCGCGATAGTGACAGTGTTGGACCCATCAGAGAACGCTATGTCCACGGAGATTGTCGGTTCTTGGTCGCCGCCACCAACTATCTCGAGTGCCACATCCATGCTGAAATCGTCTACGTCGATTTCGTAGTCGAGGTTGATGGTTATGCCTGCGATGTTCACGGCGTACGCGTGAGTCAGCGTGAAATCGGCCTGGCTCTCACCGTCCATCAGAAAACCGGAGATGGTGAATGTCGGGTTGACTATCGTCCCACTCAGAGTCACCAGGTAGTCCAAATACGTGACTCCGTCCGAGACCACTTCGAGTCCGATAGATGCCACCGTCTCGGTACTTTCGTCGGTGATATCTGCATAGCCGATTTCCGTCAGCGGCTCGGTGATCTGGTGCGTGACCGGGTTCACCGCATAGAGGATGAACCTCACACCATTCGTCGGAGCGTCATCACGGGTTTCGTCGACGTAGTAGCCTTCCTCGGGATGGTATATGAGCGTAAGGCCACGGTACTCTTCCGGGATCAAGACAATCGCCGGCGCATTTGCGGAAGCCATCAATTCGCTTGCGGCTTCGCTGATGCGAACTGAGAAATCGGCGGCCTCCGGTCGAGTTGCCGCCCTCAGCAATTCGGTCGCTGCAGGTGCAGACGCTCCAGGAATGCCGAAATCGTCGCCCAGCGCCTCGAGGCTAGCGAAAGCGGCGGTTTCGAAAGCCCCATCAACAACGTCGAGGCCGGCTGTGGTCGCCTCAGAGT
This sequence comes from uncultured Gemmatimonadaceae bacterium, assembly GCA_964518955.1. Taxonomy (GTDB): domain Bacteria; phylum Gemmatimonadota; class Gemmatimonadetes; order Gemmatimonadales; family GWC2-71-9; genus JBDGYW01. The sequence goes on along the minus strand of CAZFHS010000005.1, from coordinate 74,700 downwards.
CGAAGTTCCCGTTTTCAGGGCCGGTGATGTCGGATCCGCAGGCCCAAACACTCAAAGCCAACATGATCCCGAGGGCATCATAGAATCGTTTGCGCAGGGACATGTGTCCTCCGTTCGTCAGTCTCAAAGGAGTTTGTGCTTCCGTTTGGACCAAACTAGTTATGTCGGGGGATTTGCGATGTGACGACGAACACGAATGTCTGGTGGGGAATGGCCACAGAGTTTCTACTCCCGGCGCTTCCGTTCTTTGAACTCGGTGTTCAGTCGCTCAGTCTCGGCAGATCTTCGTTGGGCCTCTTCCTCATCGATCTCCGCGGACGACCATGCAGGAGTACCGGCATTGTCCAATCTGATGGACAACACGCACCCCGCCGCCACGCCCTTGGGCAAACGAGCCAGCGGTAACGCGACATTGCGGCCTTCATCATCCGCCAACACGGCGATCTGGCCGTTAATCTGGTCAACAGCGTAGTAGCGCGTGGAAGCCATCGTTACAGGCACCGAAATCTGGTGGTGAGGAGTCGGCTCAGGATTGACACTCCTCAACAAAGGACAGTGAGACTACTGTAACCTACGGGTGTGGGTGTGGGTATCCAAGGGTCACCCCTTGCGGCTCAATCGATCGTGGTGAATCTTGGCCCTTACCTTTCAACTACGTTGTAACGGGAGCCCATGGTTTATGCAGGAATCTCAAGAGCTGCCCGCTCGCGGACCTCTACCAAACCCGTCGAGCCCCGACGAAGCACGCATGATGATGAAGGATGCGGCTTTTGAAGCTCCGGATGTGCAGACGGTGAGGATGTTCACGATGGAGTTCACGTCCTTGTGTCCGCGCACGGGACAACCTGATTTCGGATCGGTCAGTATCGAGTACATACCGAACGATCTTTGTCTGGAATCGAAATCTCTCAAGTACTATCTGTGGTCGTACCGAAACGAAGGCGAATTTTGTGAGGGCCTCGCAGGGCACATTGCCGACGACATCGTTTACGCGATTCGCCCGACACAGATTCAGGTGGAGGTGACGCAGAACGTCAGAGGTGGTATCGGTATCGTGGCCAGAGCCGTGCGCGGTGCTTCACAGCGATAGTCGGAGTGTCATCTACGGTATGCTAGTGTGGTCTCGTTGATGTCACAACGGAAAGCGGTGGTGTTGCTGAGCGGCGGACTAGACTCGGCAACCGCGGCGGCAATTGCCCGAGATGTCGGGTTCGCGCTCGTTGCGTTGACCTTTGAATACGGGCAGAGGCATGTGATCGAGGTCAACGCGGCGAGGAATGTTGCAGCGGCGCTGGGCGTCGAGCAACACGTGGTATTGCCCATCGATCTCCGAGTGTTCGGTGGCTCCGCGCTAACGAGTGATGCGCAGGTCCCGAAGGACCGCGATGCTTACACGATCGGTAGCGGCATCCCTATCACCTACGTGCCGGCGCGCAACACAATCTTCCTCTCATACGCACTTGCATGGGCTGAAGTGCTCGAAGCCTACGACATCTTCATCGGCGTCAACTGCGTCGACTACAGTGGCTATCCAGATTGCCGTCCGGAATACGTCGAAGCCTATCAGGCCATGGGCAGGCTTGCTACACGCGCCGGCATGGAAGGAGACTCCGCGCTCACGATCCACACTCCGCTCATCTCTCTCTCCAAGCACGAGATCATCGGGAGAGGGCTGGAGTTGGGTGTTGATTTCGGTTTGACATCTAGCTGCTATGATCCTTCCCCGGAAGGCATCGCGTGCGGGAGGTGTGATGCGTGCGCGCTTCGAATAGCGGGCTTCGAAAAGGCCGGCGCGAGGGATCCCATCGAGTATCAGACCTCATGACCTACTCGGTTAAGGAAATTCGCTACACGTTGCAGGGAGAGGGAGCCAACGCGGGGTGTCCAGCTGTACTGTTGAGGTTCTCCGGCTGCAATCTCTGGTCGGGAAAAGAAGAGGACCGAGAGACTGCAGTTTGTCGGTTTTGTGACACCGATTTTCTAGGGGTTGATGGCGCAGGCGGCGGCAAATTCTCCGATTCGGATGAATTGGCTGTTGCCGTCGAACGATTGTGGCCGCCGTCGAAAGGGTCGAGGTTTGTCGTATGCACCGGTGGTGAACCCTTGCTTCAACTGGATGCAAGTCTCATCGCCGCTCTCCGTGCTCGCAGTTTCCTCATCTCGATCGAGACCAATGGCACGATTGCGGCTCCGGAGGGGATCGACTGGATCTGTGTCAGTCCGAAGGCTGGTACCGACTTGATTCAGGATTCGGGTGATGAGATCAAGATCGTTTACCCGCAGGATGGCATGGATCCAGCCGCATATGAAGACTTCGACTTCGCTCATTTCTTTCTGCAACCGTTGGATGGGCCGGATAGAATACGCAACACTGAGTTGGCGACGGAATATTGTCTGCGCAACCCGGCGTGGCGTTTGAGTCTACAGGTGCACAAGGTGTTGGGGATTCCGTGATGTTGAGTACTCCGCTTCTAACTAGCAATGCTGCGTACGTATTGGTAACTTTGTGGGTAGAAAACTGAGCGCCTCCTCAGAGCCTCCCACCAACGTGTAATTGGAGGGTGACTATGGATCTTCTCTTTGGTCACGGGGCCGCTTGGTTCGGCGTCCCCGCAGTACTCGGCACCTTCTTCTTCTTGCTTCGCCTCGGAATGATGTTGATTGGTGGCGACAGCGATATGGACACCGACATAGATGCGGATATCGATGTTGATGTCGATATGGATGCCGATGCCGACTTTGACGCACACGACGCAGTCGACTCCACTGACGCATTTCAGGTACTCTCGTTCCAGACCATCGCCACCTTCCTGATGGGATTTGGGTGGGCCGGCCTGGGTGGCTTCAGGGGTGCCGGTTTGGGCGTCGGGAGCAGTGTTCTATTTGGGATCGCGGCTGGGTCCGGCATGGTTTGGCTTCTCGCCAAACTCCTCAAGCTCGTCTACGGATTTCAGAGCAGCGGTACCGTGTCGATCAAGGACGCGTTGGGAACGGAAGGTCATGTGTACCTCCAGATACCGGGACAACGTCAGGGGCGTGGGCAGGTTCGCCTCGTGATCGGAGACCGGCAACGCTACTTCAATGCGGTAACGGACGAGGATGCAATCGACTCCAAGTCCCAGGTCAAAATTATCGAAGTCAACGACGACAACACCGTAACAGTTTCCAAACTGTGACGGTCGAAACTTCGTAAAGGGAGCGCCAAATGTTTTCAGTCGATTTCTTAACGCAGGGTGATCTGGTCAGTGGTGGTGGGGCCATGGTCATGGCGGTATTGGGCCCGGTCCTGCTGATGTTGCTGTTCTTCATCGTTTTTGTTGCCAAGCGTTACAAGCGGTGTCCGAGTAACAAGGTCCTGGTCAAGTATGGTAAGGTCGGGACCGGCCAGGCTGCTCGGTGCCTGCATGGTGGCGCAACCTTCGTGGTGCCACTGTTGCAGGATTATGGTTTCCTGAACCTCGAACCGATGGTGATCGATATTCCGCTCGAAGGTGCACTGTCGCTGAACAACATCCGTGTGAACGTCCCCGCCACGTTCACCGTCGGCATATCAACCGATCCCGTTCTCATGAACCTGGCAGCCGAGCGACTGCTGCATCTCAATGAGAAGAAGGTCCAAGAACAGGCTCAAGACATCATCCTCGGGCAGCTACGCCTCGTCATCGCCACCTTGTCGATTGAGGAAATCAACAAGGATCGCGAGAAGTTCATGAATCTGATTAACGAGAACGTTGCGGATGAGATCAACAAGGTAGGCTTGACTCTCATCAACGTGAACATCCGTGACATCACCGACGAAAGCGGATACATCGAGGCCATCGGTAAGCGTGCCGCGGCCGAGGCGATCAACCGTGCCAAGGTAGACGTGGCTCAGCAGGAACGAGACGGCGCCACTGGCCAGAAAGACGCGGAGCGCGATCAGCGTGTTCAGGTGGCCGAACTCGAAGCAGTTGCCATCCAGGGTGAGGTGAAATCCAGGCGTGATTACGAGATCGCCACCGCGGAACGGGAAGCTGAGACTGTGGCGGCCAAAAAGAATGCGGAACAGGAACAGCGAATTCAGGTCGCGTCTGCGGAATCCCAGGCGGTACAAGGCGAAAACGAGTCACAGGCACAGATAGCCGACTCCAACGCCAAGCTTGCTGAGGTGCGTGCAGAGGCGAAACGACGCGGCGACGTTGCCGACGCCGAAGCTGCGAAGGCGATTTTCGAAGCGCAACGTGAAAGAGAGCTGGCTCGGTTGTCGAAGGAAGATCTGGCTCAGCAGGAGATCGAGAAGCAACGAATCGAGATCGAAGCCGAAGCCACTGCGGAACGTGCGCGCCGCGAGGCTCGTGGTGAGGCCGACGCAATCCTTGCCAAGTACATGGCGGAGGCGGAGGGTACTCAGAAGGTGCTCGAGGCCAAGGCCGAAGGGTATGAGAGGCTGATCCTTGCCTGCACCGAGAATCCGCAGATTGCCTCGACACTGCTGATGATCGAGCAACTACCCACATTGGTTGCGGAGCAGGTCAAGGCCATCCAGAATCTCAAGATCGACAAGATCACGGTGTGGGATTCGGGTTCAGGCGGCAAGGGAGAGGGTGGCTCGACGGCGAACTTCCTCTCGAGCCTGATTGGGTCCCTCCCGGCGATGCACGACCTGGCAGAACAGGCGGGAATCGAGCTTCCGGCTGTGTTGGGGAAGGTCGAGAAGACCAAGTCGACAGAGGTCGAGCGGCACGGCGAGCCGGAGGCGCTCGAACCCGCGCAGTAATCGGCCGCCAACAACATTCGGAAGGTGGTGGCAATTGGGGTGAGGCTGCAGGGGACAATTGAAGAAGTGGGCCGGCGACGTGCGGTGTTCTGCACGTCGCGTGGTTTTTCAGCGTCTTTCGTTTATTGAGCAAACCGGTGTCAAGCACGAAGGCCAAAGCGACCTCCGGTGCGGGGCCCAATGAAAAGGGGGTGCTCATCATGAGCGAGACAATGATCAAAGGGCACGAGCTTTTTCAGTCCCTCAGTTTCGAAGAGGTGGAAGAGGTCAGTACGTTCGCTGGGCCGAAGCATTACGAAAAGGATGAGCTGGTTTTCAGGAAAGGAGATCGGGGCTCACACTTCTTCATCGTGCTGGAGGGGAGAGTCAACCTGGTGCTTCCATCCTCCGACAACGTGTCTCAGTTAGTTGTCGGACGGTTGGGCAGGGGCGACATCTTTGGGCTTTCGCCGCTTCTCGGCTCAGACAGACACATGACCGTGGCCAAGTGCAGTGAAACCAGCACGGTGCTGGCAGTCGAAGTCACGCCGTTCCGCAAGCTCCTCGAACACAATCCACAAGTCGGGTTACATATGATGACGGTGATGGCACGTGCGTATTTCTCACGATACGTCGACACTCTTGGTCGCATCCAGGGAATCGTAAACGAAATTGCTTGAGAAGTTTGGGCAAAGCGGGGATGGAGCTACCGCTCGGAAGAACATTGCTTCCGAGCGGTAACCTGCAAGACTCGGTTGAGACTCAAAGCAGCATGTCAGTCTCCCACCCCAGCGAGATGAGTTCGATGTTGTTCATGTCGGCGTTTCCGAGATGGTGTTCGGTGTCTGCCAACGCGATGTGATGTGCCGTGGGCTGGAGAGGTCTATCCTCTCCGAAAGCCAAGCGCCGCTTTTGTTGGATGATTTGAAGCCCTATGGCATCTGCAGCTACCGGGTCGGTGCTTACGATCAGCCCGCCATAGGTCCACACATAGCTTGCATCGAAATGGTGCGGCCCAACGTTGTGGAATTGCGGAGTCAGCATCACCAACACGTTCAGCCGGGTCTTTCCTCGAGTGACCGGCAAGTCCCACAGTGTTGCCAAGCTCGCACATGCGTCGTCGTGATAGTCGGGCGGCCTCGGCACGAAAGTGATGTAGTTCTTGATCAGACTCCCAACACCAGACCACGAGTGTGTGCGCATCGGTCGTGTGTTGATGAGCGCCGTACTGTTCTGGAACAACTCGTTGTTCACGAGGCCGCGATCGGCAGTCGCTATGTTCTCTTCGGGCACGCCTGCTGAAAGTACGCCGTTCTTCAGCGCGTCATTCACGGCTGCTGGGGTTGGCAGATTCTGCCAGACGTTCGTCTTAATGCCGACGACATCGCTGGGTTGAATGATGTCGCGCCAACATGCAGCTGCACTCGGTTTTTCGAACAGAGTCACTACCGCCTCATCCATCATCTGTTGAACGAGTGTCGCATCGATGGCACCATCCTCGCCGACGACGTTTTCGTTTCGGATGAGAATGACTCTGGAGCTAGCAAGCGGGGCTGACTCCGCTTCTGCTTCTTCGCCTCTACAGGACATGGTAGGTAGCCCCGCCGCGATGCCCAACGCCGCACCGCCGGCACCCTTCATGAACTCTCGTCGGGTGAAAGACGAACTGACCTTCTTCATGGCTTGGTCCTCAGTTGATGGGACTAGTCACTCTCTCCACAGCTGCTCGGGCCAGGCTGACGGCTGAATTCTCAGACTCGGCGTCGAGAACCACGATCACATGCTGGCCCGCTTGATCGCTTGCTACGAACTTGCCGTTCTCTGTCATTTGTGTGCGTCCGTCACCTGCTTCTGGCATGTACCCTGCTCTGAATGATGCCAGGGCTGCGCTTGCAGAACGTTCGGAGTCGTAGCGAATCATCACTAATATGACGGCACCAGGTTGGTATCGCGCGAAGACCACATCGGTTTCTGTGCCGAGGTTGAGCAGATTTTCCCGTGCGAGGTAGTAGTGGTAGTTGAGAGCCTGGTGCAGATGGAAGAATCGTGCGCTGTGGGGTAGGAGTCTCTCAGTTGGCAACATTCCTACCAAATGCGGACGCTCTGACTCCGCCGGCAGGTGCTCTGACAACTCGGTTGCCATCTCGACCAGGCTACTGTCCGATCCCGAATTAAGATCATCGAGTGCCAGGCATGCGTAGTACCGGTTCTGCCAGAAGCACAGTACGTCGCCTTTGTGCTCGTACCCGCCGCCGATCCCCTCATCCTCGGCTTCCCTCGCATAACTGAAGACGCCATAAGCATCATCTTGGGTACCCATGTCAAACAGTTCGACGAGAACGTCCGATCGCTCCGCTGCGGAGTACCGAGCGACAACGACCTCGCTGAACGCATACGACCGGTAAACCTCACCGGCGCCGTTGATATAGTCGAAAATCGTCTCGCGATCGTAGGTAACCGTGGAATCTTCCAGAGTCCACCCGGCGAGTTGGGAAGGTAGAATGCTCATGAGGTCAGGCGAACCTGGTTCGCTCTGTTGATGTCCACAGGCGCATAGAAACAACACGATGGCCGGGGCCAAGCGTGTGCTCGGTGCAAGCCATCGTGTTTGCCATATCATTGGTTACCACTCATCTGTTGCGGATGTCCTCTCAATCCTGCCTCTGCTTTATCACCTGAAGGAGCAAATACACAAAGCCGCCCCATACGCAACCGAGCACCGCGATCATCATTATCCAGCCGCCGAGACTCATATCATTGCTCCTTAATGCCTACGCGGTTAGCCCACCACCGATTGAGGACCAGCAACGCTGCGATCAAGGCACCCCATTGCAGGACAGTAGTGCCGACGCTGAAGGAGTGGAACGGATGCCACCATCCTTCCGGGTCCAGTTCGGTGATCATTCGGTAGAACCACCACACCATGAGCGCCAAGAACTCGAGAGGAATGACGTACTTGATGACCGGTACGAACCACTGGCCAACGGGGTTCCTTTCCTCAGGAGTATTGATGCACTCATCGCGGAATCGGTCCGCTCCAAACTTGATCACTGCGATCGAGATGAACAGTCCCGAAACCATGAGGCCGAGGCCCCACACCCAATCTTGGTTCTGGAAAAACCCGAGCTTCCACGCCGACGGGAGTCCCAGAGCAAATGCAGCCACACCAACCACGCCGATAGCCTTCTTGCGTTCCATTCCGAGGTCTTGGCCGATGCGGGTCGCCATCTCGATCATTGCGATCACGGACGACATCGCCGCGAAGCTCAGAGCAAGGAAGAAAAGCGGTAGGAAGATTCTCCCGCCGGGAATCTGCTCGAAAAGCCGCGGCAGCCATATGAAGGTCAATCCCTCGTTGCCCGCGCCCAATGCGGCACGTGCATCTACCTCCGGCAGTACGGCAAATACCGTACATAGGATTGCTATGCCCGCCAACAACGATGCCGAGTAGTCGCCGAAAGCCGTGGCGTAACTAGTTAGTACGAAGTCGTCTTTTTTCTTCAAGTAGACTCCGTAGGTCATCACAAGTCCCCACGCCGCACCTACACTCCATGCCGATTGGGTTAGACCTTCCAGCCAAACTTTGTGCGAGAGTAGCTCTGACCAGTTTGGCGTAAACAGGAAGCTGAGGCCCTTGATTGCATCCGGCAGCGTCATTGCTCTGATTGCTGCCACGACCAGCAGGATGAACAGTATCGGTATCAGAATGCGGTTCGTGCGTTCAATTCCTTTTACTACGCCCCGCGAAATGATCCAGCAGCCAATTCCCAAGACCAGGAGATGGAACAGGATGGGCTGGAAATTGCCCGTTGTCAGCGTCGACCAGTATGCCTCTTGGTCTCCACCCGGCACACCGGATCCGAGCGATACGAAGAAGTACTTTATGCACCAACCAGCAACCACAGAATAGTAGAAGGTGATGAAGCAGGTACAGAGTCCGACAAAAGCACCGAGCCAAGTGTATTTGGCGCCGATCAAGTGGCCGATTGCCCCCGCAGGCCCATGACGCGTCTTCTTGCCCAACGCGAACTCTGCAAGGACCAATGGCACCGACCACGCGAACATGAATACCAACCATGTGATCAGAAATGCCCCACCGCCATTTGCCGCGGCGACCCTCGGAAACCTCCAAATGTTGCCGGTGCCAACTGCCATGCCGATGGCGGCCAGCAAGATCCCCCAGCGTGTGGCGAATTGTTCGTTGCTTTGGTTCATGAGCGCCCCGGTGAAATGTCGAACATCCCAATTAGACAGCTTGGCCGGAGATATTAGCCTGAAGTACGCAAAATTGGAACGGAATGCCGGGGTCGGGCCGTGCCGACGGTGGCGCCGAGGCGGTTTTTTGCCTGATTGCCATAACGTTGTGACGCGGCCTCGTAACGGGTAAGATTTAGGGCGGTTTCAGCGTCACCGGCGAACGTTCGCCTGGAACATCACGAACTCGGTTTTTGCCGAGACGGAGCGTTTCCATGACGGTGCACGAAGAACTCGACCGGATAGCCATATCCGTCAAGTCCCACAAACGTCTCAAAGCGCTACTCCGGGAGAATCCCCACCTCGAAGAGATTCTGCGGTATGCCAAGAACGAGACAGAGGCGCTGGTGGGTGTGCGCAATTGGTTGTTGGAGATGCTGGCAGGGAAGCGGAACGCATTGGTCTTCTACGAGGCCGACCATCCAACCCGCGAGATGTTCGAGGCGCTCGACTGGAGCGACTACGCCGCAATCCGAATCCTCGATTATATAGACAATGCCGGGCGGGAATTCATCGATCTGAACCTTCGGGGCGAGATCGCGGTCAGCAACCCGATCAAGCTCATCTGGCTAGCGGTGAATCATGGCACCGGAGGCGCCAAGCCGGCGTTTTTCGAAGACATGGTTCACCTGTTCAGGCAGCTTGCGGGTAGAGACCAGCCGCAGAAACCATCGCGATCTCGAGTGCTGGAGTGGATGGACCGGTATCCGTCAGGTCTCGATCCTAGAATTGTTGCTCTGCGTGAAGAGAACAGGGACCGAATCCTCGGTATCATCATCGACCGGATGGATTGCGGAGAAATGGCCAGCGGCAAATATCGGTTCGAACCGGGGCTCGATCGAGGAGAGAAGCTCCTGCAGGCGCGGGAATGGTGGAACGACATGCAGTTCCACTTGCGGTTTGCGATCCGCTCTCCGGAACTCCTGAACGAGATGCTCGGTTTTTCTCTCGACCCGGACACCATGAAAATCCTGTACGCTGCCCGGGATAAGGGAATCCCGTTTTTTGTGAACCCGTACTACCTGTCTCTGCTTCACGTACGCGTTCCGTATTTCGCTATCGGTGCCGAACTCGCTATTCGGCACTACGTGCTCTACTCAACGCAATTGGTGGAGGAATTCGGTCACATCGTAGCCTGGGAGAAGGAAGACCAGGTCAAGCCAGGTGAGCCAAACGCAGCCGGATGGTTGCTTCCGCCCTACGACAACGTGCACCGAAGATACCCGGATGTTGCGATCCTGATTCCGGATACTGTCGGCCGAGCCTGTGGCGGGCTGTGTAGCTCATGCCAACGCATGTACGACTTTCAAGGCGGCCGACTCAATTTCGAGCTCGAGAAGCTCCAACCGGGACCGCGCTGGTCGGAGAAACTCGCGGAACTCATGAGGTACTTCGAAGAGGACTCGCAGCTCAGAGATATTCTGATTACGGGCGGCGACGGCTTGATGAGTTCGGACCGATCGATGGAACAGATCCTGAATGCGATCTACGAGATGGCCCTTGCCAAGAAGGAGGCAAATAGCTCGAGGCCGGACGGCGAGAAGTACGCTGAACTAACTCGTGTGAGGATAGGTTCACGCCTTCCGGCATACCTACCACAACGTATCACACCTGCCCTGGTGGATATTCTCGCGACCTTCAAAGCCAAAGCGTCCGACATTGGTGTCGAGCAGTTCGTGATTCAGACTCACTTCGAGTCGCCCATGGAAATCACGCCCGAGGCGAGAGATGCTGCTGCGAGATTGCAGACCGCAGGTTGGGTCGTCACCAACCAACTCGTCTTTTCGGCCGCTGCATCGCGGAGAGGACACACTGCAAAGCTCCGGCAGGTGTTGAACGATATCGGGGTCCTACCATACTACACCTTCGTGGTGAAGGGGTACATGGAAAACAACCACAACTTTGCCCCAGTTGCGCGCGCCGTGCAAGAAGAACTGGAGGAGAAGGTTGTAGGTGTGGTCCCGGCTAAATACCACAAAACCATCAAAGACTTCCCGCGGCATGCTGAATCACTTACCGAGAGGATCAACGCTCTGCGAGAGGACGCTGATCTACCGTTCCTCGCAACAGATAGGAACGTCCTGAATCTCCCGGCCGTCGGCAAGAGCCTCACCTTTCGCGTGATCGGTGTCACCCGATACGGTCGCAGGATCATCGAGTACGATCACGACCGCACACGGTCACACAGTCCAATAATCGATGATATGGGCAAAGTAGTGATCATCGAATCGAAGTCGATCGGCGAGTATCTGGCGCAACTGAATGACATGGGGGAAGACATAACCGATCTCGAAGGAGTATATGGGTACTCATTAGGACAGACGGAGCCGAGGATGCCGATCTTCGAATATCCCGATTACGAATTCCAGCTGACGGACGAGATCACCAACCTGAAGCTCTGATTCTGCGCTTGCTTTTCAAGTGACCTATTCGGCAATATCCGTTCAACCGAAAAGGAGCACGCGATGGCGACAGTTCTGTCGGGATCAGAGAAGCACCCCAACCTCTTCAAGACACGTCAATACGGACAATTCAATTCACTCAAATTTCAACCGAATTCCGGAGCCATAGGATGAGCGGCGGCCGCACACCAGATGTTCTTAGAAACGATCCGGGAGCGCGGGCTGCCATGCTAGGAAATGTGGCGATCGTGCGGGGAGCACTCGAGGCGGGAGTACAGTATTTCGCCTGTTACCCTGGTACGCCGTCGTCGGAGGTGGGTGACACGTTCGCCGCAATTGCCGAAGGATGCGGCATCTCGTTCGAGTATTCGGTGAACGAGAAGATCGCGCTCGAATTGACTTTCGGAGCTTGCCTCACGGGCGCGCGAAGCATGTGCAGTATGAAACACCTGGGTCTCAACTACGCCGGCGATCCCGCATCGACGATTCCATACGTTGGTGTCGAAGGAGGCTTGGTGATCGTTTCGGCAGGCGACCCGTCTGCGATCACAAGCCCCAACGAGCAAGACCAGCGGCATTTCAGCAACTTCCTTTTCTACCCGATTTTCGATCCGGCAACGGTCCCCGATGCACTCGCCATGACTCGCTTCGCATTCGGATTGTCAGAGGAAACGCGGTTGCCGGTCATCATGCGGCCAACTACGCGCGTGTGCCATACGAGTTCGGTGGTTGAACTGGGGTCACTCGCCACGACAAAGAACGAAATCGCGTTCCAAAAGGATCCGGCTCGATACACACCGATGCCTGTGAACGCCCGCAGAATGCGCAAGGAAATAACACAGCGGTATCAGAAAGCTGCTGAGATACTTGCGGATTCGCCGTTCTTTGGTACGTACGGATCCGGCGGCCGCGGCATTGTCGCGAGTGGAGTCGGCTACGCGTACGCGCGGCAGATCGTGGAAGATCTGGGATTGGAAGACAGGGTTACACTTCTGCAGATCGGTGCCTATCCGATTCCCGATACAGTTCTCAACGAGTTTTTGAGCAGCGTTGAGTCGGCCCTCGTCGTGGAAGAACTGACGCCCTTCGTCGAGGAGCGCGTCATGGTAGCAGCGTTCAAGCTCGGGCGCAGCATTCCGGTCATAGGCAAACACTCGGGCGATTTTCCAATGGAGTTCGAGTACGGCCCCGACATGGTCGAAGGCGTCATTCGCCGCTATGTGGGCATGCAGGCGCGTCCGAAGATCGACGTTCCTCAACCGGCTCTACCGATCAGACCGCCGGTGCTTTGCCCTGGTTGTCCTCACAGGTCGAGCTTCTACCTGGTGCGGAAAGCATTCGGCAAGAAGACGGTGTATACCAACGACATTGGATGCTACACGTTGGGCTATGGACCCCCTCTCGACTGTTGCGACACAGTGCTCAGCATGGGATCGAGCATAAGCGAAGCCGCAGCCATCGCCCAGACGACGGGAAAACGTACGGTCGCATTTCTGGGCGACTCGACGTTCTTCCATAGTGGACTTCCTGCACTGGCAAACTTGGTCGTCAACAGTGCTGATGTAACGGTTGTAGTTCTCAACAACCACGTAACGGCGATGACAGGATTCCAACCAAGCGTTGCAGCTGCTGCGGATGGGTCTGAGGGGAGCGGGCTGTCGATACTGAGGGCGGTGAAAGGATTAGGCGTCCGGAATGTCTTCGAGGTGGATCCGACGGACGAGGACTCGACGCTGGGGGTACTCCGAAAGGCCAAGGCCGGGTCCGGTGTGAACGTCGTAATCTGCTCCGCACCATGTGCTGTCTACGACAAGCGCTCGAGTGGTAGTCAAAAACGTGTCCCCCTCGAGGTGGATCAGGACCTCTGCAACCAGTGCTCCCTCTGCATTCTCGTGCTCGGGTGCCCTGCCATCGAGGTCACTGACAACGTGTACGAGATCGTCGCCGATTTGTGCGACGGCTGCAAACTCTGCGCGTATGTGTGCAACCAGGATGCGATCAAGGAGGGTGGGGTATGACTTCTTCCGAGAAGCGTGGCTGGCGCATCGTATTCGCTGGTACGGGAGGTCAAGGAGTTGTGACGGCCGCTCGGATACTCACAGAGTTTTTCTCTGCGCGCGGTAACCAGGTTGTGAGCGGCCAGTTGCACGGCATGGCCCAGCGGGGTGGCTCGGTCCAGGCGTCGGTCATGCTCGATTGCGGAATCTCACCCGTTATTCCAGCGGGCGGCGCTGACTGCGTCGTTGGTTTTGAGCCCGTCGAAACTGTTCGAGCGCTGCAATTCATGTCGGCAGACACGACCGTCTTCATGAACACCACACCCGTGGTGCCCTACGTCCTTTCACAACAGGTTGTTCGCGGCAATGCAGATGCGGAGTACCCCAGCCTGGAAGGTCTCGAGCAGCACATCTTGGCAGTGACTTCGAATCTCCTGACTTTCGACGCCACCGAGCTTGCCCGCGGTGCCGGTATGGTTAAGACGCTGAACGTGGTCATGGTCGGCTGTCTGTTCGGTTCCGGGCTATTGCCCGCCACCCCGGAAGAGTTCTTCGAGACCGTGATGAAGACGGTGCCGTCGAAGCTCGCTGAAGCAAACGAATCTGCTTTCCAAACGGGTGTTGATTACGGCAGGAAGTTGCGCAAAACGGAGAGAGCCTCTTGACGCTCAGAATAGGAATCGATGTCGGGGGTACCTTCACAGACTTTCTCGTGACACGCGAGGGTCACGATCCGAAGATCTTCAAGGTGCTATCGACTCCGGAGGACCCCTCGCTCGGCCTGATAAATGGCCTGACCGAGATCGCCACTGACATGGACCTGTCGTTGAACGAATTGGGCCAGGCAGTCGACACTATCGTGCACGGCACGACCGTCACCACAAATGCGGTCCTTACACTGCAGGGCGCGAAGACCGGCTTGTTGACGACGGCCGGAGTGCGCGACGCACTCGAGATGCGGCGCGGAATTCGGGAAGAGCAGTACAACAACCGTTATACCAACGTTCCGCCACTCGTGCCGCGCTATCTGCGGCTACCGGTTGATGGAAGGCTCGACTACAAGGGCGAAGAACTCGAGCCGCTTTGCATCGACGATGTAAAAGCCGCGATCGAACTGCTGAAGCAGAACGATGCTGCTGCAGTGGCGATCTGTTTCATGAACTCGTTCGCCAATACCGAGCACGAACGGCTGGCGGCCGAGTTGGTGCGCAGCGAAATGCCTAATGCGTACCTGACGGTTTCCGCGGACCTGCTGCCGTCGATTCGATTTTACGACAGAGTCAGCACCACCGTGCTCAACTCTTACGTGGGCCCGAAGCTCAGTTCCTACCTAGACAACTTGAGACGAAGACTGGGTGAGATCGGGTTCAATGGGGTCCTTCTGATCATGCAGTCGAATGGTGGCGTCATGTCTCCCGAGGTGGCTTGGGAGAAGGCGGCGCTCACGTTGTTGTCCGGCCCCGCAGCTGGGCCACGCGCGGGCCTCGAACACGTACGCGTTCAGGGACACAACAGCTGTATCACGGTGGATATGGGCGGTACCAGTTTCGATGCTGCTTTGGTACGTGACGGCGCCCCTATTGTCGTCACCGAAGGTGAAATAGATCGATATCGCATCGCACTGCCGATGCTCGGCATCGTGACGATCGGAGCTGGCGGAGGGAGCATCGGGTGGATAGACGAAGGTGGCCTACTCCGAATGGGTCCGCAGAGTGCCGGCGCCGATCCGGGGCCCGCATGCTATGGCAAAGGTGGCTCTCACCCGACCAGCACGGACGCCGATCTGGTGCTCGGCTATCTCGATCCGGACTTCTTCGCCGGCGGAAAGATGAAGCTCGACAAGAAGGCGGCGGAACGAGCCATCTCAGTCGAAATTGCGCAGCCACTTGGATTCTCTACAGTAGCGGCTGCATCAGGCATGTACCGCGTCGTGAACACCAACATGGCCCAAGGGGTGCGCGAGATCACGATCAAGCGCGGATACGACCCGCGGGAGTTCCCGATGGTAGTGGCGGGGGGAGCCGGGCCACTCCACGCGTGTATGATCTGTGAGGAACTCGAGATACCGCTCTTCATAGTGCCGAGGGAGTCATCGATCTTCTGTGCCGCCGGAATGCTCATGAGCGACTTGCAGCACGACTTTGTGCGCTCGTTCGTGACGCTGCTCGACAGTATCGATCTGCGCGAGCTGACGAAGACGGTCGAAGAGATGGTCGCGGAAGGAACGGACCTTTTGACCATGGAAGACATTCCCGAAGAGAAGCGTGAGTATTCCCTGATCTTCGACTGCCGGTACCTGAAGCAGTACCACGAAGTATCGGTTCCTGTGTCGCTCGACGAATTGCGTTCCGGAGACCTGAGCAGCCTGGCTCCGGCTTTTCATGCGGAGCACAATCGGATGTACGGATATTCCTTAGAGGATCAGATCACCCCGATCGAGCTGATAAACCTTAGGGTGAGGGCGCTCGGCATCACTGAGAAACCGACTTCCGCTGCGGAGCCGTTCGCGGGTGAAAACCCCGAAGCTGCAAGAAAGGGCGAGCGCCAGGTTTACCTACCCGAGACCGGGCAGATGGAGTCAGTCCCGATCTACGATGGGCACGTAACCCGTCACGGGAATCGTATCACTGGTCCGGCTGTCATCGAGCAGGTCAACACGACGCTTTTCCTCAGCGCCGCGTTCGACTGCCGCTGCGATTCGCACGGTTCATTCGTGGTCTATTCAAAGGGACGGGAAGATCTGCTGGAGGGCGTATCATGAGCAACATAGATCCGATTCTGCTCTCCGTTTTCGCACGAGCGTTCAAGTCGATAACCGACGAGATGAGCATCTCGTTGCAAAAAACGACGCGTTCGCCGATTCTGTGCGAGGCCAAGGATTTCGTTACGGGTCTGTACGACGCTGAAGGACATATGCTCGAGCAGATAGAGAATTTGCCAATCCTCTCGTTTTCATTAGCGCCCGTCTGCAGGTACATACGCGAATTCTTCGGCGATGAGATCTACCCCGGAGACGTGATCTTCCACAACGACGTTTTCAGCATGGGCAACCAGAACAACGACGTCGCTGTGTACAAACCGATCTTCTTCCAAGACCAACTCGTAGCATGGTCGGCATGCAAGGGGCACCAGGCCGACATCGGTGGTGCTGTGGCAGGAGGCTACAACCCCAATGCCACCGAGGTCTGGCAGGAGGCGCTCAGGATTCCGCCGGTCAAGGTCTACGAGAAAGGGAAACTCAGGAAGGACGTCTGGGACCTGATATTCGCCAACATCCGGCTCGACATAGTTCAGGAAGATATGCGAGCTGAGGTTGGGTCGTGCGTGGTGGGCGAGCGGCGCCTGTTGGAGTTTCTGGAGAAGTACGGACTCGAGACATTCACCGAACACAAGCTCGCGCTATTCGATGCAACACGGAAACGGATGGAAGCCGAGATCGCGACGATTCCGAATGGCGTGTACTCGGGAGAAGCGGTCGTCTACTACGATGGCAAGAACGTGGACAAACAGTATGTGGTCCGTGTCGAGATAACGGTCAAAGAAAACCACATCAAGTTCGACTACTCGAGTACGGATGCGCAATCCAACGCCTTTGTGAATGGGACCTACACGTCGAGTGCGTCCGCTACGGTTCTGACCTTCCTGCAGATGGTGAACCCCGACATCCCGCACAACGAAGGCATAGTGCAGCCGATCGAGATCGTGATCCCCGAGGGCACGATACTGAACGCGGCCTACCCCGCGGCGACCACATATGGAAATCACCTATGCCCGGTGAATGCGGATGCAATCGCGCGCGCGTTGATGCCGGTAATTCCCGATAGAGTGACCGCGGGCTGGAACCACCTGCTTTGTTCGCTTACGACTGGCATAGATCCTCGTGTCAATGACAAGTACGTCGATATCTGCTTCATGGGCCTCAAGGGTGGTTCGGGTGCGCTCGATGGAGTCGACGGGTACGACCACATCGGGATGATTGATGCGTCTGGCGGTGTGCTCGATCAGGATTACGAGATGTTCGAGCAGCAGACTCCGCACCTGCTCAAGAAACACGAATACATCTGCGACTCCGGTGGCCCGGGGCAGTGGCGTGGTGGCCTTGGCGTCGAGACGGTATTCGAGATCGGATCCGACAATACTCAGGTCGTCGTGTTTGGTGACGGAGATGTGGAGCCGGCATTCGGTATTCAGGGCGGGAAAGAGGGAACTCTAAACTCGATCGTGCTGCACGATCCAGGCGGAGAAACCCGAACTCCGCTGCCGTTGGATCTGATCCCCGGTGTGCCGAAGGGCACGGTATACCAGCAGCACGCAGGAGGCGGTGGTGGCTTCGGGAATCCCATGAAGCGGCCTCGCGCTCTGGTCGCAGAAGAAGTGAAAAGCGGCATCGTATCAGTAGCAGCAGCGCGCGAGCATTACGGCGTTGTCTTGAACGAGACCGATTTCAGCATAGATGAAAAGTCCACGGACGACCTCAGGGGGAACTCAGGTGAGTGAGTCAAAACGATTCGAACTTCTGGCGAACATCATGCGGGCGTCGCATTTCGAGTGGCGCCGGGCGGTGTCATCGCTCTGTCCCGATCTGGATGCCACTGAAGCCGTCAAGAAGTACTGGGAAGAGGTCGGCAAGGACACTGCGGCGTTTTACCTCAAGAAGATAGACCCAGAAGTAGATCTCGCTGCCCAGGTCGCCGCACTCTACGTCGCAAGCAGCATCGCGATGGGTGAGGACGCGGCGGTCGTTCCGTCACCAAACGCGGGCGAAAGCCTGGCGCGACACGAGGCCTGCCCCTGGTTCGACTGGCACAAGCGTGAGGGACTTCTCTCCGAAGATCAGGTTGGATGCGACTGGTGGCTCAAGACCGTCGTGGATGAAATCAACGAGAGCCTCGGATCGGACCTGCGGTTCGAAACGGTGGAATCTTTGCCTGCCGGCGGTAGCAGCTGTTTGCGCCGTTTCTGGGAGGGAGGCGAATAGTGGATTTCGAACTATCCGAAGAACAACAGCTGCTGCGGGAAACATTTGCGCGCTTCTCTGACGAGCGTGTTAAGCCTGTGGCTGCGGAAATCGATGAGGCCAAGCAATACCCCCGAGAGCTGATCCGCGAGCTAGCGGAGATGGGGTTCCTCGGACTGCGATATCCCGAATCTGTGGGTGGCAGCGATATGGATTGCGTTTCCTACTGCCTCGCTATCTCAGAGATAGCCCGCGGTTCCCTGTCGCTTGCCGCATGTGCGGCTATGCAGTCGCTGATGGGCACTCATTTCGTTCACACTCTGGGCAACGACGACATCCATGAGCGACTTCTCGAGCCGGCAGTAAACGGCGAGAAACTCGGAACGATCTGCATTACCGAACCCAACGCTGGGAGCGACCTGTCATCGATTTCAACGGCGGCCGAGAAGGTGGATGGAGGTTACAGCCTGAACGGGCAGAAAACCTGGATAACGGCCGCGCCAGTGGCTGACTTCTTCACGGTGTTCGCCCGCGCCGGAGAGGAGAACAAGCTCACGATCTTTCTCGTTGAGAAGGATTTTGAAGGGCTCGAGGTGGGCCGGTCGATCGAGAAGCTGGGTGTGTGGGCGTCACCGACTGCTGAAGTCTCGTTCTCCAAATGTTTCGTTCCCGACGATCACAGGCTCGGAGGGGAGGGCGATGGTGAGGCCGAACTCCGGAAGCTCCTGAATGAAATCAGGATAATGACAGGGGCGCTTGCCATTGGCGTTGCTAGAGCTGCAGTTGATGACGCGGTCGAGTATGCCTCGCAACGCGTGCAGTTCGGCCGGCCGATCAACAGGTTTCAGGCGGTGCAGATGCGGCTCGCCGACATGGGCACCGATCTCGAGGCTGCAAATCATCTCGTCTACTACGCTGCATGGCTCAAGGCGACAGGCAAACCGCATACTCGAGAGGCGGCAATGGCAAAACTGTTTGCCACCGAGCGTGCGACCGACATTTGCGAGCAGGCGAGCAGGGTGTTGGCCTCGTACGGATATGCAATGGAGTACCCGATTCAACGTTACATGCGAGATGTTCGGTTCACCCTCTACGGTGGTGGAACGAGCGACATACTCAAGACGATTATCGCCCGGGATATGACGAGATGAGTGGCAAGGTCAGAGTTCTCTTAGCCAAACCAGGACTCGACGGCCATGACGTGGGTGCGAAGATCGTCGCGCGCGCGCTGATGGACGCCGGGTTCGAGGTGATCTACACCGGGCTCAGAAAGAGTGGTGAGGAGA
Organism: uncultured Gemmatimonadaceae bacterium; assembly: GCA_964518955.1. Taxonomy (GTDB): domain Bacteria; phylum Gemmatimonadota; class Gemmatimonadetes; order Gemmatimonadales; family GWC2-71-9; genus JBDGYW01. The sequence goes on along the minus strand of CAZFHS010000005.1, from coordinate 55,069 downwards.
TCGCCACCGTAGCCGGCGAGGAAGATGTGGACGTGATCGGCCTATCTGTTTTGTCGGGTTCGCATCTCCCGATTTGCCAGCGGTTCCGCGAATTGCGTGCGGAATACGGGTTGGAGGAGAAGCTCTGGCTGGTTGGAGGAAACATTCCACACAAGGACGTGCCGATACTCGAAGATCTTGGAGTGGACGCGGTGTTCCCCGTCGGCAGCCCACTGCAGTCGATCGTAGACTTCATCAACGGGAAGGTCTCATGAGCGACAAGGTCTTCAATGAGTCGGGAATCGAGATCAAACCTGTGTACGGCCCAAATGATGTATCGGGTACAGATGGCATCGGCGAACCAGGCGCATACCCGTTCACGCGGGGTATCCATGGGCTCATGTACCGGAAGCGCCCGTTCACGATGCGGCAGTACGCCGGGTTCGGAACTCCGAAAGAAACGAACGAGCGGTTCCACTATTTGATCGAACAGGGCCAAACGGGGTTGAACGTTGCGTTTGACCTCCCCACACAGGTAGGCCTGGATTCCGATTCTGAAATGGCAACCGGCGAGGTAGGCCGAGTCGGTATGGCGGTGGATACGCTAGAGGATTTCGAAATCGCTTTCGAAGGTGTCGACCTCGAGAAGATCACTGTTTCGCTAACGATCAATGGCTCCGCTGCCATCCTCATGGCTATGTACTTTGCACTCGCAGAGAAGCGCGGCTACGACCTAGCCAAACTTCGAGGAACAGCACAAAACGATATCCTCAAGGAGTTCGTGGGGCGCGGCACCTGGATCTTCCCGGTCGAGCACTCGATGCGATTGGTTGGTGACACGATCGTCTACTGCGCGGAGAGCATTCCGCGGTACAGCCCCGTGAGCGTGTGCGGGTACCACATTCGCGAGTCGGGTGCCAACCCAGTGCAGGAGATGGCGTATGGATTCTGCATAGCCAAGGCGTACATCGACCTCGTGCTGGAACGCGGCCTCGACATCGATTCGTTCGCCTCTCGGTTGTCGTTCAATTTCGACATCCACGGCAATTTCTTCGAGCAGATCAGCAAGTTCCGGGCAGGGCGGCGTCTATGGGCGCGTATCGTTCGGGACATCTATGGCGCCAAGGACCCGAAGTCTATGTGGCTCAGGATGATCGCCGGCGGAGGCGGTGGCGGTCTCACGATCGAGCAACCAGAGAACAACGTCGTTCGGGGGGCGTACTACGCACTGATTAGCGCCCTATCGGGTACCCAAACGATGGCACTCTGCTCGTTCGACGAGGCCTACACGATCCCCTCGGAACGCGCAGCGCGGATTTCGCTCCGCACCATGCAGATTCTGATCGAGGAGATGGGCCTGGCCGACACCGTCGATCCGTTGGGTGGCTCATACTATGTAGAATCGCTGACTGACGAGATGGAGAAACAGATGGAAGCGGTGATGGCAGACGTCGAATCGCAAGGTGGTATCGTGCAGGCGATTGCCGATGGGCATATCCAGAATGCCGTTTCTCGACAGGCTTACGAGCATCATCGAAAGCTCGAGAGTGGCGAGGTCAGAAAGGTTGGAGTGAACTGTTACCAGGTCGACGAGGAGCAACCCGATATCGAATTCCATCCGACCAACGAAGAAGAGTGCAGAAAGAAGATCGCCAGGCTCGAGACGATTCGGGCTGAACGTGATGGTGACCGAGTTGGGCAGGCGCTCAACGCGGTACGAAAATCCGCTGCTAGTGGTGACAACGTGATGCCCTCGATAATGGGTGCAGTCACGGCGTACGCAACCGTCGGTGAGATCACCGACTGCTTGGTTGAGGTGTTCGGCCGGTTTCCGGAGCCGATAAGGTTTTGATAGGGAGGATTTCTTGACAGTAATTGAAGCATACGCCGCGCCGACTTCGGTCGAAGACGCGGCCAAGCTCGCCGCAGATGGCCATGCGACCGTATTCGCGGGCGGTACTGACCTCATGCCGCAGACCAAGGCAGGTGCCAAGGAGTTCTCTCGGGTGCTCATGAATTTGCGTAGAGTCGAGGGGATGCGTGGGGCTATGGAAGAGAAGGGCGAGGTACGCATTGGCGCTCTAACCACGGTCACAGATGTGTTGAACGACGATCTGCTGCGGTCAGTGGTTCCAGTCCTCTGTGATGCGGCCGACAAGTTCGCAAGCGGGCAGATTCGAAACAGTGCCACAATAGGCGGCAATATCTGCAATGCGTCGCCCGCTGGTGATATGATCATCCCCCTCCTGATCCTGGACGCCGAAGTCGAGCTGGTGAGCTGGGTGGACGATGAGGCCAACTGGCGGTTGGTGCCACTCAAGAACTTCTTCAAAGGCCCGGGGCAGTCAAAGCTACGCAAGAACGAGATCCTCACTGCCGTGAAGTTCCGGACACCGCAACAAGATTTCGTTGCCGGTTTCGTGAAGTTCGGTACTCGGCCTGCCTTGGACATTTCAGTCGTGTCGCTAGGCGTCGGCGGCCGATTGGATGCAGGCGTGCTGACCGAAGCGAGAGTGGCCTTCGGCGCAGTCGCACCGATTCCGATGAGAGGACTCGAGACCGAAGCCGTGATCGAAGGGAAAAAAGTCGATGACGGCGTCGCCAAGGCCGCGGCCACGAAGGCGGCCGAAGAGATTTCACCTATAGACGATGTGCGAGCGTCGGCATGGTACCGTCGAGAGCTGATTCAAACGTTAACCGGGAGACTGCTGCAAGATGTCGTTCAAACAGGAGATTGATTTCACGCTGAACGGGGTACCCGCGAACGTGTCGGTTCCCGTGCACATGGATACGCTCACCATGCTGCGTGACGTGCTCCAGCTGAATGGCACGAAACTCGGCTGCGGTGAAGGAGAGTGCGGGGCCTGCACGATTCTCGTTGACGGCGTCGCGACCAACTCATGCCTGATGTTTGCTGTCGACTGCGATAGTCGAGACATCCAGACCATAGAAGGTGTCCAGACAGAAGACGGCCTCGACCTTCTGCAAAAGGAGTTCGTGGAGAAAGGTGCCGTTCAGTGCGGTTTCTGCACGCCTGGGCTGGTCATGCAAGGCACCGCGTTGCTGAGAGAGAATCCCAACATGTCCGAGTATGAGATCAAACGAGGGCTGGAAGGGAATCTCTGCCGCTGCACGGGCTACAAGAAGGTCATCGATGCAACCGCATCCGCGATGGCGAAGACGATCGGGGAGGGGTAGAGATGGAGCAACGCACAACGAGCAAGAAATCGTTGATCGGTAGGCGTATTCCGAAGATCGATGCACCGAGCAAAGTGTCCGGTGCCGCGCGCTATCTCCAGGATATCGAGTTGCCGGGGATGCTGCATGGGAAGATCCTGCGCACCGATCGAATTCATGCGCGGATCGTGAGCATAGACACGAGCGAGGCCAGAGCTTTCCCCGGCGTTCGCGCGGTGATCACGGCGGAAGACACCCCCGGTGTACCTCTCGGCTTCGGGCAGGATAATCCCCCTCTAAAGGGTGACAGGGTGCGTTGCACCCGTGACGAAATCGCGGCGGTTGCGGCCGACACCGAGGAGATCGCAGAAGAAGCACTGAAACTCATCAAGGTCGAATACGAAGAGCTTCCCGCCGTCTTCACTACGCACGACGCTTTGAAAGACGGGGCGCCTGTCATTCACGACAAGCATCCGAACAATACGCCTTTCACTTATGACTATGAGCACGGAGATGTCGCGCAAGGTGAGGAAGAGTCTGAGGTAGTGGTTGAGGACACATTTGCGCTCCACTTCGTGACGCATTGCTGTATGGGCGTAAGCGGCATCATCGCCGACTTCGACGTGGACGGCAACCTCACTCTCTACTCACAGACACAGATGCCGTTCTTGTACAAACGCGATCTTGCTCCGGTGATCTGTGTTCCAGCAGAGAAGATCCATGTGATCCAACCGGTCATCGGCGGTGCTTTTGGAAGCAAGTTGGATGTGTACCCGTTCGAACCGATCTGCGTTTTCCTGGCTAAGGCGACACGTAAGCCGGTTCGAATCGTGTTCTCCAGAGAGGAAGAGTTTCTAGCGTCTCCTACGCGCCAACCTATGGAACTCACCATGCGGAGCGGGGCTCGGAAGGACGGTACGATCGCTTTCCGGGATGTGACCACGCTCCACGACAACGGTGGATACACGTCATGGGGAGCGACTACCCCCTTTGTCATGATGCAGGCATTCTCGTCGCTCTATCGAATCGAGCACTGTCGGTACAAAACGACCGTCGTCTACACGAACAACCCTTATAGCGGCGCGTTTCGCGGTTATGGCAATCTCCAGGCGACCTTCGCAATCGAGTCGCATATGGACAAGCTTGCCGAAGCCCTCGGGATGGACCCGTTGGAGTTCCGGCTGCACAACGCGCAGGATGCTGGTGAGACCACCCTTCAAGGCTTGCATCTCCAGACATGTGGATTGAAGGATTGTCTGAACACCGCAGCAGAGCGCAGTGACTACGTGTCCAAACATGCGGCAAATCGCAGTGGCCAGGATGGTCCGGTGAAGCGTGGAGTAGGAATGGCATCGCTGTTCCACGTTGGTGGCGGTGCCAAGATCTATCACACCGACGGCTGTGGCACGATCCTCAAGGTCGACGATTATGCGAAGGTAACTGTGCTCACCGGCGCATCTGAGATTGGTCAGGGATCGGAAACGGTGATAGCAATGCTGGTCGCCGAGGAACTGGGTGTGCCGATGTCGAAGGTGAGTGTGATCAACAACGACTCGGAGATTCGTCCGTGGGACGTAGGCGTGCACGCCAGCCGCACGACATTCATTGCGGGCAACTCGGCACAACGTGCGGCGCGCAAGGCTCGGCAGAAGTTGCTCGATGCCGCCTCGGCCAAGTTGGAACTGGCAGCCGAAGATCTCGATCTCCGCGACGGACAGGTTGTCCGTGCCGATTCCGGTGAACAGCTAATGGAACTCGGAAAGCTGCTTCGAGCACTCCACTTCCGCGACAAGAACGAGATCATCGTGACCTCTGAGTACTACGAGCCGCCCAGCGTAATGCAGGACAGGGAGTTCAAGGGCAACGTCTCTCCGACGTACGCGTTCGCAACTCAGGTAGCCGAACTCGAGGTTGATGTCGAAACTGGTTTAGTCAACGTGACGAAAGTCACGGCTGCACACGATGTCGGGCGCGTCATCAACGCCCTGGGCATAGAGGGGCAAGTAGAGGGCGGCGTCATCATGGGCGTGGGGTACGCAACCAGAGAACATCTCTTGGTTGACGAAGGGTACGTAACCAATCCGTCATTCCGCGACTACAAAATTCTCACAGCGCCTGAAATTCCGGAGGTCGACTTCGCGTTCATCGAGACTATGGATCCGGAGGGTCCTGCGGGAGCAAAGGGAATTGGGGAAGCGCCGGCGATCTGCACGGCGGCAGCAATCGCAAATGCCTTCTACAACGCGACCGGTGTGCGTATGTACGAGTTGCCGTTCACGCCGGAGAAGGTGCTTCGCGCACTCAAGACCGCTGCCGGGGAGCCGGTAGCGTGAAACGACGCACCGTTCTCAGCATGGAGCAGGCGTTGTCGATGTCGCACGCCACTCTGCGGTTTGCCCACCTCGGTTGGCGTGTGATACGTCTGGAAGCAGCACCATCAGGGCGCGGCCTGCCCGGCGACCCCAACCGTTACATCGGATCCACCGTGGTGGACGACGACCGGAGGTCTTACTTCATCGCTCCAAATGTTGGTAAGGAAACGATTGCCATCAATCTGAAAGAGGCCCGTGGGCGTGAACTTCTGCACAGGGTAGTAAAGGAACTAGACGTCGACATCTTCTGCTGCAATACGTTGCCGTCGCGCTACAAAGACCTGGGCATAGACTACGATTCGCTCAAGACCATCAACCCGCAGATCATCTGGGCTGGCATCTCTGCAATGGGGCCTGAGTATCCGAATCGTCCAGGATACGACCCAGCAATTCAGGCGATGGCCGGTTTTATGGAGATCACGGGTGACGCGGGCGGGCCTCCGATGTTATCGGGAGTGCCCCTCGTCGATCTCAAAGCCGGCGATGAAGTGTATGCCAACGTTTGCCTGGCACTTGCTGAGCTGGCCGAAACTGGGCAGGGCAAAGAGATCCACGTGTCGATGCTGCAGGCTGCGTCTTCTTGGCTTATCACGACACTACCTCTCCTGGACTTCGATTGTGATCCGTCGGAAGTCACACGATGCGGCAACGAACACCGCAAGTTCATCCCGGTGAATGCGTATCCAACGTCAGACGGGTTCGTGTTCATTGCAATTGGCAACGACGTGCAGTGGGATAGAATCACCGAGATGGAGCACTTCAGCTCGCTGCGCACCGAAAACCGTGCAACGAACGCAGGTAGAATCAGCGATCAGAAAGCGATTCACCAAGAGATGGCTGTCGCCGCTCAGCAGTACACCAGCGCCGCATTGATGGATGAACTCGCCAAGCGGAAGATCCCGCACGCGCCGATCAACACAATTCGTCAGGTTCGCGAGATGGACGCAATCGCGTCTAGGGTGACGAACACCCGGACACCTGATGGGCGCACGATCAACTTGCCTCCCATGGCAGTGGATTTACCGGAGGGAGTAAGGGAACTGTCTTTTGCGCCGAGTTATAGTGAGCACACACACTCGGTGGTGGCGGAATCGGGGCTCACGCCGAATGAAATCAAAGAGTTGGCGGAATCCGGGATAATCCCCTAACGGTCACGCCCTTCGCTGCTCGTTGTTCGCTGCTCGCTGCTCGTCTTCTATCCCCTCAGCTCCTCGACCTCAGCCACAGTCTGCGGTTTGTGGGGCCCCAGCCTCCGTGCGCCGTCGGCAGTTATGAGGTAGTCCTCTTCGTTCCGAATGCCGCCGAAATCTCGCCACTTGTCCAACTCGTCGAAATTGATGAATTGGGTGTTGTGGTTCTGTGATTTCCACAGATCCATGAGCTGCGGGATGAAATAGATGCCGGGCTCCACAGTGATGACGAAACCCGGTTCCAATTCGCGAGCCAGTCGCAATGACTTGAGCCCGAATTGGGTGCTCTTCGGCTTGCCTGCATAACCGACTCGGAACTCTCCGAGGTTCTCCATGTCGTGGATATCTAGCCCCATCATGTGACCGACACCGCAGGGGAATACCATTGCGTGGGCACCCGCATCGAGAGCCTCCTCGGTGTCACCCTTGAAGATTCCGAGGCCTTTCAGCCCTTCGAAAATCACCCTTGCAGCTGTGAAATGGGTATTTCGGTTGGGTACCCCAGGAGCCAGACCCGCTACAGCCGCGTCGTAAGCATCGATCACCAGCCGGTAGATGGTCTTTTGCCGATCGGTGAACTTCTTGCTCACCGGGAATGTGGAGGTTAGGTCACCCCCATAGCACATTTCAGTTTCGGCGCCGCAGTCTAACAGGAACAGGTCGCCTTCGTCCATCGTGTTGCTGTGATCGTGGTTGTGCAGGGTTTCGCCGTGTATCGTGGCGATTACCGGGAATGAGATGCGTCCTCCAGCGGCAGCAGCTATTCGCTCCGCCTCTGCCGCGACCTCGGCTTCGACCATACCGGGGCGAACCATTCGGATGGCTGAAGTATGCATGGCGACGGATGTCGTCACCGCCTTCTCGAGTTCAACGATCTCTTCTTCGGATTTGTAGTTGCGCTGGTTGATGACTGCCCAGATCAACTCTTCGGAACATTGCTCGGCGACGCGCGAAGCCGGGATGTCCAACAAGTCCGACAACGTCGTTGTTGTCTCAGCTCGGTAGGGTGGGAGGTATCGTACGGGCCTGCCTGCCGCCAACGCACCACTCACCGTGTCAGCCAGGTTTGCCTGTGGAGCGGTGTCGGTCACGCCGACGCTTTGGGCGCGAGCAGATATCGTCGGGAGGTCTCCCATCCAGACTATATGGTCTATGGTGAGTTCGTCACCAAATATTGTTGCTGAACCGGCGTCGATATCGATGACTGCAGCGAGGTCGGGCTGATTCAGGCCGAAGTAGTATAGAAAAGAGCTGTCCTGTCGGAACGGATAGCAATTGTCGGCATAATTCATCGGGCTTTCGCTGTTGCCCGGAAAAAGCAGGAGGCCACTATCGAACTTCGAGGCAAGAACGGCTCGACGATCTACATAGGTATCGCGCGAAAACATGGACTCGACCTTTCGTTCTGATCGCTTCGGTTGTGGATATGAATTATAGCGTTGGGGGCGAACGGGAGGGCAGTCACCGTTGAGCTGCCCAACCAATTAAATTTTTTGAGGTTATGTCTCAACTCGATCGATAGGAGAACCGTTGAAGTTCGTTCATATTCCTCTACGCTTGATAATCCGTTCAGTAACTTGCGCCAGCATCTCGATCGGATCAGTTGCAGTATTTGGTGTACCCTCCGCCCAAGCCCAAGAAAACGTCAACGCTGATGCTGGACCATACCCGATCGATCCCTACTCCGCGCCTCGGCCCAGCCTGCGCGCCTTGGGCGTCGCCGAGGAAATCAGAATCGATGGGCGCCTGGACGAGGCCGCGTGGAGCAGAGCTGATACGACCGGTGAGTTCATTCAGATCCAGCCCAATCCGGGTTACCCGATGACGGAGCGTACGGTCATTCGAATCATGTATGACGAGGACAATGTTTACATCGGTGCCGAGCTGTTTGACTCGGAACCCGACCAGGTGAGCATCCCCGGGCTCGAACAGGATTACCAAACCCACGACTCCGACATCTTCGGAATCTCTATCGACTCGTACTACGATAAACAGAGTGCCTTCTTGTTTGCCGTGAATCCGGGTGGCGCTGTTTTCGATGCACAGTCGTTCAACGACAGCCGTTATATCAACCGCGCCTGGGAGGGCGTGATACACGTCAAGACGACGATTCACGAAGAGGGATGGACGGCTGAAATCGCGATCCCGGTGACGACGCTCCGGTTTTCTTCGAATGAAGCTGAAATGACGTGGGGGCTGAACTTCTCGCGTCGCATCCGCCGCAAGAGCGAGGAAGGGAATTGGGCGCCGATGCCGAGGCAATTCCGCCTCTACAAGATGTCGATGGCAGGTACGCTGACGGGCATACAGAACCTTCAGCAGGGGCGCAATCTCTACGTGAAACCGTACGTGAGTGCCGCACGACAGGACGGCGAGGAGATCACCGCGGGTGCCAACAACGAGTTCGATGCCGGATTCGACGTCAAGTACGGAATTACGTCTCGGCTCACGCTCGACCTGACGGCATTCACCGATTTTTCTCAGGTAGAGGTGGATCAGGAGCAGGTGAACCTCACTCGGTTCTCGCTCTTCTTCCCGGAAAAGCGCGACTTCTTTCTGGAGAACGACGGGGTGTTTGCGTTTTCCGATATCAATATCAGGAACTACCGCACCGGTTCATCCAACAGAAACTTCAATCTGTTCCACTCACGCCGCATCGGGCTGAACGAAGATCGCGAGCCCCACCCGATCGCCGCCGGCGGGCGCCTGACCGGACGCATTGGAGGGCTAGACGTCGGTCTGCTCAATGTGCAGACCACAACCGACGGAGACTTACCGGCTGAGAATTTCTCGGTGGTGAGGCTCAAGGGAGACTTGATCGGCACTTCGGACGTCGGTGTCATATTCGTGAACCGACAGGGAACCAGTACAGGCACAACGGGCGATTACAATAGATCATTCGGTCTAGATGCCAATTTCCAGCTACTCGGCAACATGGTGGTCAATTCATACGTCGCCGCCACAGACGAGCCCAATGCATCTGGAAATCGCGTCGCAGGCATGTTCCAGGTGGCTTGGCGGGACCCTCTCTGGGACATATCGACCTTGGTCAAGCATGTTGGTGACGGTTTCAACCCTGAAGTTGGATTTGTAGACCGAAGAGGTGTCCGGCAGCTCTATGCTACGGTAGGTGCACATCCAGAACCGGACATACCGGGTCTCTTGAGGATCAATCCGTACGCGGAGGTCCGCTACTACTCTGACCTCGACTGGACCCTCGAAACTCGAGAGCTCAAGGGCGGCCTCGGTGTCACCTTCATGGACGGGAGCGTGTTGACGCTGGGGTATGAGGACAATTTCGAGCGCTTGAACGAAACGACATACATCGCCGGTGTAGAGGTGCCGACAGGAGACTACGGATTCAACACCAAGACGGTCAGCTACAGGTCGAGCGGAGAGAGAGCCCTTTCGGGAATGGTGGCGTACAGCCAGGGAGGATTCTACGACGGCGACCGGAGGTCGGTCGGCGGCAACATACAATTCCGACCCAGCCACCACCTGGCGTTCGACGTTGGCGTACAGCACAACGCTCTGAATCTTGCCGGCAACGATTTTACCGCTGATCTGCTCAGCGGCCGGTTTCGCTACGCATTCAACACCAAGCTGTTTCTGATGGGCTTCGTGCAGTACAACGAATCAACCGAGGATCTCGTGACGTACCTGCGCCTGAACATCCTTCACGCGCCGCTGAGCGACATCTTCCTGGTCTTCTCCGAGCGTCGCAACGTCACGGGCGGGGTTTTCGACGGCGCATTAGTACTCGATCGGATGGTCACTGCGAAGATCACGAGGCTGATAGCGTTCTGAACCGTGGAAATATGGTATTGATTTCCGCTGAAAAACGCGGAAGTGCGCGGACAACTGCAGAGACTGGTTGCCCCACCCCACCCCATGAAACCTTTCGCGTCCGTCCGCGTCCCTCCGCGGCAACAACTACTCGTTGGAGTAACCAATGGATACCAAACGTAGGACTGTTCAATATCTATGTGCTGTTATTCTTGCTTTTGTGTTGGTCGGCGCACCACACCTACAAGCCCAAACCACTACCCCGACCGGCGGCACGGTCCCGACGGCAGATCCCGCAGACGTGGAGTCGATCGACGCCATCATAGCGGCAATTTACGACGTTGTTTCGGGACCAATAGGCCAGGAACGTGACTGGAGTCGATTCCGGTCATTGTTTGATTCTGAGGCTCGGCTAATTCCCACGTTCGAGACACAGGATGCATCGAGCCTCGGCGCGAGCATTTGGGATGTGGACGGTTACATCGAAGGTGCGGGCCCGGGGTTGGCGGAGAGTGGTTTTTTCGAGGTCGAGAGTAACCGCGTCGAAGAAGTGTTCGAAAATATCGCGCATGTTTTTTCGACTTACGAATCGAGGCGCACACCCGACGGCCCCATATTCATGAGGGGCATCAATACTATTCAACTGATGTTTGACGGTCAGCGCTGGTGGGTGATGAACATCATGTGGCGAGGAGTCGGGCCGGATCACGAGTTTTCGGCGAGGTATCTGCAAGGGCGGTGAACAGAGTAGGAGTGAGCATCGGGCAGCGAGCAACGAACAGCACGCAGCGGTTGGCAGACAAGGCGCACCTCACCCTCCGTTGGCCGTTGATCGCTGGTCGTTGAACGGTCGGCGCTCAATCTGCCGGTTCATGATTGACTTGTCCGCCCTCCTCTTCTATCCTCCTCGCTGGCCGTGAAACGCGATTTTTTTCACGAAGGCCGAAACACATTCTAGTTCCAATTAGTTCGATTATCTAATCCGGCATCGGTATCCGATATGCCCGTGCCGGACGTACCTCAATTGAAGTAGGAGTCGACCCATGGCAACAGCCGCACAGAACCGGATCGAGGAGGATGTCTGGATCCCGACCTGTTGTGGACAATGCTACTGCATGTGCGGAGTCAAGGTCCGCCGCCAGAATGGTATCGTCACGGATGTGGTGGGAAACCCCGATGCACCTACCGGGCGAGGTCACATCTGCCCTAAAGGAATAGCCGCACCGCAGCTGCTCTATGATCCCTATCGAGTGAACTACCCGCTCAAGCGCACCAACCCCGAGAAGGGGCTGAATGTCGATCCCAAGTTCGTGCGGATCACTTGGGAAGAGGCGATGGACATCATCATCGAGAAGCTGCAGGAATGTCGCGACAGAGATCCCCGCGGGGCGTTCTTCCAGGCGACCACAACTCAGGCATCCGAAATCCGCTTTGGCGTCATCGGATTCATGAAGGGATTCGGTACCCCCAACTATTGGGTTTCCGGCGGTGGACTCCATTGCGGCAACGGTGCGCACTTCATGAACGGAATCATGCACGTAGCTTGGTCCATCATTCCGGACTTTGCGAACTGCAACTACGCGCTGAACTTCGGATGTTCGAAAGGGCACGGTGCAGGCCACGTGGCGGTGCAGAATGCGACACAGGTCGCAGACGCACGCGACCGCGGCTTCAAGAACGTGGTGTTCGATCCGTTCCAGAGTGCTCAGGCGTCCAAGGCGCACGAGTGGGTACCGATTAAGGTTGGAACTGACGGTGCGGCAGCGTTGGGCCTGGTGAACTCGTTGTTGAACGAGCACGGCATCTACGACGCCGAGTACCTGATGTACAAGACGAACGGCCCATACCTGATCCGACCTGACGACGGTCGCTACATGCGCGACACTGAGACCAACATGCCGTTGGTATGGGACGTCGTGGATAACTGCCCCAAGGTTCACAACGATCCCTCAGTGACAAGAGTGCAGTACGAAGACGTTGCCCACGAGGTAGCACTTACCGGCAGGTACACAGTGAACGGCATGGAGTGCACGCCTTCGTTCGAGATTCTGAAGGAGCACGTGAAGAAATACACTCCGCGTTACGTTGAAGAGATCACGGGTGTGCCGGCTGCGACCATCAGCCGGATCGCGAAGGAGTTCGGCGAGGCCGCGGAGATCGGTTCGACGGTGACCATCGAGACCGATGAAGGCCCCAAGAAGGTCCCGAGCCGGCCGGTAGCAACTCACTTCTTCCGCGGGACGCAGGGGCACACCAACTCGGGCTGGACCTGTCTCTCGGTCGACATGGTGAATCACATGGTCGGCGCCGCTGACACAGTGGGTGGCGCATTCGGCTTGGGCGGCACGGTTCAGGATGGCTACAAGCCCACGGGCAAGCCGTACCAGATTCCTTATGCCTGTCCCGACGGCCTCCTGGTGGCAAAGGCCTGGGTGTACGACCACGTGCCATATCCGATGCGCGTCCCGAAACAGCCGACGCGCCTGGACCTGCACGACATGTTCCCGACGTCGATCTACAACGCGTTTACGATTACGAGTCCGCGTTGGTTCGAGATGCTCGAGCGTTTCAAGATCCCGTACCGGCCGGATGTGATGATCAACTTCGGTTCGAATTCGGTCATGACGATGGGTAATGCCGAGACGGTGACCGAGAACTTCCTGAAGAAGTTCAACTTCATCTTCTCGTTCCAGCTGTATATCACCGAGTTTGAAGAAGCAGTCGCGGACGTCGTTTTGCCGGACGCGTGCTACCTAGAACGCTTCACTCCGGCAGTCAGCTGGCCATCCACATTCTCGCACCCACAAGGTGAGGACGATTGGGGTTGGACCATCAGACAGCCCGTGGTGGAGCCTCTGTACGAGCGCCGCGATTTCAATGTCGTGATGATCGATATCGCCGAGCGGCTCGGCATCCACGGCAAATACTTCAAGGGATTGAATGACTCCATCCCCGTCCGCTACGGCGGAGAGATGGACCCCGAAAACAAACTGGTCGAAGACGGCAGTGTCGTTCACACGTGGGAAGACATCTGCGACCGCCTGATCAGGGATCGGTTCGGCAAGGAACATGGCCTCGAACACCTGAAAGAAAAGGGTGTCTTCACCTGGCCGAAGCGTAAGGAAGACGTGTATTGGAAGTGGTTCAACCCGGCCCGCGTCCCGGTGTATTTCGAGTACTTCATTGATTCGGGCGAGCAGATAGACAAGCTCTGGAGTGAGTACGGCGGAGAGGACTTCTTCGATTTCGATTGGTCCCGGTTCAAGGCGCTTGCCGATTGGTATCCATGCCCTACTCACTGCGAGACAGATCCTGGATACGACATGTACACCTTCTACTGGCGAGCGGTAATGCACTGTAATTCACTGACCCAGCAGAACCCATTGTTGGATGAGTGCTCTCAGGAAGATCCGCACGTGTACGCCATTCAGATGCACGACAAGACGGCCGCCGAGAAGGGCATTGCCGATGGCGATGTCGTCTGGCTCGAGAATCCCGAAGGGCATCGTGTGAAGGGATGGGTAGCGCTCACTGAAGGAATAGAGCCGCACCATCTAGCCATTGCGGCAGTGGCCGGTCACTGGGGCAACTTCATGCCTATCGCGAAGGGGAAGGGAACCTTCTTTAACGACCTGGTAGAGATGGATCTGGGGCACACCGATCCGCTCACATTCAATCAGGACATATGTTGCCGGGTGAAGATTTACAAGGCCGACTGACGCCGTGAATCGACTATACTGGAGTTGATGAAAATGCCAAGATATGGAATGGTCATAGATCTCAAGCGGTGTTATGGGTGCTACGCTTGCATGATGGCATGCAAGGTGAAAAACCACACTCCGCCCGGGGTATTCTGGGCCCGCGTCCTCAAGGGTGAGGAGGGCAAGTTTCCGAACACGGTCAGACAGGCCTTGCCGATACTCTGCAATCAGTGCGAGGACCCGTCATGCGTAGACGTCTGCCCGACCGGGGCAACGTATAAGGACGAGAATGGGATCGTGGTCGTAGACAAGGACAAGTGCATGGGATGCAAGTCCTGTCTCATGGGTTGCCCGTATGGCGCCCGTTATACGGTAGAGAAATGGGAGAGCTACTTCCCTGAAGGCCTTCCTCTTTCGGAACACGAGCAGTTCTGTAAGGAGAAGTGGGAAGAGCAATCGGGATGCGGGGTCGCCACCAAATGCGACTTCTGTAAAGATAGGCTCGGGACCGATCAGTTGCCCGCGTGCGTCGCGGCTTGCCCGGCAATTGCGCGCGTGTTCGGTGATCTCGATGATCCGAACTCTGAGGTGTCTATACTCATCAAGAGACACCGCGGACAGCAATTGAGTCCTGAGCACGGCAACAATCCCAACGTGTACTACTTGCCGCCGCGGTGACCGCGCCTCGGTGAACGGAAGATTGGGCCTGAGCTAAATACTTGTAAGTGGGAGAAGCACCATGGATCCGAAAGTAAATGGCCAGCTACAAACCGAATGGAACTGGCTCATTGCGGTCTACCTGTTTCTCGGCGGCGTAGGGGCAGGAGCATACACAATCGCGGCCATCAACGGCTTTATGGGCGAAGGGCTGGAACTGTCCACTACGATCGGTCTGTGGATCAGCTTTCCGGCACTAGGGATCGGGAGTATTGCGCTGCTTGCCGACCTCGGTCAACCGGCCAAGGCCGTGTACGCAGGAGCAAAGCCCGGTACATCGTGGATCGCCCGGGGTTTCTGGATCATCAGTTTGTTCATGATCCTTTCGTTTGTTCACTTCCTTCTCCACCAATTCGGTGATGCGGCCGGCACGACATTGGTGAAAGTGCTATCCGGTGTGACGATGGCCTTGGCCGTGGGCACAATGGCGTACACGGGAGTGCTACTCGGCGCGTCCAAAGGAATGCCGTTCTGGAACACAGGAATTGTCCCAGTCGTGTTCGTGATCTCGGCGATTGTGACGGGTCACTTCACCATCATGCTCGGCGTCACGATTGTTGGTGATACGACAGAGATCGGTGGTGAGATGAGGACGATGGCGGCAGAAGCTGCGGCGTTTGTCGTACTCGAAGTTCTCGCGATCGTCTTCTTCCTGCAGGCTGCGTTCAAGCGCCCCGATTCCAGAGAATCGGCTGAGCGCATCATGGCCAAGCGCTATTTTGTGGTTGGCTACTTCGTTCTGGGCTTGGCCGCGCCTCTAGCTATCATGCTCGCCGTCTACCTGAGTTCAACCGAGGTCAGCGGTGCTGGTGGGCTCGCCGCCGTAGGGATTGGCTCGTTGCTCGGGTTGATCGGCGGCTTGATCCTGCGGCAAGGTGTGCTCGTATGTGGAGCGTTGCCGACATGGAATATTGCCGGATTCAAATTCCGTCGTATTGCACGGCCCAAGGAACCGAAGCCGGCGATGGGGATGCTGCCGCCGCAGTGATGGCTTGACTGCGAGGTATCCTCTCAGGTATTCGCAATGAGCGATTCATTGAATAAGGCCGAGCCCGTAGAGTCCCTGCGGGCTCGGCGCATTTCCGCCACCGAGAGTGGTGAGCTGGAGACGACCGATGAAGATGTTGGGGTCGTCGTCGAAGCTCCGCTCACGATCGATATCGAAGGCATCGAGACCTACACGCTGCTCTGCACGCCATCGGACACAAAGGAGTTGGCTGCGGGGTTCCTGCTCACCGAAGGAATCATTGAGAACACCTCGCAGATTACTCACCTTGACCACTGTGAAGACGTTCGCGACACAATTAGGGTGAGGTTGACCGACGCAGTACCCAAGATCGGAGATGCCGGCCGCAATCTGTTGATAGTCTCTTCGTGCGGTGCCTGCGGCAGTGAGGACCTCGACACACGAATTCAGGCGCTGCCATCTGTGGGAGATACGCTGAGATTCGACAGCGGGTTGCTTCGTGCAGCCAGGAAAGCCCTCGCAGGCAAGCAGACGCTTTTCGAGAGGTGCGGTGGCACTCACGCCGCTGGGATTTATGACAGCACCGGGAAGATCATCTCCTTCGCCGAGGATGCCGGTCGCCACAATGCGCTCGACAAGGCCATCGGCAAGTGTCTTTTACAGGATGTTCCAACTGCAGGCCTGGCAGCTGCCCTCTCTGGGCGGGTGAGTTTGGAGATGGTCAGCAAGTGTGCGCGCGCGGGTATCGAGTTGATCTCGGCAATCTCGGCGCCCACCTCTCTCGCGATCGAGGTGGCAGACAGTTGTGGGATCACGCTGTGCGCGTTCGTGCGGGAAAACCGGGCTACGATCTTCACGTACCCCGAGAGGTTGGTGGACGTCTAGGCAACGGTCCCTTTCTTCCGTAGTGCTTCAATTTCTTCGGTCGAGTAGTCGAGCACATCCGCGAGAATTTCGTCGGTGTGTTCGCCGAGCAGTGGTGGGTGCCGCCGTATCTTCCCTGGCGTATCCGAGTACTTGATGGGGATACCGCCGAGCTTCAGGGTGCCGATAGTAGGGTGTTCCACTTCCGCTACCATGTTTCGGTGCTTCACTTGCGGGTCGGCAAAGAGGTGCTGCATGTCGTTGACCGGGCCGCACGGAACCGCCGCCTTCACCAATAGCTCCATCCACTCGTCACAAGTCTTCTGAGCCAGTACTTCATCGATGAGCGGTAGCAACACCTCACGGTTTTCGACTCTCTTTGGATTGGATTCGAACCTGACGTCGTCTGCCCATTCCCATTTTTCGAGTGCGATGCAGAAGCTCGTCCACAGCTTCTGATTGGCAGCTGCGATAGCGATCGGGCGGTCTTTGGTGTTGAACACCTGATAGGGTATGATCGACTCGTGGGCGGTCCCCCAACGTGTCGCTTCCTTGCCAGCAACGAGATAGTTGCTGGCGATATTGGCCAAGCCGGACACCTGGGCGTCGAGGAGACTGACGTCGATGTACTGGCCTTTTCCGGAACGCTCCCTCCACAGGAGGGCGCTTGTGATGGCTCCCGAGGCATACACACCTGTTAGCACATCTGTAATGGCAACGCCGACTTTGCATGGCGGTCCGTTTTTCTCTCCCGTGATATACATCAGCCCACCGACTGCGGAGAGCACCATGTCATACCCGGGCCGGTCTTTATACGGACCATCTTGCCCGTAGGCCGTAATCGATGCGTATACGAGGCGAGGATTGATCGTCTCGAGTGTCTCGTAGTCCAGCCCGAATTTCTTCGTCAAACCCGGCGTGAAATTTTCGATGAAGACGTCCGATGTCCTCGCCAGTTCCCGCACCAATTCTCTTCCGGATTTCTTCTTGAGATCGATCACTATCGACTTTTTGTTCCGGTTGCAGCAGATGTAATACGCACTTTCCCCGCCGGCGAACGGTGGCCCCCAGGTGCGCGTATCGTCACCGACCTCGGGTCTTTCGACCTTGATAATCTCTGCGCCCTGATCTCCGAGAATCATGGTGCAGTAAGGCCCTGCGAGAATCCTCGACAGGTCGAGTACGCGATATCCTTCGAGCGGAAATTGCGGAGCGGTGTTCTGGTTCATCTTCTCGGTCTCTATGTGGTATCGAATTCCTTGGTCCGGTGCCCTACTCTGGTTTCACTGCTGCGAAGAGTAGCGCATGGGAGTTGTCGGCGGTACCACTCCCCACTCCACTCCGCCAGGCGGTACCCTTCACACCACAACCCCGTCCAGGCGGCATGGCGATAGGTGGCCTCCGAGATAGTACTACCGTCCTACCACCCTACCGTCGTACCGCCCTATTGCTCTTGCAATTACCCGTACGATTACGCATAGTGCCGGACAGAAATGACGAGTCCGCGGGCGGCCATCTCTCTTCTTTTTTGCCGCCCGCGAGGCAAATTGGGCACTCTCCAGGAGGACCTGTTGTCATTGTTCTCAGCCGATATCTGGACCCACCGCCGTAGTGATATTCGCCTTTACCTTCCCGCCGTCGTCTTTTTGTTCCTGTTTGTGTTTCTGTTGAACGGTGGGCTCATGGGTGGATTGTATGCCGCTCAGGAACATAGTGATGCCGATCCGGCCCACCTCACACACTTGATGGTCATGGTTGCGCTCCAACTCTCCGTCATCATTGCCACCGCCAAGCTGATGGGAGAGTTCTTCGAACGGGTTTTGAGGCAGCCTGCGGTGTTGGGCGAGCTCGCCGCTGGGTTGATCATTGGGCCGTACGCTCTGGGTGGAATGGCGTTTGGTGGATTCACACTATTCCCCGACACGCACGCAGCACTGCCGGGGATTATCCCTGTCGATGAGACGGTATATGCGATTTCCACTGTAGCTTCGTTGATTCTGCTGTTCCTTGCCGGTCTAGAAACCGACTTCAAGCAGTTCTTCAAGTTCGCCATGCAGGGCAGTCTTGTGGGAATCGGTGGAGTGCTGGGTGCGTTCGTGACCGGTGATGTGCTCTACGCATGGTGGTACAACACGAGCTTCATGGATCCGGTTGCGCTCTTCATGGGCACCATATCGGTGGCGACCAGTGTAGGCATCACCGCACGTATCCTCTCGGAAAGACAAAAGCTGGATACCCCTGAGGGCGTAACGATAATCGCGGGAGCGGTGATCGATGACGTGCTCGGCATTCTCGTGCTGGCGATCGTGGTAGCCATGGCTACCATGGGTGGAGGCGGTGATCATGGTGCAGCTAGCGGCGGTGTGGAATGGGGTGAGATCGGGAAGATTGCGGCCTCCGCCGTCGGATTCTGGGTGGTTGGTACTGGTGCTGCGATTGCCTTGGCCAAGCCCCTTCGCACCGTGCTGGAGAAGCTCAAGGGCCCTGGAGTGGTCGCAGGTTGCGCGCTTGCGCTTGCTCTACTGCTCAGTGGGCTCATGGAGGCGATAGGGCACCTCGCAATGATTATCGGTGCGTATTCGATGGGACTTGGGTTTGCAAAGGAAAAGCAATTCGCCCACGAGATTGAGCGGGCCCTGAGTGGAACAGCAAGCCTCTTGGTCCCCATCTTCTTTTGCACGATGGGGATGCTGGTGGACTTCGCCGCGATGCAAGCTGCTCTCACATTCGGCGTTGTTTTCAGTGTGGTGGCGATAGTCTCGAAGGTAGTAGGATGTGGTGCGCCGACGTTACTCGTGAAGTTCAACATGCTCGGCGCGATGCGGGTGGGAATTGGCATGTTGCCACGCGGTGAAGTCGCCTTGATTGTGGCGGGCGTTGGCCTGGCGCAGGGTGTGATCAACCACGAGATGTTCGGGGTCAGTATCATGATGACCCTTGTCACAACCGTTGCCGCGCCTCCATTGCTCGTCAAGTTGTTCTCGTCGGCGACTCCAGGTGTTCTCGGCCAAGCGGCGGCGGCGCAATCGTATGACGTCGAAGCAACAGCCGTCAGTGTCGGGCAGCAACGCTTCATGGAGTCCCGCAAGCTTTCCAAGTTCGTGGCCACTACGCTTCACGAGGGCCTTTTGGCACAACTCCGGGAACGGCCCGACGCCTCCGTCAACAAGATTGGCACAACTCATTTTATTACTGTCGGAGACGAGATCACTTTCGAGATGAGATTGTTGGATAACGAGCGCCTCATTGTGGCGTCGTCGCCTGAGGACCAGCGAGAGGTCCGGGCGATTGTGACGGACGGTCTCTCAGCAATCCGCAGACAGTTTGCGGCGCCGGAGGTCTGCGTCGATCCGTTGGAATTCGCCTCATCCGAGGGGGTTCTGTTCTAGCATTATTGGGCATTTGATCACGGCGCCATTCGCTGTGGATCGGCGGCGCTAGCCTGCAATCGGGTCCCAGAATGCCGGCCTATATGGGGCTGTATTAACGATATTGTGATCATTTTCACGATACCTGTTGTGTATCCCCTCCCGACTGTTTACGTTCGGTGTCACAACCCAGTGCCCCCATGCCAACAGCAGTGACGATCCGTGCGTCCAAGCCCAGAGGCAGCCGCGGCGTGACTCTAGGTTCTTGGGGGCTGTTGGTACTGGAATACGTCCGAACAAGCACGAGCTTCAGACGAGTTTTGAATTGAACCGTCCTGACCGAAGCCGCCCAGGCGGTGCTGAGTAAAGGACGGTCTTAGGGGGAAAACGCGATGAGTCAGTCGCTGGTCACGTACTCCGAAGTATTGGAGATCGTGGGTGACGTTATAAAGGTCTCCGTTCCCGAATCACGTTCCGATAGAAGAGCTGCAGTTCGACTAGGCGATTTGGCGGTAATCGAATCAGAGGGTACCGACAAGTCGCTTGCGCAGGTCATCAACATGGATCGGAACAAGGTCTCACTCCAGGTCTTTTCCGGCACCAAGGGAATCTCGACCTCTGCAACGACCCGCTTTCTCGGCCATCCAATGAAGGCCACCTTTTCGCGGAATGTACTTGGACGAATCTTCGGCGGTGACGGAAAGCCAATTGATGGCGGCCCCGACCTGTCTCACGAACCCAAGGTAGATATTTCCAGTCCCACCGTTAACCCGATGCGGCGAGTTCTCGCGTCAAAGATGATTCGGACCGACGTGCCGATGATCGACGTGTTCAATTGCCTGGTCGAGAGTCAGAAGATCCCGATCTTTTCCGTGAGCGGTGAGCCCTTCAATCCGTTCCTCGCTCGTGTGGGAATTCAGGCTGATGCCGATGTCGTGATCTTCGGTGGTCTCGGGCTGATCTTCGACGACTATCATTTCTTCCGATCCGCATTCGAAAAAGCCGGCGTGTTCACCCGCACGGCGATGTTTGTGAATCTGGCCTCTGATCCGATCGTCGAACGACTGCTCGTGCTCGATATGGCCATGGCGGTTGCCGAGCGCTTCGCTGTGGAAAAAGGCAAACGAGTCCTGGTGCTGCTCACGGATATGACTGCGTATGCCGATGCACTGAAGGAAATCGGTATCTCGATGGAGCAGATCCCGGCTGTCCGTGGTTATATGGGCGACCTGTACTCCCAGTTGGCGCGTCGATATGAGAAGGCATGTGACTTCCACGGAGCTGGCTCCGTGACGGTCCTCACGGCCACGACGATGCCGGGCAACGACGTTACGCATCCGGTCCCGGATAATACGGGTTATATCACCGAGGGGCAGTTCTACATGCATGACGGCATGCTGGATCCCTTCGGTTCGCTTTCGCGCCTCAAGCAGCATGTCATCGGCCGAGTTACTCGCGAAGATCACGGCCAGATCATGAACACAATGATCCGTTTCTATTCGGAAGCGCGCGATGCAGAGCAGAAACAGGCGATGGCGTTCGAGCTCTCGCCCTTCGATCACAAGCTTCTGAAGTTTGGAGAGCTTTTCCGCAATCAGTTCATGAAGATTGAGGTGTCGTTGCCTCTCGAGGATGCGCTCAACCTATGCTGGCAGACGCTCGCGGAGTGTTTCGAGCCACACGAACTCCTAATGAAGGAAAGCCTCGTCGAGAAGTATTTCTCGCAAGATGCGGTTCAAGTGAAGAGCGCCTGACCATATGGCGACTCTGGCTCTCAATAAGACCTCACTCCATAAGGAGAATTTGAAGCTCAAGACGTTCGAGCGGTTCTTGCCCACGCTCGATCTGAAGCGCAAACAGCTTCTCATGGAGAGAGCAAAGGCGGCCGCCGGTCTCGCGCGAATTCGCAACGAACTGAAGGAAGTCGAAGAAATTGTAGCCGCGCAGATTCCGATGGTATCCAACGAACTAGTTGACCTCACCAAGTTGGTGCAGGTCACCGAAGTCAAATTGTCCGAAGAGAATGTGGTCGGCGCCTACGTTCCGGTGCTCGAATCGTTCAAGACCGAGACCCGGCCATACGGGTACTTGGTTAGGCCCCACTGGGTCGACACGGTTGCGATACGACTCAAGGAAGTGCTCGAGCTCAAAATCAGGATTCAGGTTGCTCGCCGACGGTTTGAGCTGCTGGAGATAGCAGCCAGGAAGATCACGCAGCGGGTGAACCTCTTCGAAAAAGTGCTCATTCCGCGTACGAGAAAGAACATCAAGCGGATTCGTCTCTTCTTGTCGGACGCAGAACGCATATCGGTGGTGCAGGCAAAGATCGCAAAGGGTAAGCAGCCGGTCGCGGAGGTGGCGTCATGAGTATCGTGCCACTGAAGAAACTCACGCTCTTCGGCCTCACCGTCGAGAAGGAAAAAATCCTCACGAGGCTCCAGAAGCTGGGATGTTTGCACCTCGTTACGCTGGCGCCTGAGCCGGACCGGCCTGAAGATATCCTACCCCGATATCCCAAGGACACGCACGAAGCGATGCGGTACCTGCTCGATAGTCCGATCAAGCGCCAGCCTGTGACGGTGGATGAGGACTTCGACCTGCCCGCAATTGTCGAGAAGGCTCTGTGGAATCGTGAGCGATTGAGGGCGGCGCGGGAAGGCCTTGACGAGTTTCGCGCTCTAATACGCGCGAACACTCCGTGGGGCAACTTCAAAATGCCTACGCAGGCTGAACTTGGCGGGTTGAATCTTTGGTTCTATGTGGTTCCGCTCAACGAGATGCGCGATGTGGAGGCAGGCGATCTCACCTGGCAGGTGGTCAATCGCGATCACCGCAACGCGTACGTGGTTGTGATATCGAAAGAAGAACCTCCTGAGGAAGCGATGCCGGTCGCGCGTGTCGAGTTGGGCGTGCAGTCCCTCGCAGAGCTGCGGAGAGCGGAAGAAGGCCGTGTTGGGGAGGAGGAGGACATCCTCGCCGAGCGGTGGAGGCTGACTCGGTGGTTGGGGCTTCTGAGGAGCCACATGGCGGAGGCAGAAGACGATGCTGCGTTACGGTTCGCGGCGACGCAGACCCTAGACTCGGATGAGATATTCGCCATCCAAGGATGGGTTCCGGAAGAGGTGTCGGAAGGAGTCGTGTCGTACGCCAACGCAAGCGGCCTCGCGTGCAACATTGAAAACCCTGGCGATGATGACTCGCCGCCTGTCCTGCTCGAGAACCAGGCGAACATTGAAGCCGGTGAAGATATTCTCTCGTTTTTCCAGCTTCCGGGATACCGAGATTGGGACCCGTCAGCGATAGTCTTTGTCTCGTTCGCGCTGTTCTTTGGGATGATCCTGTCTGATGCCGGTTACGCGGCGGTGCTTGTGATTCTGGTCGCGTTCCTGTGGAAGAAGATGGGCCGGTCCAAAGACGGATTGCGTCTCAGGAAGCTGGTTGGAGCGGTTTTAACGTGTTCCATTGGATATGGCGTGTTGGTGGGGAGTTATTTCGGTGTGACACCGCCCCCCGAGTCGCTGCTCGGTAGGCTTCAGATCCTCGACATCAACGACTTCGATAGCATGATGAGCCTCGCCATCTGGATAGGTGGCTTGCACGTGGTGTTGGCAAATGTCATGGTCGCGTGGAACAGGCGAAAGTCTCTGATGTGCCTCTCTCCGATCGGGTGGGTGGTGATGGTCCCCGGCATGACGGCCGGAACGACTATTTACCTCGCGGGGGGGGAGGAAGCGACAACTCAGTTGCAGGCCGTCGCACCGTTTTGGACCGGTTCGATCGTGACTGGTTTGGTGATGGTGTTGTTGTTCAACAGCGATCGCCAGTTCAAGGGGGCGAAAAACTTACTGCTGCGTTTTCTCGACGGGCTCAAAGGTGTGGCTGGAATCACAACTGCCTTTGGTGACGTTCTCAGCTACTTGAGGCTTTTTGCTCTCGGCCTGGCAAGCGCGTCGTTGGCCGTGACCTTCAACGATTTGGCGACGCAGGCCATGGGTGCGGGTCCGGGCGTCGGGTTGCTCCTAGCGATTGTGATTATCGCCTTCGGACATGTGCTCAACCTCGTGCTCGCGGTTGTGAGTGGAGTGGTGCACGGCCTGCGCTTGAATCTGATTGAATTCTACAATTGGGGTATTAATGAGGAAGGTTACCCGTTCAACGCCTTCCGAAAAAAGGAGACTGTAACGTGGACAGCGTGATTCTCATTCTAGGCTGGGCAGGGATAGTCGGCCCACTGGTTCTGGGAGCGGTCGGAAGTGTCTATGGGTGCTTGATTGCAGGTCAGGCGGCCTGCGGTGCCTTGTTGGAAGTGGAGAGTGGTTACGGGCGCTATATAGGCCTCTCGGCTCTACCGTCATCTCAGACGATTTATGGCATTGTTGTGATGTTCTCGCTCAACCGGGCCGTGACTCTCGAAAACGCTCCAGCCCTTGCAGCGATAGGTATCCTCGCCGGTGTCGGCCTGTTGGTTTCCGCCACTTCACAGGGTAAGGCCATTGCGTCAGCGGTCAGCACGTCGAAGCATAAGCCTGAAGTGTTCGGCCTCACGATCGCCCCCGCGGCCATCGTTGAGGGCTTCGCGGTGTTCGTCTTCGTTTTCGCCCTCGTGCTTGCCGGCGGAATTGCCGCCTAGAAGGAGAGCAGGACCATGACTGGCATTGAAGGAGTTGAAGCTGGGTCGGCGAGACCGGAGGGTGCTTCGTCAGGTGTCGAGGCGTTGATCCAAAGACTGCGGCAGCAGGGGGTCGATGCTGGAAACACGGCTCGCGATCAGATCATCAGCAAGGCCGAACAAGAGGCTGCCCGCATTATCAAAGAGGCTAGAGAGCAGGCGGACGGCCTGGTCGAGAACGCACGACAAGAAACGGACCGTCTGCAAAAGGCGGGCGAAGATGCATTGCGGATTGCTGGTCGCGACGCTGTGCTACGGATGCGCGAGACCGTCACGACTTATTTCGAGGAGCGGGTCAAGCGGCTTGCGTCGACCGAACTCGAGGATCCGGAGTTCCTTCGCAAGCTGATCGTCGAGGTCACGAAACGCGTGCGAGAAGAGGCCGCGGTGGATGAAGCTGAGGAGATTGAGGTACTACTTCCCCGAGAGGTCATCGGCACCAAAGAGCTGTTGAACAAGCCCGAAGAGCTCGAAGGGAAACTCAGCGAATACGCGAAGGCGATCGCAAGCGCTGCCTGGCGTGAGGGCGTGGAAGTCAAGACCATGGAGGTGGGCGGACGAGGTATTCGTGTCCGACTTCTGGATGACGACCTGGAAATCGATCTCACCGATGAGGCCATTGCTCAGCTGCTCCTCAAGCATCTGCAGCCACGGTTCCGAGCGGTGTTGACCGGGATGATAGGCCAGTAGGAACGATAGATGGCTAGTCCTGCTCGGTACTACATGTTGGTGGCAAGTTTGCCGTATCTGCCGCCTCTCTTTGCCGCGAACAAACCCCCGATGTCGCGGGAGCGGTTGGAGGGGCGTCTCGATATGCTCGAAGACGAGGATCGCAAGGAACTCACAGGAATCGAAGACCTGATGCGTTTTGCTCGGATTTCTATCGATACAAGCGATCGCGATGTCATAGAACATGCCGACAGAGTCATATCGACCCTGCGGAGCCCGCACCTCCGTCAAGTAGCGATTTGGCGTATGGAAATCCGCACGATGGTTGCGGCGTTGAGGCGTCGGGCGGCCGGTAGCTCTCCGGCGAAGACGAGCGAACCATGGGGCTATGGGCGCTGGGTGGGGCATATAGAGCGAAACTGGACACGCCCCGATTTTGGACTCGCGCACGCCGTACCGTATGTCGTTCCGTTTCAGCAGTTGATCGAGCAGCGCGATGCACTTCAGATGGAGCGTGTGCTTCTCGACACAGTACATAGGGAACTCGCTCGGGTTCGTGACAAGCACCATTTCGATTTCGAGTCCGTGGCTCTGTACGTCTTGATGTGGGACATCATCGCCCGTTGGACCGGTTATGACAAAGAGCGGGCGCAAGAGAGGTTTGACTTACTCGTTGGCGAAGGTATGGGCGAATACTCCGATCTCTTCGCAGCAACCGGGTGACATAGCAGTTACGTGGGAGTTAGCAATGGAAAGCGAATCCAGGCAACACTTCAACTGTAGAGTCGTTGCCGTTCAAGAAGGCCTTGTGACGATCGAGGTCGAGGATACATCGGACGCCGAAGCCGTTCTGATGAAGAACGAAGTGGTTTTGATCTGTCCACGCGGCACAGATCAAAAGCTCCGAGCCGAGGTGCTCAGAGTACGAGGAAATACCGCTGAAGCTCAAGTGTTCGAGGAGACAAAGGGCGTCGCAGTTGGCGATCCCGTGGAACAGACAGGCAGATTGCTTTCGGCCGCACTCGGCCCAGGCCTGCTGGGGCAGGTGTATGACGGCCTGCAGGCACCGCTGGAAACGGTGGCCGCAGAGCATGGCTTTTTCCTGCCTCGCGGAATTGACGTCCCGTCTCTCGACCCGAAGACCAAATGGAGCTTCGCACCAAAGGTGAGAACAGGTGCCAAGCTCAAGGCTGGCGATGTTCTCGGCACCGTGCAGGAAGGTCGTTACACGCACAAGATCATGGTGCCTTTCGCGGAGCCGGGGTACGTGGATGTGGATTGGATCCAACAGGGCGACTTCACGGTAGACACGGCGATTGCCCGGATAAGGGACGAGCGCGGACGCGAGCGTGAGCTCACGATGGTCCAGCGCTGGCCGGTGCGGAAGGCTGTACCCGAAAATATGCTGACGCGACGGAGCAGTGAGCGGCTGTACCCGTCGGAGCTCATGGTGACCACCCAGCGGCTCATCGACACATTCTTTCCGATCGCCCGTGGCGGCACCGCTTGCATTCCTGGTCCATTCGGGGCAGGGAAGACGGTACTGCAGAACCTGATCTCGCGATTCTCTTCAGTTGATATCGTAATCGTCGTAGCGTGCGGAGAACGCGCCGGAGAGGTAGTGGAGACCATCACCGAGTTCCCGCACCTCACCGACCCCAAGACCGGCGGTCCTCTGATGGACCGCACGATCATCATCTGTAACACGTCGTCGATGCCGGTCGCCGCGCGTGAAGCATCCATCTACATGGGCATAACCCTGGGCGAATATTATCGGCAGATGGGCTATGACACTCTGTTGCTTGCCGACTCCACGTCCAGGTGGGCACAGGCGATGCGTGAGACCTCCGGCCGAATGGAAGAAATCCCGGGCGAAGAAGCATTCCCCGCCTATCTCGATTCATCGATCAAGAGCGTGTACGAGCGCGCCGGTCTCATCAAGACCAACGACGGCAGTGTGGGCGCCCTGACGATGATCGGCACGGTTTCGCCGGCGGGCGGTAACTTCGAAGAACCGGTAACTCAATCGACATTGGCCACCGTGAGGTCGTTCCTCGGGCTGAGTGCCGATCGTGCGTACAAGCGCTTCTATCCTGCGGTCGACCCGCTCCGGTCATGGTCGCGCTATCGCGAGCAGTTGGCCGATTGGTTCGATTCCGAGGTGGCAAAAGGCTGGAATGAGCGGGTTGAAGAGGTAACCAACCTTTTGCACCGTGGCGATTCGATCCAGCAGATGATGCAGGTCACAGGCGAAGAGGGTATCACCATCCCGGACTATGTGACGTTTCAGAAGGCCCTGTTGGTTGACATGGTCTATCTGCAGCAGGATGCTTTCGACGACGTGGATTCCAGCGCACCTCTCGAACGCCAGAAACACTGCTTTGGATTCCTCTATGACCTGGTAACGCGCGAGTACAAATTCGAAGACAAAGAACAGGTGCGGGATTACTTCCTGCGTCTCACCGGTCTGTTCAAGAATTTCAACTACGCGAGCGAAGATTCACCGGATCGTGCCAAGTATCTGACACAGATGGAAGAGTTGGCCGATTCTGTGACAGTTGCCGTCCAGTAGGCGGTGTTGGGCATTCAACTATTTGCTTGATGTGGAATCGCAACTGACGTGATTCAGAGGAGTAAGTAAATGGCTAGGAATTTTGTGTTTCTGGGCCCCCAGGGCTCCGGCAAGGGTACCGTGATCGGGAAGATCAAGGACAAGTATACGGTCCCACATATCTCCACGGGTGACATGTTCCGCGAGGCCCTGAAAGAGGGCACCGAATTCGGCAAGAAGGCGCAAGAGTTCATGAACCGCGGCGAACTGGTTCCCGACGACGTTACCTGTGGTATGGTAAATGAGCGAATCGCTCGTGACGATTGCGTTGACGGTTACATGCTCGACGGGTTTCCGCGCAATCTGAAACAGGCCGAGGCGTTGTCCGAGATCACCACGATCAACACTGCCGTTCTGCTCGACGTGCCGGAAGAGGTATCTCTAGAGCGTCTATCCGGTCGCCGCCAGTGCCGTGAGTGTGGCACGATATTCCATCTGATGTTTGTGCCTCCGCAGGTCGAGGGTGTGTGCGATAAGTGCGGTGGCGAGCTCTACCAGCGCGACGATGACAAGCCGGAAGCCATCAAAGAACGTCTTGCCATCTACCGTGCAGAGACGATGCCGATCGTCGGTTACTACGAAGACAAGGGTGTCCTTGTCAAAGTTGACGGCGCAGGTACTCCGGACGACGTTGTCGCCCAGATTCTGGAGAAGTTGGGTTAGGGCACCTGCCGGTTCACGGGGTCCTTTGCTTGACCTGTACCCGGCGATATATTCTTGCCGACTCCCCGTGTACGTAGAACCTCCGGATACCGAGCATACCATCTGGTAAGGAGTGGTATACCCGGCATCTGGGGTAGGCTCTAATCACGGATGTAGGCGGATGTTGACACACTCGGGAGCTCGCGTTCCTCGTGAGGGGGACGAGGGCTCATAACGTGGCGTCTTGAAAGGAATACAGATTATGGAAAGTTGGTTTTACCTCATCCCGGCGGCAGGCGTCCTCGCCCTGCTGTATGCGCTGTGGAAATCCGCATGGATCGGCAAGCAGGACGCTGGTGACGCAACCATGCAGGAGATCGCCGGCCACATTCAGGAAGGTGCCATGGCATTCCTGTCGAGGGAATACAGGGTGCTGGCAATCTTCGTGGTTATCGTGGCGGTGCTGTTGGCCATTGGTAATGCGACGCAGGAGAGCAGTCACTGGCTCATCGGCGTGTCGTTCGTGTGTGGTGCGATCTGTTCGGGTTTGGCAGGTTTCATCGGCATGAAGGTCGCCACGAAGGCCAATGTTCGTACCACCAGCAAAGCACGCGAAGGACTGAACGGCGCTCTGGCGATCGCGTTCTCGGGTGGTGCGGTGATGGGCATGTCCGTAGTAGGCCTAGCAGTCATCGGTCTCAGCCTGTTGTTGATTGTTTACTCGATGATGTTTATGAGCGGTGCCGATGCTTGGGGTTGGCCGCGCTTGCTGCAGGTGCTGACCGGTTTCTCCCTCGGTGCATCCTCGATCGCGCTGTTCGCCCGTGTTGGTGGCGGGATTTATACAAAGGCAGCTGATGTCGGTGCCGACCTGGTTGGCAAGGTCGAGGCTGGCATTCCCGAGGATGATCCTCGGAACCCGGCCGTGATCGCTGACAACGTTGGTGACAATGTCGGTGACGTTGCCGGTATGGGTGCCGACCTCTTCGAGTCGTATATCGGTTCAATCGTCGGCTCCATGATCCTCGGTGCGACATTCATTCCGGTCCTCGGTACCATGGATAGCTTTGGCGGCTTGAGTGCGGTATTCCTTCCGCTCATTCTTGCGGCCATCGGCATCGTCGTATCAATCGCAGGAACCTTCTTCGTCCGCACGACTGAGGGCGGAAACCCGCAGGCAGCGCTCAACATCGGAACATTCGGTGCTGCTATCCTGATGCTGATCGTGTCGTTCTTCGTGATCAGAATGGTCCTGCCCGCAACGTGGACTGTCGGTGGAACTGAGTACACATCCATAGGCGTGTTCTGGGCCACGATCGCTGGTCTTGCTGGCGGCACGGCCATAGGGCTCATCACCGAGTACTACACGGCAGAGAATCGTTCTCCGACGCGGGCAGTATCAAAGGCCTCGGAGACAGGCGCCGCCACGAACATCATCGCTGGTTTGGCACTCGGTATGCGAAGCACGGCAATGCCGGTTATCGCTCTCGGTGCAGCGGTGCTCATTTCGTACCATTTTGCTGGTCTCTATGGTATTGCGATCGCGGCTCTCGGCATGCTTTCCACGACGGGCATTCAGCTTGCCGTTGATGCATATGGCCCGGTAGCTGACAACGCCGGCGGTATTGCGGAAATGGCAGGTCTTGATCCAAGCGTTCGCGAGCGTACCGACAAGCTCGACGCTGTCGGCAACACCACGGCCGCTATCGGTAAGGGCTTCGCAATCGGTTCGGCAGCTCTCACGGCCCTTGCGCTCTTCAGCGCATTCACGACGACAGTCGGCCTCGAGAGCATCGACGTGATGGTGCCGAAAGTCATGGTCGGCATTCTGCTCGGTGCCATGATGCCATTCCTGTTTTCCAGCTTTGCGATGGAAGCAGTTGGCAAAGCCGCTTTCTCGATGATCGAGGAAGTGCGTCATCAGTTCAAGAACATTCCTGGGCTGATGGAAGGAAAGGCGAAAGCCGACTTCCGGCGTTGTGTCGATATTTCCACTGCGGCAGCAATCAAAGAGATGATGATTCCTGGCCTGCTCGCCGTCTCGGTTCCCGTGCTTGTTGGTTTCCTGGGTAAGCCCGAAATGCTCGGTGGCTTGCTCGCAGGCGTTACGTCATCAGGTGTGATGATGGCGCTGTTCATGGCCAACACCGGTGGTTCCTGGGACAACGCCAAGAAGCACATCGAGGCAGGCGCCTTCGGTGGCAAGGGCTCAGACCCGCATAAGGCAGCAGTGGTTGGTGACACCGTTGGTGATCCGTTCAAAGACACCGCCGGCCCATCGCTCAACATCCTCATCAAGTTGATGGCAGTTGTCAGCCTGGTGATCGCTCCGATGCTGTAGGTCGAGCGGAAGTAGCATAGAAGTAATGAGGGGCCGCTTCGGCGGCCCCTCTCTGTTCCCTCTTCCCTATCCCTCTTCCCCCCTAACCCGTCAACAACTTCTCCACCACCGGTACCAAACTATCAAACGCATCGATGATCTTGTGCGGCTCGATGCGAATCGGCGGTGGGTACCGAGTAACGCGATTCCTATAAGCCGATAGTAGAAGCAGGTTGTCTCTTTGAGTTTCCTCGATCGTCATCCCAATTGCCTCTCGGGCGGTTGTTCTCGATCGTTTGCACGAAAACCGACGATCTTCCCATCCTCGGTGCATGCCCGGACTTACGCACTCGAGCTCCTCAGCGCTCAGGAGGTCCAGAACGTCGGTGAACGTCAGCGTCGACGGAACGTTGATCGCGTCGCGTTGCGTATCGACATCCGGGTGCGGCGTCTCGAGCTGGGCGGAAATCGTTGCCGGGAACTGGTCTTTCACACGCTGCAGGCGATATACCACAAGAATCTCGACTGCCCTCAAACCGAGATCGATTGCGGAACACAAATCCACGAGGTCGGTTGGCGCGGATATGCGTGCTGCCAACGCCGCACTCCAAACCCGTCGTCCCTCCTCTTCAGGGCCGAGTTCGATGAGATCGGGCAGGTTCTCCATAGCAGTTCCTGTCAGTTCTGACTTCCCAGTCCTTCACCTAGAGCGCTTTCGAATTCGCTCCTACTCGATTCAACCACGTGGCACTGTCTACAGCGAATTCGCTCGGGGTGTGTGGTGGCAATCTCCTGCCTCACCGCCGGGCCAGCGTGACACGCCAGGCAGTTTTCCCGCATGAGAATACGGTGTGGGATCGTAGGAGGCGATATCGGGTTGAGTTGACCGCCCAGCCGCATGTTCTGCGGAAGGCCAACGAAGCTGTTGTCCACGAAGAAGTCGTCGCTCGTGCTGTAAACGTGGCACTGCCTGCAGCGAGCTGTGAACGCCTCCACAGATGATTCCAAATGCGGAGATGGAGGTGCGAAGCCAACTCCCCTCATCGACACGCCGGGGTTTTTGTGGCAACCGCTGCAATCAGTGCCGAAATCGATGTGCGATATCACGGGAGGAGCGCCATCGTAGAGTCGGCGTTCGGCCCTTACGTCCGCTACCGTCTTCAGCGCACCGTCTGCGCTGGGTACTTCGGCCCATCGAGAGCCCCCGCAACCGAACGCTGCGATGGCTGTGCCCAACGCCAAGTACCTGCCTAGGCCAGTTCTATTCGAACAGCGCATTTCTTGAAATCCGGTTCCTTGCTGATGTTGTCCATTGCGTCGACCGTGAGCACGTTCGTAAGCAGGCTCTCGTCGAAGAATGGTATGAACGCCGATCCGCGCGGCGGTTTCCCGCGTCCGTCTACCTTTGCCTGCAACTCCAGACTGCCCCGCCGACTCACCACACGTACCGTGTCGCCTGACTTGATGCTCATCTCCGACGCGTCGGCCCGGTTGATCTCCACATACGATTCCGTAACCGCCTGGTGCAACTGCTTCACGCGCCGCGTCATCGACCCGGTGTGCCAATGCTCCAAGACGCGGCCGGTGCAGAGCCAGAATGGGTACTCGTCGTTGGGCGACTCGGCGGCCGGATGGTATGGCCGCAGCCAAAACGCCGCGCGCTCACCGTAGCCTTTTGCCTTGTAGAAATGCACGCCACGAGACTTCTGGACGTATGGATCGTATCCGGCAGCGTAG
This sequence comes from uncultured Gemmatimonadaceae bacterium, assembly GCA_964518955.1. Classification (GTDB taxonomy): domain Bacteria; phylum Gemmatimonadota; class Gemmatimonadetes; order Gemmatimonadales; family GWC2-71-9; genus JBDGYW01. The sequence goes on along the minus strand of CAZFHS010000005.1, from coordinate 22,300 downwards.
CGGTAACGAGTCTCTTGTCCGTCGACTACCGGCCACAACATTCCCCGCGTCTCGCGGAGCTGTTGGTACGACGCCAGGTCTTTCCCGATTCCGAGCCCGAAGCTGCGATACTCCTCGAACATCGGCTCGTGCCAGTCGTCTTCGGGCCAAGGGAAGAGGTGTTCCATCCCCATGCGCTTGGCCACCTGAACTACCTGCCAGGCATCCTCCATAGCCTCCCCGGGAGGATCCAGCATCTTCTCCCAGTGTTGCGTGCGCCGCTCGGTATTTCCGAACACACCCTCGCGTTCTATCCACCCCGCCGACGGCAACACGAGGTCGGCGTGCTCCGTGGTCGGTGTCGGGTATATGTCGCTCGCGATGATGAACTTGCCGTCACCCGGGGTTCGTTCGATGCGCCCGAGGTTTGGTATGCTCACCCAGGGATTGGTGGTCTGTATCCACATCACCTTCACGTCGCCCCGGATCAGGGCGCGGAACATGTCCATTGTATGCAGCCCGGGTCGAGCCGGAATCGTTCCTTCAGGTAGTCCCCAAATCTCTTCGGCCTTGGCTCGATGCTCGGGGTTGTTGACTACCATGTCGGCCGGCAGTCGGTTTGCCAGCGTGCCTACTTCGCGGGCTGTACCGCAGGCAGATGGTTGGCCGGTCAAGCTGAATGGGTTGGCACCTGGCCTGCTGATCTTGCCAGTTATCAGATGCAGATCGGTGATGAGGTTGTTCATCCAGGTGCCTCGGACGTGTTGGTTGACGCCCATGCACCAGAGGCTCACGGTCCCACGTCCCTGATCGGCGTAAATGTCCGCCAACGCGTAGACCTGCTGCTGTGGAATCCCGCAGATCTCCGCAACTCGTTCAGGAGTGTAGTCTCGAAGGAACCGTTGCAGCTCCGCGAGTGACGAGTCTCGGCCTTGGTCGCGGAATCTGTAGTGCGGTGCTGGCTCTGCGTCGGGGTTGGTGGAAAGGCCGTCCGGCCCCCAACTGCCGTAGCCGATTTGTGAAAGGTCTTCAATGCCGCGTTTGAAGACGACATTTTCGTCTATGAATGCGCCGTCGATCTGTCCTCTCTCGACCAGCAGGTGGAGAATGCCGTTCGCGAGCGCCAAATCGGTATTGGGCTTGAACTCCACATACATGTCGGAGTAGTCGGTCGTTGGAGTACGCCGAGTACCGATATCGATGATGCGAACGCCGGGGTTGGAGCGCTTGTTCGCGAGGATTCGGGAAAAGAGGACCGGGTGCATCTCGGCCATGTTGTTGCCCCAGAGCACGAAGTCGTCGCCTTCCTCGAGATCTTCGTAGCAGCCCATTGGCTCGTCGCTCTGGAACTGAGTCATGAATCCCATGACGGCCGATGCCATGCAGAGCCGCGCGTTCGGCTCTACGTTGTTGCTCCGCAGGCCCCCACGGAACCACTTGGTCACCGCGTAGCCATCGTGGACGCCCCATTGCCCCGAACCGTAAAAGGCCACGGACTCGGGCCCGTCGGCGTCCAACGCTTCCTGGAATCTCGATGCAATCAAACCGATGGCTTCATCCCAGGAGATACGAGACCAGCCGCTGCCGTTCTCGTCGCGCAACATGGGATACTGCAGCCGATCTTCACCGTACAGCATTGCGGGAAGGTGATATCCCTTTACACACAGCATGCCGCGGTTTACGGGGTTTGCCTCGTCGCCGCGCACCGCCACCGCTCGCCCATCCTTGATGCCGACTTTGACGCCACAACCCGTGCCACAGTAGCGGCAGGGCGCTTTCTTCCAGTCGAGATCGGCATCCGACAGCAGGTCCATTCGATCTTTCAGACGACGGGCCTCGGCTTGATCGCCGCATGAGAAGGCGGCGATACTTGCGGAGCCTACTCCCAGAGTCTGCAGGAAATTTCTACGTCTCATTACGTCTCACTACCTTTCGGCTCAGCGCTCGGGTCGCCCGTACCGGCGCTCCATCTCGCGCCGGATCTGTTCTGCCGCAGCCTCTGCTCCCTCCTCGAACCATATATGTTCGGGCCGAGCCAGGATCTCGTCGATCACCGCGTGTACAGCCCTGGCAGCCCTGCCCTGTCCACCCGACGCCGCGTGATCGGCCATCTCTCGCGCCTGAGGTATCAACTCCATGTAGAAGCGTTCGGCCACTTCGTACATGCCGTGCCAATGTGTGTAGTCGGGAGCCATCATCGACGCGCCGTGTCGGGCCCGGCGCCCCTCGTGATGCCACAGATAGAACCAGGTCCACTCGACTTCTTCGTCGAACTGCGTCGGAGAGCGAAGGTTGTTCTGAACCAGGGCGTTCATGATCTCTTGCCCAGGCTTCGCGAACTTCTCGTTGTAGAGAATCACGAGGTCGTCATACTGTGCGTAGAACGAATTCACGTAATCAACGGTGTGACAGTGCGAGCAGACGTCTTGCATGCGGTCGCGTTTTTGCTCCCCGGTGTCGTGAATGAGTGCCGCGCGTGCCTCTTGGTCGGTTTCGGTGACTATTCCGTGGTTGATATCCGTGTCCATCACCAAGCTCACCACAGGACGATTGGTCCACGAGATTCGTTCACCCGGGTCGTGGGTGATCCTGCCTTCGTTGCGTGAGTGACCCGACATGTGACATGTTGCGCACGTGGGCGCCGCAGCATAATCCTCGCCGAGTACCCAATCGACCGCGTCGAGATGCAAATCCTCCTTCAGATCGCGGTATGCGATGCCGTGTTTGGATTCCTCGTAGATCTCCTTCTGAGGATGGTCGGGACCTAGGTGGCACTTACCGCAATTCTCGGGTTGGCGTGCGCGCCGCGGGGAGAAATCGTGGCGACTGTGGCACGCGGTGCACGAACCGCGGGTGCCGTCTAGGTTGAGCCTTCCGATTCCGGTGTTCGGCCAGGTGCGCGAATGCAGCAGAGGGCGCCCGTTCTCGTCGTGCGCAATTCGCGCCACGGCATCCAAATTGGTCGGGAGTCCGTTTTCGTCTGGCTCGAGATCGTTGACAGTGATCATTCCGCCATCGGTTGACTCGAATGCCACCATCGAACCATGGCACTGCTGGCAACCGGAGTTGGCGCTGGCGAAACCATTCACCATCGACACCGCTTTCCCAGGCGTTGGGGAGTGAGGGTTGAATTCCAGCCGCGCGCCTTCCACCGTCTCCGCCAGGAAGTTGTCGAGAGATGCGAGGATGTTACCCGCCGCGGCGTGGTGACTCCCGGCAAACTCGTCTGCCTCCAGGTCGTGACAATTGCCGCAATCGCGTGGAGTCACAATCGTTGCGATCAACACTCCGCGATGTAGATGCGAGTCGGCATCGTCCTCACTGGCAGCGTGGCACTCGAGGCAGCCAACTCCCTTTTCGGCGTGTGTGGAACTGGTCCAATGAGCGACGATTCCCGGATTTTCCTCGGCATGGCAGTCCACGCAATCTCGCGATGCTGCAGGCACGGAAACGTGCGGCTCGCGGAGACCTGCTTCCTCAGCCTTTCTCGATGTCTCCATCCACTGCACGAAGACCAACGAGATGAGGAATAGGCCGCCAAGGCCGGCGATGACGAAACGTTTTGTTTCGAGAGTCATAAAAAATTCCTCTGCATCAGTGTCTTGCGACAGCTTCCCACACAGTCAGCGCGATCACGGCCAACGCCCCGGCTACTCCGATCCAGACGCTCGCCTCTTGATACTTCGTGTTCTTCCTGATCCAACCGTCGATGAACGGCCATGCAAACATCACGAATACGATGAAGCCCATGCTGAGTACTGCGGCCGTTCCACCGAAGAGTTTCAGCCACCTGAACGCGACGTAGAAGAACCATTCGGGCTTGATCACCTCGGGCGTTTGCAGCGGGTCTGCCGGCGATCCCATCGTTGCCGGGAAGATTGTGGCTAGTGCGCTCAGGAGCACCATCAGGATGAGGCCGATGATGATCTCGGTATAGAGGTGATCCGGGAAGAAGTTGAAGGATTTCGGTGTCGTACCGGACTCGTCTCTGAACTGGAACTCAGTCACACCCTGGAGCCGGATGACCGTTATGTGCAGGGCGATTAGGGCCACCATCGTGACCGGCAAGACCGCGGCGTGGAGAATGAAGAACCGCGATAGCGTAGCCTCGTTGTACGAGTCGCCGGCCAGCATCATGTTTTTGAGAAAGCCGCCGATCAGTGGAGTCGTGTCGGCGATATTGGCTCCAACTGTGGCGCCCCAATAACTGAGTTGCTCGAACACGAGACTGTATCCGGTGAACCCCGTCATGAGGGTACATGCCAGGAGACTCATGCCTATGAGCCAGTTGATCTCGCGGGGACGTCGGTATGCCCCAGTGAAGAAGACGCGGATTTGATGCAGAATGACCGCGGCGATCATCAGCGTGGCCGCCCATTTGTGGACGCTGCGGATGAACCAGCCGAAAGCCACTTCGCGGGTGATGAACTCGACTGATTCGTACGCTACGGCCGGCGACGCTTCGTAGTAGAACGCGAGCAGGATGCCGGTGAAGATCTGGACGATGAACAGGTATGCCGGAGTTCCGCCCAGGGCGAACCACCAACGTTTCAGGTGGTAGGGAACCGGCTCGTTCGTCAGCTCCTTGAACTGTTGCCCCGATACGGGAAGCCTCTCACCAATCCAGTTGCGGACTAGTTCCATATCAGGTCTCTCGAATCCGGGCCTTGCCAGGTGAGCATGACAGGCATGGGTCGTGGCCTGGGCCGGTGATGTCCGTGTCCGCCGCCAAAACCTCTCCCTTCGCCTGGCGGCCTCCGTACTACGGCGGTGGTACGGCAATGTGCAGGAGCCCGTTCGTTACCTGAAGAGGATATCGCGAGAGCGACTGGCCAGCTTCGGCGGGAGGGCCGCTGGTAGCCACTCCAGATGGGTCGAACACTCCGTTGTGGCAAGGACAATAGAAGCGATTATTCTGAGATTCCCACCGAACCTGGCAGCCCAGGTGTGGACAGATACTGGAAAGAGCGATGAAGTCTTCGGCGTCGCCGTTGCGGTTCTGTCGGGCAATGTTGACCGTCTCTCCGGACGGTCCCCGGTAGCGAATCGATTCGCCGACCTCTACACGGTCTGTCTCGATCACAAACTGCCAAATCCGTTCGCCCGTCGAGGAAGGGTAGAGGTACCGAAGGGCGATTGCGCCGAATCCACCGTATCCGCCTGCCAATCCTGCCACCATTGCAGCACCTGATGCTTTACCAAGGAACTTTCGGCGGTCTTCAGCTGGTTGATTGCTCGGCGTTGGTCTGCTTGCCATTGGGGTTGCCTCTATGAACGTTCTAAGGAACCATCAACGTCAATTGTCTTCCATTTTGTGCTACCTGGCACCTGCGGTAGAGGTGCCATCAAGTCCCATCCTATCCTTCGGTACCGGCGCATGCAATGTTGCTACCGGAAAAAGGCGATATTATCATGAGGTTATCGGAATATCATGTTTGGGCCGGTTCTGTCAAGCGGAACTGTTTGGAGGACTGAGTGATTCTATCTGCCACCTCGCAGCATGCGCTCCGTGCGATCTTTTCTCTGGCCGGCGGTGCAGTAGCACCGCCAGTACGCGCATCGGAACTGGCTGAGGCGGCCGACGTGCCACCCAACTATATGGGGAAAATTCTGCATCAGCTGGTTAAGGCGGGAATCCTCAGGTCTGTGCGCGGAAAGAAGGGCGGTTTCGAGCTAGCAATTCCGGCCGAGGAGCTTTCATTGCTGGATGTGGTATCCCAGTTCGACGATTTGGGCCTCGAGGGGAAATGCCTCTTCGGGCGTGTCGAGTGTGGCCAGAAACCATGCGCAACTCACGACAAATGGGGCAAGGTTGCGCATCAAGTCGTCGACTTCTTTTCCTCAACGAAGATAGCGGATGTCCTCAAATAAGCAGAGGACGGAAGTTGGAGTCGCACCCCGGGTTGCGGTTTTTCTCCTCACGTTCACTTTGCTCTCAGTAGTCCAGCTAGTTGTCGAACGGCCTATGCTCATGCTGGAACGGCTCGTCGTCGGTGCTGGATGGATTGAAGCCGTGCTGCTCGCCGGGTATTCGTCGTGGCTATTGGCGAAAATCTACGCAACCCGGGACACGCCGGTCTGGAGGCTCCGACTCTGGACGTTGTTCTCGATCGTGTTTTTTACACAGCTCGCGATAGGGTTGCTTGGCGTCGAGCGTTTCTTGATGAGTGGAGAGTTGCATCTGCCGATACCGGCGATGATCATTGCAGGACCTCTCTATCGGGGCGAAGGTCTTTTCATGCCGATATTGTTCGTCGCGACGATTCTATTCGTCGGGCCGGCTTGGTGCAGTTACCTTTGCTACATCGGCTCCTGGGATTTGAACTCGGCGCTCGCGCGCAAACGGCTGCAGCCCCTGAAAGTCAATCGCTTTTGGATTCGTCTTGGAATCGTGGCAGTCGTCATCAGCACCGCATTAACATTGCGGCAACTCGGCGCGAGCAGCCTCGTCGCCACTTGGATAGGCGCGGCATTTGGCATTGTCGGTGTGGGGATCATAGTCGCGATATCGCGGCGCATCGGAGTGATGGTGCACTGCGCGATGTTTTGCCCTATTGGCCTCGCGGCGAACGTACTCGGAAAGTTGTCGCCGTTCCGATTGACGATAGACGATGGTTGCACCGAGTGTGGTGTTTGTTCGTTCAAGTGCCGCTACGATGCGCTCAGAACTGCGGACATTCAAGCAAGGCGGGCGGGCTTGACCTGTACGCTGTGCGGTGACTGCCTGGCATCATGCAAAGGCAACTCCATTGAGTACCGATTTGCGACTCTCTCGCCGCAGGTTGCCCGCACCACCTTCTTGGTGCTCGTTGTTGCGTTGCACGCCGTATTTCTCGGGGTCGCCCGGATCTAATACAGGTAAGATCGCGTTATACGATCGCTCAAGGAGAGCAACATGCTAGTTAAACCAAGAGTTTTGATGTCGTTCTTTGCGGCGTGTCTTGTCGTTTCGCACGCAGCCGCGCAGGAGGTGACCCTCGGCGGTCAGGTTCGCCCTCGTTGGGAATTTCGCGATCCTTACGTCACGTCAACCGCCGGCGGCGATTGGTTTGTGTCAATGCGGGCCCGCGCCAATATTACCGCAACCTTGGAAAAGAACGTCACGGTGTTCGTGCAACTCCAAGATGTTCGTATGTGGGGCGAAGAGGGAAATACCCTAGGCGATTTCAGTGCCGACAACTTCGATCTCCACCAGGCTTACGTGGAGGTCAAGAAACAGGGCGACACCAACCTCGCCGCGAAGGCGGGGCGCCAGCAGGTCGTATTTGGTGGTCAGCGCCTGGTCGGGGCGGTGAATTGGACACAACAAGGGCGCTCGTTCGATGCGGTGAAGTTGAGTGCGGGAGATGAAAGGCTTAGCATCGACCTCTTGGGCGCGGTGCTGGCCAACGATCTCACAGCAACCTTCGATGCCGACGCACACTTTCTTGCCGCCTACGGTCAGGTGAAAGAAGTCGGGCCCGGCACACTGGAAGCCTATGGCCTTTACAACAAGGTTGCCGCCGCAGCTCCTACCTCTCAGCTGACTATGGGCGCCCGTTGGTTTGGCGCGAGCGACAAGGTCGACTTCCGTGTCGAGGGGTCGTACCAGATCGGACAGCGTCAAGACATCGATGTCGGCGCTTTCATGATAGGTGGCCGACTCGGAACGAAATTCAACGAAGGCAAAGCGAGCGTCGCGCTATGGTACGACTATCTGTCGGGTGACGACGATCCCGCCGACGATCAGATCAAAGTGTTCGATACTCTGTTCGCTACGAACCACAAGTTCTACGGCCTCGCGGACTATTTCCTGAACATCCCGGTTCACACGGCTGGACGTGGGCTGCAGGACATAGCTTTGAAGGGCTCGCTGGCTGCGGGCAGGGGAGTGACACTGAGAATGGAGGCGCATTCGTTCCACGCGGCTGCGAGTGATGGGTTAAGCACCGGGCACTTCGGTGAGGAGTTCGACCTGACCGCAGCGTACCGTTACACGAGGAACCTCGGCTTCTCCGCAGGAATCTCCTATGTAATGGCGGCGGATGGGTTCGCCGAGATCGGTCGTCTCACCGAGAATGTCGTTTGGACGCACATCATGATGGACGCGAGTTTCTGAACCTAGGGAAGGGTACTAGCACGACAGGTTGTCATAGGTCCTGTCGTCGGAACAACCAAGCGGAAACGCCTAGCGGTATGACGGCCCACAGAGCCAGTGCAACGAGACCGAATGCCGTTGCGCCAGCTGCGGAGCCGGTCAGCTTCAGAAGCGTCGCACCGGCGGGCCCGAAAAGATGTGGTCCGCCGACCTGGAGCAGAGAGAGCACGCGCACCGTATCGATCGGATTGCCGAGTAGCCCCGTTGTCAGCACCACCTTGAGAACGGATGGAGTCAGATACACGGTGGTGCCAAGGACCAACACACCGTAGATCACCTCATAGAATACCCACACCGCTAGGGCGATACCGAGCGCCAACTGCCTCCGCTTGGAGATTAGCGAGATTAGCACGGACAGGCCGGCGAAAACGATTGCCAAAAGGAAGCAGTATCCGATTACGGCGAGATAACTCGCGGCCCCAACCGCCCCGATCGAAATTGCGAAAACCACGCCAGGCAGTCCGAAGCCAATGAGTGATGCTCCCAACACGGTCAAAACGAGCCCGAGATATCTGCCCAACAGCACATGACTTCTCGGCACTGGCTGTGTCACCAACAGCTCGAGGTATTCTGTGTTCGTAATGAAGCTGAACACACCGATCAGCAGCGCGAACAACGGAATCAAGAAGCCACCCAAGTTGGTCACACTTGCAGACGTTCGAACAAAGTCCTGGAACCCTGCGTAGCCCGAAGTGACCATTCCGAAATACGAGATGGTCAGCGTCAAGACTGAGAACAGAATTGCGAAAGACAATACCCACCGGTTCCTGCGATTGAGCGAGAACTCCTGTTGCGCGATCCACCAGATGTGAGAGTTCAATTCGCCTCCTCATCTGCGGTGTGGGCTCCCGCTACACGCAACATTCCTATCGATCTCCCGTCCGCCGCAATTACGGGGAAACCGGTACCGGGCTTGCTCGCAAGCAAACGCAACATTGCGGTACCACCTTCGGCAGGCACTATGGTTTCGCCCGCTTCCGGGTATCCCCTGACCGTGATACTCAACTCGCTCGGTAACCCTCGTCCGACGAGGTTCAACTGAACGAGGTCGTCTTTGTTCACCTCTATGATCTCGGGCGCCATGCCGTCTGGGCCAAGCTCCACATCGAGAACTATGTCGGGTGTGCCACGCATTGTCCGATAGCCTACCCAGTCGGTCACAATCTCGTCGCCGTGTTCCCTGACATTTTCCGCGGCATCGCGATTGGCGAAAGTCAGAGCTCCAGAGTTCATGACCGTGGGAATGTGAGACGTGAGCAGAAACGCTGATGTTTCGGCTGAGTTCAGCGTTCCATCTCTGTAGTCGGCGAAGTAGATATCTGCGTGCTGCGGTCTCTCAGATTTCGGCAACGCCTCGATGCTGCGCAGTAGACAACCAGGTGAGTCAAACGTTAGGAACTCCCGGTTCAATACGTAGCCGCTGGCTTGGTTCAGCTGGTCGATCGTCATGTGGCATTCGTGACAGCCATCGATCCCGGGTCGAATCTCGATAGCCGGCTCACCCGCGCAGCCGGTAAGTAGACAGAAGAGTACAAGGACAAGCTTTCTGAAACCGGTACCTGACATCATTCGTCGCTCTCCAATCCGGGCTCGAAATGCGAACGGGCTATCGCATCCCAGTCGGGGGCCTCGGTGTGAAATTCCTCGATCACGCCCCCTGCATTTTCGATCGCTCGGAATACGTCCAAACGTTGGCCAGGTGAAGCCGAGAAATGGAATCGTTTGCCGTTTCGCTGGGTTATCTCTGCTCCGGCGCCCTGAGCTGCGCCAAAGATCTCCGAGGATGTGCGCGTAAGACTGACACTCACCTTTACCTGGCTCGCAACAGTTTCTTGGAACGCCGACACATCTTCGATCTTCGCTACCCGCCCGTCCACGAGAACCGCGACCCTGTCGGCTGTTTGTGCCGCATAGTGCAGACTGTGAGACGAGAACAGCACGGTGCGCCCTTCTTGCCTCAGCTTGTCCAGATGGTCCTGAAGAATCTCGATCCCCAGCGAATCGACGTTGAGCGTCGGCTCGTCAAGGATGTAGAGGGGCACATCCTTCAGGAATGCAATTGCGAGCCCGAGTCGCTGTAGCATGCCTCCCGAGTATTCACGAGTGTATCTGTCGGCGTCATCGGAGAGGGAGAACATTGCCAACACTTCCCCCACTCGTTCTTCCGGTACGCGTTTTAGGCGGGCAAACAAGCTGAGGATTTCTCTCCCAGCAAGCAGGCCTGGCATGGATACTTTCTGCGGTACGTAGGATATCATCTGCCGAACGAGGTCCGGCTCCCGAGCGATATCGTGTCCGCCGATCAAGATGCGGCCGGAGGTTGGTGTGTGCAGGCCTACCATGGCGCGCAGTAGTGTTGTCTTGCCCCCTCCGTTTGGTCCTAGGAGGGCGAGGACTTCACCGGTTGCGATCTCGAGGTCCACTGGCCCGGCCCCTCGCACACGTCCGTACCATTTTTCGAAGCCCTCGAGTCGTGCAATCGGATCCTGGTGTGTCATCCGAGTCTCTCTCTGGTGTGTTTGGATTTCGAGCTGCGGCCTCTTCTCTCGAGAGCCATTGCCGCCAAGGGCACAAACGCAAAACAGAGGTAAAAACCCGCCCAACTCAGGCTTGTTTCGCGACGCCCCTCCGCCAGCATTTCCCACGGGACATCTTTGTTGTCTACGGGAGATATCAGAGGAGATGGATCTCGAGCATCACTCAGGTCGAGAATCGGCAGAGTGTTCTCTGCAATTTCCAGTATCTTCGCAGCTGGGCTCAACAGATAAAAGCGTACCTCAGGCGTTTTCGACTCCATCACTTGAAACACATTCTGTATTCCAAACCCCGTATCACCGATGCCGTCACGGTCCAGGTCGTAGCTGTCGTGGTCGCTCCAGTAGTTCCCACCCGATTCGTTTGCCCAGATTGTTTCTCGATCGCTGACGTCGAGCAGCAGTTCACTCAAGTTGTTGATGAAGTTGTTCTGAAGGAATGAGTTCCGGTCAGAGCCGCCGTTCAACTGAATCGCAAGATCGTTGTCGACTATGTCGTTCAAGGTGATCACGTTCTGGCTGCTGTTGTTTACGAATACACCTCGGCTGTTGTCTATCACGAGATTCGATTTTGCGGTAACACGGTCCATCGATTGCAGGAGTATCCCGTAAGCTCTAAAGCCACGGCAGTAGGCAAAGGTGTTTCCCGTAAGTTCGATGTCTTCCGAGTACATCAGTGCTGCGCCCGCGACGTTTTCCTCAAACAGGTTGTTGGTGAAGGTGTTGTGATTGGAGTACATGTAATGGAGCCCGTACCGGACGTGATGGATGTGATTGTCCGCTACCCGGGTTGAGTCGGAAAAGGAAAAATAGATGCCGTCCCGAACGTTCAAGATCTCGTTTTCGATCACGGTGTTATTGATCGAGTTCCACAGGTGAATGCCGTTGCCTCTGTCGGACTCGATCAGATCCAACCTGCCTTCGATACGGTTACCAACAATCCGTGCATAACTCCCACCTTTCACATAAACCCCGTGTAGCGTCTCTGTGAGGAGGGAATTTTGGATTGTGACTGAATCCGCCTCCACCAGAACATTTGCCATGTCCTTGGTGAGTCTCGGACTGGCTTCGCTGATGTGGATTCCGTCTAGAACTGTCCCCGCTGCCAGAATGTGTACGACATTGCCCTCGTACCCACCTCGGATGGTTGGAAGTCGATCCCAATTCAGCGCAGTCTTAGTCGTGCCAACCGGTCCCGTCAGGACAACAGCCACCTCGATCACCAGAGTCTCGTAGTATTCGGCGACTGCCAGTCGAATCGTGTCACCCGGATTTGCCAATGCGATGGCCTGGGATATCGACTCACCCGCGCCGACAGCGTGCACGGCAACACCTGGAGGAGCCACCGGCGCCTGGACCTGGAGGAGTAACAGAAGTGCAGTTACGGTCATTTGAGAATGGTGCTGGTTATAGGTTTCTGTGTCGAGCCCTGTCGGCCTATCTCATTAACCGCCGCAACTCCGAATCCACCATCGTATTGGTTCTTACGCCCGCAACGCCGGTCTTGACGAGGAGCTGCCAGACCTCTTCCATATCCAGAAAGAGTTGCTTCTCGAACTGACCAGCCGACTTCCGTTCCTTGCACGAATCGTAGAGCGTCATTGCGCTTGTGAGCTGATGTTGCGTGTCTTGCCACTCTTCCTGGAGCACGTCACTGAACCGGTCACCGTACTGGTTGAATCCTTCAGTGATGTAGGCGGCGATTGGGTTGATGACGTTTATGACCTGGAGAACTTCGATCTCTTTGTTATGGACCCTGGCTTCCCAGTCTGTATCGGAACTCACATCCACTGGTGCGGGCACATCGAGCGGAGCCGGAGCTTCCACCGAGAGGAGTGGTGCCTCGTCTGCAGATCCCTGTCCGCCCGAATTTGCCGAGTCGCCGCAGGCCGCGGCAAAGCAGATAACGAGACACCCGATTAGTACGTTCTTCATTGTGTACCTCCACTACTTGGTCCGGAATCGCTCTCGCTCGTTGCTGCAGAAGTACGCCAGGTGAAATAGAACCCGCCGAGCAGAAGTAATCCGAACGCGATGAAGAAATAGGTTGCCAGTGCCGGAAACGACCAGACTTCGAATTGGCCGACCATCTTGTGCCCGAGCACTGGCGGTGTGAAGGGGTCGACCTGCACGGCCGCCCTAGGATCCAGGTTCTTGCCGTAGAAGTCGAGCTTGTACCAAAAACTCCAGAGGGAAAAGGCGCCGAAGTATGCAGATATCACCATCACGTCGAGCACAGAGCGAAGATTGCCTATTGTCGCCGACCTGAGGGTTAGCACACCGATCAGACCTACCACGAGAGGAATCCACTTCAGCTCAGTGAAGTCTTCGGGCAGCAATTCGGCCATCCCGATGTAGTGGTTCAACACATTGATCTCAGTGAGGTCGTTGCCTCCGTCACCACCAACCAGATTGTGACTGTAGATATAGAGATCCAATCCTTCAGGGTATTGCTGCGCCCAGAAGTTCATGTGCCATAGCGGTGCGAAGAAAGTAGGTATCAATACCAACGCCGCCAACGCTACCAGGATTCTGGATCTGACCGTCAGCGGCTGGTCTAAAGCAACCGTCAGCCGCTGGAGCAGGCTTTGCATTTTCGCCTCTTTTGTTGGCCCCGGCCGAGAGAACATCTCTCTCGGCCGGTTTCGCGTATTCTCATCTGACGAGTAAGTATCCTTGCATTTCTTGATGGAGCGCACTGCAGAAGTTCGTACAGTAGAACGGGAACACTCCGCTCTTGTCTGCAGTGAACGTCACCGTCTTGGTTTCGCCAGGATCGATTACGATGTTGATGTTGTAGTCGTTGATAGCCAGGCCGTGCAGCTCGTCCCGGGTTTGTTCGATGTTGGTGATGTGAATCTGCACCCGGTCCCCGCGGTTTACGCGGATTACGTCTGGTGCGAAGAACGACCGCACCGCCATCATCCAAATTTCCACGTTCCTACCGTTGCGCTCTACCCGTGCCTCCTCCGCGGTCCAGATGGCGTTGGGGTTCACCGGCCATTCTGGATCGTCCCGGCGGTATACCTCCACCGCGTCAATCTTGTCAGCCTTGATCATCACCGCGTAGTGGGGTTCCGGTTCGGTGAACGCATCGTACAGCAGGCTCATCTGCTCACCTGATATGTCGATGAGTTGCGCCGATTCCGGGATCGACGGACCCACGCTCACATGGCGTCCCTTTGACAGTTTGTTGAGTGCTACGAGGTAGTTGCCGTCGGGCGAACGAGAATCACCTTCCGCAGATACCAGGTGGCCGATGTTATAGGCAACTGGAATCTTGTCCACGACGTACTGGTTCATGTCGGCGCCATCATCGTACGGCGGGAGCTTCCACTTGGCCACAGCACTCTCGACGAACAACGATGTGTAAGCGTAGCCGCGTCCGTCGAATTGGGTGTGCAATGGCCCCAGTCCAACTGGTATCTCCGCCTCACGCACCGACTCATATGTGAGAACCGGAATGCCATCGATGGTTTCCTCGAAGTCCTGATTCTGGATCGCCGTCTGGATCTTTTCGATGTCGTAGACAGTTGTGGTCGGCGAGAGCTTGCCCGAACCCACGATCCAGCGACCGTCCGGGCTCACGTCCACTCCATGGGGAGACTTGGCTAATGGTATGTACCAGGCGATATCCGATACGTTTGCCGGGTCTAACACCGACGCTCCGTTGTACACTCTGCCCCTGCCTGCGTCGACGGCCTGTTGTGCGGCGCGCCAGTCTACCATCAGAATGAAGTCTTTGTCTTTCTGCGAAGCAGTTACTTCCAGCTTTCCGCCCTCGATGAACTCCCTCTCGGAGTTGTATGAGGTCCAGAAGAAGTACCCGTCGCTCGGGCCTTTGCCGGCGTCGCCAAGGTCATAGTTGAACGGTGGCACCACGATCTCCCAACCGACCGACATGTCACCAGATTCCGGATCGACCTTGATCCCAGCGACCACGCCCTTGTATTCGCTGGCGTACTCGGTCACGTCGGCATAACGACCCTCAGGGAAGGGAATCGACATTCGGGTCGCCATCGTGACGTATTCGGTGTTTTGGGTGACAAACGAACTGCCGTGGTTGGCAGAAATGTTGGGGACCTCGAGGATTTGCTTCACCTTGAAATCTCTCAGGCTAATCCGCGCAATTCTGCCCTGCGCGTTGTCGTTTATGAACAGCCAACGACCGTCGTACTCGCCATCGGTCTCCGAAAGGCCCGGATGGTGTGAGTCGCCCCAGGTGAAGTCACCCAGCATCTCCTTCGTTTCGTCGTCGAATCCGTACCCTGTCCCCGGGTAGGGAGTGAAGACTGGAATTGTGGCAATGTGGCGCATCGACGGAACGCCAGATACGAATACCTGGCCGCTGTGCCCACCCGAGTAAAACAGGTAGTACTCGTCCAGGTCTCCAGGTGCCACATATGTGGCGAGCGCGGCATCCGTCAATTCTGAGCCACCACCCCTCGCAGCGCCTCGGCCGCGTGGTGCTCCGCCACCGCAATCGGCCAGTACGACCGCGAGCACCGCGACGAGCGGTAGGGTTAGGATCTGATATTTCGTCCTCGATTTCATCGCTTTCCTCCTGAGCAGGCGGGTCAAGATTTTCTTGTTATATGTCCTTGAGGTTTGGCGTCATCGCGACAGTGAGCTGTCGGAACGGTTCGTCACCATATCGTATGCCCTCATTATTTTTTCGATTGCTTGCCATTTCTCTTCGTCGGTGAGAAGGATCTGACTGCTGAGGATGATTTCCATGGTTCCGGTCGGGTCGAACAGAAACTCTTCCACAGTTTTGGAAAACCGCGCTCTTACATCGTCAGGCGCCCATGATAGATCGGGCCCTTTGTCTGTCGGAGATTGGATGTCGAATGCCTCGATACTGTGGCAAACGAAGCAGGCCTTCTTCACGAAGAACGCTCCGTCGCCCTCGAGCATCCGTTGCTCCCGCTCCATTTCTTCCTGAGTCATTTCTTCCCTGAGCTCGATCTCCGGGAAATAGGACCAGGGCAGGCCGCTGTTGTCGCGCCAACTCATGGCGAGCATCGCAAGGGCATAGGTGTCTCTCGACTGGAAGTTCATTTCCGGCATGATCGAATTCGGCACGATAGTCGTGGGTGACTGGAAGTGCTTCACGTGCCAATTGAAGATTGTTTGCTGATTCGAGACCAGGTTTGAGAAATCGTAACCTTCCGCGTGCTTATCGCCCTCGAAGGTCAGGTCGGGGCCCATAATTCCGCCGCTGCCGTTGATTTGATGGCAGACCTTGCAGCCCTTATCGCGCACGAGTTGCTTCGCGTGGTTGATAAAGGGCATTCCTGGCGTGGCCCGTTCGTAACGATGGCAGTAGTTGCACTTAGTTTCGTACAGTGGAGGTGGGCTACGCGGATCATATTCGCTCGCTACAGCTTCACCGAGGAGTGGCTCACCCCAATGGTCTACATATCCGTGAGCGTCCGCATAAGTGAGCGCGAATCCCTGACCACCGTGGCAGGTCGTGCAGCCGAACGTCTCGACAGGATGCGAAGCGAGAAGTTCCGGACGCGGATGAGTCGTCCATGGAAGTTCGACGTTCTCGAGCCCTCGCCAGTCGATTCCCAGGTGACAACTGGTGCATCGGTCCACGATGTCCAGATCTTCCACCCAGGTCTGCTGAATCCCGCGCGGTAGTTGAGATTGCTCGACATCGCCAATCTCCTCAGCCACTATCGCTCTGAACTCGGACTGGTAGTACTTCCACTCCGGCACTGTATCCACGATGACTGCGGCCAACCCGCCCACGAAGATGGCCGATGACACTGCCAACAGCATGATGATTTCTTTCTTTCCAATTCTCTGGATCATCGTTCAGCGTCCTTCGCTCATCAGTAGGTGATGGGATGTTCGGGCCAGGCCTGCCACGGCCAGTAGAATTCCCAGTTGGGTCCCCTGAGAGCCGTGCCCGTATACGTCATCAGAACAAAGGCGACTATAAACGCGCAGAAGGCGGCGATCACTGCGGATCGCGTCGAGCCGGAGGCCTTTTGGACGAAGAAGTAGAACCCGACGAAGAGTGCGAGGAGCAGTGTGGCCGGGTTCACAGCATCAAAGAAAAGCTGACTCTCGATGCCACTCAATATGTCACGCAACGGCACGAGGAGTGCGAACGCCAAGCAAAGCACGGTAGACACAGTGCCGAATACGAACCCACGAATGCCCCAGGTCCGTCCCTCGCTGTTCGTGAACCAGAAGCCGATGCCGGCCTCTTCTTTGTCGACGAACGGAATTGCAGCGAGCGCGGCTACCACCAGGCCGGGAACGATCACGCCACCTACCAGAGCGGAGTACCCCACCAACTCCTGGAGGCCAAGGAAATACCAAGGTGCTTTTGCTGGGTTTGGAGTCACTTCAGGATTTGCGGCTTCCTCGAGTGGGGCACCAAAGACCAACGCAAGGATCAAGCAGATTGCGAACGTGATCAACGATACGAGTAGGATCCGCACCGTCAGGAACGGTGTCGAAGGCACAGAGTTTTCTTCGTTCAGAGTCGTGGGATCGGAAACCTGGACCGTGGTTCCACTTGCTATCCCCAGGATACTGTAAGTCTTCGACGTTCTCGGCGGCGCCGGTTTGCTGTTCCGGGCTTCCTCCCGAAGGTTCTCCGTGATCGCGAGTCCGCCGTCCTTGCGGATTCGCCACATGTGCCACACGGCGACACCAAAAAGGAGTAGTGGCAGGAACACGCAGTGCAGAACGTAGAAGCGAATCAGCGTGGGCTGCCCGATGACTGTGCCGCCGAGCAGAAACTGGCGTATTGACTCTCCCACCACGGGAACGCTCGCGGCGATGCTGGTGCCGACCGTGATGGCCCAGAACGCCAGCTGGTCCCACGGCAGGAGGTATCCGGTGAACGACAAGAAAAGGGTGAGCACCAGAAGGGCCACGCCGAGCACCCAATTGAGGGGCCGCGCTGACTTCACGATATGACCGGGTTTGTATGCACCTGTCAAGAAGACGCGAAACATGTGAAGGAATACGACTGCAACCATCAGGTGGGCGCTGATTCGATGAACTCGCCGAAGCAGCCAACCGAAGCTGATTGCGAACTCGAGGTCCTTGATGCTCCAGTAGGCACGTCCAACGGATGGTACGTAAAGGAACATCAAAATCACGCCTGAAACGGTGAGAATCAGGAACAGCACGAAAGAAATCGTGCCAAGGTAAAACGAGTAACTGGTTTCCAATCCCTTTTTCGAAACTCTATTGGGGAACCAGTGCAACAGGAAGTTGGCTACGATTCCACTGCCTGCTTCGCGGTTTGACCCAGGGCGCCACGACCAGACCAGCTTCTCCCATATCCGTGTGTTCGAGAAAGCGCTCATCTATACCACCAGCCTCGAGTCGCGGTCGACTTCGTTGCCCAGGTCCACGACCAATGATCCGTCGTTGGGAGAAACCTCGACCTGGAACCACTGTAGCGGCCGTGGTGCCGGACCTGAGTAGTTCGTGCCATCGGCGTGGAACTTCGACCCGTGACACGGGCAGTGAAACTCGCCCAACGCATTGAAGGTGCGGTTTCGCACCGTGAGTTCTCGCTCCTGCGGGAACGGCGAGAACTTCACCGTGCATCCGAGGTGCGTGCAGACCCCCGATACGACTCTGTAGTCATTCTGATCACGGATGAGAAAGATCTTACGATCTTCCAGGTAAGTAACGCCGTTTTGAAATACCTCTGGTAACCCGATCCTGAACCGCTGCGGCGGCTCATACAGGACGTTGGGGAACAGCGACCTGAGCATGGGCCAGGACGTAATAGTTGCCCCCAATCCCAGAATCCCACCTGTCAGCTTGTTCAGGAACGATCTACGAGATCCATTCTCGTTTCCTGCCGGCTCTTTGTTGGTCATTCCGTTACCTCGACGAAATTGAACCGCTCCATCGTCATCGCCTCTGTCGGACACCTGATCGCACACAAACCACAGCGAATGCAGGCGGTATCGTCCTTCAGGAGCACGGTGAGAGGGGCTTCGGGGTCATGGTCGTAGTGCGCGAGGGCGGCTTCTCGCTGATCCTCGGGCATATCGACATGTTCGATCGGCACGAACGTCAGGCACTTCTCGGGGCATACGTCCGCACACCGGCCGCATAGTACGCAGCGATACGGGTCGTAGATGGTGTCGATGTGGCACGCGAGGCATCGTTCTGCTTGCGAAATCGCTGCCTCTTCCATAAAGACGGTCTCTACTTCCGTTATGCCAGTACGCCTGTCGATTTCCACGGCACTTGGCATCTTTCTCTCATCCTTTTCGTAACTGGCTGGCATCCTGTATTGATTCGCGGGGACCTTTCCGATTTCGACGTGCAGTCTTGTCGTCCTGGCCGATCCTCCCAGATACTCGTGAATCGCCGCGGCCGCGGTCTTTCCGTTTGCCACAGCCTCGATCGCGATGCGCGGTCCGAACGCAGCGTCCCCTCCCGCGTAGATGCCGGGGGATGTGGTTGCCAAGGTGGCCGGTTCGATCTTGATGGTCCCTGCCGGCGTGAGCTCCACCTGATCGGCGTCGCTCAGAAAGCTGAAGTCGGATTGCTGGCCGATTGCCAGGATCACCGAGTTTGCTTCCAGCGACATCCGGTTTGACTCGTCGAACACCGGATTGAAACGGCCCGATTCGTCAAACACTCGTGTGCAACTTATGAAGTCGACTCCGGTGACCTCGTTGCTTCCGAGAATCGCCTTTGGACCCCATGCCGGATGGAGGTGGATGCCTTCCTCGGTGGCTCCGTGCAGCTCTTCCTGACCCTGTACCGTTTGGGCCGCCGGCATCTCGTCCATCGATTCGAGCGAAACGACGTGTACTTCGCTTGCACCGCCTCTCAGCGCGCCGCGCGCCGCGTCCATCGCCGGCTGATCAACGACGGCCCTGGCTGTTTTTTCTATCTCTTCCATTGGCGAGTAGATGTCGCGGATAGCGGTGCGGGCTGCGTCTAACGCCACCGATCCACCGCCGATGACGATCACTTTGTCGCCGAGGTCGACCCGATAACCATGATTGATATTCAGGAGATAGTCGACGGCTTTGACCACGCCGTCTTTATCGCTGCCCGGTATTTTGAGGTCGCGCCCGCGCATGGCGCCCACCGACACGAAGAACGCCTCGAACCCCTCCTCCCGAAGGTGAGATATCCCATGGTCGGCAGTCAGAGGCGTTCCCATTCGGAAAGCCGCGCCGAGTTTCTCGATCAGCCCGGCTTCTCGCTCTATCACACCTCGTGGCAAGCGGTATTCGGGAATTCCATAGCGGAGCATGCCACCGGTGTTGTCGAGTGCCTCGAAGACGGTGACCTCGTACCCCAAGACAGTTAGGTCGTGTGCACATGCTAAGCCGGCGGGTCCGCTGCCTACGACAGCGACCTTTCGGGCAGGCTTGTCGGAATCTCCCACTCCTGATCCGGTGACCGCGGCCAGCTGCGGCAGGTGCCACCATCGTTGGCACCCAACATCGTGCACTCCGTCAGCGAGACCGTTCTCCCCGACCTGGGCCAGCAGGTCACGGTATGAGTCAGGCCGGGGCGACTCTGCGCCGTACTGCTCGCACACGAATCGTTTCAATGCACGAATCGTCACCGCCTCGTCGATCTTGCCGCGCCGGCACGCGTCCTCGCAGGGAGCGGCGCAAACTCGCCCACAGATCGATGCAAGTGGGTTCGGCGACCGTGCTACGAGAAAGGCCTCTGCATACCGCTGCTCCGCAACCAACTGGACGTAGCGCCCCGAGTCGGTGTGAACGGGGCACGCCTCCATGCAGGGCACGTTGGTTCGGTACCACGTGATGTCGTTGAAACGCGCTGGGAATCGTGCGTCTAGTGATGTCTGAGACATCAGACTTGGCGTCTCCGTGTTGGGTGATCGGATTCAGTTTTTTTATGACCTTGTGGCGTTATGATCGTCTGAGGTCGAAGAGACGCCTTCCAAGATCTGTCGGGTGTTCAGCCACCCGTTGCTCGATCAATCCCGATCCCAAATACCGAAAAAGTCCGCCTTTGGACTCTCAATTCACATGCGACACTTGTTTACAGCAGTTCCGCAATCGAGGTGTTGCGGAGCAAAGACAAGTATCCATCCCGCATTTCGCCCCACTTGTCGTGAACTGCACAGGGATTGTCGCCAGAACAATGCGGGAACCCGAGAAAACACTCGTACCAACGATCTACTTGGTCGATCTTCTCAACGACGTCCATCAAAGTGATAGAGCTTGCGTTGCGTGCCAGGCGGAATCCTCCGCCGAGTCCCTTCTGTGATTCGACCAGGCCCTGCCGTGCAAGCGTCTGTAGCAGCTTCCCGAGGTAGTTCCTTGGCGCCCCGATTTCTTCAGCGAGGGTACGGGTGCCAATCCATTCGCCGTCCTGAGTCCTAGCGAGGGCGCACATGGCGTGAATTGCGTGCAGACCGGTCTTGCTTATCACAAGGCACCTCTCCTTGTGGCGAAGTAAAAATCGGATATGCGCATGTGAATATATTAGAAGGGCACCCGAACGCAAGTATGGGTTTGGACGGATGTTCCGGTCTTGTTGGTCGGTTAGTAGGCGTTGAAGACGATATCACCTGGGGGCTGTGTCCATAACGAGCCAAGGATCCCAGAATTCGAATAAAATGACATTAGAACACGCCATTATCCCGATTTGGTTCACTTTGCCGGTTGCTTTTCCATGTACTTGTGGTTAATTGGGTAAAGTTATACCGCATTAACAATTAGGGCGTGGCAACTTAGACGTCTTGTCTCCTATACCGCCAGCTGTTTGGGGCCGCAACACCGGCTGGCAATCTGCCACTGGCTTAGGGAAGCGCACACAAACCTCCCAAAGAGGAGCAACAATCATGGCTCTGACCCCCACGACCCCGGAGAACGCAAGGATGAGGCCTCTAGATGTTCTGCGAAACGAGCATGGCTTGATCCGGCAGTTCCTCGACAACCTCGATGTCGCGGTCGAGAAGATGGAATCCGAGGAGCTGCCCCCACGGGAGTTCTTTGATAAGGCTCTTCAGTTCGCCCACACGTTTGCCGACGACTATCACCACATCAAGGAAGAACATGTGATGTTCGTTCGCCTCGCGCAGAAGAACAACGGCGAATTGGACGGTCAGATTGACGCTTTGCGGCATCAGCATGAGAGGGCCCGCGATTTTCTCTCCGCGATCAACGGTGCGCTCGACGGGTATTCGGCGAAGCAACCCATTCAGATAGGCCAGGTCCTCGAAAGCCTCGCTTCCTATGTGTCGGTGCTCCGAAACCACATTCACAAGGAAGATCACGTCTTCTATCCCCTCGTTGCGAAGACTATGTCCGATGAGGAAGAAGAGCAGCTTTATCTCGAATTCGAGAAGGCGCGAGAGAAGGCGGGAAGGGATGTGTTCGAGACTAACCACAAGCTGGTTGTCGACATGGGGTCCATGCTGGTCCACCTCTAGGCCTCTCACTTGATGATTGAACGGGCTCTGTTCCCAACGGTGCCGTGGCTGCACCGAACAGATGCACGAGACAAATGAACGCCGGTGACGACAAGGTGATCGAGCGTTTGCGGTCGGCGCTTTCGGACCGCTACGCGATCGAGCGTGAGATCGGCGCGGGCGGCATGGCAACCGTGTAGACCGTCGGATGTCAAACCGAAATTACCTGACACTGGCAGGGCGAGG
>CAZFHS010000004.1:0-184137 GCA_964518955.1 uncultured Gemmatimonadaceae bacterium | reverse complement strand
AAGATCTGACCCTCATTCGACAAGATGGATCGTCAGTAGATGTTGAGATACGCACGATCCCAATCGAACTCGACGGGCAGTACCTAGTACTCGGCATTGCGAGGGACGTCACCAAGGTTGTCGCGGCACAAAGAGCATTGCGGGAATCGGAGGAACGGTACAGGCAGGTCGTCGAGCATGCGGTGAACGGCATCTATCGTTCGAGCTTGGACGGTCAGTTCTTGTCCGTCAACTCAGCTCTTGTCGAAATCCTGGGATATGACTCCCCAGACGAGCTGCTCGCAGTCGATATCACACGCGACATTTACGCACGCTCCGCAGAGCGCAAGCAACAAATCAAGCGGTTCCGCGAATCCGGTCGAGTCACAGGGCTCGAGTCTAGATGGAAACGCCGCGACGGGAGCTAAATCGTCGTACGCGAGACCGGTCGGGCGTTACACGATCGAGCAGGCAACATCGTGGCATTCGAGATGATCGTTGAGGACGTCACGGAGTTGAAGATTCTGGAGGAACAGCTCAGGCAGGCCCAAAAGATGGAGGCTGTCGGTCAACTTACCGGGGGAATCGCTCACGATTTCAACAACCTTCTCTCCGTAATCCAGCTCAATACTGAGTTGGTGCGCGTCGCCGTTGAAAACGGATCGCCCGTTAATCCCGACGATCTCCTCGACATTCAGCGAGCCACCCACAAAGCATCTGACATGACGCTCCAGTTACTCGGTTTCAGCAGAAAGGCCGAGTTGAAGTTTGTACCTACCGAACTCAGCGCAACACTGCGATACCTGACCACGACGCTTGGCCGAGTACTACCTGAGACCATAAACATTCAGTGTGACGCATCTGAGGGAGGGCACACGGTCAAGACCGACGTCGGTGCCATTGAGCAAATCTTGATCAACCTCGCAACTAATGCCCGCGACGCGATGCCCGATGGCGGTAGCCTCACGATAGAGCTCGAGCGGACTAGGTTGGACGCGGAGCAACAGCAACTCACTCCTTGGGTCCAACCGGGGCCTCACGTCGCTGTCTCGGTGCGTGATACAGGCACCGGCATGGATAAGCAGACTTTGGACCGCGTATTCGAACCATTCTTCACTACTAAGACAGTCGGTGAGGGGTCTGGCCTGGGACTGGCGATGGTGTACGGGCTCATGCGGCAGCACGGCGGATTCGTGGACGTTTGCAGTGAGTTAGGGTTGGGAACGAACGTCAGGCTGTACTTCCCGCTCATAAACGAGGCTGCTGAGGAGACTCTCGTCTGTCGAGACGACGATCCGAAGGGCGGGACCGAGACCATTCTCGTTGTTGAGGACGAGGACACGCTGCGCCGCGCGACCAAAAGGGTACTGGAGCAGTTCGGATACACCGTCCTCGCTGCAGAACACGGCGAAGCCGCGCTGGAAAAATACCGGCAGTCCGAGGGAAAGATCCATCTGATTTTCTCCGACACTGTTATGCCTGTGATGGGCGGACCCGCCCTGTACAGATTCCTCGAGCAAGACAAAAACAAGCCGAAGTTCATTCTCACCAGTGGCTACACTGGTCGTGAACAGAGCCAGAAGGTCGACCGGATCGAGTCGGTTCCGTTTCTACAGAAGCCGTGGACTCCTGCAGACTTGCTCAACTGCGTGAGGCAATCTCTCGACAGCAACGGAGCACAACCGAAATGAAAGTCGATTCAGGAAACCGTCCATTAGCGGTTCTCTTGGTTGAGGACAATCCCGCTGATGTCCGGCTCGTACACGAGTACCTGTCCGGCGGTAACGGAGATCGATACTCGGTCACACACGTTGATCGCCTGCAGTCTGCGTTGGAGTGCATTGGGAGCAAACAGATAGATGTGGTCCTTCTAGACCTCGAGCTCCCGGACAGCAAGGGCATCGAGACGTTCACAACTCTGCACGGTACCTGGACGGACCTTCCCATCGTGATGGTAACCGGCCAGGAAGACGAAGAGCTAGCCACACAGGTCGTGCGGGCTGGGGCGCAGGACTATCTGCTGAAGGGGGAGCTGGAGCCCATTCTGTTGAAGCGCACTCTCAACTACGCGGTGCAGTGTAAGCAAATGGAACGGACGCTGCTCCAAGTCGTCAAAGGCGTGTCAGCGTCGACCGGCGAAGAGTTCTTTCGTTCACTTGTAGATCATCTCTCGGAAGCAGCTGGCGTTGAGTTTGCATTGGTGGGAGAACTTGTGGACGGAAACCCGAGCCGATTGCAGACGATCGCGGCAAGCGAATGGGGACACGCTGTAGAGAACTACGCCTGCTCGATCGACGAGACTTCCTTCGCAGCCGTTCTCCGAACTGGACTCAGTTCGTTCCAGAAAGATGTACGGTCACACTTCCCACATGACGAGCGGCTCGAGAAGTTCGGCGCTAATGGCTATGCAGGTACCCGGTTGGTCGACCGAGACGGTCAACCGATCGGTGTACTGGCGATCTTCAGTCAGAACCCATTGGTTAACGAGCCTCAGGCCCGATCACTGCTCCAGATATTTGCCGAGCGTGCTCAGGCAGAGCTGATGCGCCGACGCACCGAGGCTGCTCTGCGCGAGAGCGAACGACGATTCCGCGTTGTTGCTGAAGCTGCAGCCGATGCAATCATCGTCGCAGACAGAGACGCAAAGATCGTATTCTGCAACTCCACAACAGCGCAGCTGTTTGGTTACGGCGAAGAAGAACTCTTTGGAAAGCCGATCACGACACTCATACCGTATCACAATCGGGCCAGAAACAAAGGGTCGCGAGAAAATACGGTCGCCAGCTGGAAACACCCTTCCCAATTAGAGCATACAGAGGTGCTGGGGGTTCGGCGTGACGGAACAGAGTTCCCCGCCGAGGTTTCAGTTGCATCGTGGCATCAGGATGACGGCCAGTTCACTAGCTGCATCATCCGAGACACCACACATCGTCTCGAGGCCGAAAAAGCAGTGCGCGAGTCGGAAGCGGCATTTCGCAGTCTCTTCGAACACGCCACTTACGGAATCTATCGTTCATCTCGAGAGGGATCATTTCTGTTGGTTAACCCAGCGCTAGTCAAAATGCTGGGATACGATACAGAAGATGAACTACTGACTCTGAGTTTGCCCCACGACGTCTACCAGAATCCAGCGGAGCGAGAACGGTTCATTGACATGTACTCGCACACCGACCAAACGGTCTGCGTCGAAACGGATTGGAAACGGAAGGGCGGAGAACGGATCACCGTTCGTCTGAACGGAAACGCAGTCTGCGGTGACGACGGTCAGTTGGAATGTTTCGAGATTATTGCTGAGGACGTTACCGAACGACGCAGGCTCGAGGCACAGTTGCGCCAGGCTCAGAAGATGGAAGCCATCGGGCAGCTCACGAGCGGGATCGCTCATGACTTCAACAATCTTCTCTCCGTCATCCTGCTCAACATCGGGATCATGCGGAGCTCAGCCGCGGTTGGTACGCCCATCGAACTCGATGAAGTAGAGGACCTCGAGCGAGCTGCCCACAAAGCTGCTGCAATGACCAAACAGCTTCTCGGATTCAGTAGGAAGGCCGAGCTTTTCCCTGAGCCAGTCAATTTGGCAAGTGTCGTAACAAACGCCTGCAACATGCTCCAACGCGCACTGCCTGAGAACATATCGATCGATGTGTTTTGTGACGGCTCGACACCCGATGTCGTGGCAGATGTTGGTGCAGTGGAGCAAATCCTCATGAATCTGGCAACAAATGCGCGTGATGCTATGCCTGACGGAGGCAGGCTCGAATTCGCAGTGCGTGAGCTTTGCCGGTTAGGTGAAATCGACTCATCGCGTTCAGAAAACTCAGAACACTCCCATGCCGTGATTACGGTTCGAGACACGGGCCTCGGCATGGATGAAGCAACTGTGCAACGCATCTTCGATCCCTTCTTCACAACCAAGGGAGCGGATGAAGGCACAGGATTGGGAATGGCCATGGTCTACGGCCTCATGGAGCAACACCGGGGTTTTGTTGCGGTCGATAGCCGCATCGGCGAAGGAACCACGTTCCAACTCGTATTCCCAATTGAGCGACGAGCGGTGCGAAGAAACAACTCAGTGCAAGTTCAGAGACACCCAAACGGTGGCGATGAAACGATTCTGCTGGTCGAGGACGCAGACGAAGTACGGGAGGTTGCAGAACGGGTACTTCGACGAGGCGGCTACACCGTGCTTTCGGCCAATGACGGCCACCAGGCACTGGAAGTTTTTCACAACAACGCCCGGGACATAGAGATAGTAGTGTCCGACGTGGTGATGCCCAACATGAGCGGGCCAGAGATGCAGCGAATACTGCGGCAGAAAAACCACGATGTGCCGTTTCTGTTCGTCAGCGGTTACTCGAGTCAGGAAAAGGCACTGAAGATCACAAAGGAACACGGCAACCGAGTGCTAAAAAAGCCTTGGACGAGCGGACAGTTGCTGGCCGGCATCCGGGAGGTGTTGGACGGAAGCGTGGACTAGTACGGACTGGACCCGTAACGTGGCCGTGAGGTGGCGCAAGGAATGGAAGCGAAAAACATGAACGTACTCATGATCGACGACAACATGTCGGTGCTGGGCGCGCTGGCTTCAACGTTGCCCCAGCCAGGAATGGTAGTGAAGCGTTACTCGAACTCGGGTAAGCCCGTGAGGATGGATGAGCTCGTTACTGCGCTGAACTGTATGGCAGGACTTCCCCTCACAGTGACCGATCCAAGCGAAACTTTCGATCAGGATGATCACTGATGTCACACATCCTCGTTGTGGATGACGATCTAGGTCTCTTGTGCCTGCTCAGACAGCTGCTCGAAGGAGAAGGTCATCGAGTGGACGTCGCGGCCGATGGCATGAGTGCCATCTCAAAGGTGAAAGCCACGAATCCAGACCTGTTGCTGCTCGATATCCACATGCCCAACAAGGATGGGTTCGAGATAGCGATGGACCTCAAGAAAACACCGCCCGACCCACCGATTGTCGCGATGTCTGGCGGCGGGTATGTGGGACCGTACAAAGCCTTAGACGTAGCCGCAAAAATGGGTTGCGTTGCGACACTGTCAAAGTCGTTCTCCGCTGACGAGCTAAAGCTGGCAGTCGGGTTTGCACTCAAAATAGCAGAAGCCGGCCCCCACTGCCTCTTCTCTCGGTCAGCAGTGGTTTTCAAGGCGAGTGGGTGAAGTGGTAGCTCCCAAGAATGCGATATCGCTCTCTCGCCCTCAGCGAGTCCTGGTGGCCGATGACGATGAATTCAGCCGTCGTGCCATCCTGCGAGTGCTGGACTCGTGCGGCTATGAGGTTGAGGCGGCTCAAGACGGTCTCGAGTGTCTGGTGAAGCTCCAGCTGCAAATAGACCTGGTATTGCTCGATGCGTCTATGCCTGGGATGGATGGCTTTGAGGTGACCGAACGTATACGACAGGATCCAATTCACGGAGACCTTCCGATCATAATGGTCACCGGGCTGGATGGACAGAGGGACCGCCTGCGGGCTGTCGAGGTGGGTGTAAACGACTTTCTGACGAAGCCGTTCGATACAGCGGAGTTGATGTTGCGATCGCGGTGGTTGCTGCGCATGAAGGATTCAATAGACGCCTTGAAGCAGCATCACCTGCAGCTCGAGGCTACGGTCGAGCAACGTACAGTCGCTCTGCGAAGGGCTCTCGAGGAGACCGCTGAAGCTCAGCGTCTCACGGAAGCAGCTCATCTGGACACCATTCGCCGCCTCGTCTTGGCTGCAGAGTACAAGGACCGGGGCACCGCCGCTCACATCGAGCGCATCGGCCGGTACAGTGAGCTCTTAGCCGAGAAGCTGAACCTCACCCCAAGACAGATAGAGGTAATTCGACACGCCAGTCCGCTCCACGACACCGGGAAGATCGGAGTCCCTGACGCAATCCTCCTAAAGCCTGGGAAGCTCACTGAAGCAGAGTGGGCGCTCATGAAAGATCACACAACAATGGGTGCACGCATTCTCCGAGGCTCACCATCGGAGATCCTACAGGTCGGCAAACGAATCGCGCTTTCGCACCATGAACGCTGGGATGGGCGTGGTTACCCCAATGGATTGGCAGGCGAAAGCATCCCGCTGGAAGGGCGGATATGTGCCGTCTCAGATTTCTTCGACGCGCTCACGACGGACCGTAGCTACCGCGCTGCACTCGAAAACGATCTCGTGTACGAGATGATGCGCTCGGAAAGCGGCAAACACTTCGACCCGACAATACTAGACCGCTTCCTCAGCAACCGGAACGAAGTCGAGGCGATTCAGCGGCGCTACTGCCAGCGAGGGGATGACTAGAGGTATTTCGCGTTGGTGGCTGCTGTAAGGGGTAGTGTTACGATGCACCTAGATGTACAGTCCAAACTGATACAAGGGGAAAGGGGAAAGGGGAAGGGAACCGAAGCACTTCTATCGCCAGTTGAAATGTGGAGGGCTCTGCACGTATGGCTTCGACCAACAAAGGCCACCGCTGGAAGCGGGTGGAAGTTATCAGCTTGGTGGCTTGCATGCTGCTTCTGGCGCCAGGAATTCAGGCGCAGATCACCAACGACTACCACAACTTCGACGATCTGACCGCATCGCTTCGGAGCCTCGTCCGAGCACACTCGGACATTGCGACCATGGAGTCGGTCGGCACCACGCTCGAAGGACGCGACATCTGGATGGTGCAGATTGCCAATCGAGAGGGCGCCCCGGTAGAGCAGAGGCCCGGCCTTCTGATTGTTGCCAATCTCGAGGGCGACCATCTAATCGGGAGTGAGTTGGCTCTCCAGACGATCGAGTACCTCCTCACGAATTTCCCCACTGATACCGAGGTGAAGGAACGCGTGGACAATCACGTGTTCTACATCTTCCCGCGTGTGAACCCCGACGGCGCAGAAGCGCGGTTCGCTCGGGTCTTGTCGGATCGTCGCACCAACGCTCGGTCCTACGACGGCGACAACGACGGGCGAACCGATGAAGATGGCCCTGAAGACCTGAACGGCGACGGCCTGGTCACACTGATGCGGGTTGCCGATCCCATGGGTGGCCTCGCGGTTCATCCCGACGACGCACGTCTGCTGAAAGACGCGGATGCGCACGAGGGTGAGGCGGGCGTATACAAGCTCTACTGGGAAGGAATCGACAACGACGACGACGGCTTCATTAACGAGGACGGACCCGGAGGAGTCGATATCAACCGCAACTTCCAGCACGAGTATCCCGCTTACGAGCGGGACGCCGGACTCAGCATGGTGAGCGAGTTGGAATCACGTGCGTTGATGGACTTTGTACTCTCACACCGCAACATCGCGTTGGCACTCACATACGGTGAGAGCGACAATCTGGTGTCTTCGCCGACATCGAACGGTTCATTGGCGCCGCCATCGTCGATCGCGCTCTTCGAATGGGCAGATGCTAGTACGGACGCAGCTGACACGGTCGGGACGTTCCCCGAACGCAGGCCCCCAAGGAGATTCGGCTTCGGTGTCGATGAAGAAGCTCCTCAGCAACCACCGCGCAGGAGACGCCCTGACGTTCATCCCGAAACCACGGTCAACAGTTCTGATCTTGAATACTTCAACAAAGTGGGCGAGAAGTATCGCGAGCTGACGGGCATCGGGCAGGTAGCGTACACGCGAGCACCCAAAGGAGCGTTCTTCGAGTACGCCTACTTCCAGTACGGCATTCCCTCATTCTCGACACCTGGATGGGGAATACACGTAGAGCAGGAAGGGCAGGGCGACGAGCGACCTCGAGGCGAAGGCAGGCGCGGGTCCAACGGCTCGGGTGACCTAGCCCTGCTGCGCTGGATGGATGCCGAAGGCTTTGACGGTTTCGTGGACTGGACCGAACTCGATCACCCGACCTTGGGAACGGTCGAGATCGGCGGATTCAAACCTTACTCCACCACAAACCCGCCAGCCGGCCAGCTTGCTACACTCGGCGAGGCGCATGCGGAATTTGCGGTCTATTTGTCGTCGCTGTTTGCGGATGTGAAAATTGCGAATACGGAAGTGACAAACCGTGGCGGCGGAATCTTCCAGATCGAAGCTGAAGTCGAGAATGCAGGGTATCTGCCAACGTCAATGAACCAGGGAGTCACGTCGCGCTCGGTTGCACCGACCATGGTGCAACTCGGAGTCGATCCTGACGACGTTCTCACGGGTGCGGCGAAGACCAACTTCTTCCACGCTCTCGATGGCACGGGTGCGCGGGAACGATACGTATGGGTGATTAGAGGAAGGGAAGGCGGACTAGTCGAACTCAAGGTTGTGTCGCAAAAGGGCGGTTCGGACACAACAACCATCACGCTCAGGTGAGGTCATCATGACGACAAAGATTTGGAATCTGGTCAAGACGTCGTTTGTGGCCCTCGCGTTCGTGGTGAGCGCAACGACGGCAGGGAACGCACAGGACAGCTCCGACCCGCAGTTCAGGGTCAAGATCGATTTCAACAGGTGGCACGACTATGACGAACTGAAGGTCGACCTGCTGCGGCTCGAAGAGGCGTACCCGCGGTTTCTGAACTATCAGTCGATCGGCACGAGCTACGGCGGGCGTGACATGATGCTTTTGACGATCAACAATCCCGAAACAGGCCCCGAGATGAGCAAGGCCGCCATGTTCATCGACGCCAATATGCACGGCAATGAAATCCAGGGCGGTGAGGTCTGCCTCTACACCGTCTGGTATTTGATGGAGTACTACGGCCGGATAGACAAGGTTACGCAGCTCGTGGATGAGCGCGTGTTCTACATCATGCCCACGGTGAACCCGGACGGCAGAGACTTCTTCATGGACGGGACGGGGTCGGGAGCTCGTACCGGTCACGTTCCGGTGGATAGCGACAACGATGGATTGTTCGACGAGGATGGTCCCGACGACCTGAACGGCAACGGAGCTATCGAACAGATTCGCAAATACGTACCGGGTCAGGGTACGCATCGCATCAGCCACGTCGACCCGCGCATCATGGAGCCG
Source organism: uncultured Gemmatimonadaceae bacterium (assembly GCA_964518955.1). Taxonomy (GTDB): domain Bacteria; phylum Gemmatimonadota; class Gemmatimonadetes; order Gemmatimonadales; family GWC2-71-9; genus JBDGYW01. The sequence continues at coordinate 175,202 of CAZFHS010000004.1, read as the reverse complement.
GTTCCCGCAGGTGAGCGCGGTGATTACGTGATGCTGGGTAGCGAAGGTATTGACAACGATGGCGACGGAATGGTCAACGAAGATCCTCCGGGCGGCTACGACCAGAACAGAAACTGGGGAGCCGGCTGGCAGCCGAGTTATGTCCAGGGCGGTGCGATGGATTATCCGTTCCAGCTTCCCGAGTCGCGAGCTGAGTCGGAGTTCATGTGGGCGCACCCGAACATTGCCGGCCTGCAGACCTACCACAACAGTGGTGGAATGATACTGAGGGGGCCCGGCTCTACCTGGCATGGGACGTTCCCGACGGCAGACATTCGCGTCTATGACGCAATCGGCGAAAACGCCGAGCGCATGCTGCCGTATTACGACTACATGACGTTCTGGTTCGGTCTGTACACGGCGCACGGAGCGTTCGTCGATTGGGCGAACGACGCACTCGGAGTTGTGTCTTTCCTCAACGAACTGTGGGCCAGAGGGCAGTACTTCAACAGCCCCGACCTGCAAGCCCAGCAGCAGGATCCCGAGAGCCCCATTGCGACCGAAAGGGCGAGCTACTTTTTCGACGACTACCTCGAGTTCGGAGATCAGTTCATAGAGTGGGAAGAATTCGAACATCCCGAGCTCGGCACAGTCGAGATGGGTGGATGGAAAAAGACAACTCGTCGCGTGCCGCCACGATTCATGAACGAAGAACTGTCGCATCGCAACATGGCGTTCACTCTGTACATAGCGGATCAGATGCCGAAGATGCGGATCGGCGAGACGACTGTCGAGCGGGTGAGCAGCGACGTATTCAAGGTTCGAGTTGACCTCATCAACGACAAGGTCATGCCCACCATCCTGTCACGTGCCGCAGCCAACAACGTGGTTACACCAGACATTCTGATCGTGGAAGGTGCAGATGAAGTGATCTCGGCAGGGATCGTGGTCAACAAGTTTGTGCCCGGACCCAGCGAGATGATCGAACAGCACAACCTCGAGCGGATAATGATTCGCACGGGTCATCCGGGCCGTACCACGCGGACTGTGGAGTATCTGTTGCGAGGCTCTGGCAATGTGACCGTTCGGTACGTGAGCGTCAAAGGCGGCACAGTCGAGACGAGAGTGTCGTTGCGGTAGCGGCATGGATTACGAAGGCACACTCTACAGACCGCCCTCCGAGGCGCGGTCGTTCATTCTTCAGGCAACCATAGGTTGCTCGCACAATCTGTGCACTTACTGCGACATGTACCGCGGCAAACAGTTCCGTGTGAGGGAATTCGAGGAACTGGCCGAAGATATCGCAGAGGCCGCGGATCTCTATTTGCCGGTGAAGAAGGTCTTCATTGCGGATGGAGACCCGCTGATCATGGACACTGATTTTTGGCTGCGGATTCTCGGGCGTCTCAGCAATAGCTTACCCGAATTGCGGCGCGTGTCGGCTTACGCCACGGCCAAAAATGTGCTCGAGAAGAGCCACGAAGATCTCGTTGCACTCCGAGAAGCAGGCCTTTCGCTACTCTACATCGGCCCCGAGTCGGGGGATTCCGTCACTCTGAAGCGCATCGTCAAAGGTGGTACCTTCGAGGAGCATGCAGAGGCAGCGAAGAAGGCTCATTCCGCGGGAATGAAGCTAAGTGTGATCATGCTGCTCGGGGCCGGCGGTATCGACCGCACCAAGGAGCACGCTTCGGAAACTGCGAGGCTGGTTACCGAGATGGACCCGGAGTTCCTGTCGGCCCTCACCCTCACGATCATCCCGGGAACTCCGATTCACAGAATGATGGAGAAGGGAAAGTTCGAGCTTCCGTCCGTTCCCGATCTGCTGAGGGAAATGCGCACCATAGTCGCAGAGTCGAATCCAACGTCCTCCATATTCCGCACCAACCACGCGTCCAACTATTTGCCGATCGAGGGGCGGCTGCCGCGAGATCGAGACAACATAGTGAACACGATCGACTCGGCGCTGAGAGGTGAAATACCTCTCAGGCCGGAGTACTGGCGAGCTCTTTAACGCGGCTCGAGGCGGAGCGTTCTCGTATCCTCCCCGCCCTTCTCCGAGACGGCTTCAAGAACGACCGTCGCCTCGCTCCCCGACACCCTCACCAGCCACTCGACGAACTCCGAGGAAGTGCGAGCAGCAACGTGCCCGAGATCGACCGACTCTTCTCCGCTCACTAGGGTCGCGCTCCGCAAGCTCACCGAAACCCTTACCGGCTTCGCCGTCGCGCCCAGGAGCGCCTGCTCGCTCACGTAACTTGGCAATGAGCCTCTGTTTTCAACGCGAGCTCGGATGCGGAAGAAGTTGTCTTCGAGAGGCTCCGCATCTAGCTCGGCGATCCGTATCAGAGGTGAAGCGCCCGCCAGGTAGAGATGCCATTTCGTATGATTGTCCAGTTCCGTCTCGTAGCGTGGACCCGGAAGGCACATGACGCTGGTATAGGTTCCGTACTCGGGATCTTTGATCTTGCCGAGGAATCCGCCTATCTCCACCGCCCCGAGCTGAGGATGTTCATAGGGCTCCCAGTCGGCAAACAGCGCCCTATCCATATTCTCATCACTCCAACGCAGCCGTTCGATCTCCTTGCCGTACGAAGGGAAGATGTCGGTGACGCCGGGATAGATGCCCACCTCGAAAATCCACGAGAATATTCCCAGACGATAGTACACCCAGTCTACGTATACTCCCCAGATAGACCCGTGCGAAGTGGCAGGAGATGCGCCGTGAATCTTGAATACCTGGACCTCGGCGTTGTCTATGAACTCGATCGCTTTTTCGCCGAGCATCCTGTACGTCGCCACATCCTGGGGTGGTTGCTGAACTACTTCGCCCGTGATGGGATCGGTGCGAAGGTTGGAGGGCGGGTAGACTGCAACGTTGCCCGACATGTGGTAGTTCACGTGCCCGGTCAGGTTGGGTAGCGATAGTAGGAAGTCGGCAACAGCCCGCGACTCGACTTCCGATAGGGGATACGGTCCGGGATTGAAGGAGACTGGCGCGGGTTGCCACTGCTCGGGAAAGTTGCGGTTGATGTCGATTCCACCTACGCCGTCTTCGTTGAACCTGCCGTCACCGTCGTTGTCGATGCCCTCCGAGTAGACGCGAAACTCGCCGCTCCATTCGTTGGGGTCGGTGCCAACTTGCCGGCGCTCCATCAGCCGTGGGTCCTCAGGAGAGGTTCTCGAGGAACCGTTTTCGTCCCTGACACGCATGCGCGTGATATAGCCATCTCCGTTTAGATCCTCGGACGGGTCTTCGTCCTCCACACCGTCGCCATCGTCGTCGAATGGCCGGACGACGCTTCTCATCCCTCCGGGCATGGTGATGGCGTATTCGGAGCCATCGGGATTGAGTTTGGGCATGACGTAGAAGACACGAGTGTCCAGGAGATCCGTGATTTGAGGGACGGTGCCGTATCCGGTCAGAAGGGTCTGGATGGTATGCAGGCATACCTCGCCGCCGAACACCTCTCCTGAGTGAAGACTTCCATCTATGAAGTAGCCCGGCTTCGAAGAACCTTCGCCAGTTTCCCTGTTGGTGATCTCGAGCACCAACAGGTCATTACCGAGATAGCTCTTGCCGATCGTGTGTAGCTCGGTGAGCGCCGGATAGTGTTCGGCGACCGCATTCAGGTAGTCAACGACTTCCTGGTAGGTGTGGATGTGGTCGAAGACAATCTCGGGTTGTGGAGTGCGTACCTCAGCGACGTCAAGGTTCACACCTGCCGGAATAGAGCCGAGCAAGAAGCACAGCAGCGGCACACGGTGTTTGTTCTCGAACATGGGGAACCACCATCATTCAGAATGTCTTGATGATTCTACCGCAAAGCCGGCGTACCGCCACCTTTACACACTCCTTACAGTCCGCAAACGTCTTGCGTACGCATTCGCGTTGCCTGAAGATGACGGCGTCGTTAGTGTGTAACATCGTCGAACGAGATCACGTGTGACGATCGGCCTCCTTTCCCGGAGTGCGACATGACCCCCAAACCAAATCTCCGACGCCGCATCGCTCCGGGTTCGTACCTCATTCTGTTCCTTGTGGCAATTCTCGCGGTTTCTTTGGGATTGGGTTATCACGCGTTGACCACCGCTCGGTCCCATCAAGAGGCTGCTGAGAATGCCCTGACCGACTACGCAAGCATGGCGGCATGGGAGTATTCCAGCCGGGTGCGGCAAAACCTCAGCAAGCTTCTCAGAGACTTGTTCGAAGACGTCACGCGGAGATGGAGTGAGACGAGGGAGCTGTCGACCGTCACCTCCCTCGCGGAGGAGACACAACACGTTCCGCGTTGGTACGACTGTGACTGTTCGGAGATCACAACACCGATTGCATTCGTTCGGCTGGACTTGAGGGACGGTACTGTCACCGCCTTTCCTGATACGTTAGCTGAAGATGTCCTGTTGGGCTTTGCCGACACGCTTACTGCCCATCGCAACGCCCACGACGAGAATCGAACTGGACTGCTGTTGATGCCGAGCGGTTCTCTCTTCGAATCGGCTGTCCTGATCACCTATTCTACTGCGTATACTCGGCGTAGGGGTGCGGCCGCCATATTCGGGTTCTTGACTTCCCCGGAAGCGTATGCGGAGCTGCTGGCACAGTGGTTCCGTGCACAGCCGCTGCTCTCACCGGCGGTGAGCGATGGTCGCTCGAACGACTCACTACTTCATGTTTCCGTTCGAATAGGCGAACACGTGGATTTGTTCGCGTCGGACGGTTCCGTGCCAACCGACCTCTCTGCAACGGACTCGCTTGGACCGGCTTTGGGGAGCCTTGAGATAAGCTCCGCGATCCGGCCTGAAGTTGCTGATCAACTGATCATCGGCGGTCTTCCACGGACGCGTTTGCCGCTCATACTCTTTTTGCTCGTGCTCACAATCGGATTAGGTGCTGCGGCGCTCCTTCAGCTCCGACGCGAACGTCAACTAGCTCGGTTGCGAGACGACTTTGTCTCTGGTGTGTCGCATGAGCTACGAACGCCGCTTGCGCAGGTGCGGATGTTTGCGGAGCTGATCGAGTCCGGGAAACTGAGAACTGAGCAGGAGCACGAGCGTTCAATCACGGTCATCAACCGGGAGGCGCGCAGGCTTTCCCAGCTTGTCGAGAACATTCTCCAGTTCTCACGATCGAGTCGCGGAGCGGTGGACATCAAGTTGGAGACGCTCGAAGTCAGAACGACTCTGGAGGAGATACTCGAGGCATTTAGGCCGTTGGCTCTCGCTAGAAATGACGTCTTAGAGCTGAAGGTTGATTCTCAGCTGATGCTTCGAGCCGACCGCGACCACTTGAACCAGATACTTTTGAATCTCCTCGACAACGCGGTAAAGTATGGCCCCGAGGGACAAACCATAACGGTCAATGCAGCGATGGAAGGCGGGGCCTTTCGGCTGTCGGTGGAGGACGAGGGATCCGGTGTGCCTCACCATGAGCGTCAACGCATCTGGGAGCCGTACCAGCGTTTGGACGCGGACACGAAACAACCGGCAACCGGGACTGGTATCGGTCTGGTGGTGGTGCGCGACCTCGTGGACTTGCACGGCGGCAAAGCGTGGGTCGAGAACACCACTGATGGGGGAGCTCGGTTTGTGGTCGAACTCCCAGGAGTCTCTAGTGGTGCCAGTGCGGGCCCTCCTGCTAGTGCGAGAGGAGTCGTATGACAAAGGTGCTCGTGGTCGAGGACAACAGAGACTTGGCGTTCGGGCTCCAGACCGCACTCCAGATTGAAGGGTACGAGGTCGATGTCGCTTATGACGGCAGTGCGGGCCTCGAGCGCGCGCGCGAACGAGAGCCTGATCTGATTATCCTCGACCTGATGCTTCCGGAAATGGACGGATATAGTGTGCTCCGTGAGCTGAGGCGCTCACACCAGCAGATGCCTGTTCTGATTTTGACGGCGCGCGGTGAAGAGGCTGACAAGGTTTTGGGCCTCGACTGGGGCGCAGACGACTACGTGACCAAACCTTTCGGAACCATGGAGTTAATGGCACGTGTTCGCGCTCTGTTGCGGCGCGGTACAGCAGACGATTCCGAGCCGGATGGAGACGGAACGGAGAGTTTCGGAGATGTGGTTGTTGATATTGCGTCACACAGTGTTCTCAGGGGCGGCGAGCCGGTTCAACTCACACCCAAGGAGTTCGAGTTGCTGCTCGCACTCCTTCGCCGACGCGGCGCTGTCGCAACACGACTCGAGCTGCTGACTGAGGTGTGGGGTTACCCGGCGGCGGTGATGACCAGAACGGTAGACGTGCACGTTGCGGAACTGCGGCGCAAACTCGAGGCAAATCCTTCAGAGCCTCAGCACATACTCACGGTCCGTAAGGTCGGGTATCGTATGCAGGTATAGGGCTCTCGACCTTACAACGCCCTTACAGGCCCTAGAGGTCCTTCTTACCAGACTCATACCGGTACATCGCCAACAACCCTCCTGCAGGCAGTAGGGTTCCGGTATGAGAATCTACCGTCCAGTAGTGATGGGCCTGCTCGTCGCGGCCCCAACGAGTTCTCTGCTTGCGCAAGAGACAACGTTCGACGCAGAAACGCAGGTGCTTTCGGTCTTCCTGGACTGCAACGCCCCCAACTGCGACTTTGACCACTTCCGTCGAGAGATCACATGGGTCAACTGGGTGAGGGATCGAACGGATGGAGACGTTCATCTGCTCACGACCGCGGAACGGACTGGCGGAGGCGGATGGCTCTACACACTTGCCTATCTCGATCCGCAAGCCTCCAACGGTGCTTCGAAAACGATGGCCTACGCCTCGGACCCCGATGCCAGCGATGCAGAAGTCCGAGAGAGCCTTACTCAGGCCATGGCATTGGGCCTCGTCCACCTAGTTGACACTACTCCCGTAGCACACCGATTACGTGTGGTGTACCGGGAACCGGACGTGACGGGTAGCCGACGTGAAGACGGAGACCCATGGAACCTCTGGGTCTTCCGGTTGAACGCGTGGGGGTCGCTCGAGGGAGAGGCACAGCAAGGGGGCTATTCGATACGAGGATCTGCGGATGCCAGCCGCGTATCGGAAGATCACAAGATCAACATCAGTCTCTCCGGCCGTCGCAATCGTGATACATATGAACATGGCGACGGAGATGAGACCGTCAACACATCGGAGAACTACAGTGCGAATGTGCTTTCGGTGTGGAGCCTTGGTGACAACTGGTCCGCCGGCGCCAAGGCAAACGCCGACAGATCGACATACATGAACAGAGATTTGGCTGTGTCAGCAGGCCCCGCGATCGAGTACAACGTGTTTCCCTACGAGGAGTCCACCCGTCGCCAATTCACTTTTCGGTATTCTGTAGAGGTCGCGAGCTTCAACTACGAACAGGAGACTGTAGAAGCCAAGCTGAGCGAGGTGCTCCCGCGACACAGCCTTCTCGTAGCGGCAGCTGCTCAGCAACCCTGGGGTGAAATCCGAGCATCCGTGGAAGGAATTCAATATCTGCATGACCCGGCCACACACCGCATCAATACCGACATCAATGTCGAATGGAGGCTGTTTCGCGGATTCAGCCTGGATGTATGGGGAGATTTCTCGCGAATCAAGGACCAGTTCTACTTGCCATCGGGAGGACTGACGCCGGAGGAAGTTCTGCTCAGACGGAGGGCACGGGAGAGCAACTACAGCTACGACATCGGCCTGGACTTCAGCTACAGGTTCGGCTCCAAGTTTGCCAACATCGTGAATCCGCGGATGGGTGGTGGGGGGCGCCGACACCACTGAGAGTGGTGTACGCGACGCCGAGCCTCCTGAAAGTGAGCCTCGAGGTCAGGTATCGGAGTGTCTCCAAACCCTTCGACTTCGTTCGCTTGTGCTGAAGGCAGGCATGCGATAGCCAGGCATCCAGGTAGAGAGACCAACCACTGGGCAGTCGGAAGGCCGAGGACGTTCAGGTATACCTGTTGCCGTGCTTACCCGTGCGCTAAGATGATCGTAACGATTGTTGGCTGAGCGCGCTCGAGCATCCGCTCTTATCGCAAGGATTTGATGGAACTCTAGTGGAGGTCTCTCATGGATTTGGACAAATACAAGGAAGTCATTTCCGGTGCCATTCAAGCCGAGATAGACGCACGTAACTTTTACGAAAATGTCGGTAATCGGACCAAGGATTCATACCTGAAAGAGCTGTTCGGACAGCTTGCCGCAGAAGAAGCAAATCATGAGAGAATTCTTACCGACATTCTGAACAAGGAGCAGACGGACAAGATCTACTTCAGTTTCGAGAAAGACTTCCAGGTGGCCGAGACCATTGAAATGCCCGAGGTGAACGATGACCTGAACCTCAAGGACGCCATCGGAATCGCGATGAAGAACGAAGAAGTCGCCATGAAGAATTACACGGCGCTCGCGGTCAACTGTGAGGACGAGCAGCTGAAAGCCGTATTCACGGATCTGGCGGCAATGGAGCGGAGCCACAAATTCAAGATGGAGAAGAGCTTCCTGGACGTTGCGTATCCTGAAGCCTGGTAGTGGAGGTAGGTCATGCATCTTCTAGTCGCCTCCTCCAAGTGTAGAGCTTTCTGTATCCTCTTAGTCTCTTGCGTTTTCTCGTCTTGGGCATTCCCTGCCACGGCCCAGGATCCCATGAGCCCAGAGGCCTTTCTCGGCTACCCTGTCGGTGTTGACTGCCATCTGACCACTTATGAAAAGGCCATGGAGTGGTTTGACCACCTCGCCGAACACTCTGCGGGTCGGATGTTGGTGAGGGAGATGGGGCAAACCGGCATGGGCAAGGTGCACCGCTACGCGGTGATTTCTTCCGCGGAGAACCTCGCCCGTCTCGAGGAATACCAGGAGACGATCCGACGCTTGAGCTTAGGGCGCGGCCTGAACCACGAAGAAGCGGCACAGCTCGCAAGGGCAGGCAAAGCGATCGGCTGGATAGACGTAGGACTCCACTCCACGGAAGCTTCGCCAAGCGAACATGCTCTTCAACTGGCGTACGACCTCGTTACCGGTGAGGATGCCCAATCCAGAAGAATCAGGGACGAGGTCATTACCCTCGTGGTTTTCCCAAACCCCGACGGCATGACGATGGTGGCGGACTGGTACATGGAGCACGTGGGCACGGAGTTCGAGGAAAGCCGGATGCCCTGGCTGTACAATCGTTACATCGGCCACGACAACAACCGCGACTCGTACAACGTCACTCAGGCGGAAGTTCGGAACGTAAGCAGGTTGCAGAACAAGGAGTGGTTTCCCAACGTCGTTTACAACCACCACCAGACTGCCCCATTCCCAACTCGAATCTGGATTCCGCCGTACGGAGAACCGGTCAACCCCAACAAACCCGGGGAGGTCATCAGGTGGGAGAACCTGATCGGCGCCGCCATGGGTATGGCGTTCGATGCGGAGGGAAAACCCGGAGCCGTATCGAGAGTTTCTTTCGACGCCTGGTATCCGGGATTCATGACCCAGGTGGTGACGCACCACAACATTCCTTCGATTCTCACCGAGACGGCGCTCTACTATCTCGCCACTCCACATGAGTACACCATCGAAGACATCCCGGCGGCATGGAGGGATTTTCAGAAGTCGGGTTTCTACACAACGCCTTGGGAGGGTGGATGGTGGCGCATGGGTGACGCTGTGGACTATTGCCTGACGGCGTCCAAGGCAGTGCTGGACGTAACCGCCCGGTACAGGGAGGAGATGCTGCTATCGAAGTACCGTTTGGCACGGGCGAACATAGAACGCTTCGAGGAGGAGGCTCCATACGGGTGGATCTTCCCGACCGACCAGCGAGATAAATTCGCTCTCGCCGAGCTGCTCGACAAATTCGATCTGCTCGGCATCGAGGTGTATGCAGCCGACTCCGACTTCGAAGCCTCGGGCGGATCTTTCTCTCAGGGAACGGTGGTTGTGCCCACGAGCCAGGCCTTCGGGGGATTTGTCAAAACGCTACTGGAGCGCCAGGAGTATCCCGATCTCCGAGAGAAGACGCACCTCTGGCAGGCTGTTCCCAGAAGGATTCAAGTTGAGAGCGGACCGCTTCGTCCCTATGACGTTGCCGGCTGGACCCTGTCGCTTCAGATGGGTTTGGAAGCGATCGAATTGGACAGACCTGCATCTGACGTCCCGTTGGTTCCCTCTACCGGTTTGAGGGAGGAGTTGGGCCATAGGCCAGAGGCAAGGCCTCGAGGATCCGCTCCGGTCGGTGTCTATCGGCCGTGGCAATCGAGCATGGACGAAGGATGGATCAGGTGGATCCTCGACCACTACGAGATTCCACAAATCGAGCTAAGGAACGATCGGATTAGAGCCGGGGACCTGAAGGCAGAGTTTGACGCCATCGTAATACCCTCTCTGCGGGATAGCAGCATTCTCGTAGGCAACGCCGAGGGAAGGGTACCGCCCCAATACGTGGGCGGCATCGGCGACGAAGGCCTGGAGGCCCTGAAGGCCTTTGCAAGGGAGGGCGGTACCCTCTTCTTCCACGAACGCTCGACTGATCTTGCGATCGACGCGTTCAACCTGCCCGTACGTGTAGTTACAGCAGAGGCGAGGGAAGCAGGATTCTACTCGGCTGGTTCCATTTTGCGTTTCAGCTGGGCATCGGAGTCTCCCCTCACCCGAGGGATGGATGAAGATGGCGTTGCCTTCGTGAGCTCGAGGGCCTCGTTGTTCGAAATCACGGGACCGGGTGAGGGCCTCGTTGGCGATCCCAAGCCGCTGGGTTGGTTCCCTGAAGGAGCTCCGCTGTTACTCAGCGGCTACCTCGAAGGCGAAGAAGCCATCGCCGGATCCACGGCCGCTCTCGAGGTGCCGTACGGAGAAGGCCGTTTGGTGCTAGTTGGATTCAGCCTGCACAACCGAGCACAGATGATGGCGAACTTCAAACTCCTCTTCAATGCGATCGAGTAGGGAGTGACGTCTTGACGACCACGACGGCGAACAAAAAATCGCGAGAGACAGAAATCGTACGCACCACGTCATGGTCCGCGGGTCCCGGATGTCACGGCACTTGTGGAGTGCTCGCGCATATCAAGAATGGCAAGCTGGTCAAGATCGAAGGCGACCCGGACCATCCCTGGAACCAGGGGCGGATCTGCGCTCGATGCCTTGCGATGACGCAATACGTGTATCACCCTGATCGCCTGACCAAGCCACTGAAGCGTGTCGGCGAGCGCGGCGAGGGCAAATGGGAGGAGATCTCCTGGGACGAGGCGCTTGATTTGATCGAGGAGAAACTCGGCAAAATCCGGGAAGATTTCGGGCCCGAGAGCGTGATCTTCTCGATGGGCACCGGACGCGATATCGGCGCCTGGATCTGCATGCTCGCCTACGCGTATGGCAGTCCGAACGTCATGTTCGCGATGAGCGGCAACGCATGCTACAGCCCACGCATTGCCGCTGTCGAAACGGTCCTTGGTGACTACTGCGTGCCCGATGCCTCGCAGTGGTTGCCCGATCGCTACGACGATCCTCGCTATGAAGTACCCGAGTGTCTCGTGATCTGGGGCTACAACATCCACAACACATGCCCCGACAACATCTTCGGGCACTGGTTCATCGATCTGATGAAGAAGGGCACCAAGATCGTCTGCATCGATCCGCGGATGTCCTGGTTCGCGCCTCGAGCGGAACACTGGCTGCGCCTCAGAGCGGGGACGGACGGTGCGCTGGCGATGGGGTTCTTGAATGTGATCGTCAACGAGGGCCTATACGATCGCGACTTCGTAGAACAGTGGACCAATGCTCCATTCCTGATCAGGTCGGATACCAACAAGATCCTCCGTGCGAGCGACGTCACGGACGGTGAAACAGAGGACAACTTCGTCGTTTGGGATATCGAGAGAGACTGCCTGGTGGTCTGGGATGTTGCAGAGGCAAACTACCGTGAGGATGGTACGACCGCGGCCCTCCAAGGTGAGTACGCGGTCAATCTCACCGATGGTACGAGCGTTCAGTGCCACACAGTGTGGGACGCCTTCTGCAAAGAAGTGAACGAATATCCTACCGACCGCGTTGCAAAGATCACCGGAGTTCCCGAAGACGACATCCGTGCCGCGGCTCGGTTTTTTGCGAAGAGCAAGCCCGCTGCGATTCACTGGGGTCTGCCGATCGACTCGACGCCGGGCATCACTCCCACCGCAATGGCGATCACAGACCTCTGGTGTCTGACCGGGAATCTCGAGAAGCCCGGCGGCAACATCGTGGCGCGGCACGCCTTCGAGGCTGTGGCCTACGCACTGCCCGGTGCCGAGGGCGCGATCAAACTAGCGACTCCGGAGATGGATGATCCGCGAATCGGATCGGAGAAGTACGGTCCATTCAAGCATTTCATCTGGCGGGCGCAGACCGACTCGGTGCTCGAGCAGATCATGTCCGAAGATCCCTATCCGATCAAGGGAATCTGGCTGCAGACGAGCAACCTGATCGCGGGCATCGGGTTCGAGCCCAAGAAGTGGCGGGACGCATTCAAGAAACTCGACTTCGTTGCGGCGGTCGACCTGTTCATGACTCCGACGACCCAGTACGCCGACGTCGTTCTGCCGGCGGCGAGTTTCCTCGAGAAGGAGAGCGTCAGGAGTTGGTGGATTCCGCTGCAGACGATCAACAAGGCGATCTCCGTCGAGGGTTGCAGGCCCGATGTGGAGATCAATTTCGAATTGGCGCGGCGGTTCGATCCGAACCTCAAATGGGAAACGGTGCACGAACTGTTCGACGACATCCTGAAACCGTCTGGCATGACGTTCGAGGAGCTTCAGCAGAAGGGCTGGGCGTTCCCGCCCGACGGTCACCCCAGCGCTCCGTACAACAGACACGAACGCGGGTTGCTGCGGCACGACGGCAAGCCAGGGTTCAACACACCAACCGGAAAGGTCGAACTCTACTCGGTGCTTCGAGAAGACTGGGGTACGGAGCCGATCGCACACTATGAAGAGCCGCCGTTCACGCCGGTTAGCCGGCCCGACCTGGCAGAGGAGTACCCGCTGATATTGAACACGGGGAGGCGGTCGGCGGTGTTCTTCAACGCCGAACATCGGAACATTCCCTGGCTCCGGGAGCTCGATCCCGACCCGACGGTCGAGATCCATCCAGACACCGCTGCAGATCTGGACATACGGCACGGCGATTGGGTTTGGGTTGAAAACTGGCTCGGCAAACAGAAGTTCAAGGCGAAGGTTACGATCGTTGTGCCGCCGGAGATGGTGATGGCTGCACACGGATGGTGGTTCCCCGAAAAGGATCCGGCCGACCCGTCCAACTTCGGTGTGTGGGAGTCGAACGTAAACCAGCTCATCCCGATGAGCAGCCAGGGGAAAGACGGACTGGGCGCGCCGCTCAAGAACCTGCTCTGCAAAGTCTACAAGGCCTGAGCGAACGATGACGAAATCCAATAACGACAGCAAACCCGAGCACGGGCTGTTGATCGACTATGAGTATTGCACTGGCTGTCGTGCATGCGAAGTCGCCTGCGCACAGGAGTTCCGCAGGCCCAAGGGGATCACAAAGGGAATTATCGTTTTTGAGGTAGAGCAGAAACTTTCAGAGAAACGTGCGTACCTGGCGTGCGTGCCGTTCCCCACGGAACAGTGTGTGTTGTGCGAACACCTCACGAGAGCCGGAGGGGAGCCGGCGTGCGTGAAGAGCTGCATGGCCAACTGCATCGAGTACGGCCGTCTGGAGGACCTCGCAAAGGAACTGCAGCGGAAGCCCAGGATGGTGCTCTGGGCTCCGCGAGCGTGATTGTCAAGACCACAAGACGACAATGCCGCGATGGCGTCTACGTCAGCGGCCAAGTCATTAGGAGAAACCAGACATATGAGAACACGTGAGACAACTACGCACGTTGGATGTGTTGCCCTATTCCTCATGCTCGCTGGTACAGCAGCCGCGCAGCAAACTTCAGTAGATGACCTGAGGGCTGAAGTCGATCGCAGAGCAGCGGAGATCGAAGACAAGGTCATATCGATGCGGAGGGACATTCATGCGAACCCCGAGCTGGGCAACCGTGAGTTCCGCACCTCGGGGCTTGTAGCAGATCACCTGCGAAGCCTGGGTATTGAGGTGCAAACAGAAGTCGCACACACCGGAGTCGTGGGCCTGTTGCGCGGTGGTATGCCGGGACCGGTTGTTGCACTGCGCGCCGACATGGATGCGCTCCCTGTGACTGAGCTTGCGGATGTGCCATTCGCATCCAAGGTCCGAACAGAATACAACGGGCAGGAAGTCGGGGTGATGCATGCTTGCGGTCACGACGTGCACACGGCCGTCCTGATGGGAGCTGCGGCAGTCTTGGCTGGGATGCGCGACCGCCTTCCAGGCACTGTGAAGTTCATCTTTCAGCCGGCGGAAGAGGGTTCACCTGCCGGCGAAAGAGGCGGCGCGTCACTCATGATCGAAGAAGGCGCTCTGCAAAACCCGAGACCTGACGTGATCTTCGGGCTTCACACGGGCGGTAGCTCAGTTGGCACGTTGCGATACCGTCCTGGAGGGATTCTCGCCAGCGCGCAGTCGCTGATGATCAAGGTCATGGGTCGTCAGACGCATGGAGCTTCTCCGTGGGAGGGAGTGGACCCAATCGTCGTCGCATCGCAGATCGTGTTGGGTCTGCAAACGATCATCAGCCGCCAGTCAGACATCTCTACTGCGGCGGCGGTCATTACGATCGGGAGCATTCACGGCGGGCTGCGTAGCAACATCATACCCGACAGCGTGATGATGATTGGGACGATCCGTACGCTGGACCCGGATATGCAGGCGAAGATCGAGGAACGAATCCGGCGCACCGTCGAGGGCATCGCCCAGAGTGCGGGAACCACTGCCGAAGTGTTCATCTCCGGCGGTCTCCCGATCACATACAACGACCCAGACCTGATGCGACAGATGGCACCAACGCTCGAGCGTGTGGCGGTTCGAGGAGACGCGGCGGTGCGCACCCCGTCGACCGGAGCCGAAGACTTCTCATACTATCAGCAAGAGATACCGGGTTTGATGTTTTTCTTGGGTGGCGTGCCCGAGGGTGTCTCACCAGAAGATGCAGCTCCGCATCACTCTCCCTACTTCATGTTCGATGAGGGGGGGATCGAGGTGGGTGTGCGCGCACTGTCGCATTTGGTGGTGGATTATATGATGATGGAGCGGTAGGGATGCAACCGTATCCGGTCTAGGTGAATGCTCCGCCCTCGAGGATGGTCAATTCTATGCTCTAATCCCGCCGCTGTGTTGGCAAAAGTGCACCTCCGAATATGGAGTTGCTCGAGCGTCCCTGCGGATGAAGATCGAGCCTTCCGACCAGATGACATCGAACGACCCGTCAGGGAACTGCAGATCGTTCATATCTCCGATCTGAGCCGTGATCTTCGCACCGAGGTTCGAGTCCGAGACTCGCTTGGCGAACTGGTCGACAAACGGAGGGTGGCTATCGACCGCGACGATCTGCGCTTCGGTTTGCCCCGCGAGGTCGATCGTTTGCGTGCCCGACCCACAGCCGATGTCGAGAATTCGTTGGCTGCTTTCCAGCGAAGGTAAGAATCGGAGGGCCCGCTCGGTACTCTCACGACTACCGGGTCCCTGGCGAGGAAGTGTTTCGTAGGTCTCGTAGAAGTATTTCCAGAATTCGTTGGTAAGCATATTGCTGAACGGCTACTCAGTTTTGTCCTCTTGCGACTCACGTCCAGCGGTGAGCAGGCGTTCGGCAAAATCGAGGCGTTCCTGGACCTCGGCCAATTGTGAATGTGTGTGTTCCTGCATGTCGGCCAACTGTTCCAGTTCGTCACGCAGCGCATCGACCACCGGCCCCAACTCGGCATCGGTGCCGCGAACCTCCAACTCTCTCTTCTTGAGCTTGAAATGGACCGTCGCCCACACGGTGGAGCTGAACGCAAGGGCGCCCATAATGATGGTCATTACTTGTACTTCGATGGGCACGGTATCTCCTCCTCAGTTCAAAAGATCGATCAACCGACTGAACTTGATGGTCAGAGCACGGTCGGTTGGGTAGTCCACGCCGATTTCACCGCGCGTGTCGTTGTAGACTATGAACAGGCCGGTATTGGCCGCTTGGAGCCACGAAAAGCGAACATTGGACGACCACGTGCCGCTACGGTTGTTGTATTGGACCAGGGTGCGAACCGAGATCCGCGGCGTGAAGGAATAGTTCACCCGAAAACGTGCAAGGTTTGCAGTGAAGTCCCCCCCCGGCAGGTCGATATTGTTGCGGGATAGTTGGACTTCGCCGTTGAAGCGCTGCCCGACGCGCCAGCGGGCAGAGGGTCCGGCCAGGACCCTGTTCCCCCCGAAAAAACCTCCGGCTGTCACCCGGAAACCGACACTGAGTGGCGCCCCACGGTTTGTAAAGCTCGAAAGTGCCAGCTCGATGTGATCATAGGTCCCCGGCTCAACCAGCACCTCTTCGGTCGGATTCTTGGGATCCGCCCAGATCCTGAACTGATTTTGCACGCCTTCCCGTGTGACGTTGACCCCGGTGTGGATTTGGTGCCCCCCTCTGAAATCCCAGTGGATGTCGTTGTGCCACTTCCCTGTCTCGTGGAATCCGTCGAAGTTCCAGTAGCCTTGGTACCAGGTGTGCGGGCGCACCTCCTGAAAGCCCAAGACGTGGCGAAGCCGGAAAAAGATCCCAGCGCCGATCTCGCGAAAGTCACTGCGCCGCAGAAAACCGGCTTCAGGATAGAAGTTGTCCGCGACCTCTCCGTAATATCCGCTGAGTCGCCAGGATGGCTTGTTGTATTCGGCGGCTACACGAAACGCGTGATCATCACCACTGAGCTCCGGCGTCGAGGTCTTGGCAACAAATCCGCTGACGTTGGCGTACTCGCCGATACCCAGATTGCCATCGAACGCGAAGGTCCGGTTGTAGTCTTGATCTCCGGCCAGTGAGCCTGTCCCCTGTCTGTTGGTGAAAATGGCTCCGATTGAGGAGCGATTGGGTAACTCACGGCTGACGCGGGCAACTGCAAAATTGTTGGACGGTATCCCTTCCTCTTCGTGGGATTCGGTCTGCATCATCAACAAACCGACGTTGGTGAACGAACCGACCTTGCCGGAGAGTCTACCCCCTCCATAGATAGGAATTGGAGCACCACCGTCCGAAATGCCAATACGCCGACTGAAAAACATCTCGGTCTGGCCCGGGTTACCCACCGTAAAGAATCCGGCGTTCTCGAGGAAGAAGGGACGCTTTTCGGGAAAGAAGAGATTGAAGCGGTCCAGGTTGATTTGCTGTATGTCCGCTTCGACCTGGGCAAAATCGGTGTTGTAGGTAAGGTCGGATGTCAGGCCACCGGTAATGTTGTACTTGACATCAGCGCCGAATTCGCCGGCTGTGGTCACGTCGGGGTCACTCTCGAGATCGCGGACCCGGCCGAGCCCGTATGGCGTGACTTTCAGATTGCGCTGTTTGGGGGGCTCGACGCTGCCGACGGTCCCCGCCAACTGCAGGCGATGTAGGTTGAACTGGCGCGATAGCGGAGCCCAGAAGACGGTCTCGTTTCTGCGCCGGATGTTGCGTTGAAAGTTGATGCCCCATTCCTGCTCGGCGCCGAGGCCGTAGCGCAGAGTACGGAACGGGATCGCGAACTCGGCACTCCAGCCTTCGTCGTGCATTTGAGTCCGCACCTCCCAGGCGCCGTCCCAGTTGAGGTTGAATCCCCCAGTTGCGCCTCCGCTCTCCAGACCGCTGCCCGCCCCCCTTCGTGTCAGCTGGCCATCGTACTCCACCCCTGCGGGATTGGTACCGAACACAAGACCGTTCTGGCGGTCCCTGAACGTATCCAGGATAAACTGGAAGCTGTCGGTTTCATCGAGCGAGGCGTCGCGTCGACTGTCAGAAGCAAAAACTTCTTCTGGCTCGCTGTCGTAGCAGATGACACCGACATACAGGGTTTGGTCGTCGAAGACGATCCGTACCTCGGTCGCCTCACTCGCAGCCGCGCCTTCGACCGGGGCGGTCTGCCAGAAGCCTGCTGCCGGCTCAACGCCCCGCCAGGCCGGGTCATTCAAAACGTCGCCATCGAGCGTCGGTAGGCTGGATGCCCGGGTTGCTCGCATGGCAGGGGGTGCAGATTGTGGCCGCAACGGGTCTTGCCCTGCCAGCCCGACCCCGCAACCAGAGACGACGAATACGGTTCCCAAAAGAAATTTCTTCACCTTAACTCCAGAAGCCTCAGGATTCAGGAATGAATCTACCATCAGGGGCGGACATTCTAACATGCGACCCACGAGAGTGCGGAGTGCGGCGTGGCTACAGGATAGGAATTTGCTTTCCCCCATGATGTGACCCTTCGGGGCAGCGATGGGTATATAATGGGAGATCAGGGGTGGCGCTTTGGCGGAATCCTCACCGCCAACCTCAAATCGCACCATAGTTACCATGGAGCATGCGAAAATGCGAAAATCCCGTAGGGCGTTGGCCGTTTTCGCCGCGTTTTTCACCGTAGCGGCAACAGTGTTCGTTGTTACCGGTTGCTCGGATTATGAGCAAGTACCGGTGCTCTCGCCGATCTACCTCACGTATGCGGAGCTCCGAACGCCGGTCCAGGCGGAGGACCCCGTAGATATCGGCACAACCGGCAAGATCTACGTCAAAGACAGCTACATCTACGTCAACGAGCTCTACGAGGGAATCCACGTCATCGACAACACCGACCCGTCATCGCCGGAGAGGATTTCCTTCATCCCGATCCCCGGCAACGTCGACATGGCAATAAAGGGCACCATTCTGTACGCCGACAGCTACATAGACCTCGTCGCCATCGACATCGCAGACCAGTTGAATGCCGTTGAAGTCGCACGGATTGAAGACGCCTTTCCGTACATGACCCCAGAGCCCTGGATGGCGGAAAGTTTCGTCCCCGGCAGCCGAGTCGATCCTGCCGATGAGAGCATCGGCGTCGTCGTGGGATGGGAGCAAACGCGAACGGAGCGAGTGCGCACGGACAACAGCCTGTTTGGTGCAGAGCTTCTGAGCGGCGGCAGCGATATGTCGGCCCCAACAAGCACGCGCAGCACTGGCTCGGCGACCGGCACAGGCGGATCGATGGCCCGGTTCACCATTGTCGAACCCTTCTTGTACGCCCTTCACGAAACGTACATCCAGCTCGTGAGAATTGACGATCCTGAGAATCCAAGTCTCTGGAGCACGGTCGACGTCGGCTGGGGAATCGAAACGATCTTTCCGTACGGTGACTACCTGTTCATTGGATCCATGACGGGGATGTTCATATACGACAACACCGACCCTGAGAACCCGACACAGCTCTCCGAGTTTGCACACGTCACCAGCTGCGATCCCGTGGTGGCCCAAGGCGATTATGCCTACGTGACACTGAGGGCGGAAAGCTTCTGTAGGGGAGGCGTGAATCGGCTCGACATCCTCGACATTACCGACCTTACGGAACCGCAGATGGTCGAGAGCTACGCGATGCAGGGACCCTACGGTCTGGGGATTGACGGCTCGACATTGTTCGTGTGCGACGGCAGAGCGGGGCTCAAGGTTTACGACGTGGCCGACCCGGAAAACATCGACCTGCTCGCATTCGAAACGAACAACGAGACTTACGATGTCATACTACTTCCGCCGTTGGCAATCGTGGTCGGCCCCGACGGGCTTCACCAGTACGACTACACCGACGTAGCGACGACTGGGGAGCTCGTGCTGTTGAGTCACCTCGACGTGGTGAGTCCGCCGTCGACGGACCCGGCGATGCGATAGCCGTATTTGGGTGCTCCGCCAGGCCAGTCCCCCTGCGCGGGCTGTAGGCTAAAAAGAAGCCTAAGGCCCGCTCCGGGGGCTGGCCTGGCTGCGCCGGACCGGGCCGGGGTGACGATTTAGGCTGGGCCGCTCTGCGCGAACGGACGGAACTCGAATGCGCAGACGGTCGCCACTTCCAGATGGAGGCGCGCGGCTGCGAAGCGCACGCCTCATTCACCTATCGACAGGAATGCTCGCTATGACACCCCGACGGAGTTGTCTGCACTAGCTTCGTAGGCGCGTGTGCGTTGCGCTTCTAATGTTGAACGGCAGGATTGCGTAGAGGAGCGCGTGCAGGATTGGGCGATTCTGTGCGTGAATACCTGTGTTTGGCCACTCTTGACCGGGGTGAACGAGAGCTATTTGTGACCTTGAGTGGGACGCCACTGCGTTGCGATTGCAACGTCTCCTGGCGGCTTCTTCACTAATCCAGAGTTGAGTCTTGGGCCAATTCAGCGAGCCAGTGTTGTTGATAGTGGTGGTATCGCCGGTCCTTTTTTTGGGCGGTATTGTGCTCGCTTTGTGGTATCTGGTTTTCAGACACGGACCAGGCCACGAACGGAAACTCCGCGAATATGATGTAGAGCAAAGAGTTCTACGTCTCAAGAACGGCACTACCGTTACGTCAGTAACCTGCCGCAAATGTGGAAGAGAGATCGCTCCAGCAAGCGAACTGTGTATGCACTGCGGCGCATACAGGTACAAAACCAACAAGCCGCACCACCGCAAGATATTCCTTGTCGTAGGACACTCAGCATCTGTGGCGTTTTTTCTCACTGTCGTTGTAGTTGGGGAGCCTCAATGGCTCGACTTCCAGGTAGTGCCTTTCTTTCTTCCCTTCGTCGTCATGATTGTCGGCATTCTAACCACCTTTGCACTTTCATATGAGTTCTATGGTGGCGGAAATAGCTGGGATGGTGACTATGCTAAGGCGCCAAAATGGTCTGAGCCGTTTAACAAGTGGCTGAATATCGAAGCCCCAGCATTCGACGAAAAACAGAAAGTGATGCGATGTCCCGAAGGTCGTGAGGTTCCTTTCAGTGATATAACGATCCACATCGAGAGCCTCCCGGACGCGTATGGTCCTTCGGAAGAAGGGCTGTTGCGGCATCTTCACTGTGTGTATGCCCTCGCAGGAAGCGACAGATTTGATCTCGACTCATTCACTAGTATTCGGCAAGCCAAGGAATTCGCGCGGGAAATCAGGAAAAAGGTTGCCACCGGAAAGTGCGGTACAATCTGGTTTCCTCCTGATGAATAGCGCCTCCGCCCGTCACGCGGTGCTCGGGGTTCTTCAATGTTTGTCCCACTAACGTCGGTCGACGGGAGCGGTGACCATCCCGAATTTCTAAGCGAGGGAATCCACCGCATGGAGGTGCAGTGCCTGTGACGCGCGCCTTGAATCCGCACGCAACTCAGGTACGCTAATGCGTACGATCTAGCACGTCTGTTGTTGGCACTCTCCCTGCAACTCCGCCAGCTTACGCCGCACCTCGTCGCGCTCGGGAATCAGCGCGGGTTCGGGATCAGAGCGCAGCCTGAGGTACTTGGAGTACGCATCGGCAGCCACCTCCCGCTCATCAAGCTGAACAGCAAGGTCACCACATCGGCTTGCCGGAGTTGCGCGTCTTATTTAAATTTGAACGCCGAAGTTTAAATACCAATGTTCCTTATTAAGCATTCCTGAGCATGAGGCCCGTCCGTCATGAGACGAGGAGAGACCGGGCAATACCAGGTAACGCCGACCGGCGGCGAGCAGGTCCGCGCTTTTGTGCCCGCTCCGCTGCCCCCCACTCCACCGCTCTCGCTGAACGGGG
The DNA here is from genome assembly GCA_964518955.1 of uncultured Gemmatimonadaceae bacterium. Taxonomy (GTDB): domain Bacteria; phylum Gemmatimonadota; class Gemmatimonadetes; order Gemmatimonadales; family GWC2-71-9; genus JBDGYW01. The sequence continues at coordinate 153,677 of CAZFHS010000004.1, read as the reverse complement.
GCCTCCAGGCGCTGCTGGAATCCGCGGCGCTGGCTCTCGGCCGACTCGACGGCGTCTCCACCCTGCTGCCGGACAAGGCGCTCTTCCTGTACGCCTACGTCCGCAAGGAAGCGGTGCTGTCATCCCAGATCGAGGGGACGCAGTCGTCGCTTTCCGACCTGCTGCTCTTTGAGCTGGATGAGGCGCCAGGTGTGCCGTTCGACGACGTGGTCGAAGTGTCTAACTACGTCGCCGCGCTCGATCATGGGCTCACTCGGCTACGCGAGGGATTCCCTCTCTCCAATCGCCTGATCCGCGAGATCCACGGCGTTCTCCTGTCGCGCGGCCGCGGCAGCACTAAAGACCCGGGAGAGTTCCGCCGTTCTCAGAACTGGATCGGGGGCAATCGCCCGGGCAATGCGACGTTTGTGCCGCCTCCGCACACGGAAGTGCCCGAGTGCATGGGGGCGCTCGAGAAGTTCCTCCACGGCGAAGCCGCGGATCTGCCGGTTCTCATGCGCGCGGGCCTCGCGCACGTGCAGTTCGAAACCATCCACCCGTTCCTCGACGGCAACGGTCGCGTCGGCCGCCTGCTAATCACGTTCCTGCTCTTCCAGGCCGGGATCCTGCGTGAGCCTTTGCTCTATTTGAGCCTCTATTTCAAGCAGAACCGCTCGGCGTACTACGAGCTGCTCGACCGGGTGCGTAGCGAAGGGGATTGGGAGGTTTGGCTCGACTTCTTCCTGGAAGGCGTGAGACAGGTAGCCGAAGGCGCGGTCGCGACGGCCGAGTCACTTTCGGATGTGTTCCGCATAGACCGCACGCAGATCGAACAGGCCGGACGGCGCGCCGGTTCGGCACTTCGGGTCCACGAGGCAATCAAGGCACGTCCGATCCTTTCCATGAACGGCGTATGCGACGCGACTCAGCTCTCGTTTCCGGCAGCCTCCTCGGCAATGAACCTGTTGGTGGATCTGGGGATCGCCCGCGAGCTGACCGGGAGGCGTCGCAACCGACTCTTCGTCTATGACCGCTACCTCATGATCCTGAACGAGGGGACGGAGGCAATTTGACAGGGGCCCTCACCGAATCCACCGTCGAAGAGGGACCTGTGGGTCTGGATGGATGAGACTATGCCTACAGAAAGATCTCTCTCACCGACACTGGCACGTATGAATGAAGTGACCGTGCTGGCGGCGACACGCGCTGTCGCAGCGCGCGCCCAAAGGTGATAGTTCAACGCGACGACTCACACAACTTGTCGATGGACCACGAACTTCAAGAGATATGACACCCCTTTGTGCACCCGCCCAAAGGTCTGATATCTACCTGCTGCTGATCCCCCCCGCGGTGTTATCCCGAGGTTCTGCGTTCTTCACATAGGTCTCGAGCCAATTATCCATCTCCCACAGCATGTGGAGCACTGACTCCCGAGCCGCGTACCCGTGACTCTCGGCCGGCAGCATCACCAGGCGGGCAGTGCCGCCTAGCCCCTTGATCGCGGCGTAGAAGCGCTGACTCTGGAGAGGGAAGGTTCCGGAGTTGTTGTCCGCCGCACCGTGAATCATGAGCATGGGTTCATTCACTTTGTCGGCGTGCATGAAGGGCGACATCGCGAAGTAGATTTCCGGTGCCTCCCAGAAGAGTCGTTCCTCCCGTTGGAACCCGAATGGTGTAAGGGTGCGGTTGTACGCACCGGAGCGCGCGATCCCGGCTCTCAGCAGGTCTGAGTGGGCTAGGAGATTCCCGGTCATGAACGCACCGTAAGAGTGTCCGCCCACGGCCACCCTATCCGGATCGACCACTCCTCGTCGCACACCCTCGTCGATCGCCGCTTTGGCGTTCGCCACCAGCTGGCGTCGGAAGGAATCGTTGGGTTCCTCGTCCCCCTCGCCCACAACGGGCATCGCGGCGTTGTCGAGAATGGCGTAGCCTCGGGCCACCCAGGGCACTGCCCCCTGGTAACTGACCCTCTTGAACTGATAGGGAGAGTCCCTTCGTTGACCGGCTGCATCGGCGCTCTTGAACTCTACCGGGTAGGCCCAGATGAAGGTCGGGAGTGGTCCGTCTCTCTCGGCTTCGTGTCCAGCAGGCAAGTAGAGCGTGGCCGTGAGGGTTACGCCATCGTCACGCTCGTACTGGATTGCCTCCTTCTGGATATTTGCAAACTGTGGATAAGGATGCGGAAAATCGGTTGCCGCTTCCACCGATCCACTCCTCAGGTTCCGGACGAAGTAGTTCGGCGGCTCCTCATTCGTTTCCCGGCGCGTGAGCAAACGCTCGTCGTCCAGGAAGTCGATGGGTACTTCGTAGTATGGAGCCTGAGACCGGAACACCTCTTCCGTCTCTCCGGTGTTCAAATCGAGTCGACGTATGAAGGGCCGATTCCCCTCGGGCGATGCACCCTGTCCGCTCAAATAGAGTGTCCGCCCATCGTCGGTGGTCAAAGCGACGCTGGTACCCCACCGGGTCCGACGCATCATGGGCTGACCTGGGTCGCTGTACCGGTCTTCCATTGAGAACTCGAACAGGACTGTTTTCTCTCCCGGATTATCTGGATCGACCGAGTAGATCCTGAGCTGGCGCGTCGCCATCCACATCTCTATCGGCATAGCGAACCCGTCCTCCGTCCAGATCACCATTGCATACCGGAGTGGCAGCGTCGCAATGGCTAGAGGATCACCGGAGAAGGGTGCAGCGAGCGTGAAAAGCCGGTCTCGCTCTGCGGCTTCCGCTCTGGCGTCTCCTCCGTCCAGCGCCTCGACCCAAGCCAGAGTGGCGGGTGCGTCGGCACGCCAGGAGATGGAACGGACCCCCGTTGCCACCGAACCGAACCCGGGCGGAACGTTGTCCCGGAGCGGCAGGTCTGCGATCTCCTTCACTACGGTCCCCTCAGTATCCCATGCTTCGATCAGCGTCGGGAACCGGCTGGCCGGAACGATGTAGGAGAAGGGTTTGTGCGTTCTTTGGATCAGCACATACTCGCCGTCCGGCGATGGTGACACCGAGCGGAATAGAGATGGCTCACCCATCGGGGTTGCGGTTCCACTCAGATCTACCCGCATTAGCTGTGAAGTCGCGAAATACTCGAAGAGAGCTTCGTCGTGGGCGTTCTGCAGAAGGTCCTGATACGTTCGGGCTGGGGCCGCTTCGCCAGTGGTCTCCTGTACGACGGGTCCCGTCGGAACCTCCGGCGCAACTGGAGCGGCACCGCGACCGGCTGGAATCGTCCGAACGAATATCGTGCGACTATCCGACCGCCAGGTGAAGGGGCTACCATATGCGGCATTCACCGCCTGGTCTATGAGTCGCCGAGCCTGGCCGGTCTCTCTTTCCACCACCCAGAGTTCGATCCGGTCGACGAGCTCGTGCGTGAACGCTACATGCTCACCATTTGGCGCCCACCGGACGTTCCGGATTCGGGGGGTCGACGGGAGGCCGCTTATCTCCGTCTCATTGCCCGACATATCGCGGAACCGAAGACCGATAGAGGCCGTGCCCCTGCTCGGTCCATTGTTCCTCGGGTTGATACGAAGGCCCGCCAACCGTGATTCCGGCGCCGAAACTTCGGCGATGGAAGGAAGACTGGGCCGCAGGAGGAGAAGCATGGTGGAACGATCCGGGCTCAGGCTTACACCCGGTGTCCGTGGGGCATCGACCAATGCCATCAGCTCAGGGGGCGGCTCGCGGTACTCTGTACCTGTATCCTGGGCCACTACCTGGGAGAGGGCGAGAAGGGAGAGGCAAGCTACGGCGAGGGAGAGACTCGCCATCCGACGAAACGGGAAGTCCATCATGGTGCACCGTCCTTGAGGGATCTCAATTCATGCCTCCAAGTTGCACGTCGAAATTGGAGGTGTCCAGATGTTGTTCTCGTACTCGGCAACGGACACATAGAGGAGCCCCGGTGCCTCCGGCTGACATCTACCTAGCTGACAATGTCTTCAACGCGCAGTGCAGCGTTTCTCAGAATTGCCCGGAGTGTTCCCTTTGCCAGGGTTCTGTGGTTCGGTACGGATAGTCGTTTGTGCGGTGGGTGGTTATGCCTGAGTATGATGTGGCTACCGGTTTGATGGTCTACGTTGTACCCGAGCTTCCGCAAGCGGCTGACGAGTTCTGCACCGCTCAAAACAGGCAGCCGAGTCACGTCACTTCGACAACTTCTTCAGACAGTCCGGGCGGTATCGGTTCGCCACGCTCTCTTAGGCTCGCAAGGTATCCGGCGATGGCATCCTTGATGTTTTCGAGAACTTCCCGGCGCGTCTCTCCTTGACTGACACATCCAGGAAGTGAAGGGACGTCAGCAACAAAGACCCCGTCTTCATCCTGTTCAATGATCACTCGGAACTGTGCGGTCACGCGGTCCCCAAACATGAAGTGATGATAACGTAGGAGCTACGTGCGGTCTTCATCATTTTGTCGCAGCCAACATCAAATCTACTCGCTTCCGGCTACTGCTGCTCGGCCAACCTGGTTCGAGTGTGGTACAACTCCACAAGCACACTCAGCCAGGCCCCCACCTAAAACCCTCCAAACCTCCGACTCACGCCGATAAGCGTCGCAACCGTCATTCTATTCGGTGTGGCGATGTCGTAGGCCCGGACTTCCAGGTACGGACTGAGAGGCAGGTCGTCGAAGGTCAAACCCGAAATCACCGCATAGCGTGAGGTGACTTTTTCCGGATCGACGCCCGGCCCGGCGTAATCCTCTCTCGCGACTCCCACACCGGCTCCGACGTAGAATGGTGAACGGAAACCAAACGGCTTGAAGGTGACACCCAGAAGTCCTTGCCACAGTCTGCCATCACCCTTCAACTTCGCGTCGACCGCCAAACGCAAACGCAGTGTGCCGGTGCCGGCCTCGCCCTGCGACCGAAGTATGATCTGCCCTCCTACGTTCCATCCCACACTCCGGTCGGCGTCGAACGCGGTCCCTGTGTGCAACGCCAGCTTCATCTGCACGACCCGCTTCACCCTCCTGCTCCAAAACAGAATCACGTCGCAGCGCTCCGGCATACGAATGAGCCCTTCCGGAAGCTGCGCCAGCTGGTTGTTCCTGTAGAACTCGATTCCGCCAAGCTGTGACGGTGGAACCCACTCGTTGATATTGGCGAGGCTCATGTTGCGGATGCCGTCGACGTACGCGACCACACAACCGCCAGAGTAGTGCACGCGCAGCCGCCGCAGGTGGTTGCTGAGGTCCCTTACTCCGGAGCGCCGGATCTCCTCCTCGTTTAGGTATGTGCCGATGCCCAGCTCACGCCTCTGGTGGAAGCCAATCAACCCCGGGTTGGCAAGAGTGTCTCGTTGTCCCGCGACGACAACCGGCTCCAGGTCGGTGGGCGCGGTACCCATAGAGACGTCGACTCGTAGGTCGGTCGAAGGGCCGGACAGGTCGACCTCACGAGTGGTAGTCATGTAGCCGAGCCTATGGAACAAAAGCGTCATCCGCGAGCCCGACACCGACAACCCCGAGACTTCATACCTCCCACTCTCATCGGTTCTCGCCACGATCAGACTGTCGTAGATCACGATCGCGGCAACGACGGGTACGCCTGTATTCGCGTCGCGGACGGTGCCGGAGATGTTCAGTTGTCTCTGTTGCGCGTGCAGGCTGGAGGAACCGACGAGGATCACGCACTGCAAAAGCAGCAGGCAAAGACTGCGGCAAAAAAGAGAGAACGGATGCTGTTCAGCGACGCCGACCCGCATTCGATGTCTCCTGGAGCAACCTCCCTGATCTGCATTCGAGGAGATCGAGATACTTCTCCCGCATCCCCTCGCTGAGAAAACTCCTTCGAATCACATCATTCCACTTCTCCACGGAGGCTCCGAGCTCATCCAACAACGCCTCGAGGACCTTTGCAGCAAGGCCGCACCGTTCGCCGCAAAAATAGTCCACCAGGTCTTCTCGGCTCAGGTTGCTCTTCTTTCCCCGAATGGGCATGGCCATCTCATCCTGCGGATCACGCAAGATTATCGACGTATTGAGAAGGTCGTAGGCGGGACTGAGTTCCACTTTTTCGGGAGTCGAGATCAATGAGAAATTCTTGAGGTGCATATCCTCGTTGCCGGTGAGAAAGCAGAACAGCACCCGGCGCGCCAGCTTCCTCTTTTCGACCGCGGGAAAGGTGCAGAACTGCTCGATGGTCGCGACGACTCGCTCCATGGAACTCTGGTACTTGGTGTCGCGGGTTCGATCCTGCAGTTGTGCAAAGTCCTCGAGCGGCACCCGGTCCTTTCGGCCGGTGCGATCGAAGCGGCGAATCCAGAAGGTCCACGAACCATCACAGGAGGCCACGAGGCCAAAATTTGGAACCTCGATGCCACAATTACCGGCGAGCGCCATAGTCAAAGCCTCGTTTTCCGGCACCTCGGTCCATTCCGCGGGGCACGGCTTCAGAATGAAGCGCCCACCTGAATCCACGATTTCGAAATGCCCTTCCTTCACCCGCAGGACCGCACTGAGTTTCGGCTGGACACCCTGTATGGACATCTTGTCAGCACGAGCAGCGGCTTCTCTTCGTTGGTCTTCAGCCGAGATAGCTAACGGCTGGAGTCTCGCCAGTTGCGAGTGCAAACGGCGAAGTCCGTTGCGCGAATAGAGAACGTCATCCTCGCCGGCTTCGAACTCATGCAAGGTTATCGGACAGATATGCATAAACCCGGGACCTATCCGTCAACGGATTCGTTGGGGTCGAGACACGGTTCAACCGTCAACGAACCGACCATGTCGGCGCCCACGACGATCAGCTGACCGTAGGGATCATCACGATCGATTTTGTGCTTCCGCAGCACCGCCTCCAACTGCACTCCCTCTGGAAGTAGGCCTTCGAATACGGACGGGAAACGGTCGAAGGTATAGGGATCGCTGCGCAAAGGCATTGTTAAGGAAACCGCCGCGCCTACGAATCCGGGGCAATAAGTGAAGCTCCATGCGCCCTCGCCCATCTCTTCGAGATATCCAGCCAGCACTCCCTGCTGAGATACGGCAGCTCTTCTCCTCTTGGGGTACTCTGTCGTCATCGTGGCCTACTCTCCTCGGCATTTTCCTGCGATTCGATCTCCGATCGGGAAAACCACTCGTTTATCAGGGGCCCTGTCGGCCGCAGCTTGACGTTCAACACCGCCAGCACTGCCATCAGGTTTCGCCAGCTGACACCGTCACGGCTCGCTTCCAAGTCTTGAACGACCTTTCGGCTCACATCGGCCAAGGATGCCATGTCCACTTGCGTGAGTCCCGCCCTTTTTCGATGGAATCGGACTAGGCTTGCCAGTTGATCGGATGTAGTGAGATACTCCAACAGAATGCTCCTTTTCAGGGGCACAATCAGGTTTTCATACAACATCATAGCATTTTTTGTTCAAAACACAACATTCGGCCCCTTATAAGGGGTAAAATATAGATTCTTTGATAACATCCCCCAAATACGCAGACAAACGACGAATACTGCCCCATATAAGAGGCACATCATGGTCGCAACAACGCTGTTGTGCAATGCTGTACCGGTTCTCACAACATCGCCCGAGCAGTTGGGCTCGAGCCAAGACACGACAAAGTGGTTCTGGCAGAGCAGTCGCCTGATTCGGTAGAATTCCGTGGTCCGTTGTTCACTCGTGCGGCGAGCGCGTTGTTCATGATTGGATTGATATTGTCTGTGGGAAGGTTGTTTCATCACGTGCGAGGTGATACGTCCGCCCTCGGGATGCTTGCCCTCGCCGGCGCGTGCGCCGATCCGGATGCGACCGCGCCTGGACCGCAGAATATACCGCCTACCGTACGCATTCTATCGCCTCTCGAGGGGACCCATCTAACCCGCAACGACACCATGACGGTCGTTGCGGAAGCTTCCGACGAAGACGGACGCGTGACTAGCGTGGTGTTCCTAATAGATGGATACGAGGTGGCCGTCGACTCGGTCGCTCCATTCACATATTCGTGGCCGCTGCACGAGCCGGTTTCGTACTCGTGGTACCCGCAGAGGCGCGTGCTCGGCGACCGGACCATTGAAGCTGTAGCGATTGACGATCACGACGCGACCGGTGTGAGCCGGGTCAACGTCTTCGTGGAGTATGCGTACAACGCGCCTGCTTCAGTCGACGACGGGTGGGCAGTCTCGACGCTCGTGGACGAGGGATTGGATTCGCTCTACATCAACGCCTTCATGTGGCACATCATCCACCACCCTCACACATACTTCAGGAGCATCGTAATTGCACGAAACGGGAAACTCGTTCTGGAGGAATATTTCCCTCCGATAGACTCCTCCCGCACGAACCACATACAATCCGCGACAAAGAGCTTTGCAGCAATATTGGTGGGCATCGGCATAGACTTAGGAATTATCGACGGTGTAGACACGCCCATCTACGAATTCTTCCCCGAGTATTCACACCTCCGAACCGAAGAGAAAGACGCAATCACTCTGGAACACGTTTTGACGATGACTGCCGGGTTGCAGTGGAACGAACACTCCGTGCCCTATTCCGACCCTACAAACGACAACCACCGCGCACACATCGAGCCGAGTTATCTGGAGTACGTGCTTTCGAAGCCGCTCTCGTATGCTCCCGGAACCATGTATTACTACAACAGCGGGTGTTCCGTCATCCTCGGCGGCGTGATCAGAAACGAGACTGGAATGAGCGCGGATTCTTTCGCCGAAGAACAGTTGTTTGCGCCGCTAGGGATCACGCGACACCGTTGGGACGCACTGCGTGACGGCGTGACAGGCACGCACGGCATGCTGCATCTCCGCGCGCGAGACATGGCGAAGTTCGGCCAGATGCTGTTGTCCGGCGGAGCCTGGAACGGCACACGCATCGTGTCTGCCGACTGGGTTTCGGCTGCGACCAGTGGTAGGGTGGAGAAGCCGGGCGGATATGCCTTCGAACGGTATGGATATCAGTTTCACGTTTCTCGAGCTAGCACTGCGAATGGAGACATAGACTTGTACGCAGCCCTAGGGGGCGGTGGGCAGTTCATCGTAAACGCTCCGGAACTAGGACTGACCGTCGTAACGCTTGGCAACCCGGATTCGAGAGTCGGCGATCTCGGAGCGCAGGATGTTACCACCTTCGAACTGCTGATGCAGTACGTTTTGCCGGCAATTGCTCCTGCCAGTTCCTAAGTGGTTCCAACCAAGATTACCAGGGTGTTTGCGCCGGGGTTTGGGGGGTAGGAAGACGGGCGAGACATTCGAAGCAACTCCCATCTCTTTTCAGTGGTCACAGCACCCTCTTTCACCGGTACCCCCACACCATGTTACAGACGCCAAGCGCACTCTATAACTGAGGCAGGCCATACACCCTCACAGGGCTCAGCCGCTGGGTTTTGGTGCCGTCGCCGACTATTCCCTCGTGGTTTGCGCCCCAGCACACAACCGCTCCGTAGTCCGTCACACCGCATGTATCCCAAGCACGCGTGCTGATCGACGCGAACACGAAGTCGCCGGCGATTTCCCGTGGAGTGGAGGCCGGAGCAGTGGTTCCATCGCCGAGTTGACCGAAGTCGTTCTCGCCCCAGCAGAATCCTTGGCCGGCCGTCGTGACCGCGCAGGTATGGAGCATGCCGGGAGCGATGTCGATGAACTGCATCTCACTCGAGATGAGCACCGGTGTGGTCGAGAATTCGGCACTACCGGGCACACCGAATTGCCCCTCCACATTTCTCCCCCAGCAGTAGGCCGAACCATCCAGCGAAATGCCGCAGGTATGGTCGTGCGATGTGGCTATCGATTGGAACTTGATGCCGCCTGCCACGGGTACCGGCTCGAATCGCAGCGGCTCGGTTGTCCCGTCACCGAGTTGGTAGTTGCCATTATCGCCCCAACAGTATGCGTCGTCGCTGTCGGTCAGGCTGCAGGTGTGCGCAATGCCGGTCGCAAGCTGTCGAAAGCTCAAACCGCCCACCACCGCGACGGGTCCCGGCGTGGGCCCCTGCCACTCGGTGCCGTCTCCGGGCGCAATCGTTACGCCCCAACAGTATGCCGCACCATTTACGTCAACAGCGCATGTGTGGCCAAGCCCCCCATTTACGGTCAGGAACGAGAGTGAGTCGGCTATCCTCAACGGTTGCGTGCTGCACTGAAAGCCGAAGCATGTCTCGGGCGTCTGGTCCGCGCCAAGCTCCCCGTTGTTGTTATAGCCCCAGCAGTACAACTGATCGGTCGGCGTCACGCCGCAGGTGTTTGGCCCAGCCGTGCTTACCACCCTCCATTCCAGGTCTCCTAGTACGGCGGCCGGCGTCAGCTGTTCGGTGTCGTCGGTGCCGAGTCCCAGTTGAGCGCCGCTCTGTCCCCAACAATTCGCCGCACCATCGACACCCAAACCGCACGCGTGTGCCTCACTCACACTCACATCCGAAAAGGCGCGCACGATCTTGACCGGTGCGCTTATCACGAACGTATCCGCGGTCGCCGAAACGATCGTGAGCCCCAGCGTGTCGCCGATCACTTCGCCCGTAGAGTCGACAGCGGCGACGGTGCTGTCAGAGAGGCTCCACGTCACGATCAGATCATCAATCGCGTGGCCGTTCGCATCTGCGGGCGTGGCCGTGAACTGCACCGGCTCCACCGGTACCCGCGTTGCTGCCGTCGGGGTGAGCTCGAGCGTTGCCAACTCCTGCCTTACAGTGAGCGAGCTGATTGCGGAAATAGAACCCGAGGTCGCCGCAATTTGCGTGACTCCATTCGAAACGGCGGTCGCGATGCCCGTCGACTGTACGACAGTAGCCACGGCGGGTTCGGACGACGACCAGGTAATCGATACGCCTGATAGCTGGTTGCCGGCCGCGTCCTTGGCGATGGCCGCAAATGTTGCCGTGCCACCCAAGGCCACGAGTGTGTCCGCTGTCGGTGTGATTTCGAGCGTCGCCACAACGGGGGGGTCGGGCGGATCGGTGATTGGGTCCGTCGCGGCTTCGCCACCACAGGCGTAGGCAACGAGGGCCAACAACGCACAGCAAACGAAACGATGAATACAAGCTCCCAAACAGCGTCGAGAATAGTGGTGCGCGCAGAGAATGCCACCGAAACGCTGTTTTCGCTAGAGCGTTGTGGGGGATCATCGAAACCCGATACGCAACCGCCACGTCAGGTACTACAGAGGCACCGACTTCCAACCACCGTGGAGGTCCAAGTGACACGCAGCGCCCAGGTCCTGACTCTCGCACTCTTTTTTCCTGCCGCGTTGTCGGCACAGATTCCGACAGGTCGAGAACTCCCTGCTCAATCAACAGATGACCCATTCCATGTTCCGAGAACGGCATCCGGTATAACGGTGGATGCACTGCTCGAGGAGGAGGCCTGGGAGGGGGCCCTCGTCATCGAGCTGAATTACGAAGTGCGGCCCGGGGAGAATGTGCCCCCGCCTGTCAGCACGGAAGTCCTCCTCACATATGATGAAGACAACCTCTATGCGGCATTTCGCTGCTTCGACCCGGAGCCATCCGCTATCAGGGCCCATCTGCGAGATCGCGACAACCTCGGCGGAGACGATTGGGTCGCCTTGATACTGGACACGTTCAACGATCAGAGACGAAGCTTCGACTTCATCGTGACGGCAGCGGGAGTGCAGTTCGATCAGATCGAAGCCCAGTCGGGAGAGGATCCCGGTTGGGACGCGATATGGGAGTCGGCCGCCAGGATTACGAGTTGGGGCTATGCCGTAGAGATTTCCATTCCATTCTCGTCCCTGAGATTTCAACGCACCGACGGCTCTCAGGTCTGGGGGTTCGACGCGGTCAGGCGATACCCCCGTGACCACGCGTACCATATCGGCACGTTTCCACGAGACCGAAGCAACAACTGCTACATGTGTCAGTCCATCAAGATTCAAGGATTCGAGGACGCGCACCCCGGTCGCAACATCGAAGTTGATCCCACATTCACTGCCTTCAGGAGAGACAGCCGGCCGGATTTCCCTGAAGGCGAGTTGGAGAAAGAGGAGCAACAGGCGGAGGTAGGCATCACCGCCAGCTGGGGGATTACGCCGAATATGACATTCAACGTCACGGCAAATCCCGATTTCAGTCAGGTGGAGGCCGACGCGAGGCAGCTCGACATCAACGAACCGTTCGCCCTGTTCTTTCCGGAACGCCGACCGTTCTTCACAGAAGGAGCCGACTTCTTCTCCGCCCTGGAGAATGTCATCTATACTCGGACCATCCGCGAACCGTCGTGGGGAGTCAAGCTGACGGGAAAGGAGGGCGCCAATACCGTCGGCACTTACGTGATGCGCGACGACATCACGAATCTCGTTTTCCCCGGCCCCCAGGGATCCGGCGCGACTACCATGGATTCGGCCAACACCTCAGTGGTCGCGCGCTACAAAAGAGATTTTGGCAGTCGCTACACCGCTGGCCTGCTAACGACTGTCAGGGAGGGAGCCGGTTACCACAACAGAGTTTTCGGCGCCGATTTGGATTTTCGATTCACGCCGACCGATCAGATCCAACTGCTGGTGATGCGGTCGAGCACCCAGTATCCGACCGACATTCAGGAAAACTTCAGCCAACCGTCGGGATCCATTGGAGATCATCTGGTCTCGTTCGAGTACGATCACTACACGCGTACGTGGGGATGGTGGGCGGACTACGAAGAAGCCGGAGAACACTTCCGAGCCGACCTCGGTTACTATCCCAGAGTTGGCTATCGAAACGCCGAAGGCGGAGTGCTCCGTACGTGGAACGGCAGACCGGGTTCCTGGTGGTCCGCGATCCGAGCGGGAGCTGAATACCACTATTTCGCCAAGCAGGATGGAGGGCTGTTGGAGCGAAACGGAACTGTGTGGTTCAACTACAACGGAACCATGCAATCCTTCCTGCAACTGAACGCATGGCGATCGAGAGAAGCATACGCGGACGAGGAGTACGATATCACGGGTGGTTTCGTTCAAGGAGGATTCTGGCCGACGAGCAATCTCCAGGTCGGCACGTTTGTCATCGTCGGGGACCAGATCGACTACGCGAACGCGCGGCTCGGAAGCCGATTCAGAATCAACCCGTGGATGTCGTACAACCTCGGCGGCCACATCCGGCTATCGCTGAATCACAACCTCGAACGCATGAAGGTGAACGAAGCACGTCTATACACGGCAAACGTCAGTCAGGTTACCGCGGTGTACCAGTTCGATGTCCGCACGTTCTTCCGCGCGATTTTTCAGTACGTGGATTACGACTACAACCCGGACAACTACACCTTCGAGCAAGATCCCGAAGATCGGCGTCTCTTCACGCAGCTACTGTTCTCTTACAAGTTCAATCCCAGGACCGTGTTGTTTCTGGGATATGTCGATAACTACCGAGGCAATCAGGACTTCAGTATCAGGCAGTCCAACAGAACGTTCTTCGTCAAGGTGGGCTACGCCTGGGGGATCTAGTGCGGGTTGCCGGCGGCGGCGGCCCGTCAATCGACTGCCTCAGCCGCAAGTCTTTGGATTAGACCCTCCAACTCCGGCGTCAACGCAATCGTATCTCACCGAAGGTCACCTTTTTGTCCCGGAGAGCCGATAGTGAACCATCATTCCACCGCTTTCAAGCGGCCGAATCCGCACGAAGGGTTGATCGTTGCGAAGGCCATGCTCCAAGCATGCTTGGGACACATTCCCCATTCGTCTTGATGATTTTCTGTTCTCGGGTCATCTCACTCCTCCCCCGCAGGGGATTCCGGGACCCGAGGGCTCTAACTGACTGTCAGATCAAATCGTAGCACTTTCACCTAATCCGATCGCAAGGCCTTCATCGGATCTACCGAAGCCGCCCGTCTTGCCGGCAGGTAGGTGGCCAGCAGCGCTACCGCGCACAACATACCCGGAATTCCAAGGAAGGTGATCGGGTCGATTGCGCTGACACCGTAGATCATGCCCTGCATGAGATTACCCGCTCCAATGGCAAGTCCGGCACCCAACACGACGCCGACACCGACCATGGTCATGCCCTTCTTGATCACCATGCCGACTACGCTCCCTGTAGCCGCGCCTAGGGCGACTCGAATCCCGATCTCGTGGGTACGCTGGCTCACCGAATACGCCATTACGCTATAGATTCCCACCGCCGCCAAGATCATCCCGAGTACACCAAAGATCCCCAATGCCGCACCGCCAAGCCGAGCTGGGAACAGCGACACGCCCAAAGTGCTGGTCATCGTTCGTAGATCTGCAACTGGCATGGATGCGTCGAGGCGTTGCACCTCGCGTCTGACTGACACCGCCAGTTCGTTGGGATCTCCCGTCGTACGGAGGTGCGCAGTCATCGGGAAACTCCAGTACTGTGCCTGCGGCAAGTACATGAAGGCGCTCGGCTCTTCACCCAGGCTGAAATACTTGCCAGTGGGTACGACACCTACGATCTCGCGTTCTTCGCCTCCAGTCCTGACAATTCTTCCCACCACATCCTCGCCAGGCCAGAAACGGTTGACGAACTGTTGATTGACGATCAGCACCGGAGCACCGTCGCGGTCGTCCATGTCCAAGAACGGCCGGCCCGACAAAATGGTAATCGCCATTGCCTCGAAGTAGCCTGGAGTGACCATGTTGTACCTGATGCTCATGCTCTCGTCCGGGCCAGGCTCGTAGCCCGGGATGCCGACTCCCTGATCGGAACTGTTCAGGGTCAAAGGGACCATACGCGCGAATCCAACCGCTTCCACGCCCGGCAGGGCTGAGAGACCCGCAGTCAGTTCCCGGTAGAACACCTCGGAGCGCTCACGGTCGTAGCCCTGCAAACCAGGGTCGACTGACGCTAGCAGGAGATTGTTTTCGTCAAATCCCTTGTCTGCCATAGTCGCAGATTGCAGGCCTCTGAGGAACAAACCAGAGCTTATCAGCAGCACGATGGAGAGGGCGGTTTGCAAAACTACCAGGGTACGAATCAGCCTGTGCTTGCCGCCCGGCTCCCGCGAGGCTTCTCCCTTCAATGAAGTGACGGTATCGGGGCGGGACGCCTGAAGCGCCGGCGCCAGGCCAAAGAGGATCCCCGTGACTACGGAAATCCCTGCAGCAAACAGCAGCACGTTGCGATCCAGAGATAGATCAAAGTCGACCGGGTAGTCCATGGGTAGCGTGAGGGTGTTTGCGAAGCCCACGGCCCAGTATGCCAGGAGTAGGCCTGCGGCGCACGCGATGACGGCAAACAGGAGGCTCTCCGTCAATAGCTGCATGACTATGCGACTGCGCTTTGCACCGAGGCTCAGGCGAATTCCCATTTCTTTGCGCCGCTCGCCTGCGCGTGCCAAAAACAAGTTCGCAACGTTGATGCAGGCGATCATGAGAAGGAACGCCACCACAACCATAGTGAGAGCCGACATGCCCACCTGTGCTGAACGAATCATAGGGTGAAGGCCGGCCTCCGACTGCTGTACCATGCTTATACCGTTGTTGTCATAGTGGTCCGGGAAATCCTCGCGCAATTGAAGGACCGTTGCATCTAGCTGTTGCCGACACTGCTCGTTTGACACTCCGGGAGCCAGTCGTGCAACGACATTCATCCAGTTGTTACCGCGCGCTACAATCAGATCGTAGCCCGGAATGAGTTCCCGTTGCATCATGAGTGGTACGTATAGCGGGGGATCTATCATCGGCATCGTGCCTTTGAATCCCTCTTTTGCGACTCCGACTACCATCCACGATTGACCGTTGAGAGTCACTGAACGCCCCACGACGGATGGGTCGCCGCCAAAGCGCCCCTGCCAGAATGAATGACCCAAGACAACTACCCGGTGAGCACCTGGATCGACTGCCTCGCTTGGAAGAAATCCGCGTCCGAGAATCGGGGCAGCGCCCAAGACGTCGAAGTAGTTCGCCGACACCATGTTCGCCACAATCCGCTCATTGGTGCCGTCGGCGCTGAGGCTCACTGGAGAAAAAGTCCACGCTAGGACCTGCCCGTCGAACGCCTCCACACGATCCCTGATGTCTTGATAGTGAGGAATCGAATTGGATCCCCACGACATTCCCGGCCAGTCGCGATAGAGGTGAACCAGCTCGCCGTCGTTGACCACCTCCGGCAATGGCCTGAACAACATGGCGTTGACCGCACTGAACACCGCTGCGTTCAAACCGATTCCCAACGCTAGCGTCAGAACCGCCGCCGCCGTAAACATCGGGTTCTTCAGCAGCATGCGCACAGCAAAAATGAGGTCGTGCCGCAGGTTGCCGATTATCGTGTGCATCCCTGATCGTTGAGCACTCATGTTCATTTCCACATTTGAATGGTTGTGTCTCATGCCTGGTAGTGTGCCGCCAACCCCGGCCGTTCTCGCCCAGAGTAGTTCGTTTTTCCGTGACAGTCGGGTGAGAACGGAGTCGAGTCGCACGCCGAATGCACTGATGACCAGGTCCCACCGCGCGCGTATGCTGCCACCTTCTTCACGTTCATTCCGAAGCTGCCGAACGAGGTCGTGTCCGTACGACTCACGAAAACTCCGTGGATACAGCAAGAGCAGCAGGCGGTACGTGAGCCCGATATTGCCGCTCTTTTTGCAAGACGTCCCTGGCGTCACACCACCTCCGCCGGCCTGTCGGTTCGCTTCGAAAGAGCGTCCGAGGCCATCTTCGCTAGGAACTCTGCCTCGGCCAACATCACCTTCTTTCCCAGATCGGTCAGCCGATAGTACGACCTGCGCTCATCGTCGTTGTCTGATCGAGCGTCGTCGGGAATCAGCAATCCCCATTGATCCAGCCGGTACAGAATGCGGTAAAGGTCGCCGGGGCGTGGCGATACCCGACCATCGGTTCTCAAACTCATCTCCTGCACGATCCCGTAGCCGTGCAGTGGTCGGTTTTCGAGGATTGCCAGAACTAGGAATTCGACTGGTTTGAGCGGCGGTCTCTTCGCCGTTGGCGATCGTGCCATTGGTACGACTCCGTATCGGTGGTGAGTTCAGTGGCTATACGCAAATTGCGCATAAGTTGTTTCGGTTTGAGCCGCCAGTACCAGCTTGAAACCTCTTCTATCCGGAAGCCGTATTACCAAATAGTATATTACCAATTGGTAACACACTCTCGAGGTGAAGAATGGGGCGGAATTCACCGCACGGCATAAAGATCCACTGGTTCCACATTCTCGTTGCGCTCGCGGACGAGGATCGGCACGGCAACGGGATCGTCCGGGAGGTTTTGGACCGCACCGGCGGTCAACTCCGCATCTGGCCTGTCATGCTCTATAAGTGTTTGGACGAGATGATGGACGAAGGTCTCGTTTCCGAATTGACCGATTCGACCGATCGTCCACCGCAGGAGAGTGAACGCAAGCGCTACTTCCGGATCACCGAGAACGGGCTTGGCGTTCTCGCCGAGGAGACGGAGCGGCTGAGCGAACTGGTCGATGTGGCTCGCAGCAAGATGGTGCCGAGCAGGGCGTTGTCGAAATGAGCTTTGGCGCATCCCGGCGGTTGTACCGGGCACTGCTCTTGGTATTGCCGAGGGATTTCAGGAGACGCTACGGCGCTGAAATCGAGCGCGTCTTCGAACAACACCTCTCCGAGTCTTTCCAGCGCTCAGGCTTGATCGGCTTCGCCGCAGTATGGGCACGCTGCGTAGTCGAGGTGTTCGGCGATTGTGTTGACATGAGGTTTGGCAACCTCGTGCGCCCGCGATCTAGAAGTGCTGGCAGTTCTCAAAACAAAAACGTGCATAACCGGGTTGGTATAGGCGATAAGATGAGAAATTTGTTTCAGGACCTTCGTGTCTCCGTGCGCGCGCTCCGTCGCGCTCCGGGCTTTGCTGCCGTGTCGATCGTGACCCTCTCGCTGGGAATCGGAGCCAACACTGCGATATTCGCGTTGCTCGAGACTGTTATCCTCTCGCCGCTGCCATTCCCCGATGCCGACCGCCTGATAGCTGTTAGCCACCGGGGATTCGGACCCGGGGACGGCGACATGGGGCAGACGGCCGCGTGGCATTTCACCTATGAAGATGAAAACCGCTCTTTTGAAAATCTGGGAATGTTCGGGTCGAGAGCGGTGCCTGTAACGGGAGCCGGCGAGCCGGAAGCGGTGCAGACGCTTTTTGTCACCAGCGGTATGTTCAGGGCACTACGGGTGAATCCGGTGCTGGGCAGAAGCTTAACCAGAGAGGATGAAGAACTAGAGGCGCCTGCGACTGTCATGCTCAGCCGTGGCTATTGGCAATCGAGATTTGGCGAAGACCCTTCCGTAGTCGGCCAAACTCTTCAGGTGAACGGTATTGCCACGGAGATTATCGGGGTTTTGCCTTCGAGCATACGAAGTCTCGGGTATGATCCGGCGATAATCGTCCCGCTCCAATACGATCGATCTACACTCTTCGTGGGAAACACCGGCTGGGATGCTGTAGCACGGCTCCGAGATGGCGTAACCATGCAACAGGCCAGCGCCGATATGGTTCGAATGCTTCCCATGGCATTCGAGAAGTTCCCGGGCGGCCCCGTCATTGACACCATGCGCGAGGCAAGGATAGAGCCGTTTTTGCAATCCCTGAAGGACGATATCGTCGGCTCGGCATCGGGTCTACTTTGGATTCTGATGGGTGGGGTGGGCGTTGTGCTCCTGATCGCTTGCGCGAATGTGGCGAACCTCTTTCTAGTTCGGGCCGAGGGTAAGGGCGTTGAAATGGCGGTCCGCACCGCTATCGGCGCGAGCGCAAGCCGCATCAGCTGGGAGTACCTGAAGGAGAGCCTGGTATTGGGTGTGCTAGGAGGCATTGGAGGCATAGGATTAGCCCATCTCGGGCTCGAGCTTCTGGTCTCCACCGAACTCGCCAATTTCCCGAGGCTGGCGGACGCTGCAATCAACCCGCAGGTGCTTCTGTTCACTCTGATCGTGTCCGTCGCCTCCGGCATCATGTTCGGCATGTTCCCTGTTTTCAAGCATCTCCGAATCGAACTCGTGAGTGCGCTGAAGGAAGGCGGTCGCTCGGGCACGAGCGGCCGGGAACGGCACCGAACTCAAAATGCACTCGCTGTCACGCAGGTGGCGTTCGCTCTGGTTCTTCTGGTGGCGTCGGGGCTCATGCTGCGCTCCGCGCAGGAGATCAGCAATGTGAATCCCGGCTTCGCCGGTGAGGAAGAGCTCCTTGCGTTTCGATTGACGCCGTCGCGCGCAGACGTGAGAGGGACGGACGAAATCGCCGCAGCTCATGAAGCGATCGCCCATCGTATTGCGGAGATGCCGGGAGTTACTGGCGTGGCCATCGCGAACTCCATGCCGATGGACGGAACCGGAAACTCCAACCCGTTTTATGCTGAGGGGGTGACACCCCTCGATGCGCCGTCCGGATCCCGCAGGCACAAGTGGATTGGCGCTGACTATTTCGAGACATTGCGCATACCCCTACTCGCCGGTCGCCCGTTTACCTGGGCCGACATCCACGACCGCATGCCGGTGGCAATCGTGTCTGAGACGCTGGCTACGGAGTACTGGGGATCGCCGGAAGCTGCCATGGGCAAGATGGTAGCCGCGCGGCCCGATCCGCCACGGTGGTATGAGGTGATTGGAGTGGCCACGGACGTACGCGAAAATGGCATGGATCAGGAACCGCCGGTGCTCGTCTATTGGCCGCAGGTAACACTAGCGTTTTGGCAGGACATGGAAGCCGACCAGGCCAACACGTGGCGTTCGATGAGCTATGCGGTGCGGAGCAGTCGCGCAGGGACTCCCGACTTCCTCCAGGGTGTCAAGGATGCCATTTGGGAAGTCAACGCGAACCTGCCTGTCAGAAACCTGCGCGCCTTTAAGGAGCTGATGTCTGCATCCGTCGTGCGCACGACGTTCATGATCCTACTGCTCGGCATTGCTGCCGGGACCGCCCTGCTGCTTGGGACCATAGGTTTGTACGGCGTGATCTCCTACTCCGTGAGTCAGCGGAGCAGAGAGCTCGGGATGCGGATGGCTTTGGGTGCGCCTGTATCAACCGTCAAGAAGATGGTCGTGCGGCAGGGGCTAATTCTGTCAGGGGTGGGAATCGCACTCGGCCTGGGTATGGCGTTCGGCCTCACGCGACTAATGACGGCGCTCTTGTATGGTGTTGACCCGGTCGACCCTCTCACCTATGCCGCGGTACCCGCGGGGCTAATGCTCGTGGTTCTCCTGGCTAGCTATCTACCGGCGCGTCGCGCGGCGAAAGTCGACCCGGTGAGCGCACTTCGGCAGGAGTAGGCTTCTCCGAGCTCTCTCCCTCACTTTGAGGGGGGAGCTCCACCCAAACCTTCCAACACATCCATCCAGCCTCACACGATTCATCAAGCTGGCGAACCGAGTGCGTTCAAGTCATCTTTGGCGTAGGCCGCTGATGCTCGCTCATATGGAGAGAAGCGCAGCCGGTTTCACACATACCCACCTTCAGCAACTGTGAGACGCAAATGCTTTCCAACAGGAGAGAATTCCTGAAGACGAGTGCACTCGCTGGGGCCGCTTTCGCGACCGCTTCCACGGTTTCTTGCCGGCAGCAAGCTGTAGAGCAATCGGTTGCGCCCAAACGCCTTCTGATCTTGGGCGGCACCGGGTTCATTGGGCCGCATATGGTCGAATACGCGCTGAGTAGGGGACACAGTGTAACTCTCTTCAATCGAGGCCAAACGAACACGCATCTCTTTCCAGATGTTGAGAAGCTGGTCGGTGACCGCAACGATGACCTCACGGCGTTAGAGGAGCGGGAGTGGGACGTGGTCCTCGACAATCACTCGACTTTACCCAGGTGGGTCAATCAAACGGCACAACTGCTCAAAGATTCGGCCGAACAGTACATCCACGTATCAAGCATATCGGTCTATGCCGTCGACACTCCAGAGCTAGAAGGCTGGGGCGAAGCCGAACCGGGATCCGAGGAGCGCGAGCGTATGCGGATCGATGAAAATTCCGCTGTCACGGTGCTTCCTGAGGGTCACGAAGGTGAAGAAGTCACTGGGAGAACTTATGGTCCGTTTAAGGCTCTGGCAGAGCAGGAGGCGCGTGATGCATTTCCAGGTCGAGCAACCATCGTGCGTCCAGGTTTGATTGTTGGACCCGGTGACCGCAGCGATCGCTTCACGTACTGGCCGGTGCGGATCGACAGGGGAGGTGAGATCCTCGTCCCCGGCGACGGGCGGGACGAGGTGCAGATCATTGACGTCCGGGATCTCACCGCCTGGATAGTCCGACTTGCAGAGGATGGTATCGCGGGCACCTTCAATGCCACGGGACCTCAGGGATTGCTTTCGATGTCCGATATGGTTCACGGAATCGAGGCTGTAACCTCAGCCCCAGTCACTTTCACATGGGCCGACGTTGATTGGTTACGAGAGCACGAGGTAAGGCCGTGGTCCGATATGCCAGTGTGGATTCCCGGCGACCCGCAGTCATATGTGCGGGTTGACCGAGCGGTCGATCAAGGGCTCACGTTCAGGTCCCTCGGGGAAACGAGCCTCGACACGATCGAGTGGCACAAGACACGGCCCGAGGAGCAACAAACGCAACTCCGTTCGGGACTTTCCCCAGAGCGGGAGGCGGAGCTGCTCCGCGCTTTCCACGACGGGCAGTAGCAGCCCGATGATTCGAGTGATGGTATGAACGACGTCGACAAGACCAGGGCACAACTCGCAGCTGAACTAGCGGCGCTGCGGCAAGAACTCGAGCACGCAAAAGCGTGCGTTGCCGAGCACGAAGAGGTGGAACGCGCTCTACGCGAGAGTGAGACGAAATACCGCAGCCTGTTCGAGAACGCGACGGAGGGAGTGTATCAGACCAGCGCTGACGGAAAAATAGTCTCGGCCAATCCTGCGCTCGTTCAGATGCTCGGCTACGAATCTGAGTCGGAACTTCAACGGGTGGATGTAGCCGCGGATCTCTATGTGTCCGCTGAAGAGAGACGCCAGTTTACGCGTGATCTGGAGGAGGTTGGAGAGCTCCGTGAGATGGAGCTGACTCTCAAACGTAAAGACGGGCAGCGCATCGTAGTGTTGGACAGCGCGCGTGTTATCCGTGACGAGCAGGAGAAAGTGACTGGCTTCTGGGGTGTGCTCACAGATATCACTGGGCGAAGAAGAGCGGAGGACAGGCTCCGCCAAACACAGTTTGCGGTCGATCATGCTGCGGACAGCGTGTTTTGGATGGGAGACGATGGGCGCTTCATATATGTGAACGAAGCCGCCTGCCGTTCGCTTGGATATTCGCGGGATGAGTTGCTCTCGATGTCGGTGCCCGACATAGATCCTGGTTTTCCCAAGGAGGCGTGGCCGGATCACTGGAGTGGTCTCAAGAAGCACGGCGCGATGGTGATCGAATCTAGGCATCGGGCGAAAGATGGCACTGTGTTTCCGGTAGAAATTTCGGCCAACTACCAGGAATACAGTGGAGTTGGCTTTAATTGTACTTTTGCTCGCGACATCTCGGGGCGAAAACAAAATGAGGAGGAGCGTCGTCGCCTCGACGCCCGGGTTCGTGACGCCCACAAGATGGAGAGCTTGAGTGTACTCGCCGGGGGAGTAGCTCACGATTTCAACAATCTGCTGATGGGCGTCTTGGGAAACGCGGAGCTTGCGCTGGTCGATCTATCGCCGGTTTCACCAGTACGGGAAAGCATCGAAAAAATACGAACTGCCGCACTTCGTGCTGCCGACCTGGCGCGACAGATGCTAGCCTACTCCGGCAAAGGGCGATTCGTGGTGGGGACCATAGACCTGAGCGAAGTAGTGTTGGAAATGGGGCAGCTGGTGCAGTCTTCACTTTCGGCTGATGCTTTGGTCGAATACCACCTTCAGGAAGAAATGCCTCTCGTTTCGGCGGACGTCACCCAGATTCGTCAGCTAGTGATGAATTTGGTGTCCAATGCTTGTGAGGCATTGGGTGACAAGGGTGGACTCGTCGATGTGTCCACCGGCGTGATGGAGTGCGATGAGGAATTCCTGGAGCGATCGCTACTCGGAGAAGGCTGCGCCCCAGGCTGGTATGCGTTTCTCGAGGTCGCCGATAGCGGCGAAGGTATGGAACGGTCGACTGTAGAGAAGATGTTCGATCCCTTCTTCACTACCAAGTTCACCGGTCGCGGCCTTGGCCTGGCAGCCGTATCGGGAATCGTTCGTGGACACGGCGGGGCAGTCGTTGTCGATAGCGCGTTGGGTGAGGGCACTACGTTAAAGGTGCTGCTTCCAGTGACCAAAGACGAGCAAGTTGTCAGCAGGAAGAGCCCCGCGAACGCTGAACTCGTTGCCGCGGACGGGAGAATCGTACTTCTGGTTGATGATGAAGCGTCAGTGCTCGATGTGGGCGCTCGTATGCTCGAGGGTGCGGGCTTTCGCGTCATCACAGCATCCGACGGTCACGACGCACTGCACGCGTTTAGAGAACATGCCTCCGAAATCGAATGTGTGGTGCTCGACTTGACCATGCCTGGGATGGGAGGCGAAGACACGTTCGATGAGTTGCGACGGTTGCACTGTGACGCTCCCGTGATACTCGGCAGCGGGTACTTCCACGCGGACCTCAGTGCTCAGTTCGAGGACAAGGGTTTCGTGGCAGTGCTGCAAAAACCCTACAGACGGGAACACCTGATTGCGACGGTCACCTCGGCCATTAGTGCGGATCGGTAACCAGGGTCCACCCACGGGTGGATCCCCATGGAAAGGGCGTGCCCCGTGACACACAAGACATTGGATTTGACTGGCCAGAGTGCGTTGGTCACAGGTGCGTCGCGCGGCATTGGTCGTGCCGTGGCAAAAATCCTGGCCGCACACGGTGCAACAGTTGGTGTCCACTACAATAGCGATGAAGAAGCTGCTGAGACGACAGCCGCCGAGCTCGATGGTGAGAACCACTGGGTGATGAAAGCCGACATGTCGGACACCTCCGCTGTCATCAAACTGGCGGAAGAGGCCATAACGTTGCTGGGCGGCGTCGACATACTGGTCAACAACGCGGGTATCTACGAGATGCACCCGGTTGTCGTGTCTGAAACTACGGCGTGGCTGGTCAAGTGGCGGCGTACTATAGATGTGAACCTGCTGGGCCCAGCGTGCTTGTGCCATCACCTGGCAACTCACATGGCGGCACGCGGCAGCGGGAGAATCGTCAATATCACATCGCGTGGAGCGTACCGTGGCGAACCACAGGCTCCCGCCTACGGTGCGGCCAA
Organism: uncultured Gemmatimonadaceae bacterium; assembly: GCA_964518955.1. GTDB lineage: Bacteria > Gemmatimonadota > Gemmatimonadetes > Gemmatimonadales > GWC2-71-9 > JBDGYW01. The sequence goes on along the minus strand of CAZFHS010000004.1, from coordinate 129,618 downwards.
GGCAGGCCTCAACTCACTGAGCCAATCTCTGGCTCAGGCGTTGGCACCGCACGGGGTGGTTGTCACGGCCGTGGCGCCGGGTTGGGTCGAAACCGATATGACTACCGGCATTCTGGCGGGTGAAGAAGGCGAAGAAATTCGTGCGCAAAGCCCCATGCGGAGGGCGGCTACTCCAGAGGAGATCGCCGATGTGGTGCTCTTTCTCGCGGCAACGAAGGCGGAGTTTGTGACCGGGGCGGTCATCGATGTGAACGGGGCGAGCCACCTCAGATGAAGCGAGCGAGGACTCGCCTGATCGTCAGCCCTTGAACGATGATCGAGAAGAGAACCACCACATAGGTGCACGTAACCAGCAGGGGCTTTTCGGGAATGGGCGGCAGCGACAGTACAAGAGCAACGGAGATTCCACCGCGTAGGCCTGCCCACGTCAGTATACGCACCACGCCTGGTGAAAACTCGGTTCGTTTCCTCATTAGTGTGATGGGCACCGACACGCTTATGAGTCGGGCGCACAAGACGATTCCGATGCATGCGATGCCCGCCGCGAGACTCGTGAGGTCTATCGCAATCACCAGAACCTCTATGCCGATCAAGAGGAAGAGGATAGCGTTCAGCACCTCGTCGATCAGCTCCCAGAATTTCTCCAGATAGTCGACTACTTTTTCGCTCATGGCGAGTGCTCGCCCGCGGTTGCCGATGAAGATGCCCGCACACACCACGGCAATTGGTCCGGAGAGGTGGAGAGCTCGAGCAAGGCTATAGCAACCCATCACTAGTGCGAGTGTGATGATGACCTCAACGCTATATTCGTCGATGCTCAACATCATCCTATAGGCCACGTAACCTGCTAGCAGGCCAAGCAGGATTCCGCCGCCGGTTTCCTGCAAGAACAACAGAGCCAAAGCTCCTGTGCTCATCTCACCACCGTGCCCTCCATGCGCACCACCGCTGGCTCCGAGTAGCGCGACCAGGCTGGTAAACACGACGACGGCGACTCCATCGTTGAAGAGGGATTCACCCACGATCTTGGCGTGCAGCGAGGGAGGAGCGTCCAGGGTTTTCAGAGTGCCCATTACAGCGATGGGGTCGGTAGGTGAGATCAGCGCTCCGAACACCAGGCAGGCGATCAATGATACCTCGAAACCCAGCGCGCCGAATAGAAACAGGCTCGCAAATGCAACTACGGTCATGGAGATCAGAAGTCCAACTGTTGCCAGCGAAGCGATAGCCCACTTCTTCTGCGCGAAGAAATCAAGGTCCACATGGAGAGCGCCAGCGAAGAGAAGAAAGCCGAGCATCCCCTCCATCAGGGCCTTGTTGAAATCGATGTTGGTGACGTAGTCGCGAATGGCCGATACCACGCCCAGGTTTGGGAAGAGGTGATGCAGAGTGACCAGCACCAGAGAACTGATCAACGCGATCAGCATCATGCCCACGGTCGCTTCCAACTTCATGTACCGTCTGTTCAGGAAGCCGAAGAGCGCAGCCAGAACCACGAGGACTGCGACCACGTCGAAGAGATTCACTGAGCCATCCTCCCCGGGGATTCAGCGTTCAGACTGCATCAAACTAAACGGTGAGAGGTGTATGGCCCAGTCGGCGGAACAACTCCTCGAGTTCGACTACAAAAGGAAGGGGAGTTCGAGAAGCCGAGAACGTTGTTAGTGAAACGCCGAAGGCTAAACCGGCGTCTCGATGCGTTCCTCTCGGTTTGGCCACTGTCGCAGGCGGGGAGATCTGTTTCGGCTGCCGTGCCCGGAGAGTGCGCGCTCGTGCTCGTCCAGCCGGTCCATCACTTCACCAACCTCGGTTCTGAGTTCGACGATCTCGTCAATCAGTTCCGTGGAACGTCTCACACTCAGATTGCCTTCACGCAAGCGGTGCGAGATCGCACGACCGACTGGCCCGAGGGAGACCATTGCCACACAAGCTCCGCCAACGAGCCATGGCACGGCGGGCAGCAAGTGATGTGCGGCTTGATGCAGGAATTCAACCCAATCCATTGTGTCTCCCCGAGTTTTTCTGTGGCGCCAACGTCTCTGAAAGAAACATACGTTTGAGCGCCAATTTGGTTGCAGGCGCCCCTGATGCGGCGGCCAGCCTATATGCCAAAGGACTCCCAGAAGAAGTTGAGCCAACGCCCCGATGCGGGCTGTGCAGCCAGATCTGTTCGCGCCTGTTCCGCCAGAAGTCTCGCTGCATCGAGATCCGAGGCTAGGCATAGCGCGTAGATTCTGAAAATTCGCGCGACGGCAAAGAAGCCTGTTTCATTCTCGAGTTGCGCCAGAACCTGTGCCGCTTCCAGATACCTGCGTTCGGAAAAGAGCATCGCTGCAAGCTGGTATTTCCATGCCGGCAGAGCACGCTCCTCGGGGCTCAGGTCTCCGAGAAGATTCTGAATCTCAGGGTTGCCGCCCATGAACCAGAGCGCTGGTGCGGTTAGCGATGTTTCTGATATGATGTTGTGGAGTGCGGTTAGGTCTTTGTCCAGAGGGTAGCCAGCGAGATCGATCAGCTCGTCGACGGTACGCTGAACGTCAAAATACGGAACCGTTCTCTCGATCATCTCGTCGGGCCAGAGCTCTCTGATCCACGAGCTATGCGCGAATCGCTCGCGGGCACCGTCAGTGTCTCTCAACTCAAGAAAGAGGCGGCTCCTCCCTTGTCCGAGTATCGAGTCAGCATTGATTCGCTTGGGGAAGTCGTCCACGAGCGGCCGGACGTCGTGAGTCAACTCGTCGAGATAAACCGAACCTCCTATGAATAGTGCACCAAGCTGCTCCGGAACTTCAATGCCGATGTTTTTCATCTCCGCCACCATATGTGACTGCTTCCACTGCCGCTCGAACCACTCCGTCGTTCCAGGGTTCTCTGGCGAGCCTCGCATCCCGACCAGCATCACGTCCTCACGCCAACCGTGCCAAAGGGACGCATGCGGAAAGACGTTCACGAAGGCCTTGATTATTGCTTTTGCGCTCTTGTCGCTCAGTGAGTGAAGCGGAAGCCAATATGTAACGATTCCGCCCTCGTTCAGCCGCTCGCGCACGAGTTGGAAGTACTCCTGAGTGTACAAATTGACGACGGTGGCAATCTGTGGCGGCGGCGGTTCACCTGTGATCAGATCGTATGTGTCGTGCGTCGTCTTCAGGAAATACCGTCCGTCTTCGATGAACACATTGACGCGCTTATCGAAAAGCGGGTTCTGTGACGGATTTGGGAAGACAATCGAGCTCATCTCCAGGATGTCTCTGGAGATGTCGACCACGTCGATTTGTTCGAACGTGTCGGTTTCTGTCAGGGCTTTGGCGGTGGATCCGACTCCATAGCTGATCAGCAGAGCCTTGCGGGAGTTTGCATGAATCGCGACTGGCAGGTACACGTACAGCTTCATGTACCTGCGAGCGTTGAACCTGGTGGAAGACATCGAGAGCGAATTGGTCACCAACCGATAGTACTGATGCCGATCGAACATCGACTCCTCAACGTAGAGGATTGTCTCTGTGATGCCTTCCCGATACCCGACCACTTGCCATCCAGCATCGCCGGACCAACGAGATACTGCGTTGGTGATGTGCCGGTCTGCCATTGCTCCGGCTGGAAAGAGCACGATGCTGAGCAGATGTGCGCCGACAGCTGGGTAGAGAACTCTGGGTGAGGCGGCACGTCTTTCGAACATCAAAAGCGCGATCGCTCCGTACGTGATGGCCAACAACAACAACGACTTCTCCATCCCCAGGAACGGGAGCAGCACGAACCCGCCGACCAAAGCACCGAGTGCCGCGCCAGTCGTGTTAGCAAATGTCAGAATGCCAGTGGTCGTTGCCGCTGACGGACACGATTGGCGAAGTGCTGCACCGACGAGCGTGAACAACGCTCCCGAGAGAAACGACACTGGGAGCATTAGGGCGACCGATGCGAAAGAGATCTCCGAAAGGTTCTCGAGTGCTCGAGTCCCCACCTGTCCAACAACAACCGGGAAGAGGCCGTACGAAATCGTGCATAGGACGCCCGCCGCACACGAGACTACTAACGCATATCGAAACGCCAGAGGATCGGCGCGGAGCCAAACCGAAGCGGAGAGCCCGCCCAACGATATGCCCACGAGGACGACTGCCAACATCACGGCAAACGCGATCGACGTACCGGTTATATAGAGCAGCAGAAACCGAAACCACACTACCTCGAGAGCAAGCAGCGTGAAGCCACAGAGAAATGCTGCACCCAACCAACGCCTGCCGCCGACCCAATTTGCCGCAGACGCATCTTGTCCCTCTCGCGTCAATGCCCGCCCGTGGGTGGATTTGACTAGCAACATGGCGCCAGCGGCAGCGAGCAAGTTCAGAGTTCCTGCAACCAACGCGGATCCCCGAATCCCGAGCGTCTCCACGAGCACAAACTCGGCCAAAAGTGCACCGAACACCGCACCGAGCGTATTCCATCCATAGAGTCTTCCCAGGACACGTCCGAAATTTGGATCTACTCGTACCAGCGCCTTCGCAAGCAGGGGCAGGGTCAGGCCCATTGCGGTGGAGGGGATCAGGAGCAGGGCAAATGCGAAGAGGAGGCGCAATAGGTTCAATATCAGCGGCGCATCGAAGAACGGCTGGAGCAGTGGAATCGCGAATGTGCCCAAGGCCGGGAGCGACAGCACCAACAGTACGCCTGAGACCGCTATGGCAAGCTCCAAACCGGCGTACGTCGCTACTGGTGAACCAAGACGGTCCCCCTTGCGCACCGCCACCAGGCTTCCTATTGCCAGTCCTCCCATAAACCCTGAGAGGACCAGGCTGGACGCCCAGACGCTGTTTCCGAAAGCCAGGCCCGCTTGGCGAAACCAAAGCGTCTCGAAGACCAGCGCAGACGCACCTGAGATGAAGAAGATGCCGCAGAGGATCAGAGCCATATTGCCGAAGCGCTACTTCCAGACTTGATCGAACACCCGCAGGAAGTTCTCTCCTAAGAACTTGTGTACGTCTTCATCTGAATAGCCCCGCGCCAGCAACCTGTCAGCAACAGATACGATTTCCGCATAGTCGCTGAATCCATCCACGTTGCGTTGGTGAGAACGAATGTCGTCGGTGACGTATCTGTCGTACTGTTCGGTGATGTTCGGAAAATCCGGTGAGCCCCACGGATCGCTTTCGTGGTCCGGATATGTGCCGAGCGACATGTCGGTGCCGATGCCGACGTTGTCGGTACTGCCGGTCAGTTGGACCACGTAATCGATCATGTCGATGAACTCGTCGAGTGTGGGCCAATGAGTGGTGTTGGGGCGCATCACCAGCGGACCCCAGGATACCAGGCCGATCACGCCGCCGCTGGACGTGCAGGCTAAGATCTGTTCGTCGTCGATGTTCCTGGGATTTGGAGACAGCGCAGACGGATTGGAGTGCGTGTAGATGCAAGGCTTCTCGCTCCGCTCCAAGATTTCGAGAGTGGCGCGCCTCCCAGTGTGCGTGCAATCGAGAACGATGCCAACCCTGTTGCATTCGTCTACCACGAGTTGCCCGAACCGGCTCAACCCGCCGTCGGTCCGGTCGAGACAGCCATCACAAAGCTGGTTGTTGGCGTTGTATGCGAGCAGCCAAATTCTCAACCCCGCCTGCTGAAAGGCCTCCACCCTATGAAGCTCCATCCCAACCCAGTCGCCGTCTTGGGCTGCGAGCAGCAATCCCGCCTTTCCGTCGCGCTTTGCCTGCCGGATATCTTCGGTGGTCTCAATCAGTACCAGGTCTGGGTATTGCCGCGCAGCCCAATGCCAGTACATGACTCCCTCTAGTGCAGTTGCGGCATCCGAGTGCGGGTCCCATGCCGTCACCCCATACGCGGTTACGCCGTGTCGGTGTGCGATCTCCAGCTGCGCATCCGGCCAGATCTGCATGCAGGAATCGATGAAGATGTAGGGATGGTCGCGCTCCAGCACCGAGTGTATGCCCGGTCCGCGTTCGGTCTGCTGCACCGTTCCCGAAAAAGGCAAACGTGCTCTTGCCACCGCGGGGGTGCCGACTCCGGCAAGCGTCATACCTGCAAGGAAATTTCTGCGGCTGGTCATGTGCGTGCTCTTTGTCTGAGGGTTGGTAGTTTTTGGAATCTAGGGCAGTTACACGGGCAACGCTTGGTCAATCTTTTTCCGAACCGATGCCTGAATGGGCGGGCCTGCCGGCGCGCATGCATACTGGCTAGCTTTTCGACAGGTGATAGTGTCAGGTCCTGTTAGTGTAGCCGATGCAACTTGGAGACAAAGGATGACCCTTCTCAGGCACCACCGCACTCTGTTCGCTCTGTTCGCCTTCACGCTAGTCGCATTCACATCGGGATGCAGGCCTGAACCGGAGATGCCCGCCGATCTGGTGTTGCTTCACGGTAAGGTCATAACCGTGGACGAGAACGTGCCGGACGGTGAGGCTATCGCGATGAAGGGAGACACGATACTGGCTGTTGGGTCAGACAGAGAGATAAGGGCGTATGTCGGTGCGGAAACGGAAGTTTTAGATCTCGACGGCCAGCTGGCCATTCCCGGGTTCATCGACAGCCACGTGCATTTCACCGGAATCGGTCAGGCAAAAATGCAGCTGAATCTCATGGAAGTCGCCAACTGGAATGAGATCGTCTCCATGGTAGAGGCTGTGGTCGGCGACGCATCGACTGGCGAGCTCATTCGTGGGCGGGGGTGGCATCAGGAGAAATGGGACCGCACTCCCGAAAACAACGTCGACGGCTTGCCGACCCACCATTCTTTGAGCGCGGTTTCCCCCGACAACCCAGTGGTTCTTCGGCATGCCAGCGGGCATGCATCGTTCGCCAACGCGAAGGCGATGGAGATGTCGAATATCACGCGGAGCACGGCAGATCCACCGGGCGGTGAGATTGTCCGGGATGCCAACGGAGATCCAATTGGAGCGTTTCGTGAGACGGCACAGCGGTTGTTGGGAGGAGCGTCAGAAGGTGCGGAACAGCCCGACCCGCGGCGGATCATACAGCTCGCAAATGAGGAGGTAATCTCAAAAGGTCTTACGACGGTACATGATGCCGGATCGCCGTTCGAGACAATCGACCTCATCAAGGAGATGGTCGACGCCGGCGAAATCGATGTTCGGCTCTGGGTGATGATACGGGATTCCAACGAACGCCTCGCGCAGCGGCTATCTGACTACTGGATGCTCGGGTACGGAAACAACCACCTGACAGTCCGTGCAGTCAAACGGACTCTGGATGGTGCTCTGGGTCCTCACGGCGCGTGGCTGCTCGAACCGTACGAGGATTTACCGACTAGCAGTGGACTCAACACAGGTACTGTGGCGAGCGTTACCGAATCGGCGCGGCTCGCCGCCTTGAACGGATACCAGCTCGCTATACATGCCATCGGCGACAGGGCTAACCGCGAGTCTCTCGACATCATCGAGCAAACGTACGGGTTGTACCCGGACCGAACCGACTGGAGGTGGCGCATCGAGCACTCTCAGCACCTGCATCTCGATGACATTCCACGGTTTGCTCAGATCGGGGTCATTCCCTCAATGCAGGGAATCCATTGCACGTCCGACGCTCTGTATGTGCTCGAGCGTTTGGGAGAACGGCGGGCCGAAGAAGGTGCCTACGTCTGGCAGAAACTGATGGCTACGGGGGCGGTAATACCCAACGGAACCGATGCGCCGGTAGAAGATGTGTCTCCGATCGCGAGCTTCTATTCGACAGTGTCGCGCCGGCTCGCAGACGGAAGTCTGTTCTACCCCGACCAACGCATGAGCCGAGAAGAGGCGCTGCGGTCCTATACCATCAACGGGGCGTATGCTGCGTTCGAGGAAGACATCAAAGGGTCGCTCACGCCCGGAAAACTCGCCGATGTCACGGTCCTATCAAAGGACATCATGACGATACCCGAGGAAGAGATCCTCTCCACCGAGGTGGCCTATACCATCGTCGGCGGCAAGGTGGTGTACGACAGGGCGGCCGCGCAACACTAGCAGGTTCTCACGCGGCCTTGGTCTTCGAGCAGTAGACTGTCCGTCCTCTGCCACCGTATGCGGCGGAGTGTGTCAAACCCTTTTCAACTATTCCACAGGACGTTGCGAAACCAAATGACACATCTGTTCGTATTAAACATTGTTTAACGGCATTCTCGCAGGGAGTGAACGTGACCAAAGGGAATTACCTGGGTGAATTTGAACTGGTAGTACTGCTAGCATTGGCACGGCTCGGTGAGCCGGCATCCGGCATGCCGATTTACGATGAGATCTGTCGAACTACAGGTAGGGATGCCTCTGTGCATGCGGTGTATGTAACTCTCAAACGGATGGAGAAGAAGGGGTATGTCGCGGCGAGCGACGAACGCTCCGAAGGACGGGCCAAGAAGTCTTACGAGCTGTCGGAGGCAGGGTTGAGCGCGCTCCAGAAGTCGCGCGACATGTATGACAATCTCTGGGCTGGCGTGAGCTTGAAAGCCGACGCGGGCAGATCATGAGTACGAAGGAGCGGCCTCCACTGCTAGCCCGGCTACTGGTGTCCGTATTTGCTAACGCAGAGGTGCGGGATGCGATTAGCGACGATCTGGCCGATCGCTATCAGCAGATGGTCCGCGAGAACGCCGTAGCTGCAAGACGCTGGTATTGGCGCCAGGCCCTGGCCTGCCTGCTACCGACGGCTCGTTTGAGATTGGCTCGTCCCCGGAGACATCCCCGGATCGGGAGGCGACTCGTAGTGGGTGGCATCTTGCAGGATCTTCGTTTTGCCGTGCGCACGTTGGCTAAACGCCCCGGTTTCACTGGGACCGCCGTACTCACCTTGGGAATTGGGGTCGGTGCGACAACGGCGATCTTCAGTGTCGTCAACGGTGTGTTGCTGCGTCCGTTGCCGTACCCCGATGCCGAGCGCCTGGTAAACGTCTGGCAGGTGAACCACGACTGGTTCGAATCTCCGAACCAGGGCCTCCGATCCTGGGCGAGTTCGTTTCCCTTATCCATGCCTGTGCTTCGAGACTGGGAAGAATTGAACTCTGTGTTTGAGAGTGTCGGAGGGTACGACGACCGCAGGTTCGTTTTGACAGCGGGAGACCAGCCAGAGGTCGTGTACGGGACCCACCTCACCTCGGCGACATGGCGGGCGTTGGGTGTTCCTCCGTATCTCGGCCGCACGTTCTTGCGTTCCGACGATGAAGTTGGTGCTGCGCCAGTTGCGGTGCTGGGCCACGGATTCTGGGAGACCAAGCTCGGAGGCGATCCAGCGGCGGTAGGGACCACAGTCTTGCTGAACGGAGTGAGCTACGAAATCGTCGGTGTGATGCCGCCGGAGTTCTACTTTCCAAGTACGGGCAACTCTAACGTATGGGTTCCGTTCCCCGATGACGAAAAGGCTGACGACCGTGGAAGTCAGTTCTTCTTCTCGCTCGCGCGTCTGAAAGAGGGAATCACAATAGCCCAGGCGCAGCGCGAGATGGACATCCTCACGGACCGGCTGGTGGAAAGTAGAGGTCACGATCCCGACCACGGCGTGCGTGTCGTCTCGAGAATCCGCGAGGTGGTTGGTGATGTACAACTCATCCTGCTCGTGTTGCTCGGAGCAGTTGCAGTCGTTCTGTTGATCGCGTGTGCCAACATAACCAACATGTTGTTGGTGCGCGCAACTGAACGCCGCCGGGAGTTGGCGATCCGTGCCGCGATGGGTGCCTGGCGCGGCAGACTGCTGAGGCAGTTCCTGAGTGAGAGCTTGGTGTTGTCGATCGCCGGAGGTGTCGCAGGCGGGCTGCTGGCATTCGTCTGCTTCGGGCCGTTGATGGCTCTGCTCCCGAGTGGATTGCCTAGAGCCGACGAGGTAACCCTCGACATCCGGGTGTTCCTGTTTTTGGCAGCCACATCGGTGGGCACCGGCCTGCTGGTCGGATCCCTTCCCGCGTTTCGTGCCGCGAGAGCGGATGTGGCGGAGATGCTTCAGGGTGGGGGAAGGGGGGTTGCAGGGGCGCGACGGCAGAACCGGACGCAGGGTCTGCTCGTAGTCTCGGAGGTCGCACTCGCGTTCGTCCTGCTCTTCGGTGCTACCTTGCTCGTGAAGAGTTTTGTCAGGCTCACTTCGGTGAAACGCGGGTTCGACGCCGAGTCAGTCCTGACATTTGACCTCAACATCAACGCGGAGGCGCTGGCCAGGCCGTCGCAATCTTCTTCGTCGCAGCGGCCCCGGGAGTCAGAGTCAGGACAAGCCGTGTTGCAGCATTATGTTCGCATGCTCGAAGATGAGCTGCGCGCCATCCCAGGCGTTTTTCTCGTCGCGACCGCCGACAACGCTCCCTTTCTGGGGGGCACGAGTTCGAGCACAATGACAGTCGAGTCATTTTCCGGGATGCAGGAGACGAACCTCGAACGCGGCCTTGCCACGCCGCCGTACTTCAGGTTGATGGGCGTACCCATAATTTCGGGCCGCGCATTTGCGCCGGATGACAGAGTCGGGAGCGAGCGTGTGGTAATCGTGAGCCGCGGAGCGGCGGACCAGTATTGGCCGGGTGAGGATCCCGTGGGGCGGCGACTCCGTTACGGCGGTCTCGAGTCGGGCAGTCCGTGGCGGACGATCGTCGGGGTCGCGGAGGATGTGCACCATCAGGGGCTCGACGTGAAGCCTAGGCCGAAGGTGTACCTGCCCTACTTTCAGGTGCCCAGGGGATCGATCGATGTCCTGATGAAGACGAACGTAGACCCGGAACTAGTTGTCGGGAACGTGCGGGACGTAGTGCAGAGGTTTGATCCGACAGTACCAGCCCCGCGGATACGTGAACTCGAGCGAGTGGTACACGCTTCAGTTGCTGCGCCGAGATTCAGAACACGTCTGGTCTCCATGTTCGCGGTTCTGGCCGGCCTCCTGGCGGTGATTGGGGTGTATGGGGTCTTGGCCTACTCGATGGCGCAGCGCTCAGCGGAGATTGGTGTGAAGATGGCGCTTGGGGCTAGTGCACCGAGAGTTCTCAAAACGGTGCTGTTGCGGGGGGGAGTGTTTGCCGCCGCAGGCCTTGCCGTCGGTGTCGCGGTATCTCTCTCAGCTGTGAGGGTGCTCGACAGTTTCCTGTTCGACACCAACGTCCACGATCCATTCGCATTCGTTCTTGCCGCGTTGCTGTTGGCGGTGGCGGCGCTGTTCGCTAGCTACATTCCCGCTCGCCGCGCCACGAAGATCGACCCTGTGGAAGCACTCCGGGCCGAGTGACTACTTGTGGCGAGCAGGCGCCGGCTTTAGATACCGCAGTCACAACGCTCGGAGTCTTCTGATGCAACCGAGCTCATTCTTAGGATTCATGGTGTTTCTGATAGTGTTCGTATCCGGCGCCTGCGCGCCGCGAGATGACGCCGAAAGCACGGGCATGCAAGACGGATTCTCATGGGTTATCGACAAGCAACTGGCTGGGATGCCTTGGCCGGGGGGTGTGGCGTCGCTAGAAGAAGATGCCGCCTTTCTGTCGGAGCACGGGATCGTTCTGCTCATATCTCTGACAGGCGGCATTCCCAATCCCGACGTATTGGCCGCTCATGATATAGAGTCCTTCCATTTGCCGGTGGAGGACTTTCACCCTCCCACGTTGGCTCAACAGATTGAGTTCGTCGAAATAACCAAACAGGTGTTGGACGACGGTGGTCGTGTTGGAGTCCATTGTGCGGCAGGGATTGGTCGAACAGGTACGATGCTGGCGACCTACCTCGTTTACCTTGGCAGCACCGCGGATGAAGCGATCTCCCGGGTGAGGGAATTGAGGCCGGGTTCGATCGAAACAAAGGCGCAGGAGGAAGCGATTCAGGCGTACTACGAGTACCTGCGCAGAAACTGAAGACAAAGATCCCGAACGACTCAAATCACAAGAATCGTTCGGGCTCGTTTGTGTACTAGAACGCCTCGATACTGTCAAAGGCGAAAATCACGCTCCAGGACCTGGATCCGCCAAACCTCTCATCTTTGCGCCGGTGACCATGTACTCCATCACCTTTGCGAGGTGCTTCTTCTCCGCCTCGATGATGGACGTTAGTGTGTCGTCCTTGCCAAGGATGTCTTCCATCGCACGGTAGTATCCGAGAGTGTCCTTCTCGAGGCCAAAAGCACGCTGTAGTGCATCCTCTCTCGTTTCGACTTCGTCGAGCTTCTTGAACACTCCCGATTCGCCCATGAAGAACTCAGACATGGACATGATCCTGAGGTGTGCCCAGCGGTCGTCCTGGCTCGAGACACCCTCATCCTTTGGGACTTTGTTCAGGAGGTTTTGGAACTGCTTCTCGTGAATCAGCTCGTCTTTGGCAAGCATCGAGAAGATGTCGCTGATCTCTTGATCGTCGGCAAACTTCCTGGCCATCTTCTCGTAGAACTTGTTTCCGAGCTGCTCCGTCGTAACCGCAAACTCAACAGCTTTCCTGAGGGTTAACTCTTCCAACATTTGCTTCTCCTCGAGGTCATAATCAAATAGAACGTCTCGGCATAACCCGAGCGTCGTGTCCCTGGAACAGCAGCATACTCAATATACGGCCATCGCCCGGATTTCCGATGGGTCAGGTCAGGTTAATAGCTGTGCGCGTCCAGCTTCACCTTTCCCCTGAAGATCCAGTAAATACTGACGGTGTAGGCTATGACGATGGGCATGCCGATCAAAGCGATTATCAGCATGATCTTATGCGTCATAGCCGACGATGCCGCATTGTAGATCGTCAGGCTGTTCTCCGCCACGGGGCTGGAATAGATCATGTCCGGATACATGCCGATTCCGAACAGGCCCATGAGCAGCACCATTGCCACGCAGGACGAGAGGAACGCCTTGAAATTGTTGCCGCGCGAGATCTCCCGTGGAATGTTGGTTATCGCGAGCACATTCAACAACGGCACCACGAAAAGCACCGGGTAATCGAACAACAAGGTGGTCATGTGCGGTATGAACGCGAGAATGAGTGCCGTCGTGAGCGCGTAGCCCACCGCGAATAGGCCGATCAACCGAGGCACCCACCCTCTGACCATGTCGTGGAGTTCCCCTTCGGTTTTCATGAGGACGAAGATCGCGCCGTGCATGGCGAACAAACAGACGGTCGTGAGTCCGACGACCAGCGGGAACGGCCGGAGCAAACCAAGCAAACCGCCAGTGTACTCATAGTCTGCGGTGAGCGGAATGCCCTGTGCGACATTCCCCAGCGCCACGCCGATCAACAAAGCCGACACAATGCTGCTCACGCTGAAGCTGATATCCCACGTCTTCCTCCACGTCGCCGATTCGCGCTTGCTGCGGAATTCGATTGCGACAGCTCGAAAGATCAGCGCGACCAGTAACAGCATGAATGCCAAATAGAATCCTGAGAAAGAAGTCGCGTACACGTCGGGGAATGCGGCGAAGAGGGCACCGCCGCCCGTGACCAGCCAGACTTCGTTGCCGTCCCAGACTGGACCGATGCTGTTCAACATCAACCTTCGGTCGAGGTCGTTCTTGGTGAACAGATGCAACGCTCCCACACCGAGGTCGAAACCGTCCAGGATTGCGTACCCACTGAACAGGACGCCGACGAGGAGGAACCAGATGGAATTCAGATCGAAATTCATGCCGCACTCCCTTCCGCCGCCGTCTCTTCCGGTCCGTGTCGTATCTTCTCGTTCAGGAGGAATACGAACAGAATGAAGAGGAGTGTGTAGATCAGTCCAAACAGGACTAATGAAGTGATCACTTCACCCGCCGGCACCACGGCTGACAGTGCGTCCGAGGTTCGCAGCATCCCATAGACGATCCATGGCTGTCGCCCCACCTCGGCAGCAATCCAACCCAGTTGATTTCCGATGTGTGGCCCCAATACCGCGAACACGAATATCCACAGTAACCATCGCGTCTCGAACAGCTTCCCGCGCCACAGGTAAAGTGCTCCCAACAAGGAGACAATTATCAGCAACATGCCGACTGTTACCATAATGTGATATGCCTGGAAGACGATGTTCACCGGTGGCCGGTCTTCTGGAGGGAACGCGTTCAGGCCAGTCACGGGTTCACTTGCGTCACCATGTACCATCCAACTGAGGAGGCCAGGAATCTTGATGCCGTATACTCGTTGCGTGTCGTCGTTCACCCAACCGATTAGGTACAAAGGAGCAGGCGCATTGGCTTCATAGTGCCCCTCTAGCGCTGCCAGCTTCGCCGGTTGGTTCTCCGCGACTCCGACGGCACTGTCGTGTCCCGTGACCAGCTGTAGCAGTGATGATCCGACCGCAAGTACCAGCGCGATCCTCATCGAAGCTTTGGCAAACTCGTGATGTCTGTTCTTGAGCAAATAGAAGGCGCTCACACTCAAAACGAGAAATGCTCCTGCCTGCCAAGCCGCCATGTAGACGTGTAAAATCCTGTCGAGAAACGAGGGATTCAGCACCGCTTCGACGAAACTCGTCAATTCGGCACGCACCCCATCCCCTCTGGCGACCAGGTGGTATCCTGCCGGAGTCTGTTGCCACGAGTTGGCGACGACGATCCAGATAGCGCTGAAATGTGCACCGGCTGCAACCATGATCGTCGAGATAAAATGAGTTCTCGGCTTCACCTTGTCCCAGCCGAACAACAGGATTGCCAGGAACCCGGATTCAAGGAAGAACGCGAAAATGCCTTCCGCTGCAAGCGCGCTCCCAAAGATGTCTCCGACGAATCGGGAATACGCAGCCCAATTGGTCCCGAACTGAAATTCCATCACGATCCCGGATGCAACTCCGAGGGCGAAGATCAACCCGAACACCCTGACCCAAAATCGCGTCATCTGGTGGTAGAGTTCCCTGCCTGTTTTGAGATACATGCCCTCCATCACGACCAATAGCAGTCCCAGCCCGATGCTCATTGGCGGGAAGATGTAGTGAAAAGCAATGGTCGCGGCGAATTGTACTCGCGAGAGGATTTCAACGTCCATTTAGCGCCTCCGGCGTGCGAAAATGCATAATTTCATCGAAATCCCATAAAACCTATACGATTGTACAGGGTATGTGTAGCAAGCGAAACTGGGATGACTCCGGGGTTCACCCGTGCACGTAGTCGCCTATCCGACGTATCCGTTCCGTTTCGTCATCGCTCAGCGGACCTTCGTCCAAGGCGAGAAGCCCTTCATCCATTTCCTGCTCGCTCCTGGGGCCCGCTATGCACACGTCGACCGCGGGATGAGACAACGCGAAGCGATAACATTCTGCCGCTGTGAGCGGCCGTTCACCTGGAGGCATCTTCTTCGCGTTCAGGAGCTTTCCCCAACGGGTAGCGGTGTAGGTCGTGATTCCGGGCCTGTTCGGGGGCAGATCTTCGAACACCTCGGTCTCGGCTCCCCTGTGCGCTGCGCTGTAACGGACCTGCAGCACTTCAATCGGAGAGTCCTCCTGGTGGGCGAGTTCCCCATGAAACTCCCGGTTGTGACCAGTAATCCCAACGAATTTGATTATGCCTTCGTCTTTCAGCTTCATGGCGGCATCGATCAGTCGGCGCGCCGGCATCCGGTTGAACCATCCGAGCAGGAGAATGTCTGCGCAGTCGACTGCCAACTCGCGTAGAGCCTTCTCCACCGAACCTCGAATCCAGAGCCCATAGTGATCGTACGTCTGGATTGCGATTACCATCTCTTGCCGGTCGGTTGAACTCAGCTTCCTGAGAGCTTGGCCCATGCCCGATTTGCGTGTCTCCCAGTAGAAGTAGTTGACGCCGTATTCGGCAACTGCCTTCTCGACGGCACGTGCCGGAACCTTGTAGCCTCCCGCCAGACCTATCCGGCTCACCTGGAGTCCGGTGCGGCCAAGGGGTCTGTGACTGCGAAGATCCAAATCGCTCATACGAACCTCAGTGCTGCGAAGCTCACTGCTCCGGAATGAGCACGGTGTCCTCCGCGGTCGGAGCTGGCTCCCGGTGGTCGAGTGTGCAGTGTAATCCACGGCTTTCCTTGCGTGCGGCGGCGGACCGTATGATGAGTTCCGCAACCAGCGCCAGGTTGCGCAGTTCGATCAAGTTGTTGGTGAGTCGAAACTGCGAGTAGTAATCGAAGATCTCGCGCCGCAGGTTCTCGACGCGGTTTTTCGCGCGCTCGAGGCGTTTGTCGGTTCTCACAACCCCTACGTAATCCCACATGGCCCGCCGCAATTCGTCCCAGTTGTGTGAGACAACTACCTCCTCGTCCGAATCGGTGACTCGACTCTCATCCCACTCTGGAATAGGTGGTGGAACTGCGAGGTCCGGCAGGCATTCGGCTATGTGCTCACTTGCAGATGCCGCGAATACCAGGCACTCGAGAATTGAATTGCTCGCGAGGCGGTTCGCGCCATGCAACCCGGTGTGGGCGGTTTCACCGACTGCGTACAGCGCATCGAGGTCGGTGCGGCCTTGCCGGTCCGTTACAATGCCGCCACACGTGTAGTGAGCCGCTGGAACCACCGGCAGTGGCCCCTCGGTCATGTCAAAGCCGAACTCGAGACACTTGGCATGGATCGTTGGGAATCTTTCCTTCACGAATTGAGATGGCTTGTGAGAGATGTCCAGGTGTACGAAGTCGATACCCAGCCGCTTCATCTCGCTATCGATCGCGTGGGCCACTATGTCACGTGGTGCCAGTTCGCCTCGGTCGTCGAACCGGGTCATGAACTGGTCGCCGCCAGGCAATATTAGTCTTCCACCCTCGCCTCGTACCGCCTCGCTGATCAAGAATGATTTGGCATCCGGATGGTAGAGGCAGGTCGGATGGAATTGAACGAACTCCATGTTTGCGACGCTGCAGCCGGCGCGCCAAGCTATCGCGATTCCGTCACCTGTCGACACGTCCGGGTTACTCGTGTAGAGGTAGACCTTGCTTGCACCACCAGTGGCGAGGACGGTTGCTCGAGCGGGGATGGTAATCACTCTATCCGAATTGCGATCCAGAACATATGCGCCCAAGCAGCGATCATGAGCCAATCCCAATTTCTGACCGGTCACGAGATCTACCGCAATGTGATTCTCGAACACGTCGATGTTCACGTGATTGCGCACATGTTGCTGCAGGGTCGCCGAACTGGCACGGCCGGTAGCGTCGTCGGCGTGGATTATGCGCCTATGGCTATGTCCCCCCTCACGTGTGAGGTGGTACTGAGGTTCGTCGTGCTGATTTGACTCCCTCGTAAACGGTACACCCAGGTCGATCAGCCACCGTATGCATTCGGGGCCCCGTTCGACCGCGTAGCGCACGATTTCCTCATTGCACAATCCGCCACCAGCCTGAATGGTATCACTGACGTGTTCTTCCACCGAATCGCTCGAATCGAGCACTGCGGCTATGCCACCTTGGGCGTATCGGCTGGATCCTTCAGTGAGCGCAACCTTTGCGAGCAGGGCGACCCGTGCTTGGTCGGCGAGGCGCAGAGCGGTGCTGAGCCCGGCGATTCCGGCCCCAATCACCAAGACATCGTATTCGGCTTCTCTGCTCATCAAAGCCTCTCCAGTGCTGCGATACTTCTACTGCGTGAGCGGAAGCGAATACGGCAGCTCCCTCAAATGCTGTGTCGCTCGGTACTTCGACGAGAAGTCGGCGAACGCTCGCGTTACGGCGTCTTCGTCCAGTTCAATGGCGGCGGCCGCCTCGGACGCAGGCATCTCGTGTTCCCAAGCATAGAGCAATAGGTCGAGCTTGTCGAACGGGATGCGGAAGAAGAACTCCTGATCCGACACAGGGAGACTGAACGTGTCTGGGCTGGGAGTGCGCTTCCGAATGTCCATAGTGACGTCGAGGTGGTCCGCTATCTGATAGATCTGGTCCTTGTAGAGATGAGAAAGCGGTTCCAGGTCGGTGCCGCCGTCACCGAACTTGCAGAAGTCACCCAGTAGGAACTCCGTTCGGTTGGTCGTTCCTGCCACGACCATACTTCTGGTCTCCGCCTCAAAATAGAGGTGAATCATCCGGGATCTGATTTTGATGTTCGCGAAGGAGGTCAAGGCACGAAATGCCGTCGGATCCATGCGTTTCTTCTTCAAAGTTCCGTCAGGCAATTCGACACATAGCGTGTAGAAGTTCAACGCGCTGCGCTCGAGAAGGTCGGTTGGGAGTCTAATGTTGTATTTGCATTCGGGCGTGTATTCCGGGATCAGGCCTGCTATGAACTCGTCGCGCCGTTCGTAAGATCCAACAGCATCCACAGCAGCTGTGAGATCCATCTTCTTTGTCTCGATTCCGAGTTCATTGGCGTGTGCCTCTGCGTACCGGCTACTGACCGGATTGGATTCTTTTTCCGGCATGATCAATCCGAGCACGTTTTCCTTCCCCATCGCCTGCACCGCGAGTGACGCCATCACCGCTGAGTCAATCCCACCTGACAAACCAACGACAACTCCGCGTCTTCGAAAGTTATTTCGAGTGTGCTCCACTACGAACCGGGCAATCTTCTCGGTTTCTGACGCAGGATCGATCTTCAACACGTCTAGGCTGAATGCCATTTCAGTTCCTCTCGAAGTCAGAAAAATCGGGTACAGCCGGTTGAGTCCAAGCGAATTCTGGCGCTTCTTCACCTGCTGCGGGCCGCGCTTGCATGCGACTGGAGATGACCTTCGCGCGCACGTACAGCTCGTCGCCCCGATACTCATAGACCGCTGTGTTCTCGTTTGTCTCGTGTAGCACTTCACCCGGCTTTCCGGGAATACCGTGTGCTACACGGGTGCCGATGAACTGGGTGGTGTAGGTGATGCCTCTTTCGGTCGCGATTTTGACAACGTATCTGTCGGATTCGCGCCGGACATCGGTTAGCTCGACACCGGTGGACGAATAGAAGTCGCCCTCACGAATCGCGTCCAAGATTGCCGCCGTGCTCAGGGTGTCTGCACGTACCATTATCCAACCCCGACCTGGATGGGACTTCTCCGGTACGAAATCGTAGTAGTCGTGGGTGTCATCATTGGCCACGCCGAAGAGCGGCCCGAGTTCTAGCTGTGAGAGCCGAAGCGTATTGGCTATGTCCCACACCTCGTCCATGCCCGGGCGTGTCGAGTCGCCAAAGTTGTTGCATCCAGTACTGCCGTTGTAGAGCTCGAACAGGTGTGTGCCGTCCATAAGCGCGAGTTGTTCGGGAGTCAACGCCCAATGCCAGTTGGTGTGATTGATGTGCACGAGCATGTTTCGGCCGGACGAATCTGCCTGCCCCCGCACTGCCGCGAGGTTCTGCTCCACTGTCGACTCGATGTCTTCGCCACCCTGAGCGGCGATGAGCTGGCCTGGGTTGAAGACATTGAAATGGATCGGCTTGCCTTCACTTCCGTCACTGATCTCTTGCCCTTCGACTAGCAGGAACTCTCCCGGTTCCTCGAAGCGCTGGCGCAGCTCGTCGAGAGTTTTGAGTCGCATCTCGGTGTTGCCGACGCTGTCGCGTGTCACGACCCAATCGGCGCCAAATGTTGCGCGGAGTTCGGCGAGCCTCTCGGGTGTTAGGCGGCCGCCTACATCGACTCCGCGCCAACGCTCGCCACGCAACAACACATCATGGTCGGTGATCGAGAGCCAATCGTAGCCATTCTCCTTGTACCATGCCACGACCGCCTCTGGCGCTGCGTTGCCGTCGCTCCACAGTGTATGAGTATGCGTGTTGCCTCGATACCATTGGCCAGCTGAATCGCCTATGCAGGCGGTGCATATCAGGCATGCTGCCACTGACCACAAGCCCCTGCGCAACAAATGTTCGGTAATCACGGTCGACAGCTCCTCCTCAATCGATAGGCTCGAATTGGGCCGTGAAGTGCCGCAGGAAAGGTGCCGCGTACGTCATCCTCAGTCCCTGCAACGAGTGCCGTTTCTCAAAGACTTCGTTTATCACCTCCGCCGAATAGTCAACGTGACTCTGTGTGTACACACGACGTGGAATGGCGAGACGAAGCAATTCGAGAGGGGCGGGGATCATCTTTCCGGTGTCCGCGTCAGTCTTTCCGAACATGACGCTCCCGATCTCAACGCCACGGAGTCCGCCATGCAAAAAGAGCTCATTGGAGAGTACCTGCCCCGGGAACTGCTCTGGAGGAATGTGGTCCAGGAACGCCCCGGCGTCTATGTAGACGGCGTGCCCGCCCGGCGGCTGTATGATTGGCACCCCAGCGTCGACGATTTTCTCTGCGAAGTAAGCAGTGGAGCGTAACCTGTACTGGAGGTAATCCTCCTGTAGAACTTCGCGCAAACCCTGGGCAATTGCGTCGAGGTCACGCCCGGCCAATCCGCCATATGTCGGGAATCCTTCGGTGAGAATGAGCAGGTTGCGGGCGTTGCCGGCTAGAAAATCATCGTTGCAGGCCAACCAACCGCCAATGTTCGCCAGTCCGTCTTTCTTCGCACTCATTGTACTGGCATCTGCATAGGAGAACATCTCCTGCGCTATCTCCAACAACGGCTTGTCGCTGTATCCCTCTTCGCGAAGCTTGATGAAGTAGGCGTTCTCCGCAAAACGAGCAGAGTCGATGACCAATATCGTGCCATGTTCGTGCGCCAATCGTGCTGCCTCACGAATATTGGCCATGCTGACAGGCTGGCCACCGCCCGAGTTGTTCGTGACTGTGATGATCACTCCTCTGATCTTGTCACCGTATTCGGTCAACAGGGACTCCAGACGATCCAGGTCGATATTGCCCTTGAATGGGTGCACTGCCGACGGCACCAGGCCTTCAGGTATCACGATATCGAGCGCCTCATCACCGACGTATTCGATGTTGGCGCGTGTCGTGTCGAAGTGGGTGTTACCCAGATAAACACCGGTCTCTTCTTGATGCAGTACGTCGAACAGGATCTTCTCAGCGGCTCTGCCCTGGTGAACTGGTATAATGTTGGTGAAGCCGGTGATACGAGTAACCTCTGTTTCGAACCTGAAGAATAAACGGGAGCCGGCGTACGATTCGTCGCCCCGCATAACGGCGGCCCACTGTTCCGAACTCATGCTGGACGTGCCGCTGTCTGTCAGGTAGTCGATCAACACGTCCTCCGCGCGGATCGCGAACGGGTTGTATCCGGCTGCCTCGAGGATCTCGACGCGCTCCTCACGAGTGGTCATTCGAATGGGCTCGACAGCCTTGATCTTGAATGGCTCTATGATGGTCTTCATCTACAGGTTCCTCTAGTTGTTCAGCTCACAGCGACTCGGCGCCTCCGTTGCCACTGGTATTGGTAATTGTGGTTTGTCCACTAATGCTCTAATACGGTACGATACAGGATACGCTATCGTTGCTCGTATGTGAATTGGAGGTCGTCATGCGTGCCTTCTCCTCAGGGTTGGTGTTGGCTTGTCTCGTAGTTGCCAACGCAGATGCCCAAGACCATTCCCCCACAGAACTAAAGGCCAAGTCCCCCGTCCGGCCTCCCGGAGTCGGCCAAGAGGACGTGAATACTGGATTGGCGGTCGCGTTCGGCTTGCCGCGAATTGTCGCCATGAACGCCTACCTGTCGCGGAGCCTCGTGGTCGAGGCGGTCTATCAGGCCACCGCCCTATCTGGAGCTGGGATGATGGGACAGGTCGCAAACACCGGCACTCTCTCCCCCGGATACGGAGGTGGATTTCAGTATTCCCCGCAGCCCAGCGACAGACTGGTTGTAAACCTGGGTCCCCAGCAGGTGCACGAGTTCGTGATTAGTCAGGCGCAGGGCAACATGCAGGCGAGAACCGCCACAGAATGGGTGATGTCACCCCATGTACTTCAGTACGTGCACCGTCTTCAGGGCCAGGCAGAAGCTGAGATGACTGCTCAGTTCAATGGCGCGCAGTTTCAGGTCCAGGTTCGCGGATGGTATACGCAGTCGGGCACTCGCTACGACATCAACGAGCGTCACGCCTCATCGATGGCGTCGGCCACGAGTCTCCGACTCTTGCCATCGCAACGCGGCAGTGCCAGCAGATTCAACGGCACACTCAACAATGTCCTGCGGGTGGGCGCGGACGAATACAGTTTCCAGAATGTGCAGCTGCAGACCGACCAGCGCACGAGGGGCACCGCGACGGGTCAGGCCGGGTTGACGATGTTGGATGGTGTGGTGCTTAGGTCGGGACAACCGTTCGCGCGGTTTGTCTTGCAGGGGGGCAGGGCGTTCTTACAGACACAGTCGGAGATGATCCCTCTCGATATGGTGGGCGGCGGCAGCATCCGCTAAGGCCGCGGAGGCAACTCTTTGCAGGTCAGGTTGGGTCGGTCACCTTCCCGCTCCAATCAGTCCGTTCCAAGAACAGGAAGGTGAAGAGTCCTTTTGCCACAAGTTGTTCTGCCTGAGTGATCTCCACCTCTGCAACTCCCACCTTTCTTCCCCGGCGTAAAACCGAGGCCCGTGCCGAGAGCTTGCCGCGTTCAGCGAGCACAGGTCGAATGAAGTTCATCTTGAACTCGATACTCGTGGTGAGAAGATGGTCGGGAACGTAAGGTTGAAATAGGTTGGCGGCTGTTGCGTCTGCCAAGGCACTTACAATGCCGCCATGCACAACTCCTGTCTCCTGACAAAGCTCTGGCGACACATCCATCTCGACGGTGGCTTCTTCCGACGATGGCACGAGCATCCGCAAGCCAAGGAACCGATGTACGGGTACGTTGGCGAAAGCGTGAATGCGATCTTGCTGGTCGTTCATATGCAGGTTGTTCTCCCAATGGGGTGTCGCCTGTTTGTCTAATCCGGACGACGATCTTGGGTGCACTTCCTATAAAGTGCATTCATGGTGATTCGATAGCCCAACTCCGTCTCGACCCGAACCGTTTCTGTGCGTACGTGCGGTACAAGACCGTACTCTGCCATTGCGTCGTCATGTTCCTCTACAAAAAAAAGGCACAGAGGTCCAGACGAGAATCCATCGTACATATTGCGTTGGGCTGGCACTGGGATCAGAGGCTCGCCGTCCGGCTGAGCATCGGGTGTGAATGTGGAGAGGAGAATGTATCCATCCTCCTTCAATACCCGCACTGATTCCGACACGCATTCGTGCCAGCGTTCCAACGACAGCGCTTGGTGATAGATCCCCAGAGCTATGACAACATCGAAGGAACCGTCTGAGAATTCGTTCAGATCCTGCATTTCGGCGTGTCGCACCCGTTGGTGCGCCGCGGCGGTACCGCAAATGGGCACGAGTCGTTCGCGTGTCCTCGCCACCATAGGCCTCGAACCGTCCAGCGCCTGAAAATCGAAACCCTTGCTGGCCAATAACACGGAGTTTCGCCCACCGGCGCAGCCGAGATCCAGAACGCGGACGTCTTTGGGGTCCGTAAACTCACTCAACAGCCGCACGAGGCGCATGTCCGCATCCCGGTTCGCAAATCTATCTACAGTGTCCGGATCCTTCCAAAACGGTGAAACCGGGTCTTGCAGGTCGGAGCTCATCTTCTTTCCTCTAGTTGTCACTGTTGCAGCAGGATGCAAACACTCATCCTTGCAGCAAAGGGGGGTCGGTGTCCGCACTGACAGGCAGAAGTTTTGCGGTTTCGATAGCCGCACAAATCGCTCTTGCTGTGTCGCGATCGCGCCGGCGAATTCGAAGTTTCGCGATTCCGCCCTCCGCGGTGGGAAGACCCCCGAAGGCATCAATTCTGCTGGCCCGAAGCTCCAACCGCGGGGCCCACCATCCTCCCCGCAGGCGCGCGTCCAACAAGATGCTCGCTGGAACGTCACAGGTTCCGACCGGAGAATGATCAACTTCTTCCCTGATTCCGTCCGTAGAGACCGATTCGATCTGGCGCTTGGCCGTCCACTCGAGCGAGACCAGATCACGATCTACACTCAAGATTCCTTCGAGCTTGATGCTGATCGAGACGATACCCTGCGAATCGATGGCATCGTGGCCCGGAACGCGTATCCGAAACGGCAAAGCATCTACGTGTGGCATTACCGCGCAACCTAACCTCAATTGCCTGGATTTTGCCACAGTTTCTGGACGGGAGTTGGGAGCCTTCGCACGGTGGCCATCGTAGGTGATCGGACACTTCTTTCCTGCGTCAGTCGATAGCATCTTCTTTGTACCAGATATCGAAATCGTCAAAACTGAGCCGTTGGGATCAACATGAATCGACGCACCTTCGTGCAAACGACAACAGCCGCCGGCGTGGCGGCGTTCGGCACACCGATTGTCCAAGACTGGAAACGAATCCGTGTTGACGAAAACCGGTTGCACCGCAGAATCGAAGGGTTGTCGGCGTTTGGGCGCACTCCAGAGGGAGGAGTACGCCGACTCGCGTTCTCGGACGAGGACGTGGCTGGAAGAGAGTACTGCATTAGCCTCATGCGCGATGCCGGTCTGGATGTTCGAGTTGATGCAGCCGGCAACATACTGGGCCGCCGAGCCGGAACGGACGCCGATGCCATACCGATTCTCTTTGGCTCGCACATAGACACAGTTCCAAACGGTGGAAAGTACGATGGGGGCCTGGGATCAGTTGCTGCAATCGAAAGTGCCCGAACACTGAACGAGGCCGGGTATCGAAACCGTCACCCCCTGGTCGCGGTGATCTGGTGCGACGAGGAAAGTGGGCTGACCGGAAGCCTAGGTTACGCCGGTCGCCTATCCGCCGAAGCGTTGTCCAGACAGCGGGCAGATGGTGCCACGCTGGCGGAGTGCATTGCTCGTATTGGTGGGAACCCAGAGCGAATTCAGGAAGCCGCCCATGAGCCTGGTGACATTGCGGCATACCTCGAGCTCCACCCGGAGCAGGGGGGAGTGCTCGACAGAGCGGGGCTCGATGTAGGGATCGTTCAGGGCATTGTAGGCATCAGCCACTATGAGATAGAGCTGATTGGGTTCCCGAACCATGCGGGTACCACTCCCATGGATCAGCGTCAGGATGCGATGCTAGCCGCCTCCGAGATCATCTTGGCGGTGAACCGGGAGGTCAGGGCGGTAGCGGGCTCACATGTCGGAACTGTGGGACGGTTGAATGTGGAGCCGAACGCACCCAATGTGGTGCCGGGGCGAGTTGCTCTCACCGTCGAAATCCGTGACCTCTCCAACGACACAATTGATATGCTCTGGGATAGGATTCTTGCGGAAGCGGAAGAAATTGCGATGCACCAGGAGGTAACGCTCAATCATGAACGCTCCTCCCGGGTGCACCCAGCGATTGCAGATGCGGGAGTTCAGCGGGTCATCACTGAGGCAGCAGCTGAACTGAACCTGTCGGCGCGAGCCATGCCCAGCGGAGCAGGGCATGATGCCCAGGTACTTGCCGGTCTCGGGCCAATGGGGATGATCTTCGTGCCGTCGGTTGGCGGAATCAGCCATTCTCCGCTCGAATTCACCAAACCTGAAGCTGTGGTCAACGGTGCCAACCTTCTTCTACAGAGCGTTCTAGAATTGGATCTGAGCTGAGATACTGAATTACCACGTGGCGATATTTGTATTGCTGTCCAATTTCTGAGGGTAGGTAGTAACCTTGAACAACAACTCCAGACCGGCAACCAACTCACCCGTCACTGCGTCGACCACGTCGTCGGGGAGCTCACCTAGAACTTCCGAGACGAGCAAAACGGATTTCGTTTCACTGGTGATCAGGCCCCGGCTGGCTTGTCGCCACACGAAATGTCGCGTCAATACCGTGTTGCCGATCGCATAAGCAACCTCTCCCTCCGGTACTTCCGCCGGATGTCTATCGTCCAGCGACTGAAACTGATCGCCCTCTTTAGTCAAACGCAGGTCTAGGTGGCCGTCCAGGTCGGCCACGTCGAACCCGCCGGCAGGCACGACGTGCCTCAACGACACGGTGTTGTAGAAATCGACCAAGGGGTTGATGGAAAACGGGGCGTTACCCTTCAGTGCGCGACGCAGCAACGCCTCTATCGAGCTCGGAAATTTCTTGCCGGAGAAACCAAGTCGTTGGAATGCGACCCGCCACGGACTCACGCGCGGGTGTGATTGGCTGTTCCCGTACTCTATGGCCGCTGACGCACTATCCCACACGCCTTCCCAATCGCGAGTGATTTCGGTGTTGTCGGTCGTGTTGTCGATATCGTGAGCCAATACGGCTACTACCCTCATGCCGGGAAAGGCTGCAAAAACATCCGAGGATATTACGAACCGCATCACGGGTGCACTATTTCAGCTGCACTATTAGTGATGGCCCAATGCATCACGTATCCGAGGGATCACTACGTCGACATCGGGAAGAGCAAAGCGAAATCGCAGGTCACCAACTCCCAATTCTAGTATGCGCGGCCCTGACGCCACGAAGGTGCGACCCCACCAATTGGGTTTCCAATCCTTTGCCCAGACGACGAGGTTCTCGGGCTCTAGCTCGATTGGATCTTCGTCGCGATAGCGTCGGTGCGGAATGAACTGTACACCATCCTTGCCTACGTAAAGCACACCTCCCGCTGTCACGTTGTTGGTCACAAACTTGCTGCAAGGGATTCGGTAAACGGGTTTTCGGTTAGCCGGTATCTCACCGATGACCCCACTGTCTCCTGCATAAACACGGTCAAAGTACTTTCGTGCCGAGCGGCGCATAGCCCAGGCCCACAGCCACCCGAAGCAAATCCCGGTTACTGCTCCAATCACGAGACCGAAGGAGAGTGCAAGCCCGAATCCCAGTACCGAGGCTTGCTGAATGATTGACGCCAGACACATCACGACGCCGAAAATGGTGCCGATTACCTTTCGAGCGCGCTTCCAGAACCCGTCCTCAATTTCCGCGTACGAGTTGCGACCAACGAGAGTCTGCATTGGCTATTCCTTGTGCCGGCATAGACGGTTCAGGTCATATGCTGCACCCAGAATCCGTCGCTGGCAACCCCGGGGTGACATACGAAGCCTGATGAGTGAGATTGCGTGAGAGAAACAATGAATTGGTCCAGCACCAAGCGGCGCTCCTCGCCAGCCAGGTTATCCTGGCTGCTGGTATCCGTCCCTATTTTGGCGGGGGCTTGCGCGTCTGGGTTGCGCGTCTCCCCACCTACTCAGGTACAGGCTTGGGTGGTCTATTTCGACGCCGAACGTGGAATGGCCGAGGTGAGAGCTCACGGTGCGTTGTTCGACCGAATTTCGCTTTTTGCGTATGAACTGAATCCCTCAGGCGACCCGCTGCCGGCCCCCGGGGTGCCGCGAATGATGTCTCGGTTCCTGAGTTTGGCCGAGCGAATTGGCTTCGAACCGTGGATCACAGTTATGAACGACGTCCGCTTCAATTCAGACAGTGCAATTCTGAAAGATCCGGGCTTGGTCCACGAGCTCGTCGAAGACCCGGTCAGAAGAGAGGCACACGCCACGGCACTTGCTGAACGTGTGTTAGCTGATGGGTTCGTCGGACTCCATCTCGACTATGAACGGGTCGCGGACTCGGATTCGAGTCACTACAGTGCGTTTCTCGAACAGCTGCACGACGAGCTCGAGGTGCGAGGATTGGGGTTGGAGGTGGTCGTAGAGCCCACATTTGGACCTCTGCCAAGAGCGCAAACGACGAACGTATCAGTTATGGCATACGACCTGTTCGGACCACATTCCGGACCGGGGCCACGCGCTACACCCGAGTTCGTGATGGAGCTGCAACCACGCGCGAGTGGCGATACCGACGGCGCCGCGGGCCTGGCGCTCGCCTCGGGCGGGTTCACCTGGAGCCCGGATGGAGCTGTCACGCCATTTGAGTGGGGTCATGCCGGGCAATTATTTGCCGATACTGGAGAATGGCAGCGAAGCCCATCCGATGGTGTGCCGAACGCTCGGCTCGATGATGGGACAGAGATGTGGTTTGAGGATCCCGAGAGTCTCTTGAGGAAATGGGAGGCGGCGTGGCGGTCCGGATTTCGACGCCTGCTGCTTTGGCGCTTGGGAGGGAACGACGATCGCCTGTTCGCAATGCTCGGAGATCTCAGACGTGGAGAGGCTACCTGGTAGATTTGGTGAGCGATTTGGCAAATATGGGCCATCGAGGAGGATGACTGCGTGAACATCGACACCGGCATTGAGCCTCTGGATAAACGCCTAGGCGGCATCAGAGCGGGCGGCATTTATGTGGTGGCAGGCGTGCCCGGCAGCGGCAAGTTGGTTTCGTCGCTGCAGTTTTTGAATGCCGGGTTGCCAGGGGGGGGCAAAGTGGCAATCCTGACGGGGGCCGCGCCCGACCAGGTGTTCGAACAGGCTGGGCATTGGGGGTTTGAATTGAAGACGGCTTGGAAAAAGGGTCAGCTACGAGTCCTTGGTTTTAGCCGTGATTTCGAACACCTGCTTCTGCGGGCTGCCGATCCGAGAGAAGTGTTCGACGAGCTCGCCAGCTTGATGGGGCCTGATGTAGAACGCCTAGCAGTTGATCCGGGCAAGTCATTGTGGGAAACGCGGGCCGGCACCACGCTCGCGAGTCGGTTTGTGGAGTGGGTACAAACTTCTCAAGTGACTGTTTGGGCTACCTTGGGAAGCGGGGTAGCGGATTCGGCGTCACCAGCAGGCGAGTGGGTGATGCAGGCTGCGTCAGGGGTGTTTGAGTTCGAAAGAATGTCTACCGGAGTTCGGCAACTTTGGATCCGTCGAATAACTCCGGCCTCGGACACTCAACGACCCTTGAAACTAGAACTCGCGCCCGGCGTTGGTCTGCAGCATTCGACAGGAAGGTTAGAGCACGGCGGCACCGATGCGCCGATCGGGAACGAGCGGCGGTTGGGACTCATGAACCTCGCGTCCGAAATGCCGGACGAGATTGTCGGCTGGGCTAGCAAACGGTATGACGTCGTCGAGGTCGACGACCCACTTCGTTTGGTCACCCGCCTGCAGGACGGTGATTCATTCGGAGTGATCTTGATCTATGTCGACCGCGCACACACGGAAGACGCTGCAGAGGCATGTAGAGCGATTCGACCATTCACAATCGCCCCAGTTATCCTTGTCGCCGACGACAGGCTCCGTGCAGCCGATCGCACGGCTGCGCTAGATGCCGGGGCAAACGACTTTCTCAGCGACAATTTCGCCATAGCGGAACTAGCCTCGCGAATCGACAGGGCAGCGCAATCTGTGCGAGGGCTGGCTCCGCCCAGACGCTCCCAGGAGCAGGTTGAGCGGACTCCATCTGTCTTGTTGGATCGAACACTGTTTGCTGCCGAAGTGAATGAGCGCCTCGAAGCGGCGGACGGGAGCATCTTCACGCTCGTCATGATCCGCAAGACTGCCTTGCCGGAGGAAATCTTGGGCGACGCACTCCTGCAACAAGTACGAGGCGATGTTGGAGACATCGCGGGGTTGGCTACGGATGGTTTCGGGGTCGTGCTGCAGGGTGCGCGACCCAGCCAAGCCGACGCATTCCTCGGTCGGCTGCGGGAGGCGTTGCAGAGCGAGGCGGTCGTGCTGGATAGCATGAACATTCAGGTGTTCAACAGTGCCACTGAAGCTGATGTCATCGGCGAGCTGCTCCAAGCGAATGGCGGGGAGTCGCCTCCGCCGGCATCGGGCTCGTAAGCGGCGGACTCCGGTACGATGCAGAGACCACCGACCCGAAAGAAATCAGGAACACCCTACTGGGTGAGATTCTCGCTCGTCATGCTTGGGTTTGGCGGTTTTACGTCTGTCTTCGTACTTGTTGTACTGCCAAAGAGGTTCATTCTGCAGGCGGGATTGGTTGAGTCGGGAATCACGTTCGAGACCGAGAACTTGCCGTTCCAACCACCTGAGAGACAGGTGGACATCCGACCGACTTTCCCGATGACGGCAGAGGTCGAACCTAGGACGGGCGTCGGACCTGCGGAGCAGTTTTGGGCGGAAGCTCTGCCGCTGCTGACAGCAGAGGATTATGAAGCCGCACTGCGTGTTTTTGACGATTACCTGAAGGACCATCCCGAAGACTTTGATGTGCTGCGCGAGTACGCCGTTGCTCTTCTTCGAGCCAATAGAGCGGACGATGCAGAAGAAGTGTACCGGCGGCTCATAGCCGCAGGGCAGGTCGGGTACAGATTGGAATTGGCGCGTCTGGTACGCGATCGAGGTGACGTCGGCGTGGCCATTGCACTGTTTCGTGAGTTGGTGGTGGAAAACCCTGACGATGCAACGTTGCGCCTGGAACTGGCTCGCACGCTGCTCTGGGACGAACACTACGGGGAAGCGATCGCACAATACAGAGAGCTGGAGCGGACAAATCCACGTTCACTGTCAATCCGGCTCGAACTCGCACAAGCGCTCTACTGGAGCGGGCAGCCTGAGGAAGCCTTCGGACTACTCTCAGGCTATCCGTCACACGATTCAGGATGGTCGGTCGTCGATTCTCTGCTGAATGAGATCGTGCCGCAGGTAGCGCCGCGGCAGAGAACGTACGCCGAGTTGATTCAACAGGCGATCGACGACGGAACCCTGTCGCTCGCGAACCAACTCTATGCGCGGATGCTGCTTCGTACTTCGGTCTATTCGGATCGTTGGAATCAGTGGGTGGACTTCCTGCAGTATCAGCTCGAAGATATCGAAGCCGCGCGTGCCGCTCTTTTGGCTCGGGAAGCTGCCGGTCCCCTGAACGCCGATCAACGATTCCGGCTCGCGCAGCTGCACGCTTGGACTACGCACGAGGAGATGGCGAAGGCCGAGTTGCAGAGACTGCTGAGTGCGGAACCTGACAGAGCTGAAGCCTGGGCATTACTTGGTGACCTCTACCGATGGGAAGGCGATCGGCTCAGCGCATGGGATGCGTATCACCAGGCGCTCGCTCTCTCGCCCGACAACGCCGACGCGCTGACAGGATTACGAGAGATCCGCGCGCAGGTAGATCAGGAGGTGGCAGAGCGCGACCACACAGGTGTCAGCCCGGAGGTTGCCTACTTCCGAGATTCGGACGAATACAGACGCGTAGACCTTGGAGTGCAAGTCGCGAAACGATGGTACACCACACTTCTCGTATTGCGTGCCGGTTATCGGCATTTGGACGGTCCTGAGGCAGGAATTGCATCAGGGCCAGAAACGGGTCCATTTGCGGAGCTGGAGGTCGTGCGCTGGTGGCGCCTCGGAACAGTGCGCACATCCGTGGCGGCTGGGATTCAACAGCTAGAGGCATTCGGCAATGAGCCCGCCTTCAACGCAACGATCGAAATCCCCGATGCCAATGGAACCGCTATTCAGGCCTCTTATGCGCATGGTCCAGCCTACCCTCACACCGCCACTCTCGGAAGTGTTCTGGGTGGAATCAGCTCAGACGACGTACAGCTATCAGCGTACCGGGGCCTTGGCGACCGCTGGAGCATTGCGGGAGCTGCAACTGTCGTCTCACTGCGCGGAGGAGGAGTGAACAACTGGCGAATGAGCGGTGCGGCGACGGCGACCGGACAACTGTCGAGCGTGTTCCGGGCGGGCGTGACGTCGCGTGTCCTCACTCATACCGAGGCCGCACCCACCCTGAACGCTCGCCGACTCTACTGGGATCCAACAGCGTTTTGGTCGAACTCGCTCTTGTTGGAAGTTCGGACACCCGACGGAGAGAAGTGGTTCATCTTGGGTCGCCTCACCCCGGGGTTCGCTCTCGCGCGCGAAAGGGAAACGCCGGGCACTCAGTGGGTGCCTCAATTCGGTACTGAAGTCGGCGCCGGCTATGAAGCCGGACGGATCAGCGTCGAGACGGACGTTGGGTATTACAGAGGCAGAGCAGGTGATTACAACTCCCTCGCTGCAAACCTTCGTATTTCGATAAGGCCTTAGTGTGGCAGCTCCAGCTAGATCTCAGACTTTTGCCTCGATCGCCATCACTACCACTATGGTGGTCGTGACCGCGTTGGTCATATTCTGGACACTGAACTCGCCGCTACAGGTTCAACGGTTCTTGGTCCGATTGGTAGTGGTGAGTCTTCTGCTATTTCTCATCACCCTGTTCATCCGTTACTTCATGCTGCTGTGGTTTGGATACCTCCAACACGCAGAACGAACGATTAAAGGTCCGCCGACCGATGATTCGTTTCCGCCCGTAACGGTAGTGATCCCCGCCTACAACGAAGCACTCGTGATTGGCGACGCTATTGATGCAGTGCTCAGAATGGACTATCCCGAGTTAGAAGTGATCGTGATCGATGACGGATCTAACGACGACACCTTGGAAGTTGCCAGGCGTTGGGAGGGGCGTCACGGTGCGTTCGAAGTTCGGGTGTTCACGAAGGCGAACGGAGGAAAGTCAACGGCACTCAATGCCGGTATCGACCAGTCAAGGCACGAGTTCGTTCTCTGTATGGATGCCGACGCATGGATCGAGCCCCAGAGCTTGCGCGTCGCAATGCCGCATTTTGCAGACGAGTCCATAGGTGCTGTTGCCGGCAACGTAAAGGTTGTGAACCGAGACCATTGGCTCGCTCGTCTGCAAGCGCTGGAGTACATAGAAGGACTCAACATGCCTCGGCGCGCGCAGGGGTTCATGGCGGCGGTCAACATCGTGCCCGGCCCGTTGGGCGTGTTCCGAATCGAAGCGCTGCAGGACGTCGGCGGTTACGACGACGATACGTTTGCGGAGGATGCCGACCTCACAATGCAACTTGTCGCATCGGGTTGGAAGATCATATATGAAGACGGCGCTGTTACGTGGACTCATGGGCCAACCAATGCCCTTGACCTGATTCAGCAACGCTACAGGTGGACTCGGGGTATTCTACAGGCTCTGCGAAAACGCAGGTCGATATTGTGGCATCCCTTCCCCGACTTTCCCCTCTGGCTGTCGGCGATGGAAATGGCCTTCGAGGGAGTTCTGTGGCCGATACTCAACGTCTACGCCCATCTCTTCTTCGCCATGGTCGCGCTGCTCTACGGAATGGGTGAGCTGCTATTGTACTGGTGGGTGTTGCTTACGGTCCTCGACCTGGTCGTCGCTCTGATAACCGTGGCGATGGAGGAGGAGGAGTTGATACTCGTACCGTATGCACTCATATATCGGTTTGCGTTCATCCTATTCCTGGACGTCACAAAAACCCTCGCTGCCATTGAAGAGTTCTTCAATCTCGGCATGAGTTGGGGGAAACTCCGGCGCGTGGCTTACGGCCACGGAGGGCATTGACTCGTGACGCACCAATTGACGCTCAAGGAGAACGGCTCTGATGACAGTTATTGACCTTCTCATCACGATCATCGTGGTCACGATTCTCGTGACGATCGCGCTCGGTGTGGCGACGTATGTCGCGTACAAACTCCGGCTCGCACGACAACCTGGGTTGGCCGAAGACGAAGGGCAAGATGCCCGCTACTTCGTTTTGCACGAACCACCTACAGACAGCCCGCCTCAGATAGAAGCGGAAACGGTAGATGCCGCCTAAGAGAGACCCGGTACCACGCGTACGATCTGCTCCGCAGTGGTTGGGTGGGCTGTTCGTACTTGGTCTGATCGGTGCGGCGGTCATTGGTGGCGGCGCTGTGCTCTGGGAGAATGTGGACGTGCAGCGCATGACAGCCAGTGCTGCTCTGCGAGAACCACACGCAGCTTCGCCATCGTTGATTCCGAGTATCCCGGCGCACCGTGAAGGTGCCTTCGATGCCTCCCTCTACGAGTCGCAAGCGAGTGGGCAGTTCTTCGACGACGCAGCATACTACCCGGGACTTCAGGATGAATGGGAAGGGCTGCTGCGGGAGGCGGGGGGCGAGGTGACACGCATAAGAGGGGCGGAGGCTGTCGATTCGTTGGAGACAAACAGCTTGCTGGTGGCCTCTTCGGCCATCTGCCTGGCAGAAGAAGAGGTGCAAGCGTTGCGGGGCTTCGCGGAGAGGGGTGGAGGTTTGCTCATCACATGGGCCGTCGGAGCACGCGACTCCAGTTGCACCTGGCAAGGCTGGGATGCTATGGGCACCCTGACGGAGCAAGAGGAATTCAACACGCTGGAACGAAGAGATGCGGTGTACCTCACCGTGCCCGCAGGCATTCCCTTGTCGGCCGGTTCCGGTCCTGCAACGCGGATCGAAATTCGCTACGAATCACAAATCGCCATGGCGATGGAGGGGCCTCGCCTTTACTGGTCCGACTGGTCGCTCAACGCTGAGCCTGCAGAAGAATCAGTAGGGATGGACGCTGCCGCCTGGTTGGGCAAGACTAGTGCGGGTGGACGAATCGCGTGGTTTGGCTTCCGGTTGGGTCACGGCGCCAGTGAGAGGGATGAGGAGCAGATCGTACGCTTGCTCCAAAACGGTGTTTGGTGGGCAGCGGGAATCCCGATAGCAGAAATCGCTCCCTGGCCCAATGGAAATCAGTCGGCGCTGCTGCTCACTCAGGACGTGGAGTCACAATTCGCCAACTCTACCAGCCTTGCGAGAGTTGCGCGTGAAAGAGCCGTTCCAGCCACCTTCTTCGTGGTGTCTCAGATGGCGCTCGAGCATCCGGGCATTGCCGCTTCGCTAGCTGAAGCCGGTGAGATTGGGAGTCATTCGTCCGATCACGCGGTCGTTGAGGGGCGGTCCTATATAGATCAACGTGCCCGCCTCAGCCGATCTCAGGGAGAGCTCTCCGACTGGGCAGGCTCCCCTGCGTTTGGACTGAGCCCTCCGGAAGAGCTGTTTGACGAAACGACGTTGCGCGCTTGGACGTGGGCGGGTGGAACCTATCTCGTGGGTTCGAATGAGTCACGTCAGGGTAGCCCAGAGGTTTTCGACACCCCCGACGGCAAGGTCGTTGTGCTGCCAAGGATCATCAAGAACGACTACAACGTATACGTGCAAGATGGTGCCATGCGGTCGCGTCGCCTGAGCGATGCATATCTTGCCGGCATGGCAAAGGTAAGGGCCCTTGGTGCGCTCGCCGTTGTCTCGCTCCGGACTCAGGTCGGAGGTGAAGGCGCGAGGGTTCAGGCCGTTGCAGAAGTGATAGACAGCGCCCGAGTTCAAGGCGACTGGTGGTTCGCCGCAGGTAACGAGATGGCCGAATGGTGGTTGGCCCGTTGGGAGACGGATTTGCAGGTGGACGAAATGGCCGAGGGCCAGTTGGAGATCACGATTCGTGCTGATGAGGGAAGAGGCCTCGATGGGGCTTGGCTGGAAGTGTTTCTCCCGGGCAATGCAGAAGACTGGATCCCGAGACAGGGCGGCGCATTGATGCGGCACCTGCGAACCGAATGGGGAGTGCGTATTCCACTCGCCAACGTTGGCCCCGGCGAGGAAATCCGTGTCGAACTGGCGGGCGTGGGCTGACTTCTTTCAGGGTACACCGCCGACATCTGGCCCCGCGTTACGGTAGAGGCACGCCCGCTACATAGATCGTAGCTTCGCCGGCGATCGAACACTCTCGAATGGTCGCCGGTATTGCTACGGAACCGCCCTGCGGGATCGGCACCGCGCCATCTACTCCAGGGGCCGAAACCGTCGCCTCACCACCCACGTTGACCATTATCTCGAAGCCTGGACTCCTCCGTCGAACATCATTGCCTTTGACTTTCAGCACTGACAATTCGAATTCATCTGCGGGAGTCTCATATACCCCGGCCTGCGGCTCAATCACCTCGGCGTCCCCATCCTGAAAGGTGAGGGTCGACATCAGTTCAGGAATGTCGACATGCTTCGATGTGAGGCCTCCGCGTAGCACGTTGTCCGAATTTGCCATCAGTTCAACAGCGAATCCGTCCAGGTAGGCATGGAGGTCTCCGGCCGCGCAATACATTGCCTGGCCTGGCATCAGCTTCACGAGGTTGAGTAGCAGAACGGCCAACACTCCAACATCACCCGGATGGAGTTCTGATATCTCCAGAATCCAGCGATACTCAGGCCGGGTTCGCTCGAGCCTGTGTGCACTCGCGAGCAACTCGGACAGCAGCGAGTGTTTCCTCGACTCGTCGATCTCGACGACTGCGCGGAAAAAGGGTCTCAGTCCGTCTCGTGTTGGTGTCTGACGAAGAGACTCTAGCTCGTCGGAAATCGTGTGCAGTTCGGCTTCATCGAAAAGCCCCAAAATCGTCGGCATCTTCCGAAAGCCATTCAGGGCCCAGAACTCGGTCAACGCGCACAGTATTTCGGGCTTGTGATTGTCGTCTTTGTAACTGCGGGCGGGATCACCAATGGGCAGGGCGGCCGCGTTTTCTCTGGAAAATCCTGCTTCAGCCTGTTCCTTGTTGGGGTGAGCTTGGATCGAAAGTGGTGTGTCGGCAGCTAGTAACTTGAACAGAAACGGCAGTCTTCCTCGAAACCTCCCGGCCGCGTTCGCACCAAGCATTGACGAAGGATCAGTTTCGATGATCTCGAGGAGAGTGCGACCGGCAACGACAGAGGGTGCTTTCGGGTGGGCACCCATCCAAAGCTCTGCCTGTGGAGCTTCGGAGGGAACTCGTGTACCTAGGAGCTTCGGT
Source organism: uncultured Gemmatimonadaceae bacterium (assembly GCA_964518955.1). Classification (GTDB taxonomy): domain Bacteria; phylum Gemmatimonadota; class Gemmatimonadetes; order Gemmatimonadales; family GWC2-71-9; genus JBDGYW01. Next base: position 93,475 of record CAZFHS010000004.1, on the reverse strand, counting down.
ATGTGGACCTTGGATCCCCATACGTACTCCATGATCGGGTTTTCGAGCTGCAAGATTTGGTTCATAGCACTGTCCAAGTATCGCTCCCAGGTTCGTGTTTTGACAAATGTCCCAATTTCGCACCCTCGTGCCCCAAAAACGCACTTGTGCCAATGGCTCTACCCGCCAGATTGGCACCATGAGGGGTGGTGTGCTCAGATGTGGCTGTTTGAGCCCTTCGCTTCGTCGCTACGCAAGTACCCGAAAGGCGCGTGCCGTGACCGACGACAGTAGCAAGACCAAATCGCAACTCGTCGCGGAATTAGGGGAACTCAGGCGGCATGTTGCGAGCCTGGAAGCAACGCTCGAGTGCCGGCCTAACGGCGCAGAGGTGTGGCAGGCCGACCATCGTGCTCTTGTGAAAAACGCCGCGTATGGCATCTACGTCACCAGCGTCGATGACCGTTTCATCACCGTGAACCCGGCGTTGGTGGAAATGCTTGGCTACGAGTCGATAGACGAATTGCTATCCGTGAAGCCCAGCGAGATCTACGAACGACCGGAAGAACGCGATCGGTTGATTAGCACGCACAAAGACGCCGAACGAATTGAAGGTGTCGAAGCTCGTTGGAGGCGAAGAGACGGGAAGCGCATCACAGCGCGCCTCAGCGGTCGCCCGGTGTTCCGCGAGGATGGCGCGCTCGAAGGCTTCGAGTTGATTGCGGAGGATGTTACGCACCAGCGGCGACTCGAGGACCAACTCAGGCAGGCGCAGAAAATGGAAGCGGTTGGTCGACTCACAGGGGGCATCGCCCACGATTTCAACAACCTTCTCTCAATCATTCTCACTAACGCCGAGTTGGTTGGTCAGGCTCTGCCCGAAGAAGCTGTCAGTGCGCGCGAAGAGCTGAATGACCTCGAGGAGTCCGCAAAAAGGGGTGCCTCGATGATCAGAAAGCTCCTGGGCTTCAGCCGTTATGACGACCTGGAGCTTCGTGAGGTCGACCTACGGTCATTAGTTGGCGACATGACGGCGATGTTGGAACGACTACTGCCTGACAACATAGTAGTAAAAACGTCCATTGATGAGTCGGTCGGCTACATCCAGGGAGATCCGGGTGCGATCGAGCAGGTACTCATTAACCTGGCCACAAATGCACGGGATGCGATGCCCAAAGGGGGCCGGCTCCATGTGGAGGTCGCGCCACAATATCTCGACGACGCCTACTGCTCTACGCGACCTTGGGTCAATCATGGCCAGTACGCATGCGTATCGGTCAGCGATACTGGGGCTGGCATGGACGAGGACATCCAGCGGCAGATCTTCGAACCGTTTTTCACAACCAAACCAGCCGATGCCGGAACGGGCCTAGGAATGTCGATGGTCTATGGGTTGGTGAAGCAGCATGGCGGGTTCGTCCATGTGTACAGTGAGCTGGAGCACGGTACCGCCGTAAGGGTACATTTCCCTGAAGTTGGTCGTGTGGCGCATGCGGCGAGCAGGTGCGTGTCATACGAAACCGGTGCGCTCAGAGGATCGGCGACGATCCTTCTGACGGAGGATGAAACGGCGCTGAGGCGAGCGGCAAAGCGGGTGCTGGAGACACAGGGGTACTCTGTGTTTGCCGCTGCGGACGGAGAGGAAGCACTAGCAACGCTCGACGCGCATCCGTCTGAGATCGATTTGGTGATCTCAGATTTGGTGATGCCCCGGCTCGGCGGAGCAGAATTGTACCGAGCTGTACGACAGAGGAAACCATCGGTTCGGTTTCTCATGACGAGTGGGTTTTCTGCCACGGAAATGCTCGAGCGCGGTTCAATCGATCCTGAGGTGCCATGCCTGCAGAAACCTTGGACCGTTACCGAGTTGCTATGGTCCGTGCGCGACGCGTTGGAAGAAGGAGCAGGGGAGGCCGCATAGCTGCCTCGAAGCTCCTCATCGCATCAAAGGACTACTACCTGATAGGAGATTCGGCTGCGCGGTCTATCGTTGCGACTGCGGATAGACATGCGGTGCCCTTTCCGGTAAACTTGGCCTTGCGACGACACATGATCGTGTTTGCCGGTGGGTTTTGAGAGAGTCTGTTCCGATCCGGCAGCAGAATACGTCAACCACAAAACCGGGTGGCAAATTGGCGACGATACTTGTTGTTGACGACGAGGTCCCGATTCGTGAGGCGTTGCAACGGTTTCTAGAGGTTGAGAAACATTCCATTCTGGAAGCGGGGGACGGTGTCGAGGCGCTGGAGGTTCTGAACGCGCACGAAGTTGACGTTGCCATAGTCGATCTCATGATGCCGCGTATGGGCGGTGTCGAGCTCATGAGTCGAATGCGGGATCAATATGCCGAAGTCAAAGTGATCGTCATGTCGGCCTTTGAAGAGATCATGGATCTGGCGGAGCGCGAGAAGGATGTGGTGACGACTTTGAGGAAGCCATTCGCAATGACCGAGGTAGCAGAGGCTGTCAACAAGGCTCTGGGTGGGGCCTAGGCGGTCGTTCGATCCACTATTCAGCCCTCACCACATCTACAGGGTCGACTCGAGTCATCCGCCTCGCTGGGATGTAACCCGCAAGCAGGCACACCACGATCAACAATAGAGCTACTGCGCTGTAGGTCCAAGGATCCCAGCAACCAGACTTGGGAACCGCTCCTTCGCTCTCGACACTAGCTCGCTCGCGGGTTTGGTGAGCTCGTAGTATTTACGAGGGGGCCGGTTGCTCGAACGGGCGATTGAGATGTTTTCCCATCTGGATCTGACGATGCCGGCCTCTTCGAGCCGCCGCAGCAGTGGGTATACCGTTCCACTTAGCAGACTGGTCGCATCGATGATGTCGAATCCATGCCTGTGTCCACCGTCCAATGCCTGAAGGACTAGTGCTGTCGCGTACGTCATGCGAATTGCGTTGCTCAGGGTTGAGCTCCAGGTGTGTGCCTAGTCTACGTAAGTCCATCTCTACATAGCTAGATGTGCAAGTGCAGAGAGCGGAAGGTGTGGTTTGTTACGTCGCTTCTTCGGACAAGTGGGCGAGACGAACGGGCTCGAGGCCAAATCTCACTCTCGTCTTTTCCTTGACCATGCCGATGATGGTGTCGAGCACCTGCTTCCGCTTCGTTCCGGCGCCAAGACCCTCGTAGAGGACCGACACACGCCATCGATCGGCGGGTTCGAGATCGACAAAAGCAAAGGGATTCCCATATCTGACATTCGGAATCGTCGCGCCGGGGTCCAACAAATCCCTGAAGAAGTAATATCTGTTACCGAGCCGTTCGAACATCTGGCCCTTCTTCGGCGAGTCGCCTTTGAACCGTTCGGTGATGTCGGTGACCACCTTGAGGGCATCGAGAACACACTCTTCGAGTTCCTGCTGGTCCTCGTCGTCGAGGTTGGCGGTGCCGAGCCAGACCCTGAAGATCCCTGGGAAGCTCTCGGTCCAAATGGGTATAGGTCGTTCAGTCTTCAATGCTTGGTCCTCCCGCGTTTATTATCGCGGTGAGGGCGAGTGGTGTCCAGCTTTGGAGTCGCGCTGGTTTGGCTCACAGGCAGCCGGGGCTCGGATTCGGCCAGGTCGTTACGATTACAATTCGCCCAGCGGGCCCACGGCTGATGCGCTACGGGCGGTACTTGCTGCCCGCTTAGACTTTGATGGGTTACCCGGACGGAATCTCTAGGAAACGTCTGGCTATCGGTGTGCCCGCCCTGGAGTCGAGCACCGGGGCATCGAGAGCTGCACGTAGCTGGTCGGTCGAATCAGGCCACTTGTCGAGAGCCCTGGTCAGAAACTCTCTACCTGTATCCGGTGCAATCTCCGGATGAGGTTGAATTCCCCACACGGGCCGATCTCCCCACTTTGCGGCCTGGACCTCGCAGTTGGCACCTGTAGCTATAACGCGCATTTCTGGATGGCAGTCGCGCACCACCTCATCGAAATGCGATGTGAAGGTCTGGAGCAACGCGCGCGGTAACAGGCCCCCGTCGTCTGTTACCTGTAACTCCACCCACCCGAATTCGGGTGCAGCCGCGCGCCTGACTGCTTCGGGGCCTGCTAGCGCTACGGCAATGAGCTGATGACCCCAGCACGATCCCAATACAGCGGCGCCTGCATCGATCGCTTCCCGTAGCCAGACCGCCTCATCCTGAGCCCATCCCGGCATTTCATTGATGCTCCCCTCACAGCCGGTGAGTATGATGTGGCTGTACCGGTCAGCATTCGGTAGGAGGCCACCGCTCGGCAAATGCACGGAATCAGGAGTGAAACCAATCATGTTACGCCAGTGTTCCACGGGCCGGTACAGCTCGTGATCTAGAGCGTTGTCGACTACGAGCAGGCTGGTTTGAGCCATTGCGAATCGTCTCCTAGGTGCGGTCGTGTTGATAGCTGCCAGCAGCAAGATGAAGAGTAATCAGTTGCGCCCCTGTACCAGAACGTGCCAGCTCCAGCTAGTTTCATCGTTGGCTCGTGCCCGGAAATCATTTGGAGGGGAATCTGACAGACATAGAGACATCATCCGTTCCCGGCCCCGGCGATCAGGTGGCGGCCATCTGTTACCGCAATGGTTCTTCCGGAGTCGAGTATTGCTTCATCAAGTCGAGCTCCGGCCGGCGGATCTTTCCCAAAGGCAGAGTCGAGAAGGGCGAAGATCCATGGAACTCGGCCGCGCGGGAAGCCAAAGAAGAAGCGGGTGTGTTGGGCAAAGTCTCCCCAGCTACGCTCACCTCGTTCTGGTATGAACGACCAAAGCGAGGCACTCGCGAATTGGTGACTGCCTACCTACTGGAAGTAGTAGTGGACAAAGTGTTGCGCGAGGATGGGCGCAAACCCAAATGGTGGACACTCGAGAAGGCACTCGAGAAGCTATCGAAGAAGAAACACGCCAGCAACGCCGAAGAACTGAAGCGTGTGCTGCGCGAGGCAGATGCAGCAATCTCCGGTGAAGGCTAGACCGCTTTCAGAACGAACAACGCCTGCCCCAGCTTGACCTCGCTTCCGTCGTCCACTGGAATGGCGACAACCTCACATCGGCCGGGTGCCGCATCCTCTTGAAGCCGAATCTGATTGAAGCACTTCATCACTTCGACCAGGCCGAGTTGCGCTCCCTGGTCGATTACATCACCCACGGCCACGTACGGCGGTGATTCCGGATCTGGCTTACGATAGAAGATCCCGTCAGTGGGGGATTTTACCGTCAACTCGCCGGCATCGCCGTTCACTGATTCGTCGGAATCTCCCACTCCTCCCTCCGACGCCTCTGACTGCTCGAGGGCAGCGACACCTATCCGCAACAAAGGTGTCCGATACTGAACCTTGTTGACGCCGTCATCTATGAGTTGCTCGAGTACGGCTCCTCTCGCACCCTTGGGCACCACCAAATCGGAAAACTGCTGCAACAGGTTTAGCGTCCCGATCTTCAAGTCGGGCGTTACGTATGCTCCCTTTGGCAGATTTGGTCTGAAGAGGCCGACCGCGGGCGAAAGGAGTAGTTTGTGCTCCGGATTGTCGGCGTCAGGCTCGATGATCGCTTTGACCTTGTTCTCGAACATGTCTCATATCCTCCGAAACATCGCGGCCATATCGTGAAGCGACCAGATTCTGGGTGTCTTCACACGTCGATATCCGATGCTCTGATAACTCATTTCGACGATCGTCTTGAGGTATTCTCTGAGTTCGCCCATGAGGACGATCTCGTCCGTGTCCCGCTGGCGGGCAGAGCGGAACGGATCCATGTCTTCGGTAATCCGCGCCTCCACGGCAGCCATGCCTTCCTCGACTTTGGCTCTCTCATCGGAATCTTCAGTGATGATGTTGAAGTTGTGATCGAGCTTGGTACGATAGGCTCCAATCGCAAGCGTTCTGCCTTCCATCACCGCCAGCCGAGTGATTGGTGTCGATAGCTGTAGAACCGGATCGTACGGGTGGCCGGACATGGCGTAGTAACCGGCTCCAGACGCTTTCCGAAGTAGTATCGTGATCATCGGAGTGGTATTGGTCGAGTTGGTATACAGCAGATCCGACCCGTATCCCAACAAGCCGTGTTTCTCCGCTTCGGTGCCGATGTCAAATCCGGATATGTCTTGCAGCCACACGATGGGAATGCCATCTGCATTACATGCTCTCGAGAACGCCGATATCTTCGCGATCCCCTGTTGATACAGGAGACTTCCCGGCCTGGATCTGTGCGGGTCTTCCGGGTGCTCCGTCAGGAACTGATTGTTGGCAATGAAGCCGGTGTATAGTCCGGAGACTCGACCGACCCCGACGATCATCTCCTGCCCGACGTCGGGCAATAGCTCCCAGAATAGTGAAGCGTCGACCATGCGCGAAATGATCTGTCGCATGTCGTACGCCATTCGGTAATCGACGGGCATCAACCCCGCGATCTCCGAAGTCGAAAAACGTGGTTCGACAGGACTCATGTTGAAGCGGTAGTACTCGATTGCCGACGATGGAAGGGCTTCGATCTCACGGCGGATCATCTCCAGTGCGGTTGGATCGTCAGGTGCGCGCATGTCGGCACAATTCGAGAGGTGGACGTGGATGTCCGGCCCGCCGATATCGAGCGACGTGATAGTCTGCGATTTTCCACCCTTCACCAGCGCCGCGCCTGCAATGACCATGTAAGCGTTCTCGGTCATGACGACCTTGTCGCTGATGATCGGCATGTACCCGCCACCAGCAATGCAGTCACCGAACACCCCCGCCACTTGTGGCACCTGCTCGGCCGAGAGCAGCGAGTTCATTTTGAAGATTTTGCCCGCTCCGTACTTGCCGGGGAATGTGTTTGCCTGTTCCGGAAGGTTGAGCCCCGAACAGTCGATCAGGTAGATCACCGGCACCTTGAGTCGCAGCGCAATTTCCTGGGCGCGTATGATCTTCTCCGGAGTTTGAGGCCACCACGACCCAGAGGCCACCGTGTTGTCATTCGCGATCACGACCGTGTGCCTTCCACAGACTTTGACGAATGCTGTGACTACACCAGCTCCCGGGGAGGTGCGTGGTGGATCGCCGAACTCGATGCCGTAGTTTACGAAAGTCCCGACGGGAAAAACTTTGGTGCCCGGGTCTTTTAGGAGATCGATCCGTTCCCAGGTAGTGAGTTTTCCCTTTTTATGAACTCGGTCGACGTACTTGGGTCCCCAGCCGGCCGCCACCTCATCTCGCCGCTCGACTATCGTTTCCTCCAACTGTTTCATGGCCTGGAGGTTTTTGTCGTATTCCGCAGTGTTCAGGAGTTTTTCGACTGGAACTCCGATGTCCTCGAGGATGACTTTGGCCATTAGTCTTCCCCTTCCTCTTTGAGAGCGGTAAGAACGCGGGGCACGATCCCGGTGTCGTATTGACCCGAGCGAAACTCCTCGGAGTCCAACAGTACCAGGTGCGCAGGTATCGTCGTTTTGACGCCCTCAATTGTGAAATTCCTCAAGGCCGCGATTTGACGCTCGATGGCCTCTTCTCGGTCTTTCCCAGAAGCGATCAGTTTGCAGATCATTGAATCGTAGAATGGCGGAATCGTCGATCCCGCTTGTATGTGTGTGTCAACGCGAATCCCTCCGTCGGCTGCCGACGGAGGCTCGAACCCGGCAACGGTTCCTGGCGCACCTTTGAAGTCTTCGAACGGGTTTTCGGCGTTGATGCGGCATTCGATTGCATGCCCGTTGAAAACGATGTCTTCCTGACGCAGCGCGAGAGGTTGGTTGGCCGCGATACGGAACTGGTGCTCCATAATGTCGATTCCCGTGATCTCTTCCGTCACGGGATGTTCTACTTGAAGGCGAGTGTTCATCTCCATGAAGTAGAGGTTGCCCTCGTCGTCCATAAGGAATTCCACGGTACCTGCATTGACGTATCCTGCGTGTGCGGCAGCACGGGCAACCTTTTCGCCCATTTGATCCCGTAGCTCCAGAGAAAGAGCGGGGGAGGGTGCTTCCTCGATCAACTTCTGATGATTCCGCTGAACTGAGCACTCGCGTTCGCCCAGATGAATGGCGTTTCCAAAACAATCTGCCAGGACCTGGAACTCGATGTGCCGGCCCTTTTCGAGGAATTTCTCGATGTAGAGACCCCGGTCACCAAACCCCTTTTCGGCCTCGATCGAAGCCTCTTCATACATCTCGATCAGATGTTCACTATCGCGGCAGACGCGCATCCCTTTGCCGCCTCCGCCTGAACGGGCTTTGAGTAGGATCGGGTACCCGATGTTCTCGCCAACCTCCCGCGCTTCGTCCACACTCGCGACGACACCATCGGAACCGGGAATCAGTGGAAGCCCTGCGGCTTTCATTGTTTCCTTTGCACGTGCCTTGTCTCCCATCAGAGAGATGACATCGGCCGGCGGTCCTATGAACGTCGTTTTTTGCTGCTCGCAGAGGCGGGCGAACAATGCGTTCTCTGCCAGAAATCCCCATCCCGGGTGGACGGCCTGACAGTCATACTGGAGCGCCGCCTGTAGTATCGCGCGGATATTGAGGTAGCTGTCTTTGCTCTGAGCCCCCCCTATTTGCACGCTGATGTCGGCATCCTCCATGTGCGGGGACTCGGCATCTGCTGCCGAGTAGACGGCGACCGTCTCAACACCGAGTTTCTTTGCCGCCTTGATAATTCTGGCAGCCACCTCTCCTCTATTTGCGATCAGTACACGTTGGAACATGTAATCCTCACAACTCCGATCATTGAGCGAGTCGAAACCTGGAGAAAGGTAATCAGGGGGCACGGGGGGTATGTGCGTCCCGAGCGGCATACGCGGCGCGGGTTGGGAGAGGCCAGGCTAGGTGCAGCTAGACGGAGAAACGGTGAAATGCGCGAGGAGGCAAACGCGCACTGCAATTGCGTCTGCCTCCTCGATAGGGCCCAACTAAATCTCGGGTTTGCCGATCTACCGCCCGGACGAGGGGAACACAACGACGCTCTCGTGTCCGTCCGCCGATACTGCCGACACCCCGAAGAAGTAATTGTCGATGATCAGACCGTCGAACCTGAATTCAGTCACATCTCCGACCCAGCGGGAGTGATCCCATGTAGACGAATCGGTCAACCGCCAGTGCACGCGGTAGCCTGCTAGGTTTTCGGCGTCCGAGGGAGGCTCCCAGCGTAGTACCGCCGCCGGTCTATTGGCGCCGCTGAGACGCACCTGAGCGGGCGGTCCGGGTGCCCATGCGAGAGAGGCGAGTGTGGCCGCGTTGAGTCCGGTGATCTTGGCGGCATAGTAGAAATCCACGCCCTCCAGCACATCGCCGTAGGCTATGCCGTCTTCAAACCGTATGTCCTGGTGCTGACGGTTGTAGTTCTCGTTCGTTTCCATGATACGCACCGCTGGGAAACCGAGGTCCGCAAATGGGCGGTGGTGCCCTCCCCGCCCGAACCTGTCCAGGCGATAGATCATCATCACGTCGAGGGTAGGGAGGTAAGAGTCAGCCATGCGGTCAACATACCGAGCCACCTGCCTCGAGATACCATCTACCTCTCCGCCCGTGAAGCGGCGCCTGCGTCGTTCTTCCTCAGTTTCCGTCGGTGGCGTTCCATCGGAAAGAACCCTGGCGTGGGTGTTGTCGATGACCCCGTTGATGCCCTCGACATTCCCGATCATGTCGTTGTTGAGAACGGCCTGAACGTTCCATTCGTGTTCTTGAGCATACCGCGCTACCGTCCGACCTCCCATCAAACCCTGTTCTTCTCCGGATAACCCCAGGTAAACGATCGAACCGTTGAACGTGTGCTGAGTGAGGAGACGAGCCACTTCGATGGTGCCCGCCATACCGCTGGCATTGTCATTCGCTCCCGGAGCTGAGTCGATCGCGTTTACTCCACTGCTGCCACGACTGTCGATATCTCCACTCATGATCACCATGCGGTTAGGATCGCTGGTGCCTCGCTGCATCGCTACGACGTTTACAACGTTTACAGTATCGGGAAGACGTCGAGATGCGGGGTAGATCTCGTCCACGTAAAACACTTCGAGACAGTTCCCGCACTCAGCTGAGATTCGGTCGAATTCAGCCTTGATCCAACGTCGCGCCGCACCGATTCCGCGCGTTGCCGACAGCGTATCTGACAGCGTATTTCTCGTCCCGAAGCTCACTAGTGTGGTTACGTCGGATAGCAGCCTATTGGACGAGACAGAGTCCACGATCGCATGGATCCGCGCGTCCTCGCTTGGAGGCACGTGCTGCGCCGAAAGTGGTGCAACGGCTGTGATACATGCGAATAACGCTACAAATCTCATCGTCTGCTCCGGTCACGAATACTCGAGAAAACACTCCATGTCGATCCAAGTATCGCGGTCGGGCACCACCGTTGTCTACCCGCGTTTTGTGGCCTCTAGAATTCGAAGCCCATCGCGAGGTTCACATGATTTCCATTGAGCGTGCCGACACCTGCATCACCGTACTCGGTCCGAATTCTCTTGAACTCGAGTCCGAACAGCACCGGGTGAGGCCTCCAGATGAGGTGTGCTTCCCAAGACAGGTTCGACCGGATCACGCCCGCGCCGAAATCGTAAGTTGAGCTACCGCCACCGTACGGATTGTATCCGCCGCCCGGCGTGGAACCAGTGCTGATATCGGCATCGTTCGGATCGTCGATCCCAATTCCACCGCCAAACTCCCACTCTGGAGTGGGTAGGAGGTTTACCTGTGCCCAGCCGCCGTTCGATCGAACCGGTTGGCCGTTCGGTCCGAAATTCTGGCCGACTCCTCCTCCGCCCAGGGTCCCCAGCACCTGCCCCGTGAAGCCCTCCGCGCGAACCTCCACGAACTCGGTTACCAGAAACCGCGCACCGAGCGCGATCGCCTTGGAGATAGTCTCGGTGTTTGCCCCTGTTGCGATCCATCCGTAGTGACCGCCGATACTGACCTCACCACCGTCCAATCCCATATCCCCCCATCGCGTTATCACTCGGCCCTGCAAGAACGGTTTCCCCGATCTCTCTGCGTCGTTCGGCTGAGTCACGATCGACTTTGGTTGACTCGGGGCAGCCATCGGAGCGACAACCGCCGCTTCGAACCCGAGTCTGACGGATCCATTTGTTTCAGCTCCCACAACCATTTGGGGCATCCAGTACCAGAGGTTGCCCGACTGAGTGAATCCTGGGAGTTCCATAGCGGCAAGGCTCGATGGATCGACGTCGGATATTGGCGGTGATTCTTGACCGAACATCAACCACGCGTTGGCCCACCGCAACTCACCCCTGAGACGACGGATCGACAGTAATGGCAGAAACCGGCCGTTCGCCAAGTGCCCGCCGAAGAAACTGATCTCGATCTCTCCGTTGAACTCGCCGTTCAGCACTCCGGGTGCGGTGATGGATAGGCTTATCCGAGATTGCCTGGCGGCTGCTCCCAGTGCGCGCTCCGGGAGCACGTTCATCGTGTCGGGCGGCCGAACGACCGTGGGAATGTCGGTGTTGTTCACTCTCGTGCTCGTATGGAACCCGTTTAGCAGGATGAGGCCGGACAGGCCTACCTTGAACCCGGACCGCGGCTCGACTTTCGATTCGGTCGCGTCGGCCATCTGAACTCGCAACATCTCGATCATTCGCTCAGCCCGCTCGAGACGGATTCTCAGCGAATCGTCCGGATCCTGTGCGAGCATTCTTCCGGGGAGCAGGAAAGCCACGATTGCGAGCGCTAGCACGTAAGACCTCATGGGTCACCTCAGGATCGATTAATTGACATTTTGGTACCAGTTTCATAATATATAGCATGCCCTATCAGATAGCCAAGTCCGTCTCACGCGACCTCCTGTGTGTGTTCGCCGTGGTTGCTCTGTTTGCTGCCCCTGCCGATGGCCAACGCAGGTCGCGTCAAACTGTCGGTGCGATCAACGGGCGCGTCACTGTCCTCGACAAGGGCAATAAAGTGGCCGACGATGTGAGTGACGCCGTGATATGGCTAGAAACCGAAGAACCCGTACCAGTGCAGGCCGAGACAGTTACGGTGAACACTGCGAAGAAGGAGTTCCAACCTCATGTCGTAGTGGTTCCGGTTGGGTCGTACGTCGAGTTCCCCAATTCGGACGCCTTCGATCACAACGTCTTCTCGCTGTCCGACAATGCTTTCTTCGACCTGGGAACGTTCGGCAGGGGCGAGACGCGGGCAACTAGCTTCGATCGGCCGGGGATCATTCGCGTGTACTGCAATGTGCACGCGAATATGAGCGGCACGATAGTAGTGCGCGACAACCCCTACTTTGCTCAACCTCTCGCAGACGGTTCCTTCACCATCGTCGGCGTTCCGGCGGGAACGTACACCCTACACGCGTGGCACGAACGCTCTCGTGAGACCGTCACACGAGAAGTAGAAGTGGGGGCAGGTGGACTCGATGACGTCACAATTGAGCTGGACGCGAGGACCTACGAGTTCGTCCAGCACCTGAACAAGTTCGGTCGGCCATACTCGACTGCCCGCCGGGGCAGGCGTTACTAGGAGTGCTGTGGTGACCGGACTTGCTCCGAGAATTTTCCTCTCTACAGCGTTGGTGATCGTGGTGGTTCTGGGCGGAGCGCTCGGATTCACCAAACACCGGGCAGACGTGACTGCGGATCAATCCATCGACAAGGCGCTTACCGCCACTCAAGCAGCCATCGAGGATGTGCTCGCTGGCCGGAGCGGTGGGTTGCTGCAGGTCACCGCGGGGCTGGCGCAGGTCCCCGACTACGTCGCGCGTATTGCCACCGCGTTTGAGAACGAGAGCAGATCGAACCTGCTCGACCAGGTGGATGAGTATGCCGCGCAAACCGGAGCCGTATGGGCTATGCTGACCGACGCTTACGGTGTGCTCCACGCCTGGACGTACGAAAGGAACTATTACGGGGACGATCTCTCGGAGAGTTCTCTCATCGGAATGGCGTTGGCTGGTGACACAACGCAAGGAGTTTGGATAGAGCCTACGCCCGACGGGGATATCATTTTCCAAGCCGTTGCAGTGCCTGTGTTCGATCCCTCCAGAACGATGATTTACGGAATACTCGTGACGGCGTACGAGATCGACCAAGACCTCGCGGTCGAGATCAAGAGCCATACCAACTCGGACGTCGTTTTCTTCGCACTCGACAGCATCGGACTGGCTCAGCCAGTGGTTTCGACGCTCGAGTCGGAGACTCTTGCTGAAACCCTGCGCAGTATGGATCTCGAGGCAGCGGTAGGACCCGATTCCGTCGGCACACGTCTCCGAATGATTGTCGGTGGTGACGATCTCGTCGGTACTGCCGGACCACTGAATACGGCTTCCGGATTCGCCGTTGGAGGCTACATAGGCCTTCGGTCGAGAAGTGTCGAGCTTGCGGCATTCACACAGCTCACGCAGACAATTCTCTGGGTGTTTGCGGGTGGATTGGCATTGGCCCTGCTTTCCACCTTCTTTGTCGCGCGAAGGATCACACGCCCGCTAACTCAGCTCGTGGGCGCAACTCAGCAAGTGGGCGAGGGGCAGTATAGCGGTACAATCGAGGTCCGCTCCCGTGACGAAATCGGAGCGCTTGCCGATGCGTTTCGAGATATGATGCGCGAGTTGAAGGCAAAGGAAGAGCTGGTTGCATACTTGAGCACGCAGGAGCAAGAGACGCTGGTAATGCCAGCAACGCCCTTCCCGGACGGCGGTGGTATGCCGACCGTTCCGTCTGCTGGGCAGAAATCCACGCAAATCTCGATCGGGACGAACCTGCTCGGTAGGTACGAGATAACCGAGGTGCTCGGCAAGGGTGGGATGGGGGTCGTCTATCGAGCATTCGATCGCGAGCTCGAAGAAGACGTCGCAATCAAGACGATCAGGCCAGAGGCAGTCGTTGCAGATGCTTCACTGCGCGAGAGGTTCAAACAAGAAATCAGGCTGGCCAGGAAGATCACCCACAAAAACGTCGTACGTACTCACGACCTAGGTGAAGCCGACGGTACCTACTACGTTACCATGGAATACGTCGATGGTAAGAATCTCAAGGAACTCATCCACGAGCGCGGAACGCTACCTTCGAGCGTGACGCTGACGGTCGGTAAACAACTCTGCCGTGCTCTGGAGGTCGCGCACGAAGAAGGCGTCATCCACCGGGACATCAAACCACACAACATGGTTCTGGACGCTCGCGGTTTCCTCAAGGTGATGGACTTCGGTATCGCTTGCCTAGCTGAAGTACCCGACGCACCAGAACGGAAGGAACGTCTGACGGAGGTCGGAGCCGCGATAGGGACACCGGAGTACATGGCTCCCGAGCAGTTGCTCGGTCAGCCGATCGACGGCAGGACCGACATCTATGCTGCAGGGGCGGTTCTGTTTGAATGTCTGACCGGCCGCGTCGTTTTTGACGCGCCGACGCTACCGGCGCTAATGGCAAAGCACATCGAAGAAAAGCCCGAAGATCCTCGGGTATTCAACCCGGAAATCACCGAAGCTCTCGCGAGCGTCATCCTGAAGGCGCTTTCGAGCGAGGCCGACGATAGGTTCGCCACCGCGACCGAACTATATAAGGCGTTGGACGCGATTCGGCTGAACTGAATACGACCTTACCGAACCGAGGATAGAGCGCCGCGTCAGAACTGCAGCAGCTTCTCGATCTTAGCCCTGCGTGTCATGCCGGCAGTCGTGAGCACATCCATCATCGCCTCGATCGGGAAGATCCTCTCTCGGTCGAGGTACCACAGCAGACCAAACACAGCAGATTCACGAGTTCCAACTTTGGCACTCATTGGAACGCGGACAATCTCAGCGCTTGTCGAGATCTCCTCGAGGCTTTCATCCACCACCAACAGTCCTCTAGTCATCTTGGCTGCAAACGGCCGGGCATAGTTGGCGCCGTCCTTCGATGTCACGATCAGAACGTCCGGAGATGACGACCCAGTGAAGAGTATCGGATCTGGTGAAACGTTGATTTGTGCGGCAGAAAAACCCACGCCCACTGTGACCGGATAGGCCCCCCGAAGCGTCACATCCAGGCCCGAAATTATCGCAGCTTTGGCAAACCTTTCCGCTGCCGATTGAACCCCTCCTCCGGCCGAGCCTGCAACCATGATACCTATGCGCCGCGCGAGGGAGTTTGGGTACACAGGCAACAACTCGAGAGAATCCTGCAGGAGGCTGTGGGGCTCATCGAGACCTGAGGGTGCTGGGGGCTCCGCCCCGCCGGTGACGAACACTTTCACCTCTTGTCCCGACTCTTCGACGATCTTCTTCAGCTTCATTCCCGGATTTGATTTCACCCCGTGGCTCGGGCAGATCTCCATGACTTCCACGAGAGAAAACCCTGGCGTCGAGATTGCTTCAGCTATCTCCGCGGAGAAGTCGCCCACGCCGATGACTCTCTCCACCCTCGAGGCACCGGCAGCGGCAATCTGCTTGCAGATGTCGTAACCTGGCCGGCTGGCCCCGTCCGGCACCGTTGGAGTTTTGAAGCCGCATGGCGTGAAGTCGGACGGCTGTCCGCCGGTCATGCCGTATAGCATGTTGTTGTGCACCACAACCGTGATGTCGATGTCGCGGTGCGCCGCTCCGACCAGGTGCTGCATGCCGATTGTCGCGCCGCCGTCGCCGATGAACACGACGACTTTTTTCGCCGGGTTTTCTAGTCCAGCTGAAATTCCGCCCGCGAGTGCGACAGCACGTCCGTGGAGCCCGTGCACCGTATGTGTCAGGAAGCTCTTGTCGACGATGCCATGACACCCGATGTCGGTCACTAAAACCACATCCAATGGGTCGAGGCCCAGCCGGTGAAGTGCCTTTTCCGTATTCTTGGCGACGTGCGTGTGCCCGCAGCCCTTGCAGAATGGAAGGGGAGTGTCTTTCAAGATCGGCAGCCCGGTCATCGGAGCACCTCCTCGACGATCTCCAGCGGGCTGATCATCTTCGCGATGCCGTTGACCCCGGTCAGACCCTTTCTGCCACGCGTACCGTACAGCAGAGTTCTGAGCCGGCCGTTCAGGTTCTCCTCTGCCACGACGACCTTGCCGTATCTATCACAGACTTCGACGTATTTGTAAGGGGTCGGCAGCAATGTCTTGGTGACCAAAAGAGAGACCTTTTCTCCGCTATTCCTCAGGAGCCCGACCGCTTCGCGGGAAGCCTGAGCCGTGATTCCATACGAGACGACCAGTCTCCTGGCTCCCTCTTGTTCGTCGAGATCGTAGTATGTGAAGTCCGGAAGGTGCAGATTGAACTTTGCCTGCAGCCGCTTCGTGTTCTCGATTGCCTCGGGCAGCATGTTTTGAATTATGCCGCTCTGGTCGTGAGTCGACGCCGTGAGCCTCACTTGGTGTTTGTTCTGCCCGACAGGTAGGAAGTCGCTGATTAGATCTTCCCTTGGCGAGTACGGCCGGTATGGAGTGTCGCCCTCGAAGTATTTCCGCTCTTCCGGTTCGATGTCCGGAAGGCCGGACCAGTCGTAACTGATTCGCGTCATGACCATCTCTTTGGACGTGAGCAGAACGACCGGAGTGCGCAATCTCACCGCGAGTTTCACCGCTTCGGCGGACAGATTCCAGCAATCGTCGAGATTGCTGATACACAGCGTAGGTAGTGAGTAGCCTCCGGAGAGAGTCCCCTGCAGCAAAGTCAGGTCGCCTTGAGCGCCGGTTGTAGCCGATCCTGTCGCCGGCCCGAGCCTCTGGGCGAGGATGATCACCATCGGCAATTCCATCATGTATGCCATGTTGATCGACTCAATCATCAGAGCGTAGCCCGGGAACGACGTCGCTGTGACGGGAACATGGCCGGTGGCGGAGAAACCACACATCCACTGCAGCGTGGTGATCTCATCGGGCGCGGCGAGCATCCGGGGATATCGTTGCGTCGCGTAGAGGTAAAGCAGATTGGCGGGTGTAATCGGATAGCCGATGAATACGTCGGCTCCTGCCCTGACGCACGACTCGGTTATGAGCCGCGAACCGTCGGTGAGAGCCCTCGGCGTTGTTGCGAGTGTTACTGACATTTATAGCCTTGTTTCGTTTCTCTTGTTTTTACCTGTCGCCGTAGCCGTCGGGATTCTTCGACTGCCATCGCCAAGTGTCGGCGCACATCTCATCGATGCCCCTAATCGTACGCCAACCGAGAGCGTCCTGCGCCAACGACGGATCGGCGTAGCACTCTGCGATATCTCCGGGGCGGCGGCCCACTATTTCGTAGGGAATCTTCTTGCCGCTTGCCCGCTCGAATGCACCGACCATTTCCAGCACGCTGTTGCCGGAGCCGGTTCCTAGGTTGTAGACGACTCTACCCGGGTTCTCCGCCAGTTTGTCCAGGGCTCGAAGATGCCCGACTGCCAAATCGACAACGTGAATGTAGTCACGTACCCCAGTACCATCATGTGTCGGATAATCACCCCCGAAAACTGAGAGCTTATCCAACCTTCCCACGGCCACCTGGGCGATGTACGGCAGCAGGTTGTTGGGGATCCCATTTGGATCTTCGCCGATGTCTCCGCTTTCGTGCGCTCCCACCGGATTGAAGTACCTCAACAGGGCGACATTCCAGTCGCTGTTGGCAAATTGAACGTCGGTGAGGACCTGCTCCATCATGAGTTTTGTGTGCCCATACGGATTGGTCGCGTGCAGGGGAAAGTCCTCTGTGATCGGTACTTCGTGGGGGTCTCCATAAACCGTTGCCGACGAACTGAACACTATGTTCTTGACGCCGTGTTCCATCATCACTTCGCAGAGCATTAGGGTGCCTGTGATGTTGTTGTGATAGTACCGGAGAGGCTGTTCAACCGATTCACCGACCGCTTTCAGGGCCGCGAAGTGGATCACAGCATCCACCGGTCCGCTTGCGAACACTGCCGAGAGAGCGCCGCGATGAAGGATGTCGACCTCGTGGAACTCGACGCCGCGCCCGCAGATCTTCTCGACCCGCCGCAGTGATTCTTCACAGCTGTTGTCGAGGTTGTCGACCACAACGACATCGTAGCCTGAGTTCAACAACTCGACCACCGTATGGCTTCCTATGTACCCGGCACCGCCTGTAACCAGAATTCTCATGGAATCCTCTGGCTTGGATGGTTTGGAACGGACAGCATTGGTTTCAAGTATCACCATTGTCTTGGTAGGTGTCCAGCGAAACTAATCAGTCGTACGTTGGCTGGGGTTGCTGCTAACTTAGCTGAGGGACAATAGGGGGATCGTTATGCAAAACAGTCAAGACAGAAGGCAGTTCGTGAAGGTGACCACCACTGTTGGCGGCGCGATGGCTCTGGGTGGATTGCCCGCGGCGGCACGCGCTCAAGGCTCAGAGTTCTTTGAAGTGCTGAGGGAGCGGCGCTCTGTGCGGAAATTCAGGCCAGATCCTGTGCCGGAGGAACACGTTCGTCAGATACTCGATGCCGCGCGGCTTGCTCCAACGTCCGGCAATCAACAGCCATGGCAGTTCCTTGTCGTGAGCGACAGGAGCGTGCTGGATCGACTGAGAGACACTTGCGTCGAGCGGACTTTCACGGCGCTAACGGAGCGGTTCGGAGAGGTCTCGGAAGAACGCAGGACAGCTGTCAGGCAATCGTACGATGACTATTTCTCAGCCCCCGTCTACATAGTGGTACTGACCGATAACGAGTCACAGTACCCGACCTACAACCATTGGGATGGCCCGCTCGCGGCCGGCTACCTCATGCTCGCGGCGCGCGCCCTCGGATACGGGACTGTGTTCATTACCGATTCGATACCCGACGAAGTCACGAGCGAGGTGTTGAGCATTCCTGACCGCTATACTCGTGTTTGCATTACACCCATCGGTGTTCCCGAGTCCTGGCCGGAATCACCTCCTAAGAAAGACCTTGACGAGCTCATTATGACACCGCGATGATATGTCGCTAGCACGCCTGTTCCAGTAACCGAGAGCCCTGCGATGCCGATTTACGAGTATTTGTGTCCGGAATGCAATGTGGTGTTCAGCTTCATGGTCAAAAACGTGAAGAAAGCCAAGAAGGCGTACTGCCCACGCTGTGGCAACACAAAGACCATGGAAAGGGTGATGTCGAAGTTCGCCTTCACCGGGCCGACTCGGAAAGGCACAGGCGGAGGCTCAGGTGAAGACCCAGCAGGTGCGGGTGGCGCTGATGATATGCCCGATCTGACACCCGGCCAGGAACGTGAGATGATGCGGCTCATGAGCCAAATCGAGGGCATGGACGAGAGCGATCCCAAGCAGATGGGCACGCTCATGCGCAAGATGAGTGAAATCACCGGCGAGGGGCTCGACCCCGAGATGGAGGAGGCAGTACGCCGCCTGGAAGCAGGTGAGGATCCGGACAAGATCGAGGAGGACCTGGGCGATCTCGGGATGGGTGATGGTGGGGGAATGGGCGGGCCGAGCTACGATGACGGGATGTATAGTCTGTAGTACGCCAACTCGCGATTTTCTTCTCACAACTCGCCCGGTACCGTCTCGAGGCCAATCTACATCCGTTGTGCCTTTCCACTCCGTTCCGTTGTCGGTTCACCAAGCCAGGAATCCGCAACTCAGTAGGGGTGGCGCAAGGGCAGAATGGGTGAATGAAATCATGCGAAATATCGATTTGACAAACACTGTACATGGCGTAATAATACCAAAACGGTAACCTTTGCAATGCTTGGAATCGGACGCAACACAGATTATGCGGCTCGGGTCGTACTCCACCTCGCTTGCCTCGAGGAGGGGACTCTGGTGCCGATCGCCGAAATCGCGGCGAAGCGTCTCCTGCCCAAGCCGTATACCCGACGTGTAGTAGGCGAGCTTGCCCAGGCAGGTCTGGTCGAAACGGTACGCGGTGCGGGCGGCGGTATCCGGTTGGCGAAACCGGCTGCCGAGATATCGATGCTAGACGTTGTGTCCGCACTCGAGGGCGGCATTGTGCTCAACCGCTGCGTCGACGATCCGAAAGCTTGTCCTTTGAGCGTCACCTGCCCGGTACAACGTTCCTGGACGGATGCCACGAGAATGCTCGAAGCTCACCTTGCAGGCGTCCGGTTCGACCAGCTTGCGGATGGGCGCCAGGTAGCCCTCACGAGATTGGGCCACCCCGAGACGAAGGGTGCATAGACATATGACAAACTCCAAATACCGTGTGGAGCTCGCAGACGTAGAGTACTGGCAGCGGCAGATCGAATGTCAGTGGGGATGCCCAGTACACACCGACTCGCGTGGTTACGTGCTGGCCATTGCCAGGGGCGATTACTTGGAAGCATATCGAATCGCGCGCGGGCCAAATCCCTTCGCTTCCATCTGTGGAAAGGTGTGTGGTGCACCGTGCGAGGCGGCTTGCCGTCGTGGCAAGATCGACGAAGCCATCACGATCAGAGCGTTAAAAGGTTTTGTCACCGAAAAGCACGGGGTTGAGGCAGTCGATCCTGCATCCACAATCGAATTCTCATCGGCGCGGCGTGATCCAGACAACCCTCGTGCCGGGGCGAAGATCGCCGTGATTGGTGCAGGCGTAGGAGGCCTGACAGCGGCACACGACCTGGCGCTGCTTGGTTACAGGGTCACGGTGTTCGAGCGAGACTCGTTCGCTGGCGGGATGCTGGTCACCGGCGTGCCGGTCTACCGCCTGTCTCGTGAACTCGTACAGCTCGAGATAGACGCAATTCTCAGCCTCGGAGTGGAATTGCGCCTGAACACGGCAATCGGCGAGGACATCACCATCCCCGAGCTTCGCGAGCAGGGATTCGAGGCAATACTCATTGCGGCCGGCCTTCAAAATAGTCGGAAATTGCCGATCGAAGGGGCGGACCAAAAAGGAGTGATGTTCGGTATCGAGTTCCTTCGGCTCGTCAACATGGGTCAGGATGTCGACATTGGCGAGAAGGTCGTAGTCATAGGCGGCGGCAACGTCGCATTCGACGTTGCTCGCACTGCGCTGAGGCCCGGGCCGGTAGACACGCGTTCAGACGCAAAAGACTTCTACGAAGCGACCGATGCTGCGCGGATGGCACTTCGTGTCGGCGGCAAGCAGGTGCACCTAGTGTGCCTCGAATCTCGCGAGGAAATGCCGGCTGACGACATAGAGATCGAAGAAGGCACGGAGGAAGGGCTAGTACTGCACACGTCCCGCGGGCCGTTGAGCGTTGTTGGGGAGAATGGGACGGCGACCGGTTTGGCCACGAGGAAGGTGTTGTCCGTCTTCGATGACGATGGCCGGTTTAGTC
The DNA here is from genome assembly GCA_964518955.1 of uncultured Gemmatimonadaceae bacterium. Classification (GTDB taxonomy): domain Bacteria; phylum Gemmatimonadota; class Gemmatimonadetes; order Gemmatimonadales; family GWC2-71-9; genus JBDGYW01. The sequence goes on along the minus strand of CAZFHS010000004.1, from coordinate 72,407 downwards.
CGCGGTACGATGATGAACCTGGTGAGGTGATTGAAGCCGATACTGTCATTTTCTCCATCGGCCAGTCAGGCGATTTCGGGTTCTTGGAAGGTGCGGGCCAAGTTGAGGTCTCCCCTCGAGGAACGATCGCGATCGATCCAGACACCAAGGAGACCGGAGAGGCGGACATCTTCGCCTGCGGTGATGTGTCGGATGGTGCCGGCCTGTTCATCGATGCTGTCAGGTCAGGACAGGACGCCGCCCTCTCGATTGACAAATACCTGCGAAAAGCAACGCCGGTGCATGACGTCACCGGGCAATTCGAAAACCCTCCCAGACACTGCATGTCCGACGGGTATTTGCAGCGCGACCGACAGAACCCGCCGGCATTGGAAGCCACAAAACGTGCGTCCTCTGTGGAGCTCATCGAGCTACCCTTCCCCGAACGAGTCGCTCGCGAGCAGGGCGATCGCTGCCTCAAGTGTCACATCAACACGATCTTCCACGGAGACCTCTGCATCCTCTGCAACGGATGCGTTGATGTATGCCCCACAGATTGTCTTGCCCTCGTGCCACTCTCTGAAATTGTGCTCGAACCCGAACTCGAAGCGGCTCTCATACATCGATACGGCGTGGATGTGAAGCAGCTGCTCGAGTCCGAAGGCTTCGATGCGATCAAGAGGCTGGGGTCGGCGATGATCAAAGACGAAGATCGTTGCATTCGATGCGGTTACTGTGCCAAGCGATGCCCAACCGAGGCCGTGACAATGGAGCATTTCCGGTACGAGGAATGTCTCACCTGGACGGGCGCTGGAGGCTCTGACGCTCAATGATGATATCGGTCTACTTCCTGATCTTCTTCAGCCTGATCATGGGAGTGATCTTCGCAGCCGTATTCATGTGGGCGGTGAAACAGGGGCAGTTCAAAGACGTCGAGGCACCCAAATACGAGATGCTGCGCGACGACGATGAGAACATAGATGGAGACATGGAGAGCTGATTAATGCCGGATCACGGATCAAAGCCATCAGACAAGGATGTTGGCCGACGCTCGGTACTTGGAATGTTCGCGTGGATCGGAGTAGGAATCTCTGGTTCTATCGCTGCGGTCAGCAACTTCCTCTTCCTGCGCCCGTCGGTGAGCTATGGCGCGCCCACCAGCTTCCGTGTAGGAAGGCCGGAAGACTATCGAGTGGGCATCAGGGAGACGTTCGAGAACGAGCGCGTTGTAGTGATACGTGAGAGGGACGGTATCGCCGCGATATCGGTCGTGTGCACGCACCTCGGATGTACGGTGACAGTCACAGAAAGCGGCTTCGACTGCCCCTGTCACGGGAGTCAATACGACGCCGACGGTGTGGTAACCGGCGGACCGGCGCCCGCACCCCTCGAATGGTACCAGATCGCCGTGGCTCCAAATGGCGAACTCGAGATAGACAAGACCAAGCAGGTTCCGCAGGGAACTTACCTGAATGTTTGAGCGGATTCTTTTCGCGGGAGACTACTGTATGCGCGGGAATTCTTGTAGCGACGGAGGGAGACGATGATCGACTGGTTGAAGGAACTGGGGCGAATCGCCCACCGGTCCATCTTCCGCTACGGCAAGATGCCCAGAGACGCAGAGGGACAGTCGTACGCCGTCTTCAACAATCTCTTCCTTCACATCCACCCCGTGAAGGTGAGGCGGCACTCGATAAAGGCCACCTATACGTTCGGGCTGGGTGTGATCTCGTTGATCTTGTTCTTGATTCTGGCGTTCACCGGCATCTTGCTGATGTTCTACTATGTCCCATCCGAAGCTGAAGCATACAACCGGATGCTGGACCTCAGGTCGTCTGTGAACTTCGGTCACGTCCTCCGAAACGTCCACAAATGGTCGGCCGAAGCCATGGTTTTGTTCGTGGTTCTGCACATGGCCAGAGTCTTCTTCACCGGCGCATACAAGCCACCCCGAGAGTTCAACTGGCAGATAGGCGTGGTGCTGCTATTGCTGACGTTCGGACTCTCATTCACAGGCTACTTGCTGCCTTGGGATCAATTGGCGTTCTGGGCCATCACGGTCGGGACCGCGATCGCAGGATACGCACCAGTGCTCGGTGAGCCCACCAGGCAGATGCTGCTTGGCGGAGACACGGTAGGGCAGGAAGCACTGCTGCGTTTTTACGTTCTGCACGTGGCGGTTCTCCCGGTTGTGTTAATAGTGCTGGTTGCCGTGCACCTATGGAGAATCCGCAAGGACGGCGGTCTCGCTCATCCTTCTGAGAATGAACCTAGAGGGGAGGAGGGTTGAAATGAAACCAGTAGATCCCAACAAGGTGTTCCCGAAGGATGCCGACAAGACCTACGGCCTGATGGAACTGGTCAAAGGTAGCTCTCCCAACGTCGGCAGAGACGACGAGGGTTACGTCTTCACCTGGCCGCACGTGCTGTATCGCGAAATCGCCCTATTTGCTCTGGTGGCAGGCCTGTTGCTGGTAGCGGCATTCATATTCAACGCCCCACTCGAAGAAATCGCAGACGCCACGCATCCGCCGAATCCAGCCAAGGCGCCGTGGTACTTCCTGGGGTTGCAGGAGATGGTGAGCTATTCCGCATTCATTGGTGGAGTGGCGATACCCACGCTCATCGTAGTTGCCCTGTTGGCACTGCCGTATTTCGATAGGAAGAAAGTGGGCATCGGTATCTGGTTCGCCAAAGAGAGATCGTGGGCGAACACCATCTTCCTGATGTTTCTCGTCGTCATGTTCGTAATGATCATCCTCGGCACGTTCTTCCGGGGACCGAACTGGGACTTCGTCCTCCCATGGGAATCGAACCTCGGTCACTGACCGGGAGCTGGAGTGACTATGCAAGTCAGCAGATTCTGGCAGATCGTTATGCTCGTCGGTTCGGTGCTGTTCTTGAGCGGCAACGTCCTCGTGTTGCACAAGAACTACCGCAATGAGTGGCGGGCCCACCAAACAGAATACCTGGAGATTGCGGCGGAACTCACCGAAGACGCCGAGATGCGGGCAAACATTTGGGCACGCAATCCGCGCATCGAACAACTCATCATCTCTGATTGGGGTGAGCGACGAATCGATCGGTGTACCACATGCCACGCTGGTATCGACGATCCGAAATTCGCCGATGCCCCTCTGCCGTACCGAACCCATTCGAACATACGGGGCAACCATCCGTTCCGCGAATTTGGTTGTACCGTATGCCACGAAGGGAACGGCCGCGGCCTGACCGCCGAAGACGCACACGGTGCGGGCGAGCACTGGATCAGGGGTCGCCTGGCTGGCGACTACGTACAAGCGGCATGCGCGAAATGCCACCTCCCACCTTACCCACGAGCGGCTCCGGTATTGCGGGCAGGCTCACGGCTCTTCATTGAAAAGGCGTGTTACGGGTGCCACCGAATCGATGGTGTCTCGCGCGGAAAGCTCGGTGTCGAGCTGACTGACGTGGGTGCCAAGTGGCGCGTCGACTATTTGTTTGAGTCAATCGTCGATCCGAAGGCGAACAGCTTCGAATCGATCATGCCAACGATGGAACTCACGGAGGATGAGGTTCATGCGTTGCTCGTGTATCTCAAGGCCCAAACCGGCGAACGTCTGCTGAACGGTCCCGTGCGCGAGCACTTCGAGTCGGTGGCGTGGGAAGCTCAGGGACCGGAAGACGTGCCGGTTTCTGTCGAGTCAGGCCGGCAGCTTTTCGAGAGCATGGCATGTGTCGCCTGTCATACGATAAACGGTGAAGGTGGCAAGATCGGCCCCGACCTGAGCGTGTACGGCCGCCAGCGTACGAAAGAATGGATGAAGGAACATCATCTCAATCCGCGTACGCTGATCGGAGGTTCGATTATGCCGGACTTCGAGTATTCGGAGTCTCAACTCGACGCTCTGGAACTCTACCTGGAAAGCCTGACCACCCTCGAGGTGGATAACGCGACCGTTTACGCACCAGAGGGTGGTTAGTGGCCGAGTACTCGGTAGTACTGCTGGCAGGGGTGCTCGCGAGCTTGCACTGCGTGGGCATGTGTGGCCCCATCGTGCTCGCATACTCGATAAGCGGAGCGACTTCGGGGCAGTTCGGACAACAATCTGGCAGAAGCATCTTATGGCTTCACGCCGCCTACAACGTGGGACGGATCTTGGCGTATTCCGCGTTGGGTGTGCTTGCAGGATTGGTGGGGATGGCTTTCGGGTCCATCCAGACCATAGGCGAATACGTTTCTGTGGTGGGTGGCGCTGTAATGATCGTTGCCGGATTTCTCCTATTGGGGTTCGTGCCGGTACCGTCGAGTTTCACCCAGGGCTGGACCGGCAAGGGAATCGCGAAGCTTCAGGGATCCTTGCTGAGCTCGCCGAGTGCAGGCAGCAAGATGCTGCTTGGGCTGCTGACCCCTCTGTTGCCCTGTGGCGTGCTCTACGCGATGATCGCGCGCGCGGTGGCTACGCACAACGTCGGTAGCGGTGCCCTAGTAATGGCGCTCTTCGCAGTTGGAATGACTCCGGCACTGGTGTTGGTAGGAGCTTTTTCGTCGGTGTTTTCGGCGAAAGTCCGGCGAGGCGCAGAACAGCTGGCGGCAGTAACGATCATCCTGATGGGCATTTCGTTGGTACTGAGGGGTCTTCACATACCGTATTTGCATTGGCTGGGCCTCGGCGGCCATGGGCCGTCGGGTCACAATCACTGAGGCGCAGGGGAATCGAATGTCTGGGATTTTGAACCGCATTGATGCGAAAGTACTCAGAACAGCTGGCACCACTCTACTCCTGGCGTTCGTATTGGTGCCGCTATACGCTGCAGTGCAAAGTGGCTCTCAGCGAGAAAACCCGATCGCCATGTCTGACGAATCGGTCGCGATCGGTGAGGACGTGTTCTTCAACTATTGCGCTGGTTGTCACGGCAGGCGTGGTGACGGTAGGGGGCCGCAGGCGCTCAACCTGATTCCCAAACCGCAGAATCTCCGTAACGCGGAGTTCGTCAACTATCTCGACGACGAACGTTTCTACACGTCCGTTTCGGGCGGGGTACGAGCGACCAGCATGCCTGCGTTCGAGATGCTTCTCAGCGAATCGAACCGATGGCATGTGATCAACTACATCCGATCGCTCACCTCCGGCGCAGCCTCGGGGCTACCGAACTCAGTTGATTACCAGGCTGTTGCTGATGGAACCGAGAATCCCGTGGAGCGAACTGAGGCATCTGTGTCGCGAGGGCGAGCATCGTACGGTCAGTATTGCACCAGCTGCCATGGTGCCGTTGCGGACGGCAACGGAATCATCGCTCCTAATCTGATGCCCGCACCCCGCAACCTGGTCGCGGTCATCTCGTTCGGCGAGGTCCCGTTCATCGACTACATGTCTGACACGCGGATGTATGAATCAATCACCAACGGCGTGCCCGGAACGTCGATGCTGCCTTGGATCGGAGTGATGAGCGATGAAGAGCGCTGGGACATTCTGAACCACCTCCGCACCGAAGCCAACGTGCAACGAGAACGAGGCGCAAATATCGGACACTAGGCGACAGTTGTCGGACGATTGTCGGCTGACGGTATAGAACAGACGTTTGCTGCCAGCACAACCGAACGGAGGGAAGCGTATGGCAGGCCACGTAGACACCAGTGCCAAGGGATTCATTTACGCCTCGATCGCGTTTTTTCTGATTGTGATCCTGGTGGGGCTGACCTTGGCCACCAAGTTCGTCTTCCCCGAATTTCTCGGGGGGTTTTCGTTCCTTACGTTCGGGCGACTGCGGCCGATCCATACCAATGGTGTTCTGTTTGGATGGTTGCTTGCCGCCAATATGGGTTTGGCTTACTACGTGATCCCAAGGCTGTGCGGGACACGCCTGTTCAGCGAAAAGTTGGGGCTCGCTACTCTGGGACTCTGGGTTGTGATAATACTCGGTGCCGTGGTGGAGTTTTCTTTGGGCCACAACCAGGGCAGGGAGTATCTGGAGTTACCGATGTGGCTGGATGTGTTGGTGGCAGTCGCCTGGGTGATGTTTGCGATCAACATCTTCGGAACGATCGCAAACCGAAAACGACCGCAGATGTACGTGAGCCTCTGGTACATGATGGGCACCATCTTCTGGACCACTATCCTCTGGGTTGTCGCCAATCTGCCGGTCTACTTCGGTGTGAATGACGCCAACGTCAACTGGTGGTTTGGACACAACGCGGTGGGCCTCATCTTCACGCCGATGGGAGTTTCTCTTGCGTACTACTTCATACCCAAGGCAACAGGCAACCCTCTGTACAGCCACAAACTGTCGCTGATCGGGTTCTGGACGATTGCGTTCCTGTACGTGTGGACCGGTGCACATCACATCATCTTCGGACCCATCCCGACGTGGCTTCAGACGGTGGCGATCCTATTCAGCATCTCGCTGCTGATTCCCGTTTGGACCGTTATCACGAACTTCTTCGGAACGCTGCGTGGCAAGTGGGCGCAGGGGGACTACATCGTGAAGTTCCTACTGGCCGGCACAGTCTTTTATCTGCTGACCTGTTTTCAGGGCCCGATGCACTCGTTGCGCATGGTAAACCAGATCATCAGCAAGACGGACTGGATACCCGGTCATGCTCACATGGCCGTATTTGGTGCGTTCTCGTTCTTTGCGATTGCTGGGATCTACTTTGCACTCCCGAGGATCATGAAAACGGGCAAAATGTACTCCGACAAACTCGGTGAATGGCATTTCTGGCTCTCATTCGTCGGGTTTCTCGGGTTCTCCGTCAGCCTCTGGATAGGCGGGTTCCTGCAGGGATTGCAGTGGATGGATCCGTACCTGCCGTTTCTCGAGACAGTCGCGTCAATGGCACCTTACTACCTGGTGCGCCTGTTTGCAGCAGTTGCCATGGTAACAGGCCAAGTGGTCTTCGCATACAACGTCTTCAAGACAGTTCCCGCGGCTACTGGGGAACTTCAACCTGCCACGGTCTAACCAGAGAGGACGATTGTCATGAACGTATTCGAGACAAAAGCTGCAATCTTCGTTCTGGGAGTGGCCGCGTTCTTCTTCTTGGGAACGTATTTCACGATGGTCGTGCCGCTGATGGACGAGCAGCTCAATACGCCTGGAGAAGACGCCACGGACTACACGGAGATGGAGCTTCAAGGAAAAAAGATCTATCAGCGAGAGGGCTGTTGGTACTGCCATACACAGCAGGTTCGGAATCTTCTGTACGAAACGTACCGATATGGCATGGGTGAGGAAGAGACATACAGGCGATACGGGATACGCGAGTTCATTCAGGCTCCGCCGTCCCAGCCGGGTGAGTACGCATTCGACAAGCCGCACATGTTAGGCACACGTCGCATTGGACCCGATCTAGCTCGGGTCGGAGGCAAATACGACAACTCCTGGCACGTGAACCACTTCCGCGACCCCAGGAGCACGTCGCCTGGCTCGATCATGCCGGCCATGGGGTGGATGTTCTCCGATGCTGGGCAACCGGACGAAGATGTGGTTGCGCTCGTTGCGTACCTCCAGAAGCTCGGAACCAACTTGAACTGGCGCGAAGACGGTGTGGCTGCTGCGAGACGTCGTGCCGGTAGTGCCGACCAGGACAATAGTGGAGAAAACGCCGCCAGTGGCGGGGAGGATTCGCCATGACCGACGTAAACACAAACGACACGGCTCCTGATGTCGAAGAAGTACTAATCGATCAAGACCACGAGCGCGGGCCGGGGTGGTTTTTGATCACTTCGTATGTGGTGATAGCCGTCTTCTGTTTCTACTACCTGTTTACCCGTTGGGATTGGAAATCCGACTACCAAGAGCAGCAGGAGCAACGACAAGCCGGAATCGCGCAAGAAGTTCCGTAGTGGATGAGATTCAACCTCTCGACCTATAGTGCAAAAAGTCGCCTCGTGCTCACTCTGAGCACGCTGGCGATTATTGTGCTGCCTTTCTTGAATATCCTGAGGCTGGATATTCCGACGCTGCGATTCTACTTCCTCAACACCGTACTCTGGGTCGATGAGTTCTACCTGCTGTTCTTGATTCTCATGCTTGGCCTCTGGATCATCGTGTTCTTTGCGATGCTCTATGGGCGTGTGTGGTGCGGGTGGGTATGTCCTCAGACGGTGATGAGTCACGTGGCTCGTTGGTTCGAGTCGAACTCGGCTCGCCTGCTGAATTATCGACCCAAACGGGCGGGATTTGGGAAGAAGTTCGCGTTCTATGCGCTGACGTCGGTTCAGATGGGCGCGTTGTCAGTGTTCATCGGCTACAACCTCGTGGCTTATTTCGTGGACCCCTACCGCATGCTCTCCGATCTGATGTCCTGGAGCATGCATCCTCTCGTTGTGAAATTCATTCTCGGTATAGCCGTTTTGGTGTTCTTGGACGCGATGTTTCTCCGCGAGCTGTTCTGCACCAGAGCATGCCCATATGGAATGATGCAGTTGCTGGTCACCGACAAAAAAACCCAGATCGTGAACTACGACAACGAGAGAAAGGACGATTGCCTCGCCTGTGACGCCTGTGTGCGCTGCTGTAGAATGGGAATCGACATTCGCGAATCACCCTACCAGACTGAATGCGTGTATTGCGGAGACTGCGTCGATGCGTGCAAGAAGGTGCTTGGAAAGAAGGGCAAAGAGGGGCTCATATCGTTTTCTTGGGGAGAGAGCAAGGCTAGAGACACCTGGTACGAAAAGCTCGGTTTGGTGGATTCCAAACGATGGATCATTGTAGGGTTGACCGTCGTTTTCGGAACCGGATTGATCTCACTCACCAACCTACGGCAGCCACTTTCGCTCAGCGCCTCAGGCGATCGTACGACGCTGTACCGGGTAGGATCTGATAGCTTAGTGTATAACGATTACACCGTGAGGATGGAAAACCGCGGCATGACCGACGGGACTTTCCGACTCGAGTGCCGGGTCGCGAACAACCCCATGTCGACCTGTGTGGTTTACCCCGAAGACAACCCGATTCCGTTGCGATCCCGGGAGAAGGTTACCTTCAAGATGGCCATAAGCACCGACGGTGCGTCTCTGAATCCCGGCCCCAACCGGTTCGAACTCCAGGCCACGAGCGTGGAAGATGAATCGATCAGTACCGTTGCCGAGATTGCGTTCTTCATGCCAGACGAGTATGACTGAAAAAAGTGCAGCTGCGTCGAAAACCTCCGAAGAGGAAACTCCGTGAAACGGGTCGTTTACGGCACGATTTTGCTGTTTGTAGCGATCCTGATCGCCACGATCGTCATTGCGTCGATGCACGATGTTGTATTGGTCGAGTACCGAGACGGGCAGATCGTGGAACAACCCAGGTGAGATCAAGTGTGATCTCACGCGTGATCTGACGCCGGTCAGGGCGTAGATTCAGTCCAACCACTACCTGACCAAAGTGAACAACAACTGCGATCTCTGTGGCCTGAGCCTACCCCGGCGTCCTCCGAGCACTGATTGGGACGGCAAGGAATATCAGTTCTGTTGCGCGGGCTGCCGGCAGGTCTTTTTGATGCTCGTCGAAGGCGGATACGTCGCGGGTGAATTCCAAGAGTCCGAACTCTATCTGCAGTGTTTGAATTTGGGCATCATCGGCAATCCGGGGCGAGACGATGAACCCCCTCCGCTGTCACCCGAAGAACTAAAGGATGCGTGCGAGCTCACACTGCATGTAGAAGGGATGTGGTGCTCTGCGTGCTCCTGGCTCATCGAGAAGGCCATTGGGTCGGAAAGTGGTGTAGTTGCTACTCGAGTGAGCTTCGCGTCCGACACCGCTAAGATCCACTACCTGCCGCAACAGATCGGTCCCGAACAGATTTCCGCACAGATTGACCGTCTCGGGTACAAGTCGGTGTCGAGGGACGACCTCCGTGAGGCGAGTGTCAGAGAACGCAATTCGCTGCTTGCCCGAACGGGAATCGCCTTTTTCTTGCTGATGAACACAATGTTTTTCAGCTACGTCCTGTACGTCGGCTATTTCGATGAGTTGTCCGCGGAGATCCAATTCATTGTGCCGTTCGTTTTGCTGGGCTTGTCCACACCGGCGGTCACCTGGTGCGGCTTCCCAATCCATCGAAAGGCGTGGCACAGTCTTCGAGTTGGAGCGCCGACAATGGAGGTCCTGCTCACGACGAGCATCTTGTCTGCGTTTCTCTACAGTGTGTACGCGCTGGCACGAGGATTGGATCATTTCTATTTCGACACGGCAACCGCTCTCGTGGCAATCCTGCTGTTGGGGAAGCTCATCGAGCATTCCGCAAAACACAGGGCCGCTGAGAGTATACACCGACTCTACGAGATGCTTCCGCGAAAGGTGCGCATCAAGAGCAATGGTCAGCAGCATCTGGCTTCGATCGAACAGCTGCGGGTCGGTGATTTGTTCGTGGTCAGAGAAGGCGAGAAGATCCCTGCCGATGGTTGCATCGTGACGGGTTCGACCACGGTCGACGAATCATTTCTGACTGGTGAAGCGAAGCCTGTGCCAAAACAGCAAGGCGATGCGGTCATAGGTTCGTCCATGAATCACGCTGGGGCGATCGAGGTGGAAGCGACGCGCACCCACGACGCGACCATGATCTACAGCATCATTCGAATGGTCGAGGAGGCTCTCGAGAGGAGGTCGCCGATTGAGCGCACTGTCGACAGGATCGCTCGTTTCTTTGTGCCGGCAGTCTTGCTGGTGGCATTGGCGACTGCGTGTGTGCTCGCTCTGAACGGGGCAGGCGCCGAGCAGACTCTCCTTCGTGCGATAACGGTGCTCGTCATTGCGTGCCCTTGTGCGCTTGGAATGGCGACACCGTTGGCGATTGCTGCAGGTATCGGCTACGCAGCGGAACGCGGAATCTTGATCAGAGATGGTTCGGCCGTGCAACGCGCGGCGTCGGTGAACACGGCTGTGTTCGACAAGACTGGTACACTGACGGAAGGGAAGTTCGCGCTGGTTGAAGTCCTACCTTCCGGAAAACATCCCAATGAGACCTTGCGGCTTCTGGCTTCGCTCGAGCAATACAGCAACCATCCAATCGGCAATGCAGTGGTCGCCGCATGGGATCCCGATACGGGCGGGCTGCTCGACGCGCGGGACGTGCGGACATTTGGAGGGCAGGGAATTGAAGGGCGAGTAGGCTCTGGCACGGACACGAGAGTGGCCTTGGGGACCGCGGCGTTTGTCAAAGGATTCGGGTTTCAGGTACCCGTCCAGCTGACAAGCGCAACTCACATGCAGGCGGAGCAGGGGAACACAGTGGTCTACTTTGGCATCGGAGACGAGGGTGATGCTGGGGCGTTGGTTCTTGGAGACCGACTCAAGGCGTCGGCGCGGGAGACGTGCAAAAAGCTCCAGTCCGACGGAATTGAGGTCAAGCTCGTATCTGGCGACTCGGCCAGGACGACTTCTGCGATTGCGTCGGAGGCTGGCATCGCCAACTACGTGGCAGATGCTCTACCACAGGACAAGATAGCGATCGTTGAACAAATGCAGAGTCAAGGTGATGTCGTGGCGATGGTGGGTGACGGGGTCAACGATGCCCCTGCGCTAGCTCAGTCTGATGTAGGCATTGCGATCGGTGGCGGAACCGAAATCGCCATGGAATCATCGGCCTTCACGTTGCTCCGTAATGACCTTTCGCTAGTGAACGAGGCACTGCACACCGCCGCGCGGACGGTGAGTACAGTGAAGCAGAACTTGGCGTGGGCTTTTCTCTACAACGTGGTCGGCATGTTCCTGGCCATTGTCGGTCTTCTCAACCCGCTCATTGCGGCGGTCGCGATGCTCGTCAGCAGTCTCTCCGTGGTGACGAACTCTCTGCGGCTCAAAGCGGGTCAGGGAAAGTTCAAGGCGAAGCTGATAGAGTTCTTCTTCCCATGGATCGAGCCGTCGGCAAACGTTTGACTAAATCAGCTGAGCGAAGCTTCCTACCTACCTCCAATTGGCTTGTACCGAATTCGATGCGGCTGCTCGGCCTCGCTACCGAGTCGCTTCTTGCGCGCTTCCTCGTACTCCGTCCAATTGCCCTCGAACCAGCGCACATGACTATCCCCCTCGAATGCGAGGATGTTGGTTGCCACGCGATCCAGGAACCAGCGGTCGTGACTGATTACCAGAGCACAACCTGCGAAGCTCAGCAGTGCGTCTTCCAAGGCTCGCAAGGTGTCTACGTCCAAGTCGTTGGTTGGCTCGTCGAGAAGGATGACGTTGCCTTTGCCGCGAAGCAGTTTTGCGAGGTGTACCCGGTTCCTCTCACCGCCCGATAGAGAGCCCACCCTTTTCTGTTGCTCCGCGCCGCGGAAGTTGAACGACGATACATAAGCTCGAGAGTTCATATCTCCGTTGCCAAGTTCGATGCGTTCATCTCCACCCGAGATCACCTCCCACACCGTCTTGTCTGGTTCGAGATCGTCGCGAAGCTGATCGACATAGGATAGCCGAACGGTCTCGCCTACTCGAACGCTGCCTCCGTCGGGGGAATCCTGACCCACTATCATCCGGAAGAGTGTCGTTTTACCGGCCCCATTCGGCCCGATGATTCCTACAATCGCTCCCCGCGGAATTATGAGTTCCATGTTGTCGATCAGCAGCTTGTCGCCGAAGCCCTTCACGAGGTCCTTCGTCTCGATAACGAGGTCGCCCAACCGAGGACCTACTGGAATGATGATCTCGGCTCGACCCTGCCGTTCGTTACCTCCCTGTATCAGGAGATCTTCGTAGGCGTTGACGCGGGCTTTCCCCTTGGCCTGGCGAGCTCTGGGCGCCATTCGAATCCAATCCAGCTCACGCTGCAGCGTTTGCTGTCTTGCAGATTCCTGTTTCTCCTCCACTCGCAACCGCTCCTGCTTCTGCTCGAGCCATGAGGAGTAGTTGCCGCGCCAGGGAATGCCTCTGCCACGATCGAGTTCCAGAATCCACTGTGCGACATTGTCCAGGAAGTAACGGTCGTGGGTGACGGCGATGACGGTTCCCGAATACTCTGCGAGAAACTGCTCCAACCACGCAACCGATTCGGCGTCCAGATGGTTCGTCGGCTCGTCGAGCAGGAGCATGTCGGGATGCTGCAGCAGCAGACGGCACAACGCCACTCGGCGTCGCTCGCCTCCGGATATGACTTCAGCGCTCAAATCCGCCGGCGGCACGCGCAATGCATCCATAGCTATCTCAACAGTGCGATCCAATTCCCAGGCGTTCGTTGCGTCTATCAGATCCTGAACCTTCCCTTGTTCGGCGAGCAGTTGCTCCATTTCGTCGTCACTCATAGGCTCCGCGAACTTCGCGCTGATTTCCTCGAACCGCGTGAGCAGTGCTCGCGTCTCGGCCACCCCCTCCTCCACTATCTCGCGGACGGTCTTGGTCGGATCGAGCTCGGGCTCCTGAGGGAGGAATCCGATTCTGGTGCCTTCGGCTGGCTGAGCGATCCCTTGAAAGTCACGATCGATTCCGGCCATGATCCTCAACAGCGTGCTCTTGCCCGCGCCATTGCCTCCGATCACGCCGATCTTCGCGCCCGCGTAGAAAGAGAGTGAGATGTTGTCGATTACGACGTTGTCGGGAGGGTGTACACGACGGAGGTTCTGGGTCTGGAAGATGAATGAGGGCATATTATTCCATTGGGTTGCGTTACTTGTCGTCGAACCACACTGGAAGGTGCTCATGTCACCGCCCGCCAACAAGAGTTCAAGTGAACCGCACCGCGATTCACTCATAGATCCGTTCCTGGAACGGGGCCGAGAGATCCTCGAATGCCGATATCCAATAATCGCCGGAGCGATGACGTGGATAAGCGACCACAAGCTGGTAGCCGCGATTGGCGAGGCCGGTGGGTTCGGTCAGCTCGCCGGTGGCAACGCCCCAGCCGAGGTTGTGCGCGATGAGATCCTCGCGACTCGCGACGCAACCGACAAACCGTTTGGCGTCAATTTGATCACAATTGCGCCCAACTTCAAAAGCCAGCTCGAGGTCGTGTGCGAAATGGACTGCGGGTGGATCACGTTTGCCGGGGCAACCCCTTCGCGGCCCGATATCGCAAGAGCAAAGGATTCAGGTGCTCGTGTATTCTGTTTTGCACCAACCGAATCACTTGCGCTCAAGCTCGTCGACCTCGGCGTCGATGGTTTGGTGCTCGAAGGGTCTGAGGCAGGCGGACACATCGGACCGGTAGCGCTAAACGTTTTGCTGCAACAGATCCTGTTCACAGTCGACTCCGTGCCGATCTTCGTTGCTGGCGGTATTGCCACCGGTAAGATGATGGCTCACTTGCTCATGATGGGGGCTGCGGGAATTCAGATGGGAACGCGCTTCGTGCTCAGCGATGAATGCTGCGCTCATTCAGCATTCAAGGAGAGCTTTCAGAAGGCGCGCGCCCGGGATGCAATGGCAACTCCCCAGTTCGATAGCCGCTTGCCTGTGGTACCTGTGAGGGCGCTCAAGAACAGCGGAACACTTGAGTTCGGCAAGCTTCAGTACGAGTTGTTGCACAAGCTCGACAACAACATCATCGACCGAGAAACGGCGCAGATGGAGGTTGAGAAGTTCTGGGTGGGCGCGCTACGCACCGCGGTTGTAGAAGGTGATGTGAAGCAGGGTTCTCTGATGGCAGGGCAATCCGTCGGCCTCGTGAACGAGGTCAAGCCAATCGCGGAGATAATTCAAGAATTCGTGCGGGACGCTGAGGGAACGCTCATGGAGCTCAACAAGAGGTTTTGTTCGAGCTCCTAACTGCTATTCAGACGGTGGTACGTTCATCTCCCACCACTCCCTCGCCTGCCGCTTCGTCCATGAGTCGCTGATCTGACAGGCAGCGAGCATGTCAGCGAGGGCATCTGTATCTTGAGGTCTGTTCGCTGGGTCTTTCTCCAGGCACGCCATCACAACCTCATCCAGTTCTTTGGGAATCGCCTGCACTCCACTTGCAGAAGGCGGATTAGGCGTGTCGTTGACGTGCATCATTACCGTTGCCATCGCTGACTTGCCTTGAAACACGAAGCTACCGGTCAAAGCCCAATACGCCGTGCAACCCAGAGAGTAGATGTCCGTACGGCCGTCGGTCTTGTCACCCAGCACCTGCTCGGGCGATAAAAATGCCGGTGTACCGCTCACAGTACCCTCCGCCGTGATGCTCACGTCGTCTTCATTGCCATTCTCGGTTTTCACCAGTCCGAAATCCAGGAGCTTGACGAAATCGTCGCAACGGCCGTAGCGACACACATAGACGTTGGCCGGCTTCACATCGCGGTGTATCAAACCCTGTTCGTGAGCTTCACCTAGCGAGTCGCACATTTGCAGGAGCACGTGCACCACGCGAGCCGGTGGGAGCGGACCGTGGTCCTTGACCAGGCGCTCGAGGTCCAGACCGGTCAGGTACTCCATGACGTAATAAAAGGCACCGGTTTGCGCGGTCCCGAAGTCGTAGAGCTGAATTGTGTGTGGCGATCTCAGCGCGGCCGTTGCCTGGGCCTCCCGTTCGAATCGAGCCAAGGCGACACGTTGTTGTTCGGTGTTCTGGGCGAGATTCTCCGGACTTATCAATTTGATTGCCGCGGGACGCACCAGTAGCTCGTGCTTTGCTTTCCACACTTCGCCCATACCGCCGCTTCCCAGCTTCGTCTCGAGCTGGTAGTGCCCCATCTTCTGCGCCTTTGCCAGGTCGACGTTCATGCCGTGGACGACGCGGGAACTGAAATACGCGATTGCGGCTGCAAACGTCGGGCTCATCGCAGAGATGAAGATCATCGAAGTATCGATTTCCACCGTTGTGACTGCTTCGATGAGAACCACCCCCAAAGGCCGAGTTGCCGCAGCCATCAATGCCACCACGAGTGTTGCGCGAGGGGGGCTCGGCACGATCAGGGGGAACATGATAATGAGCGGAGTCACCCAAGTGATGTATGGGAATTGGCCCATCATCTCCATCATGATCCAGGTCACGAATGTTGCCACGAACAGGCAAGTAACCACCTCGTACACCAGGGCTAAGTGAAGCACTGTGACGTGGGTGAGACGGCTGCTGTACGAGGCAACCAGAAGTCCTACTGTGATCGCCAAAACAAACACCGTGCTTGCGATCCAAACCGCATCTATGCTCTGACGAACTTCCTCGCCCATGAAGAAGCCAGCGTACACGAAGTCGACGATAGCGCCGAGCGTCATGACGCCTGCCATCAACCAGGCGATGAGCTGCACGCGTGTCCGTGCCTTCTCCAGAAGTTCCGGAGATATCAGGTTCCAGCCGCATTCTTCGGCACCGCTCTCTGATGCTTGGCGGCAGACGTTGGGTTCGTGGATCATGGGGTGTCAAATCCTCCGTCGACGTACATGTGGCTTCGCATCGGCCGTCTCATGTAGACAACGTTGCCTGTCCATGGGCTCTCGCGAACCGTAAGTTATTCCACATATTGAATGTAAGCCGACACTAATAATCGCAAGCCCCGTGGAGCGCGAAAATGCGAAAAGCGTTTGTTTTTTCCGTTGCACTACTGCTGCTATCTGTCCTTCCTATGGTGGCGATAGCAGGTCAGGAACACCCCATCACCGTCACAATCATCTATGACAACTACGCTGTCGAAGATCGACTCGAGACGGATTGGGGTTTTTCTGCCCTTGTCGAGACAGGCGACCAGACGATCCTCTTCGATGCGGGAACCAACGGAGAGATGTTTCTGCGGAACTTCCGAGCGCTTGGAAAGGACCCCCTGGAAATCGACGCCCTGGTGTTTTCCCACGATCACGGAGATCACACCGGTGGAATGGACGCCTTGTTCGGAACCGGCGTGCGGCCCCCGACCTATCTGCTCGGCACCTTCAATGCGGGGTTTCGCAACAGGGTCGCTCGGGAAACCGATGCCATCGAAACCGAACCCGGTGATGAAATCCTTGCGGGAATCTTCACGACCGGCCAGGTCGGTGAAGCGATCCCAGAGCAGGCGCTGGCGATTCCCACGGCTGACGGTCTGGTGGTGATCACCGGGTGCGCCCACGCGGGCGTTGTCGCCATGCTCGAACGTGTGCGCGACCTGAGAGACGAACCAATTAACCTGGTCTTCGGTGGTTTCCACCTCTTTGATTCGCCGCCCGAGCACGTGTCAGCAACGGTGGCAGCGGTGCGGGAAATGGGCATACAACAGGTTGGAGCGACTCACTGCACCGGCGATGCAGCGATAGAGGCGTTTAGACGTGAGTGGGGAGAAGACTTCGTGCCGCTCGGCGTGGGGCGGGTGTTGACGTTTCGGGCGAGGTGACGAGCGAGGAGGTACGTCTGGTCGGTGGAACCTCAAAGACAACGCGCAACGAACAGCGCGCAACGAAGCAATTCACCGATATACCGTTGTACGCTGCTCGCTGTTCGTTGATCGTGACTACACGTATCCGACGATGAACACCGCCGACCTCACTCCCACTCAATCGTCCCCGGCGGCTTCGACGTCACATCCAGCGCCAATCCGCCAACACCCTCCAGCGCCAGGATCGACTCACGCAGCTCGTCCAGCATCTCCTTCGGCAACTGCACGGGCGTGGCGGTCATCGCTCGCTGTGAGCGGACCGGACGAATAACGATCATCTCGCCCGAGGTGTCCTCGAACCTCAGCGGGACGAGAACGGTCGGGCACTGCCAGATTTCGTCGTACCAGCCGAACCGCTCTAGCGCGTCCATTACCAGATAATCGGCCTCACGCAACAGGTCGAGCCGCTCCCGGGTGACCGTTGCTGCAACAGGGTAAGCGCCCTTCGGATGCTCGGCGCCCAGGTTCCAGATGCAGCGGTTGATGCCAGGCACCTCTGCCGTGATCATTGAGACGGTCTCGATAATCGTGGACCAGGATTCGTCTCCTGACAGCAAAACTGGGTGTTCGTATGCTCTGAGATCGGCCTTGACGCCAACAGACCTAATCGGAAGCGGCATCATCTCGAGCCCCGATGCCTTGCTCAGCTCTTCGAGGCGGACTTCGATTTCTTTGAACCCCGTCCTGTCCGGAACGCCGTCACCGCACAGCAGCCGCACGCCGAGTCCGGGGCCCGGGAAGGGATGACGCGCGATGGATGCCGTTGGCACGCCGAGCTTGTTGCCGAGTTCGCGCACCTCGATCTTGTACAGATCGGCGAGCGGTTCTATCAGCTCACCGCGCGCTATCATCTCGTCGATGATCGGAACGCGGTTGTGATGCGTTTTGATCGTATCGGACCGCTTGGTTCCGCCGGCTTCGATAGTGTCGGGATATATCGTGCCTTGGCCGAGCAGGTGTTTCTCGATGCCCAGCTGCTTGGCCTGGTCTTGAGCTACGTCTACAAATGTTTGCCCGATGATCAGACGTTTCTTCTCCGGATCGGTAGCTCCCTCCAGCTCGTTCAAGAAGGTCTCGCTGGCATCCACGAAGTGCAGGTTGTCGCCCAGGCCCACTTGCTTGAACGTTTCGACGACGTTGCGGCTCTCATTCAATCGCATCAGGCCGTTGTCGATGTGAAGCAGGTGCACTCGCTCGGGGCCGATTGCGCGTCCGATCAGAACCGCGGCGACCGTCGAATCAACTCCGCCCGACGCAAGCAGGAAAACCGATCCCTCGCCTACTTGCGCGCGAATCTGCTCGATCTCGTCGTTCAGGAAGTTCTCCATGCTCCACGACGCTTCACACCCGCAGATGCCGAATAGGAAGTTCGCGAGCATCTGGTCGCCATGGGTGGTGTCATCGACCTCGGCGTGGAACTGAAACCCGTATCGGCGCAGGGAGTCCGATCCGATGGCCGCACACCGGTGCGGATCCTCCCCCTCCGCTCCAGGAGTGTAGCCGAGCTCTTCAAACTCCGGACCCAGCTTCACCACGGAGTCGTAGTGGCTCATCCAAACTTGTTCGACCGGCCCTAGGCCCTCGAACAAGGGGTGATCGCGAGTCAGGTGCAGGTCGGCCTTGCCCCATTCGCGGCCGCCGTGGTGAACCTTGCCCCCGTAGTGCTTGGCGATTTCCTGATGTCCGAAGCACAGCCCCAGGATTGGGGTATCCAGATCGTAGATCTCCTTGGTGTATTCGGAATCCTCACCATGTGATGACAGACTTGGGCTGCCGGATACGATGAGGCCCTTGCATGGGCGAAACACGTCGATCGGATCTTCAGGCTGGCGAATCTCAGCGCGAACACCTTGTCGGCGCACCTTCGTGGCTATGAGATGAGCGTACTGTCCGCCGAAATCGATGACGGCAATCGTATCGTGTTCTGCCATTGCGCTCCCCAAATGAGACGGCAAGAGATATCTCGTGACGCGGAGTCTAAAGAGTAGTTGCTCCAGAGGGAAGGCACCTGCGAACTTGATACATGGTATGGAGGGTTCAGATGATTGATTTGACCCAAGACAACCTCTGGTGGAGACGTCGGTTACCTATCGGCGTCCTCATGACCTTGGCGGTGCTATTCGCAGGACCAGCACCACACGCTGCCGCGCAACCCCCCCTATTCGAATCAGACGATCTCTTGCGGCTCCGGATTGAGGCTCCGTTCAGGGAACTGGCGTCGGAAGAGGAAGGGCGTTTTGCCGCGCGCTTAGTCTTGTTCGACACTCCGGGGGACACCATCCAATTGGAGGTTGCACCCAGAGGAAAGTCGCGCCTACGGTCTAGGATCTGCGACTTTCCCGGACTCATGTTGTTCTTCCCCGATGGTGCAGGCGGGACGGTATTTGAGGGGCAGGGGCCGGTCCCGGTTGTGACGCATTGTAAGAACCGCGACTCCTATGAGCAGTTGGCTTTGCTCGAATATCACGCCTACCGCACCTACAACATTCTCACCGATCTCAGTCTGCGTGTGCGCCTGGCTCAAATTGAATACTACGATTCCGAGCGGAACCGGACCGTGACGGAACGCCTAGGATTTTTCCTCGAGAACTATGACGTGCTCGCGTCTCGCACCGATTGGGCACGACTTCGTGTTCCGTTGATACCGCCAACAGAATACGAAGCCGATCAGCGCGCTCTGTTTGAGGTGTTTCAGTATTTCATCGGTAACACCGATTGGAGCTACACGTACGCCCCTCCTGGCGAAACAGAGTGCTGTCACAATGCGGTACCGATCGGAAGCGCCGCGGGACCGGTGTATCCGGTGCCGTTCGATTTCGACCAGGCAGGCTTGGTGGATGCACCCTACGCAACCATTGACCCATCCCTACCGATCCGGAGAGTGCGCGAGCGACTGTATCGTGGGATCTGCGATGCACCGCAGTCTCTGAATGGCGCGCTCGGAGCGTTCGAGGTGTACAGACCAGAGATTCAAAGTTTGTTCGAGAACGCAGAAGCTCTCAGTGACCGAACTCGGAGCAAAGCGCTGAGATACATAGATGAGTTTTACGAGACGATCATGGACGATCGCAAAGTGGCGCGTGAACTCCTGTCGAAGTGTCGCACTTTCTGAACCCGTGCACTTGCCTGTGCACACAATAGCTGGTATATGAAACTCTGCAATGTGTGAGTCGTAGAGCGGGGCTCTCGAGTCTTGCAGCTATTCTCGGATTGTGGGTGCGCCAAATGAAGTTTTCGAGCTTTCTCCTGGCATTGGTGCTAGCGGCTGTTCCATCCGTTACCCAACCGCAATCGCCCAACCAACAGCGAACATCTTCCAATGACACAACGGTAACAGCGGGCCTCCGCTATCGCGCCGGAGGCGTGCATCGCTTCATCTTCGGTGCCGAGTACCGGGATCTTTGGACCGCCCAGATCGACGTCCCCATCCTCGACATGCAGACGACCGGTGGCGGACTGACGCCGACCACCGCCGGTGGTGGCTTCCAGACTAAGTCGCTCCGGTTCCGGGGTAACAATGGGCTCCAATACGGCTTCCGATCGGTCGACAAAGACCCGGATGTATTGCCGCCAGGATTCGAGGGAACGGTGGTGGAGCGATTGGTGCAAGACCAGATCAGCTCGGCGCACCCGGCAGGCCCAGCGTTGGCGGCTCCACTCATGAGGGCTGCAGGGATATTGTACAGCCAGCCCACGCTGGTGGTTCTTCCGGACCATCCCGCACTTGGTGAGTTCCAAGAGCGGTTTGCCGGCACGCTCGGCTTTTTCGAAGAGCGAGCAATCACCGAGCATGCAGTTCCCTTCGCCGGTGCGGTCGAAATCCTCGACAGCGACGATCTCTTGGCCCGAATACAGGAGAACTCGACCAACCGGATCGACACCCGCGCCTTCCTCACTGCTCGCCTGCTCGATCTTCTGATCGGAGATTGGGATCGGCACCGTGGCCAATGGGGCTGGGCACGGTTCGGCGACGACCCCGTCACCCACTGGGTACCCATTCCCGAGGACCGCGACCAGGCTTTCGTTCGCTTCGACGGCCTGCTCCTGTCTATGGGCCGGATGACCACTCCACAGCTCGTGAATTTCGGCGACAGGTACCCGAACATGCTCGGGCTCACCTGGAACGGGCGTGAACTGGATAGACGGTTTCTCGTCGAGCTCGAGTGGCAGGTTTGGGATTCTGTCGCGACCTCGATGCGGGAGAGAATCACCGACGCTGTCGTCGACTCCGCTGTTGCACAGATGCCCCGAGCTTATCAGCGGGTCGATGGGATGAGGATGGCGCACGCGCTGAAGAGGCGGCGGGACCACCTAGGTGAAGCAGCAGATCGGTTTTACCGTTTGCTCGCCCGGGAACCAGCTGTGCAGGGAACGGCCGGGGCGGAATCGGTGCGAGTGGAACGCCGCGACGACGGCACGACTGAATTGGTGCTCTCTCCAGCAAACGGAGAGCCGTTCTTCCGACGCGTATTCCAGCCAGATGAAACATCTGAAATCCGGATATACCTGCACGGTGGAGACGATCGGGCAATGATCGCCGGAGATGTGCCCGGCATTACGCTGCGGTTCATTGGTGGTGCGGGCAACGACGTAGTGGTCGACTCATCCAGAACAGGCGGAATAAAGTTCTACACCGACGACGGCGATGGTGTAGGTGGGCCGAACCGCGTGATGGTCGATCGCCGAACGTTCGTGCTGCCACCCAAGAAAAAACCCACCGACCTGCCGCCCAGAGACTGGGGGAGCATGTACCGCGGCGTGCCGTGGGGCGGCTACGGTCCCGATGTTGGTCTTTTCTTCGGCGGCGGAGGGTACCGGATTGGCTATGGATTCCGCCACATACCCTTCGCTACTCGGGTGCAGGCGAGGGCCGGTTATTCCACGGCGGGAGAGACCGGGCGATTCGACCTCTCGGTGCAGCTGCATCGCTCCAACTCCAGGATCCACGCCCAGCTGGACGCACGTGCTTCCGGCATCGAGGTACTGAGATTCTTCGGCTTCGGGAATGAGACGGTGCTGACGGGGCCCAACGACAACGAGTATTACCGTGTCAAACAGATCCAGTACTCCATCACGCCAACTCTCGTGGTGCCAATCTCGACCAACGTCGAGGTCTCCTCAGGACCGACATTCTGGTACTCGAGCACGATCGACCAACCCGGTCGATACCTCGAGACGCTTCCAAACCTCTACGGTGCCGGGAAGTTCGGACAGGTAGGATGGCAAGCGGCTGCCACGGTTGACACGCGGGACGTGCCCGCCGCAGCGTCGCGCGGTGTCCGGTTGGATCTCGGCGCGAGCCTGTTTCCAGAATTGTGGGACGTCGAAAGCACCTATTCTGAGCTGCATGGTGCTGCATCCACCTATCTCTCGGCGGCGAACGCGCCGCTGCATCCCACGCTCGCGCTGCGTGTGGGGGGGAGAAAGGTATGGGGGCGCTACCCGTTTCAATCCGCAGCCTACATTGGCGATGCTTCCAGTGTGCGCCTCGGGCGCCAAAACCGTTACGGCGGAGATGCCTCGGTGTTTGCGAACTCAGAGTTGAGAGTAAAACTCAGCAGGTTCTTCTTGGTATTGCCCGGCGACGTAGGATTGTTCGCACTGGGTGACGTTGGACGTGTGTACCATGAAGGTGAAGATTCGGATCGGTGGCACAACGCAGTTGGAGGTGGGGTATGGGTATCATTCCTAGGACCAGCAAATACTCTTAGCATCGCCCTTGTGAGGAGTGAGATAGGAACGAGCATCGAGCGGCGAACCAGCATCTACATGAGAGGTGGGTTCGCATTCTGAGCAATCTCGAAGGATGCTGCGGGAAGATCACATGAACGCAGGAAAGAACATTTCGATCGCCGAAACGGCGTCGTCTGAAGCCAATCCAGACTCATCGTTGCCGCCGGATCTGCTCCAACAGTCCTGCAAACGGGTCGGAATCGTCGGCATGGTGGGGATCGGGCTCTGGGGCTACGCGATAGTGAACGCCATTGTTCGACCTATCGCAGGAGTATTGCCTGAGGCGGGGCTCGCTGCGGCTTTCCCGATGCCTGGCAATGTGATCTCTGGCATTGGACTGGTTGTGTCGGTTGCGCTGGTGGTTGCGGCCCGCCGCCTCCATCACAAACCGATGTTGCTGTCGAATATCGGCCTTTCATATCTGGTCTTGAGTGCGTTCATGCTGGGCCTGATGAACCAGTGGCATCCGCTCCTCATTCCTGGCACTGTATCCTGGGTCTGCCTGATAATCCTGGTATATCCGTCCATTGCGCCGAATCCGGTAGGTAAGACCTTCTTTATATCATTGGTTGCAGCGTCCATGGATCCCGTTGCTCTAGGAATCACGATTCAAAGAGTTGGTGAGATCCAGGCGACAATGCCCGAGGTGATTCAGGCCTTTCTGCCCAACTACATATGTGCGGGCCTCGCGGTGGTTCCGGCCCACATTATCGCGCGGCTTGGCCGGCAGGCTTCAAAGGCCAAAGAGCTTGGCAGCTATCAGCTAGGTGAGGTGTTGGGGCAGGGCGGGATGGGCGAAGTGCACCTGGCCACGCACAGGATGCTTGCGCGTCCGGCCGCGATCAAGATCATACGGTCGGAGGTCTTGGGTGCGAGTTCGAGTGCCGCCGCCAAGGTCATAGTGGAAAGATTTCGTCGCGAGGCGCAGGCGGCTGCCGCGCTTCGATCGCCCCACACGATCGAACTCTACGACTTTGGTGTGAGCGACAGCGGAACTTTCTACTACGTCATGGAGTTGTTGGACGGTTTGGACCTTGAGACCTTGGTCGAGAGATTCGGGCCGCTGCCAGCCGAACGTACCGCCCATTTCCTGAGACAAGCCTGCGATTCGCTGGGCGAGGCTCACGCACGGGGCATGATCCACCGCGACGTCAAACCGTCCAACCTTCACGCAACCCGGCTCGGCTTGACAGTGGACTTTTTGAAGATCCTCGATTTTGGACTCGTCAAGAATGTCGGACCGCAGCCCGACTCGACTCTGACCGCTCCCCAGGTGGCGCCTGGAACTCCAACGTACATGGCTCCTGAGATTGCGATGGGTGAGAAGCCCGATCAGCGCGCTGACGTTTACTCGTTGGGGTGCGTGGCATACTGGCTCTTGACCGGGCAATTGGTGTTCGACGGCCGGAATCCAGCAGAGGTGATGAACCGCCACGTGAAGGATGACCCAAACCCGCCTTCAACCCGCACCGAACTGGATGTGCCTCCCGAGCTCGATGAACTGGTGTTGACCTGTCTCTCGAAAGACCGAGACCTGAGGCCGGCAAGCGGGGAGGAATTGGGTCGCCGCCTCGCGGCCCTGAATTTCGACGCCGAGTGGACTCGAGATAGGGCGCGGCGTTGGTGGGAAACGCACGTTCCCGATCGGTCTTATGGAGAGGTGATCCAACAGGGCGTGCTCGAACGCGCGAGTTTGTCCATCGACTAGAGCGGATTAACGCTTCAGGAGTTGCCCTCGTCGGTTACCGGCCCGCGCATTTGGCCCTCAGATTTCCGCTTGATCTCATCCAAGTTGATGGCGATCGACATGTTCGATTCCAGCAGCGATTCCAATATCTGCGCCGAGGAACGTCTCTTGTCCACTTTGCGACCCGCATCATCTAGAAACGGCCAGAGTTGAGACCTGACCTCGGGCGGTAACGCAGTCTCCAGGTACTCGAGAGCGGTGCCTCGCAACACCGCGTCATCAGTGTGGAGCCCTCTAAAGGCAATCTTGAGGGGCTGCCGCGGCAGCAACAAAGCGAGGATCGTGAATACGTGTTCGAGACTTCGGTTTGCTCTGTCACCCAGCACTTCGTCTAGCACCGGTGACCACGCTTCGTCTTCCATCTTGTCGATGAGTCTGTGACTTTCCCAGACTCCACGGCCTACAGCAACCTCTCTCAGCACAGCGGCAACGACGCGTTCGCGGTCGATACGCAGATCGGTGTTCAGTTCTTGGAGCTTGCTCAGAGCCCTGCCGCAGTGATACCGAACCTCGAAACGTTTGTCTCTGAGCCCCATGAAGATGCCCTCGAACGCGCGTGTCGTGGGGCACGCCGCCAGCACGAGCGGGATTCGCCTACGCACCGAAAACTCTTCGTCCTCATCGAGCAATCGGTCTAGCAGCAACCCTGTGATATTCGGAGAGATGTCACGCAGCGTCTTCATGGCCGTCGTAGCAACGTCATCCCATGCGAGAAGGGGCACGACGTGAGGAGCCATGGTGGGGGTGAGCGGGGCGCTGATCAAAGCCCTGAGCACTCGTTCAGCGTCACGGGAACGCAGCTCCGTTATTCGCACTATCACAGGGTCCGTGACGGGAATGGCTGGCTCAGAAACGGCACCGGCTTGCGCTGACGCAGTATCACCTGAGTAGCCTTGCGCACTATCGACGACGGGGGATGACGGCGCGAGCCCCAGCGTCCCAACGGTCTGGAGCATGATCGTGCGCGTAGCAGCCTCGTCCAGGTCGTCTAGGTCCAGCTGGGCGGCGCGCGACACCAGGCTTTTCTCGAGGGTCTGCACATATCCTCTGTGCAGCTGAATAGCTACGAGAACCGCCAGGACAGAAAAGCCGGCAGTGAGGCCCAGCAACACGCTGATCCCGGTTCCAACCGCCAACAAGAGTGTCAACTGGACAATCGCCGCTCCGATAACGTCGCCGAAGCGTACGAAGCCAACGTCGACTATGGTCTTGGTCGCGCGCTTCTGGCGCTGTCCGATGGGCGAGAAAAGCAGCTCGTATGCAGGCCTGTAAAGTGAATTGCGCAGCACAGCTTCGGCTCCGCGAGCAATGGCCGCGGATATCAGGCCGGGGACGGCAAGGGCGCCAACACCACCTACTGTCAGCACCGTCGGGAGCAGTGCCACAGTTCTAGCCAATCCCAACCTTTGTAGGGCCAAACGTCCGAGGGTCGATTGAACCACCACAGTGAACAAGGCGATGCCGGTATAGAACACAGCAAAAAGACGTAACAGGTCTTCCCCGTCACCAAATGCCATCGACGCACGCGCCTTGAACACGAAATCGATGAACACCTCGGCGGTTGTCGCGAGCAGCACGAATGCAACGAGGTTTCTCAGGTACGGTGTTTGGGCGATGATCTTGAGACCGGAACGTTGCCTGTCGTCAGTGGTGGCCTTGCGCTCTTGGTCGGGCACAGTGTGAGATTTGGTGCCAAGGCCCAGGCGCAACACCATCCACGCGCAGAACAGATGCAAGCCGGCGAGGATCGGGAGCATCGTCGGCATGGACAGCATTGCGGCAACTCGTTCTGCCAGGAGGCCACCCAACAAACCACCTACCGTGGCACCGGCTGCAATGCGACTCACCTGCCTCTTGGCAGTGCGCGGATCGAAACGTTCGTTCACGATCGACCAGAATCCCGATACCAACAGAGCACCGAGCGCGCCATAGTGCAGGTACACGATCACCGCGATGGGTCTTCGGTACTGTTCCAGCAACCCCCATTCGACCAGCAATAATACCGCGCTCGATGCAAAGAGAACGGGGATCAAGCGTGCCGGCCCGACCGATGTCATGATCCGCGAGGCGGCAAACGCGAAAAGTACCGACAGCACCGCGGAAGTCATGACCATTGCGGGGAGGGCCGTTACGTCGAAGCTGGACAGGAACAACGCGTCACGCGTTGCCTTGGCCGCCATCTGGTAGCCAATCATCGCGGACGACGTGAGCATCGCCGTGATCACTGCTGCTCGGGTTTCGCGGTCGCCTGGGCTCAAGGCGTCTCCCGGTACACTCGGTTTACTGAGCTGTCGCCGCCGCGAGTCGTACGTAACGTCGTCCGATGAACACGGCCAGCACGATCCAGAAAGCAACCAATACTAGGTTGAATATGGCAAAATGCCGAGTCTGGAACAGCAGGATGTTCACCCCGACCAACACCAATAAAGCCGAGAGCAAGTCGCCGGCCCTCCAGAAGAACGAGTCTATGGCTTGTTTGGCCTTGTACTTCTCCTCACGGGTTGTTGGCAAGAAGAGGACGTTTCGCACGGTGTTCTGGAGTGAGTAGTCGGTGGCGTTCTCCGCCGTCTTTGCCCAGCGCACCGCGGCCAGGATCGGGAAGAACGCGAGGATGGCGTAGCCGACGAACGCGATCACCGGAAGAATGAGCAGAGCTACTCGCATGCCAAAATGTTTGATGATGCGAGAAACCAAGAAGAGCTGGGCGAGCAAAGCTGCAAGGTTGACCACGGAGAAAAAGGCACCGTAGAAGTTGCGCACGAAATCCTGCTCGGAAAGTCCCCCAGCCGTGCCAGCGGCCACGGCTGCGGCTGCTGCTTCCTCCACGGTCCTGCCGAGGATGAACTCCCCAGTAGTATTTACCCAATTCAACAGCATCATCAAGCATGCGATCAAGAGCAGGTAGCGGCTCCTAAAGACCAGCTGCATTGCACCGCCGGTCGATTGGGGAGCTCCATTTTCAGGCTCCTCTTTTGCGTCCAGGTCGATGACCTCGTAGAGACCGCTCTCCTTCTTGTACTCGCTGTCCGGCACCTTGAATTCGCCGGTCTCAGTTCTGAACTGCCCTGTAGCTGCTGGGAGGGTACCGGTGGTGTTGATATCTGGAACCGACGACTCGGTGCGTCTGCGTTCCCGTGCGTCTATAAAGTTCGTGATCACCAAAGCCACGCCCAGTAGCACGGCAGCCACCAGGAACAGTTGTGTCGTGCCGACCGACTCGAGCGCCCGGGTCAAATAACTGCCGAACACAGCTCCCGCCGAAGCACCAAAGCCTATCAGGGGAAATAGACGTTTTCCTTCATCGTTTGTATAAACGTCGTTCGCGAAGGCCCAGGCCTGGGCAATGATCATCACGTTGAAAATTCCGACCCAGATGAAGAAGACGATACCAAGAGAAATGCCCGTTTGGCCGAGGAGAAAGAACACACCCAAGCATCCAATACAGATCGCCGTCACGACGTTTATCAGCCTGCGCCTCGGCACTTTTCCGGCGAGTATGCCGTACGCCGGCACTATGGCTGCGAGAAGGAGCACCTGCCCGGCGGAAGCGTATGCTTTTATCTCTGCTCCGAATTCAGTCAGGATCAGCGCTTCACGCACGACTTTCAACACGTAGTATGCCGTAAGCAGCAGGAAGACATTCAGTGTGAGGAGAAGGGCCGTCGGGCTCTCCCCATCACGGACATCCGTGAACAGTCTCAGGAACCGGTCGACCGGTTTTGCTCGCTGTGGACTCAGCATGTTCGTGCCGTCCTTCTCACTGCGTCAGACTCGACGCATATCTGGTTCCGGTCTATGCAACGCTACTTTACTCACCGGTCTACTGCCACTACCCGTCCACTTCTCCTGGCTATGTATGCTATAACGGACGAGCTCCAATTGGACCCGCGGCTCACTTGCACCTGGACTGCAAGAAACGGTTCCGATATCGCAACCTGGCCGATGCCGGTTTGGCCAATGACATCTTCGAGGTCTGCCCGTGCCTCCTGGAGTTCCTGCCAAGTCGTCCACTGGCCTCGCTCGCGGTCGGATGTTGATGCCGCTACTCTGAGCCGGTAGCGAGGCGAATGGCCAGGATAGATTCCACGTTCGGCTCCCAAGTCGTGGAAACTCAGCTCACCGTCATCATACACGAAGAAGTCCAGAGGCGGGACCCTGTCGAAGAAGTACCGGGCAATCTTGTCGCGCCGCTCGGCTAGGACACGCGCAATCCAGCGAGTCGCCTCGGGGTCGGCGTAGCGGCCTTCATCCACAACTGCCTCTAGATGGGCGTCGCTGAAAGCGGAAATTATCTTTGCGGCCCAATACCCGTCACGGTCAGTGAGGTTTGCGAACGCTGCGTTGGGTTTGGTGGGCTTGAACGCCTTCGGAGAGAAGATCTCGCTCTCGAAGTAGCCTACCTCATCGAGCCCCTCTGGGCGCTCGAGACGGCGCCAAGGGTCTTCCGCGAATCCTAGCGTCAGTGCTCGACCAAAAGTCGCAGCGAAGTCGATGGAGTACTCGTGACACGCCGTCGGAAATGGTCCTTGCGCACCTGCGCCGAGCGAGCTGGCGAAGTCGATCACATAGTGGCGCAGGAACCTTCAACCGTTCTCCTCCACGTACATGTCCAGAGTATTGCCCTGTTTGGTGTCGAAGTGGCAGAGCCACGCCGAGAAGATGCGGAACCCGCGCAGTTCGCGCCTGTCTTCGTGGTCGATACGATCGTTCAGGTCGTCGTTGCGTGTCCCGCGCCAGTCGAAAGGCCCGACGTTGGTTCCGCTCAGGAACTTGCTTGCCACGGCGCGCCATGACCCGTCAGGCGATGCTTCGACGCTCTCTAGTATCTCCTCCAGGTCGGCCTCGGTCATGGTTCGGCTGACGTCGTCGGCCAAATCGATCTCCACATCGTCACCGACAACCAGGTCTTCACGTCGGAAGCTGACAACGAAGTCTTCTGTGACGTTGTACCCCGCGGTGTGTAGGATTCGGCCCGAAATCACGCCGGCAGCAATGGTCATACCGATGTATCCGGGTGGATCGAACTTGATCAGATACCGGTCGCCGACAGCGTCGCGAATCGTGAATCCAGGAGTAATCCCCTCTGTTTTGGCTCCGACCACCGTCCAGGCACCGCGTCGATCGGGTCCGGTTCCGGTCGACGGACCTCGTGCCGCATCTTCGGATGTTACTGGAAAGAGCCCGATACGGTTGGTGAACCATGTCGAGTTCGGTACCTCGTCGAGGCTGTTCACGTTCTCGGCGGGCCGTACGTGATCGCCCCCGAACAGGCTACCCACGTGGCGCGCTATTCGCGCCGGGTTGAATAGGCGACCCATCGGCCGGAAGAAGCTCGACTCGATAGCGTCACGAGTCAGGTTTGGGTCTCGACGTGTCGGCTGAGCGATGTCCTGGCGGTCATTGTCGTGCCACACAACGGGTGCGTCCCGCAGCTCCGCATTCGCCACGATCGCGCCGGCTCCGGTAGCAAAGCACAACGCCGCGATGGCGCGAGGTTGCCTAACGTGCTGGAACCGGGTCGCGCCCATAGAAAAAGCCGCCTCTAGTGAATTGAAATACTTGATCTCCGCGCAATCGCCACACCGTGTCTTCGTTGCTGCGCGCATATTCGAACCTCAGAACAAAACCCCGCTTGCCGAGTATCCTGATTCCCGCGCCGTACGAGACTGTTAGGTTCTCCCATCGTATTTGGTCGATATTCGAAAACACCTGTCCGACGTCGGTGTGAAGGTACAGGTCCAGGCCTGTAGCATCAGCGTGAGTGAGCACCCATAGTGGCCACCGATATTCTGCGGAGAACACGGCCATTCCTCGATCGCGCCAACGGAAATCCCGGAATCCACGCAGGAGGTCGGGATCGTCGTTGGTCATGAGGCGTTGGAATGGAATCGGGGTTTGTCCGACCTGGTCCAACCATGTGACATGAGTCCGAACCGCCAGAACGTGATACCTGTACCAGAGTTGCACGAATTGTTGCAGATCCACTCGGTACGTCCAGAATTCCGACTCGTCGCTTCCCAACCCGCGGTAGTACGTGGTGCGAAGTCGACGACTGCCTCCGCTCTCCGGACGACCGGTCTCGGTCACGGATCCGTGAGTCAATGCGGCGCCCAATGTCATTCCGTGGGTAGTCGATCCGTACCCGACGGGAAGGGCGTCAGCGAACACAATCTCGAGCGGGATGTTGTCGTCCTCACGAGGCAATTTGGCGTCGATGCTCGAAAACAGTGCGTCGCCGCTCAGGAACAGGTCCGCACCAAGTCCCCTTCGATAGCTCGCTCCCGACCAGAGGAGTCTCTGAGTGTAGAACGACTCATTGATCTTCTCCGTCTCGTACCCTATGCCGAAGTAACGGGCATTGGGGCGGACCCTGAACCCGGCCCCAAGATCGATCTCGCCAGACGATCCCACGCCGAACCTCATGCCGACGCTGGCGCGGTGAGTTCCTGTGACTGTGGTGGTGCCATAGAGCCTGAAACGGTTTCTCGGGCCGAAGAAAGCATCGTGCTCCAGGGCGACGCCACCGCCGAACCCGGAGAGCCCACCGGCCTCTACCTGCATCAGTACTCCGAAGGGACCGGTTCTAGGGCCCAACAGACCGCTGATTCTGCTGAGGACCTTAGTCTCGTCCAAATATTCGAGAGTCTCACCGGCTCCGCTCGACAGCGCTTTGAGCGGGAAGGTGATGACCCGGTATGGCCACACCAGCATGCCCTCCCACATTGGCATGGGCCGGCTCAGGATTCTCTCGGAGGTCGAGTCGTTAGCTGGTGGAATTTGTCCCCAGTAACTCTGACCGATACCGTTTCCCAAGGTCACAACTGCGCTGTCAGCTCGGGGAGGACGCTCTTGTGCCTCCGCGCCGCTCACCGAGGCAAACACTATCACTGCCACATAAGCGAAGCGCTGAAACACCTTTGAACTCACACCGTTCAGAATGTCGGTTCCTCTCTGGTAGCATAGGAGCGTCATGCAACATCGCAAAGCTAAAGCCGGCTCATAGAGAGCGCTACCGACCGGCGATGAAACCATCTCGACGTTGCCGCCGTAGTTACAGTATCGATGTCGACAATGTCTGCATCGATGTCGACAATGCATACACATGGGGTGATTCATGACGCCCACCTATCCGGGTGAGTTCGAGCAGATGGTGCTGCTGGCGATCCTGCGTCTCGAGGACGACGCCTTCGCCTTGTCGGTTCTTCGTGAGCTAGACAAGCAGGCCGGAAGGCGGGTTTCGAGAGGAGCATTGTACAAGACGCTGGAGCGTCTCGATGACAAGGGGTTCGTCGAGTGGGAGGTGGAAGAAGCAACGCCCGGCCGAGGTGGACATCCGAGGCGGAGGTTCAGTGTGACCTCTCCTGGAGTGCGAGCGCTTCGGACGTCGCGTGATGCTCTTCACCGACTCTGGCATGGCCTCGACGGAGTTCTGGGGGAGCCAAACCTGTGACTTCTCATCATCCGGAACCGCCACGCGCGGCCGAGCGATTGTTGCGGTTGGTCGTGCCCGAAGGCGTCGTTGGCCGGAGCATTATCGGTGATGCGCGAGAGGAGTTTCTCGAGCATGTTGAAACGGGGTCGCGCATGTCGGCCTCGGTTTGGTATTGGAGGCACGTAATAGGCATGGTCTTTCGTCATTTGACGGACTGGGCGAAGTCACCCGATTCCCTGCCGGAGCAGGGTGGGGAATGGCGAGTGCGCTTGGGAACGTTATTCGACGATGTACGAATGGCCGCTCGACAGCTGATCAAGAAGCCGGGTTTCACGTTGGCTGCGGCGGTTACGCTGGGCCTCGGCATCGGAGCCAACACCACTATTTTCAGCCTGGTGTATTGGGTCCTTTTGAAGCCGCTCCCCTATCCCAATGCCGAACAGCTAGTCAGCGTCTATCGAATCGATCCCGAGGTGACTGGACGAAACCCCACACCCAGTGGATTGGCGAACCTGTACGCGGTCCCTTACGAAGTGTACGGCGATTGGGCCAGGATGAGTTCTTCGTTTGAGAGTGTCGGGGCCTATTTCACAACAACGCTTACTGTTACCGGTGGCGATCGGGCCGAAAGGGTGAGCGGTGCGATGGCAACGTCGGGTGTGTTCATCGCTCTCGGCATCGCGCCGATGATGGGGCGCACTTTTCAGCCACGAGATGATGATGTAGGTGCCGGTGACCTCGCGATTTTGAGCCACAGTCTCTGGCAAGGTAGGTATGGGGCCGACCAGGATATTGTCGGCCGTCAGATAGTGTTGGCGGGATACTCGTACCAGGTTGTCGGCGTAATGCCGCCCGAGTTCGGGTTTCCGAATGATGGCGTCGAGGTCTGGGTGACCTTCGAGGACCGGCGCAAGACATCACCGGTGAGAAGTAGTGGCTATCTCCAGGTGCTTGCGCGTCTCAAACCAGGAATCTCGCTACATGCCGCCCAACTCGATGTCGACCAAGTCGCTCTGCGCGTCGGCGAGCTGCACCCTGAGGAAAGCGAGCACGGTATCGGCCTGTTTCCACGCAAATCGCTGGTGGTGGCCGATGTACAGGCTAGCCTCGTGCTGCTGCTCGGGGCAGTGGGATTGGTCTTGCTGATCGCATGCGCGAACATCGCAAACCTCCTACTAGTGCGAGCCACGGAACGCCGGCGTGAACTCGGAATCCGCATCGCACTCGGTGCTGGTCGCAGAAGATTGCTAGTGCAGCACCTGACAGAGGGCATCCTGCTGTTGCTTGCCGGCGGAATCGCTGGGTGCGCGTTCGCTGTTCTGGGCGTCGCACCGTTTACGGCAGCGTTTCCAGGTGGGTTGCCACGCGCCGACACGATCACCGTCGACTACACGATGCTTCTGTTCGCCGGTGCACTCTCAATCCTGACAGGATTGTTGACAGGGGTTTTGCCGGCGCTCCGTGCGATTGGAACGCCGATTGTTGAGGTGCTGCAGGACGGTAGCCGCGGGGCCACTGCCGGACGAATGCGAAACAAGACGCAAGCATCATTGGTGGTGGCAGAGGTGGCACTGGCCTTTGTTCTGCTCGTTGGTGCTGGGTTGTTCATCAGGAGCCTCACACGCCTGACGTCGGTCGAGTTCGGCTTTGACTCGGAAAACCTCCTCACAATGGGCGTCGCACTTCCCGCTCGATACCGTGAGTCAGACAAAGCATCGTTCCGATTCTTCGAAGATCTCAGTGAACGACTGCGAGCGATTCCGGGCGTTAGTTCGGTGGGTAGTGCGAATCAAATGCCATTTGTGGGCGGCTGGTCGACGCCTCCGGTCGTGATCGAAACCTCCGATGGGTTCGTTGAGACAGTCAATCACGAATCTACGATTACTCCCGAGTACTTCTCCACGATGGGCATGCCTATTGTCGTGGGACGTGGGTTCACGGAGGATGACACGCAAGGCAGTACGTTGGTCACCGTGGTCAGCGAAGCAATGGCAAATCGCTATTGGCCCAACGAAAATCCATTGGGCCGAAGGATAGGCGGAGGCGATGCCGTCAGAGACTCAGTTTGGCTGACGGTTGTGGGAGTCGTCGGCGACGTGCGGTACCGGCTCAACATGGATCCTCTCCCGTCGCACCACATTCCGCTGGCGCAGTGGCCCCACTGGTACCAATGGATCATTCTACGTACCGCGATCGATCCGACCGTCATCACGCCTGTCGTCCAGGATGCCCTTGCGGCGATCGACCCTGAAGTTCCCGTACGAGTGCTGCAGATCGATGAACGCATCAACAACTCCACTGCGGTTGCCAACCCGCGATTCAGAATCTTTGTACTGAGCTGTCTGTCTGGATTGGCCGCGTTGCTGGCATTTGTCGGTATCTATGGCGTTCTTGCGTACACGGTTCAACAAAGAGCGCACGAGATAGGCATTCGGTTGGCGCTCGGCGCAGGCGCCAACACGGTCATGCGGAACTACCTCGCCCGCGGTTTGCTTCTGACCAGCATCGGGTTGGGAATAGGGATCACCTTGGCTCTCGGCGTCTCGCGCGTGATGACGAGTCTCCTGTTCGAGACGAGCCCGACAGATCCGCTGACTCTAGTTGCTGTCTCTCTACTAGTCGCAACGGCAGCACTTTGTGCCAGCTACTTCCCTGCTCGGCGCGCAACCAACGTTGACCCGGTGGAGGTGCTGCGGCAGGAGTGACCGTGGGCGTCAGTCCTGCTTCAGTACTACCACCGGATGCACGCGACTGGCGCGCAATGCGGGCACGGCACAAGCGGCTAGTGCAACTCCACCCAGCAGCACGACCACCGCTGAATATGTCACCAGATCGACCTGGCTCACGCCGTACAGCATGTTGGTCAGTAGCCTGGTGAGCAAGAAGGCTCCCACCACACCGATGGCCAATCCGATTGCAGTCACAATAATCCCCTGACGCAGCACCAGCCTCAGTACGTCACGACCAGCTGCGCCGAGTGCCATTCGCACACCGATTTCGTGGTTGCGCTGGCTGACTGAATAAGAGATGACTCCGTAGATCCCTACGGTTGCCAGTAACAGCGCTACGCCGGCGAAAGATCCGATGAGCAAGAAGTTGAACCTGGGCTGCGACACCGACGCCGCAACGAGCTCGCTCATCGCCCTCACTTCGGAAACCGGTTGGTTGGGATCGATGGTCCAGATTTCGTTCCTGGCCGCCGCCGCGAGGCTCAGCGGGTCGGTTTCTGTCCGGACGGCCATGTACATAGACCGCTGCAATCCCTGCTTGTAAGGGTAGTAGGCCTGCTCCCGTCCTACCGAGTTCAACTCGTAGTGACGAGAATGCCGCACGACGCCCACAATCTCACGCCAAACCTGCTCGCCGTTCTCGTCTCGGTGTATCGATACCCCCTTCCCGATTGGGTTCTCGTTGGGCCAGAATCGTCGTACGAATTCTTCGTCCACGATTGCTACCCATGCTCCGTCCATGTTGTCGAGGTTTGTGAAGTATCTACCCCGCACCAGATCAACGCCCATCGCTCTGAAATAGTCGGGGCTGACCCAACGCCGTTCCGCTTCAAACGCCCATCCCTCTTCTGGTACGACCTCGCTCGAGTTGACGCGAGTGGTCCCTGAGGCATATGCGCCACTCAGAGGTAGATGGGTTATCGCGCCCGCCGACACCACGCCAGGAAGGGAGGCTGTGTTCGCCAGCACCTGATCGTAGAACTGATGTACACTCTCGACACCATCGTACCGTGTTTCCGGAAGGGAGACTCTCAGCGTGAGCAGGTTGTCGGCTCTGAACCCGGGGTCGGTGGCTTGGAGGTTCATGAAGCTCTTCATCATCAGTCCGGCGCCGATCAACAGCACTAGCGCAAGAGCTACCTCGGCGATTACCAGACCATCTCGCGTGTGCCCGCGCTGCGCACCTGTGCCGCTTCCATGCCCGCCTTCCTTGAGCGAGCCAACGAGTGACTCCTTGATTCCATGGATGATGGGGGCAAGGCCAAAGAGAAAACCGGTCACAACTGCTACCGCGAGCGTGAACAGCAGCACACTTCCGTCGATACCTATGTCACCCCGGCGCGGCAGCGCCTTGGGTGCGAGCACCACCAGTGTCTTTAGCAGGCCGAATCCTGTGAGCAAACCTAAAGCTCCGCCCACCGCAGAGAGCACTATGCTCTCGGTCAAGAACTGTTGAACTAGTCGCGATCTGCCGGCACCCAATGCAGAGCGCACGGCGATTTCGCGTTCGCGCCCCGTAGCCCGCACCAACTGCAGGTTGGCGACGTTGGCGCAGGCTATGAGCAATACGAATGCGACGCCACCAAGGAGCACGAGCAGCGCGGGTTTGACCGACTCGACCAGGTCCCCGTGCAGCGAGTACACCGTCAATCCCCAACCCTCAACGCGGTCGTAATACTCGGGGGTGGTCGTTTGCATTTCGGTTGCAACTCGATCCAGGTCGATTCTGGCCTGGGCGAGGCTGGTATTGGCTTTCATCCTGCCAACGGCGCGAAGGAAGTGGTTGCCGCGCGGAAGTTGGTTGTAGTTGCCTCCCAGTATGGGCGTGATAGGAGCCCACATGCCCACATTGTCGGGCATCTGCAAATCAGGGTGCAGCAGCTTGAAATCAGGTGGAAGGACGCCGACAATCGTGAAGCTCTGCCCGTCCGCGAAAAGCGTCTTGCCGATTACCGAACGCTCCCCGCCAAACCTGCGGTTCCAGAGGCCATCGCTGATCATCACCACGCGCTCGACTTCAGGAGAGTCATCCTCCGGCAAGATCGTACGCCCTACAGCAGCATTCACTCCTAGCACGCGGAAGAAGTCGCCCGAAACACCGCCCGCACCTAGCTGAGCCGGTTCACCGTCTCCAGTTACCGTGAGTGTGGTGAAGACCGTCACGCCCACAGCTTCGAACGTGGTGTTGAATTCCCTGATTTCTTCCAGCTCAGGCCCCGAGACCCAGTTTTGAGGAAGGTCTGGTCCGAAATTCGTCCAGATCACCGCCAACTGTTCCGGGTCCTCGTATGGCAACGGCCGCAGCAAAACGGTGTTGACGACGCTGAATACAGCCGTGTTGGCTCCGATTCCGAGAGCGAGAGTGAGTACCGCAACAATTGTGAAGGCGGGGTTTTTTAATAGTGCGCGCGCGGAGAAGCGCACGTCCTGGATGATAGAGGAAATCATTGCTCTTTGTTCCGCCGTGAGGT
Organism: uncultured Gemmatimonadaceae bacterium; assembly: GCA_964518955.1. GTDB lineage: Bacteria > Gemmatimonadota > Gemmatimonadetes > Gemmatimonadales > GWC2-71-9 > JBDGYW01. The sequence goes on along the minus strand of CAZFHS010000004.1, from coordinate 35,088 downwards.
TTTGGTCGTGAGCCAACTGTGCGTGTTTGGCGATTCGGCGCTGCGTTCCGGATTCGACTATGGTGTCACCGAGTGCCCGCACCCAGGAGTACGGAATGCCGATCCAGCCTAGCCGTCCTCGTTGGATCCTCATCGATTCGATGAACGCCTGTTCCAGGTCGGACGAGTAGCAGACTCGAAACTTCCTTGGGTAGAACAGGAGCAGCACTCGGTAATAACTGCGGGACAGCCTAAAGCTCATGGCGTCTCCGAACCGCTCACCAGATTCTTCGATCGCGCGGCATCCACGAAGCGCGCCAGTCGGTTGACTTCATCGACGAGCATTCGGCGGCCTTCGTCGGTAATGCTGTAATAGCGGGGTCGCCCGCCGCCGGGCTCGGAACCGGGCGGCTGCGGCACTTCCTCCACGAATCCCCTATCCGCGAGACTCTTCATCGATCCATAGAGTTGGCCTGGCCACAAGTGCGTTCTGCCTTCGGTACGCTCGAGAACCTCGTTCATAATCTCGAGCCCGTGCAGGTCGTGGTCGCCCAATGCGAGCAGGATTTGAAACCACTGTGGTTTTAGACCTTGGGTGTCCCGGCGCCCAGCCATGTTGCCTCCGCAAGCAGCAGTTAATCGAGATGATTATACTAATCAGTATATACTAAATAGTACATTCTCGACCGCTATTCCATAACGAGCGAAAGGGCAAATCGGTTTCAGCTAGGGTTCGGGGAGGACGAGTTCGGTGACCAGCGCGCCGATCGGCGAGAGTACGGACAGGATGAAGACCACCCATACCGTTCCAGCCACGATCTCGACTGGCGTGGAAACCCAACCCGCTATTCCAAATGCAGTCAGGGAGAAGAAAACTCCGGTGAACACGCCACAAAGAGTGGCCCCGATCAACCGCCGGCCGAGGGTTGCCCCGCCGGCGCTGAGTGTGGCGATCGAACCGCACAGGAGCGGTAGCATCAGCATCGCCCACCAAATTTCGGCGAGCGTAGGCACGTGGCCGATACGTTGGCCATAATAGTATTGAGTGGAGATCAGGGCCGACGCACCAATCGCTGCCAACGGAATCACATGCCAGATCCGAGATGGGCTGTTCGACTGATCCTCCGCTCTCCTGCGCATGCGCCCGCGAAGCGTGAGCGGCACATTGTAGAACCAGGTGAATACCTTGTGCTCCAACAGAGCCCCATTCTCACCGAACACAGGCACGATGTGAACAGCCTCCGTTGCCCAGTGCGCTGCCATGAACCTGGCCAAGGTGGGATATCTGTATGCCATCTGGATCGGGAAAGCGAGGTACCCGACATATTTGAAGAACCCCAAGAACACGGCAATGTTGTAGTCCTTGAAGTTTCGTTCCCTCACCACCAAGTAGACAACGTAGAAGCCTCGTACGAGCGACCCCGGGGAGATTGGCACCACCTGAAATAGCGCTATGATCCCGACGCCTATTGCCCACGACTGGGCACGCGGCATCTCCGGATGTAGCAGCACATATGCTATGGCGACGAGAACTGAGACAACCTGTGTGACCGGCACCGTGCAAACATGAACCGCCAGCGATTTGAGGTACTTCTGGATAAACGGTTCCTTGATGCGTGACAATATCGTGTCCGCATCATCTTGGCTGATGATCCGTTTCTTTTGGCCGTCCGACACCATGTCGCGCAGCCATTCCTCACGAAGCTCGGCGTCGAAGTAGAGTCTTATCGGCCTGATCGTGAGATGGTAGAGCCGCGCTTTCAGGTAGGCGGTGTCGGTAAGGCACTTGTGAATGCCTAATGGCAGGAACGAAGCGACAGTGTTACCGAAGAACGAGAGTCCGCTGCTCGCTACCTTCGGGGCCTTGTGCTGATCGATTCTTCCCGCCCTATGCCAGACAATGACCCGTTCCAGCATTTTGCCCTTGAATGCTCTTCTGAGGTAGCCGGCATTCGTTAGGAGCGATCCGTAGTGGCGTCTGTAGTTGGCTTCTCCCCACGTCTTGACGATTGCGCGACCGACAAAAGGAAGCAGACCGAGGATCTGAAACAGCAAGACCACGAATGCTTTGCCTCGAGTTGCCGTTTCGTGCGGCTCGTCGATGAGCCCACGCACGCGCCATCCCGTGACGGCGCTAGAGAATATTTGTCTCCACAGAGAGCGACTGAATAACAGCCGCACGTGGTTGTGAGTTACGTCGATGAGCGAATCTCGGTACACCTTTTCGGCCCGTTCGAGTTCGACGAGCAATTCCTGCATGTCGGCGAAGTCATCGACGTGCTGCTCGACAAATCTCCTGAGCTTCTTCAGGTTCCCGCGGTCGAACTGAACGAGGCTGCCGCGGCCAAGTCCCTTGAGGATCAGCAAGAAATCGCCTGGACTCATCGGGAGGAACGGAAGCAGCGTGAGCCCGGCCCTGAAATCCACCGCAGTCAAGCCCGCCTGAGGAACTCCCTCTGTGGAGGTCCGTTTGAGGCAGTTGGGCTGGCTCTTGCACGTCGTCCATTCGTATTGGCGGGCAAACTCGTGCGCTCCCATGTCGTTCAGGAGGCCAACGAACGAGGTCATGAAATCCCGTTTCGCGCGGTACTCCGGTGACCCTAGGAGGGGTTCGTCAACCGACTTGCCCTTTCGCCATCTCCTCAATAGGTCGACTCTATCGTCGACCTCTAACTGCCAGACACGACCGTCAATCCAGTTGCTTATCTCCCCACAACTCCCCAAGGTGTGATCGACGAAGGTGCAATGCACGTCGTTCACGCACGTGTCATCTCCGTACTGCACACGAGCGCCCCGCCTGATGAATTTCTGCCACAGTGCTCCAGCTCGCGCCGCGGTCGGGTTGGTTTGTAGCTGGAAAGCGCCCTGGAATCCGATGTAGTGCAGCACATTTCTGAAGAAGAGCGAGCCGCCGCTCGGCGGTATGAGGATCTTGAGGGCGAATACCGAATCGACAGGAAGGAGATTCTCGACCGATTCTTCTGACTCCAATATCCGGACTCTGTACACCTGGCCGGCGAAACCTCCACCCACGAACTTCTCGACCTGCAACCTGATCCGGCCCGGTACAGCGTCTGCGATTGTAGGGGTGACTTCGTATTCGAGCTCATCTCCGGCGTCATAGCGTTCGACGCTGAACGGGCGGTGCAGGTCCAGTTCACCGAATCGTTGCTCCAGTTTCTTGCAGAGTTCTACAGAGTACTCGACCGCCATCCGGCTATATCCTCTCGGGCCTGTTGTTGGAGAATCGGACGGAGCACAATACAGGATCCGGCTCCAGGATTCCAGTTCACGCTGGGCTCAGGCGTCGAATTACTGTTGAGCTGCTGAATATGGCTGCAACTAATGGACCTGAGTCGCGGCAGTGCAAACCCACAACTGTGTGCTCGGCCCTCCTCGGTATAGATTGCGAGCAAGCGGACGCTAGCCAATTGGAGGATTTGATGCCGCTTTTCGAACGGGAGGGTGATCTCATCCACTTAACGGCGCGGAAATTCTACGTTTTCACAGCCACGGTGGCCATCGTTGGATTTGGTGGCGGGGCTGTCTTTGCGTCTGCGTCCGCATCAGCGTCCGCATCTGGACAGAATGGGTCTGCGGCACGAGATGGTGGCTCGAGCGCGAGTGCGAGCGCCCAACAACAGCGTCAGGACCGAACGACGATTCTGCAGCGTCTCATCGGAGATGCGCGTCATTCGATCGGATCGGCCGATGCACCAGTTACGATAGTGGAGTTCACGGACTACGATTGTCCTTACTGCCGCCGCTACTACCACGAGACGTTTCCCAAAATCATGGAGCGTTTCGGCGGTCAGATCAGATACGTGATGCGGCACTTCCCGCTCGCGTCTATGCATCCGGAGGCCGTAAAGGCCGCCGAAGCCGCCGAATGCGCTGGTGAGGACGGCCTGTTTTGGGAGTTCCACGATTTGATGATGCAGGGTGTGCCCTCGTTGTCGGTGCCCAGCCTCAAACAGTATGCTGCTGAGCTTGGTGTGAATACGGATGAGTTCAATCGATGTCTCGATAGCGATTCCAAGGCGACCTTGGTGCAGCAGGATCTCCGGGACGGTTACATGCACGGGGTCCGTGGCACGCCGAATTTTTTCGTGAACGGGTACTCGCTGTCTGGGGCACAGCCGATTGATGTATTCGCTGCCTATATCGAAGCAGCTATGGCCGATGCGGGGCAGTGATTTCAGTTACACAGTTCTTTAGCGGAAGAGTGAAATAGTATATCGCGTAAAGAGTAAAGAGAGGCGTGGCTTCTCGGCCGGGTCTCTCTTTTTTTCATTGTTTTCGTTGTCTGGAATTCGCGGAGTCGACCGCGGCGAGGCGGCGGAGCTAATCAAGCAAGGAGCAAGAACATGAAAAACCGGATCACCGCCGGTTTGACCGCTATCGTCGCAATTGCCGTCGGCGCCTGTAACGCAGGCTCGGGCGCGGACCTCGAGACATTCGAGGGACGGTCGAGCTATGCGATTGGAGTGAACTTTGGTGGTAGTCTCAAGCAGGACAACGTGCCGCTCGATATGGATGCTTTCATTCAGGGTGTCGAGGATGTCTTGGCGGATCGCGAACCGAAGCTCACTCGTGAAGAGATGGGCCAGGTTATGCAGGAGTTAACGCAAAGGCTGCAGCAGGCTCAACAGCAGCAGTTCGGCGAAGCATCTCAGCGCAATATTGAAGAGGGCCAGGCATATCTGGCGGAGAACGCCGAGAGGGACGGCGTGACTACGACTGCGAGTGGCTTGCAGTATGAGGTGATCACGCAAGGCAGCGGCCCCAGGCCGGCGGCCACCGATCGTGTGACGGTCAATTATCGAGGTACTCTTATCGACGGCACCGAGTTCGACAGCTCCTACGAGCGTGGGGAACCGGCGACATTTCCGGTGAACCGAGTGATCGGAGGGTGGACAGAGGCACTGCAGCTGATGCCGGTTGGCAGCAAGTACCGTCTTGTGATTCCCGCGAACCTCGGCTACGGTGAGGGTGGCTCAGGTGCCAACATCGGCCCTAACGCAACGCTGATTTTCGAAGTGGAGCTGCTTGCGATAGTTGAACAGTAGGTCCATCCAGTTTCGAGGAGTTCGATTTGACCGAAAGAACTCTTTTGATTCGTGGCGGAACGGTCGTCACTCACCAGGCCGTGTCACGTCAGGATGTGCGGATAGAGGGCGAAACGATAACGGCGGTCGGGGATCTCTCCGATTCTACGGCTGAGGCCGCGATCGATGCGAATGGACTGCTGGTACTGCCAGGTGCAATCGATCCGCACATTCACTTCAACGAACGCAACAAAGGGCAAGATGGCGTCCACGACTACCTGACTGGCGGTCGGGCCGCCGCATTTGGTGGGACCACCACAGTCATCGATTTCGGCGACCAGATTCATGGAGAACCGCTTCTCTCCGTTCTGGACAAGAAGAAGGAAGAGGCTCTGGGCAAGGCGGTAATCGACTGGAACCTCCACCCAATCGTCAATCACGTCACACCTGAAGTATTGGAAGAGATTCCGGCCGTTTTGGCGGCGGGTCTGCCGACCATCAAGTGCTTCATGACGTTTCGGTCGCTGACCGGGGAGTCCGCGGTTAACATGTACAGCGGCAAGCCGGGCCGGATAATCTCTGACGCCGACTTTACAAACCTGACTGCTCGTCTAGGCGATGCAGGTGGGATGCTGATGGTGCACGCTGAGGATAGTACCATCATCGACAAGCTGGCGGGTGAGAAGCTGCGACGCGGCGAGACCAAGGCAATCGATCACGCGCGGTGCAGGCCGCCGGAGTCAGAGGGTAATGCTGTACGTCGAATTGTCGAGGTGGCGCGGCAAACCGGGGCTAGAGTGTATGTCGTGCATTTATCGTCGATCGAAGGGTTGTCGGAAGTTACTGCGGCGAGGCGGGAGGGGCTGGCTGTGTTTGCCGAAACTTGTCCGCACTTTCTGATTTTCACCGACGAGAAGCTGCAACGGGACGATGGCTACAAGTGGCTCGGCTCGCCGCCGCTCAGAGACGAGGCCACGCAGGCCGCACTATGGGAAGGCCTCATCGACGGCAGCATTTCCACGGTCGCCACCGACGATTGTGCATTCTCTCTGGCCGCCAAAGAATCCGGCGCGAACAACTTCGACCTCTGTCCCGAGGGGATGCCGGGAATCGAGCCGCGGCTGACCGTCATGTACTCGGAGGGGGTGGCCAAGGGGCGCGTTTCTCTACAGCGCCTGGTTGAACTCACCTCCGCTGCGCCGGCATCACTCTTTGGTCTGGCTCACAAAAAGGGCACCATCGCCCCCGGGTTCGATGCAGATATTGTGTTGTTCGACCCCTCTGCCCGGTGGACCATGGGGCAGGACACCCTTCACATGGCTTCTGACTACACCGCCTACGAGGGTGTCGAGGTAATGGGCAAAGTGGTGAAGGTGTTTTCCCATGGCGAGCTGATCGTAGATGGAGAACAGTTCCTGGGTACACCGGGTCGGGGGAGGTTCGTTCCATGCACGAGGTTACGAGGAACCCCATAATGACCACACGGCGCTCATTTGTACGATTGGCTGCGGGAGCCGCATTGACTCCTCTAACGGCACCCACCTTCAAAGCTTCAGCTAGCGATCGACTGATCCGATTGAGGGACAGTGACTCTCGCGACGCTAAGACAATCGCACAAGACGAGTCATACTGGGAAGCGATTCAGCGTGAGTACACGCAGGACGCCACCTTCATCAACATCGAGAGTGGCTTCTTCAGTCCGGCGCCGGACACGGTCATGGAGGCTGAGATCAGCTGGGTTAGGGAAGTGAATCGCGCGCCCTCATTCTACATGAGGCGGCGCATGGCTGCCGAAACGACAAACCTCAAGCAACTCATTGGCCGATTTTTGGGCGTCTCGCCAGGCGAGTTTGTGATTTCGCGGAACACCACTGAGGCGTTGAACACGATCATTCACGGTGTGCCACTGGAATCTGGCGAGGAGGTTTTGCTGTGCAGCCGGGAATACCCGAGCATGATAGATGCACTCGAGCAACGAACGCAGCGTCACGGCACTGCCAGTAGAGTCATCGAGATTCCGTGGCTACCGTCGTCGCAGGAAGAAGTCGTTCGTGCATACGCTGATGCAATCACGCCACGGACACGATACATCCTGGTATCGCACATGGTGTTCCTGACGGGCCAAATACTACCAGTCCGAGAAATCTGCGAAATGGCGCACGAGCGCGGCATTGAAGTAATCGTGGATGGCGCTCATTCGTTTGCCCACGTTAACCAGAGCATCGCAGATCTGAATTGCGACTACTACGGCACCAGCCTGCACAAGTGGCTAGGAGCGCCACTCGGCACTGGGCTCATGTACGTGAGAAAAGAACACATCGCGAAGGTATGGCCGCTTTACGGCGACGCGCGCGCTCAGGGCGACGATATTGGGAAGTTCGAACATATCGGGACACACCCGCCGGCAACCAAACAGCCTATACTCGACGCGATCCGGTTCCACGAGGCGATTGGCGCAGAGCGCAAAGAGGCCAGACTCCGGTATCTCAAGAACTACTGGGTTGAGAGAGTGCAAAGCGTGCCTGGGGTGCGTATCAACACACCGTTGGGTGACGACCAGTCTTGCGCTATCGCAAACGTATTGGTGGATGGCAGAACTCCGGTGGAGTTGGTAGACGAACTTTGGGACCGCCATCGTTTATTCACCGTAGGTGTGGAACAGGGCGCGCGGATCGCGCCGAATGTGTTCACGCGGTTGTCAGATCTAGACCTGCTAGTGCGGGCTATCGGGGAGTCTGCTGCCGGTTAGTCACCCGCACTGAAACGGCGACCATTCCTTCGCAGATGCAGTCATGCCTGCGCCGAAATGCTGGCGCCATGGTTCCCAACCAAATCTCAGGTGTCCCGCCTCGTCGGATGAACACCTTCATGAGCCTTGCCAGCAGCCTGTTGTATGCGGCAAGGGGAGAGCCAAAGCGCTCCCAATAGGCCTGCCCGAGAAAGGTCACGCAACCACCATGAGCATTGCGGTGAACGCGGTGAGTATGAAGAGTGCGAGTGCCTGAAACCGTTCTTGTTCGTTCATCTTCGCTCCCGAAGTGGTCCCGCGATTCCTGATGCAGACACTACTGGAGAACCCGCAGGTTTGTTTCAATGTGAAAGTGCCGTTCCAGTGCATGGAATTTCTTGGCTTGGTTCGTCGTGCTAGTTACGTTCGAGGCTGAAAGGAGAGGAAATGTCCGAGTCTACGAGACGCGATTTCTTGAAAAATGCTGGCATCTGTGGGGCGGCTTCCGGAGTAGGGTTGGCGGGCAGTTTGGGGTTGGGTAGCCCCGGCGGATCCAGCGAACAGGCACAGCACCCTTTCGGGTACCCTGAAACCGGATTGAACGTGAAACGAACCAGAGAACTGGGCTACGCCGGTTTTCAGGGAATCACACTGGCCGATGGAACCAGGCACGGTGGGTGTGCCTTCGGGACTTTCAATGCGATTATAGGCCAGCTGGCCGACGAGGTCGGTGCGCCGTACACCACCATCCCGGTCCAGATGATGGATTGGGCGGGGGCCGGGGTTGTCGGCTTCGGCACCCTCTGCGGTACGCTGAACGGAGCAGCGGCGGCAATCGGGTTGATCTGCAGTGGGAGGGACGCTCGCGCATTCGTCTCTGATCTGCTCACATGGTATTCGGAATCGGAATTGCCGACGAACCTGTATGCGCCCACCGGCGATCTGACCCAGAGCCGTGCGGACAGTAACCTCTGTCATGTCTCACTCACCCATTGGTGTCGCGTTTCCGGTTATGCAAGCGGGTCTCCGGAGCGGGCTGAACGTTGTTCGCGCCTATCCGGCGACGTCGCCGCCAAGGCGGTGGAGATGTTGAATGGCTCCGCGCTGGGCCTGCAGGTTCCTTCGGAGAAAACCGTGTGCCGCGCCTGCCACTACATGGGTCTGAGCTATGCTGCGGGGCAGTTCACTCACGGCGAGATGAACTGCCTGACCTGTCATATAAACCTGAAAGAAAAGAACGTGGTGCCTTCAGGACACTGATTGGGATTAAGTCTGTCGGGTGGGGAGGGTGACTTTCAGTACCGTTCGATCAATACCCCAATACCATCGGCAGGAACAACACAATATCAGGCACAAGCGTTATCAGCAGCGTGAAGCCCAGGAGCAGTATCAGGTAGGGCGCAATCGGTTTTGCGACTGCGGCGGGCGAAACATCGCCGACAGAGCATGTGACGAGCAGGCTCACGCCTACCGGCGGCATAAATACGGATATCCCCTGGGTGGCACAGATCACCGTGCCATAGTGAATCGGATCGATCCCTAACTGCTTCGCGACAGGCAACAGGATTGGCGTGAGCAGCACTACTGCCGGTACTCCCTCCAGAATCGCTCCGAGCGGCAGGAACACGACTATGGTGAGAAGCAGGAATCCAATCTTGCCGCCGGCCAAGTTCGCCGCCGTTGTTGCGATGTTCTGTGGTACTTGTTCGACCGCGAGGCCCCATGATAGGAGCTGAGCCGCACCGACGACGAATAGAACCATACCCGAGAGCTGCGCCGTCCGAAGCAGTTCCCGCCACAGCCGCGTGGCTGTCAAAGAGCGATAGAACGCGCTGAGCAAAAGTGCATAGGCCACAGCTACTGCGGCAGCCTCGGTAGGCGTGAATATGCCGAATCTGATGCCGCCGAGTATGATTACCACCAACAGCAGAGGTAGAGCAGCATCCACAGCCGCGCGCGCAGTGACTCCCCAAGTCGCCCGCTCGCCACGCGGCCAATCCTGCTGGCGTGCCTGCAGACCGATTTGCCACATCAAGCCAATGGCCATCATGAGGCCCGGCACCAAACACGCCACGAACATCTCTCCGATGGACACGCTCGCCATGACTCCATATATGACCATGACGATTCCGGGAGGAATCAAAATGCCCATGGCGCAGGCAGCGCCAACGATCGCGGTTGCGCGCGGACGCGAATATCCCTTCTCGGTGAGCTGTGGGATCATGATGCCGCCGATCACCGCCGCTTGCGCGGATGTCGATCCCGAAACTCCCGCGAAGAAGGTCTCCGCGAGTACGACGACTTGGCCAAGACCACCGTGCAAATGTCCGACCAGTGAGTACGCCAAAGTGACAAGGCGCCGACTGATCCCACCGAATTCCATGATGAAGCCCGCGAGAATGAACAGCGGTACGGCTAGCATCGGAAAGGAGTCCATGCCGGCCACGATCTGCTGCGGCACGATGATTAGCGGGGTGCCTTCGCCGATTCCCAGGCTTACTGCCGCGGTGCCGATCAATGCGAAGGCAATCGGCACACTCATCAACACGAGTAGTACGAATACACCGAATAGCAGGACGGCCATCAGCTCTCGTTTTCCGCTGGGCTGCCAAAAACCGTATCCACTGACGCCGCTATGTGCAGCAACATCAACAACCCGGCCACTGGCACTGACGCGTAGATCCAGCTTATAGGAAGGTTGAGCGCGGGAGACCGCTGGCCACTGGCCAGAGCAACCAGCTCGATGCCGAGCACGATCAGCGCGACGGCCATGGCAGCCACGAAAGCGGTCGCGCACAGGCGGATCGCCGTCTGTAACTTGGACCTCAGCACGCCTACTAGCTGATCGAAGACGAAGTGCGACCCGAGCTCCACGGCCAATGCCGCCCCCAACATGGAGAGCCAGATGAAGCCGAATCGGGATAGCTCCTCAGTCCATGGATTTGGACGCTCGAAGACGTAGCGCATTACGACCTGCAACAGCACCACGACAAAGACGGCGAACACGAGACTGCCCGCTAACAGCTTCTCGGCAACTACAGCGCGACGGTTAACGCTCTTCAGGAAACGCAGCATCTCAGGGATGCGAAACCTCTTCGGTCTCGTCTAAAGGAACTTGTGCGATTTCGCGTTCTAGCCACTCGAGTAGTGCATTGCCATCAGGCAGTCGCCCTGCAAGATCCTCCCAAACCACAGGCCGTGCGAAGGGGACAAATGGCTCGGTGGAAGGGTAGGTGATTGTTACACCCGATGCTCTCATCTGCTCGATCGCTTCAGCTTCCATCTCACGCGCTACCGTCTTCTGATATTCCAGCGCCTCTGTTGCCGATAGGACCAAAGTTTCCTGAATCTGCTCGGGGAGAGCCTGGTAGAATTGATCTCTTACGAGAAGAGTGATGGGGTTGTACGTGATCGACGTGAAGCTGAAGAACTCTCCAACCTCGTGAAGCCGACTGGTCATGTAGCCGATGACGTTTGCCTCCCCCCCATCGATGACACCCTGCTGCATCGCGGAGTAGACCTCACCGTAGTTCATGGGTGTGGCCTGAACGCCGAACTCTTCGTATGCCGAGATGTACGTGCGACTCTGCAAAACACGAAGCTTCAATCCGGATAGGCCAGACGGTCCATTGATCTCGCGCTTGCGGTTGTAGACATGGCGGAATCCGTAGTCGAGGAATCCCAGAGATCGAATGCCGGTCTTCTCCAGCAAGAGTTCTCGCCACCAGTCTCCTATGGCGCCGTTGAGTGCATTCAGGCCTTGATCACGCGTCTCGAACAGGTACGGCAAGTCAAACACCTGCCCCTCTGGCACCCAACCCGAGAGAACTGGAGTTCCACTAATCGACATCTCTTGAGCCCCGGCCTGAAGCTGCTCGAAAGCAACCCTCTCACTGCCCAGCTGACCCGACGGAAAGATCACAACATTGAATCGACCCCCAGTTCGTTCATCCATGAGTTCTTTGAACCGCTCGGCCATGAGCTGATAGTCGGAGTTGATTGGGTAGACGTGAGAGAACCTGACGACCCAGTCGGCGTCGGTTTCGGCGGCAGGCGCGCACGACGGGAGCGTCGTAAGAACGAGCAGCGAGCAACGAGCAGCGCACAGCTTTTTCAAGGTCGTATCACGCCTTCGACGCTCGGCTTGAAGTGTTGTACATTCGGTCCGACGCCCCAGAAGAGACTAGAGTTGTGCATGAAGATCCAGGGAGCGTCGTCGTGGATGATGCGATAGGCTTCTTGATAGAGCTCTCGACGCAAATCCACGTCGGGAGTTGCTCTGGCTTTGTCGATCAACGCATCGAGGTCTGGATTGGTGTACCCCTGCCACCACGGTCCGGCAACACCAGAGTGCAGTTTCTCCCGCAGTATGCGATGCGTGCTCAAAGGGCTGGAATCAAAGCAGGCCGCATCATCCATCTGTTTGTCGCGAACCATCTCGGCGTAGGCCGGTCGATCCGAAAACTCTCTTATCTCAGTCTCTATGCCGACGCGAGCGTATTGCTCCGCCATCTTCGCCGCCAACATCGTAGCCTCATCGGGCCACGTCGTGGGCACGTCCAGCGCGATCTTCAATCCACTGGAAAAACCGGCTTCGGCCAAAAGTCTCTTTGCCTCTTCCGGGTCGTGCGGATAGGGTGAAACAGGATCGTACCCGAAGTGTTGAGGCGTTAGAGGACCGTTCAGCGGACGCGCGGCGCCATCCAATACGGTGTTGATGATGTCATCGACATCCAGCGCGTAATTGAGCGCCCTGCGAACTCTCCTGTCGGCACACACACCGGAGTCGATGTTACAGATGAAGATGCAGCATACGGTGCTCTGCGACGTTGGAACGGCAGCCTGCGCTGAGTCCTGAATTGTCTGACGGCTTTTCGGTAGCACGTCGGAAACGATGTCGGCTTCGCCTGCGAGCAGTCTGGTAACGCGATGCTGCTCTTCGGATACTCCAAGCCAGTGAATTTCGGGTACGTTCGAAACGCCACCCCAGTAGTCGGCATTGGCTTCCATCACGACGCGATCGCCGCTGGCTTCAACCAGACGGTACGGCCCACTGCCTATCGGGGTCTCAGGTAATCCCGCAAGAGCACTCCGTGGAACGATCGGTAGATCGACAATCAAGTCCAGTAGATCCGCAATAGGCTCGGCCATCACGATTTCTAACGTGTGCTTGTCGAGCGCATTGAAAACAGCGCCGTCGAGGTAACTGGCGTAAACGCCGGAAGTCCCAAGCTCGCCTCCCATGCACGGGTCACGCACCCGCTCGAGCGTCTCGCTCACGTCGCTGCTCTCCAGCTTGTCCCCGTTGTGAAACGACACATCGGGGCGAAGCTTGAACGTCCAGGTTCGAGCGTCACTATCCAGAGTCCAGCTCTCTGCCAACGCCGGCATGTACGTCCCGCCCTGCTCCCGACGAACTAGAGACTCATAAACGGAGAAGATGATGCTGAGTCTGCTCCTGTCGTCGCTCATGACGTGCGGGTCGCCAACATAGGCGCGAGGCTGCAAGATCGTCAGTCGCTTCATTCGATTCCCAATCCCAACAAACTCTCTGGATTGGTCCTCACCAGCTTGCCGATGTCGTCTGCGGGAATTCCGAGATCCAAAAGGCATGCAATGAACTCACGAAGTCCTTCTACCGGTGGTGGCAGCGTGTACACGCCAAAGTCGGTACCGATGATGCAATGATCAGCTCCCAACTCCTTGATCTGTTCGGCAACCAGCCTGACACCGCCTGCAGGCTCTTCGGCCATACCCTCATCCATGGATGAGTACTCGCGCTCCACGTAGTAGTGGGTTTTGGGAATCGGAGTCGTGTGTGTGTAGGCTGCGAGCGTGTACTCTAGAAACGCACCTTTCTCCGCCATGTAGCGGAGCTGTTCTAAGCTCGCGATCTTCGTCACACTGCTCGAGACCAGGACCTTTGCGATACCGTACTCCTCCGCGAGATCGACTACTCGCACCGCTTCTTCCACTGATACATGCCCCGTACCCAGATACGTTTGCGGGTAACCAGCTATCAGTTGCAGTATCTCGTCCAACTGCGGGCCGACGGGTTCGTCGACCGGTACCCGAATGGCGCGGTCGAGTTCTTCCGTCTTGAACTTGGGGTACAGCTCACTCAGCGGAACGAACTTCCCGTCTACGACGCGACCTTCCCGCGCGGCCTGGTAGTACGTGGAGTGCGCACCAAAATCGACGAACTTCGCGCCGTCCCCGTATTCGAGCGCTGTCTTCACCGAACGCGGGTTAACACCTCCATAGATGGTGTTCATGATCAACCCGCCGAAGGTCTTGAAATCAGGGACCACTCTGTTGACCAACCAAGCCGTTCCGTTGGTCATCTCGAAAACGTCCATGAAGACGATCGCCTGCATACCTGCGTCGCGAGCCTGAGTGGCCGCTTGAAACGGGTCTACGCTACGTGGGCTGCTCTTGAGGTGCGGGCCTGCATGCACATGGATGTCGATGGCACCCTGAAGTAGCTCACGTGATAATTCGAGGGAACGTCCTTCCGGCAATATCACGACTCTTCTCCTTTATCGGTTCGGTACGTCTTACACCGCCTGACGCGATCCGCCTCCTATCGCAACGCATCAATCAACTTGGATATGCGGTTCAATCCTTCGCGGAGGTAATTCTCAGGCAACCCAAAACTGAAACGTAAATAGCCGTCCATTCCAAAATGATCGCCAGGTACGACCTCGACGCTGTGTTCGCGTATTAGGCGCATGCCGAACTCTGTCGAGTTGATGGCAGCGCCGTAGCGGGTAATGACGATGGGTGCTGCCTGTGGGTGATGAAGTCCCGTTGAGAGCAGTTCCTCAATGAACTTGGGATCGTCGATTAGCTCTTCCGGCGTAATGGGAAAAACGCCGCTATCACCGAGGTTGTAATCGACGACGTTCTCCCACTTGGACATCACGCGTTCCTGTGCAAACGGAATGAACTCTCTGCTCATCAACTTCCTCTCAGGCTCGGGTTCGTCATCGGAAGGGAATCAACTTCCATCCAATCCCAGTAGTTTCGCCGCGTTGCCTCCGGTCAGCTGCCGGATTTCTTCAATCGAGAATTCCATGTCCAGCAAGTTCGCGATGAGCTGACGCATTCCCTCCACGGGCGTAGCCACACCACGGATTCCGTAGTCCGTGCCCAGTATGAAGTGCTCAACACCAATCTCACGAATCTGGCGCCCAAGATCTCCTACACTCCGGGGAGCACCTGGCCCCGAGATACTCAGTTGGTTGATGTACTCTTGCTCCGGGTAGTAGTGTGTGCGACCAATCCCGCCGGGATAGACGCCGCAGTCTGCGTAGGTGCCTTCCAGCCACGCACCGAGTTCGGCAACCTGTTTCTGCTGGTCCATCGTCATGTCGTTGCGAGCGACGTGCGCCACAAGGATCCTGTCCATTGCTATGTCATAGCGAGGTGCCAGCTCGAGCAATCTGAGCGCTTCTTCCGCGGACACGTGACCAGTGTTGACGTACACGTCCGGTTGCTCGCCGAGCATCTGCAATATCTCGTCGAGGTTGGGCGGAACAGGGTCTTCCAAAGGGATGCGGATGGCCCGCGCCAACTCTTGCTCAGCGAATTTCGGATAGAGGTCCTGGAGCAGTACCGGATGACCGTCTACCACTCGGCCTTCCTGACTGGCCAGGTGGTAGGTGGAGTGCGCACCGAAACTCACGAACTTCGCCCCGCCACCGTAGTACAGGGCCGTCCGGACCGCCCGGGGGTTCATTCCACCGTATACGGTGTTCAGAATGATGCCGCCGAATAGTTCTATGCCGGGAAAATGGCGGCTCACCAGCCACGCGATACCGCTGGAGTTCTCCATCACATCCATATAGACCAGGCCGCGCATGCCTACTGCCATCGCCTGTTGCGCAGCCTCCACGGGATCGACACTGCGTGGGCTGGATGTCAGATGCGGTCCGGCGTGCACATGAAGGTCGATGGCGCCACGCAGCAGCTCCCTCGGCAAGTCCATGGATCGCTCGTAGTAAGTCTCGTCTTGGACTTGACTCTCACTTGAGGTACTAGACTGGGCGCGTAGAACGGACCACCCTGAACTCACAACCAGTGCGGTAACAACCGAGATCAGTAAGGGGAGGGAATGCGTAGCTCGTCCCATCTGCTACCTCCATGAAGCGGTTTGGGCGTTCGGAAGCATCAGAGGGAACATAAGGTGGTGGCCGCGAGACTTCACTGATGAGTGAGGTGCCGCCTTCTCGAACCCTTGTCTATGGTTTTGCTGGGCGCTCGAGGAATCCGTGTATTACGTAATAGTCGTCGATGCCTGCCTGGCCGTAGGCCGCCCGTCCGAATCCATCCTCGCCCCAACTGCGACCGGCCGAGTTTTTGATGATCCAGTAGCCGCCGTTCACCACCGATGAGTCATCGGCCCATCCCGTTATGAGGATTATGTGTCCTCCGGGTTGCTCGGGAGAAGATCCGTCATACACATATACACCAGTTCGGTGGAACCTGAAATCGTCCATGAGGTTCATCGTGGTGATGACAGGCCCGTACTCCTGAACGATTCGCTTGATCGCCGTGACTCTCTCTTCGGGAGACATATCGTGCACGTTGGTTACACCGTATCCCCCCAAGGAAAATTCGGCGGCCACTTCCGTATTCACCGATGAGGTGTCGCCCTGGTATGGAAGGTCGCTCTCGCGCACTGCACCATTCGACTCCAAGAACTCTACCGCCAGGAATGGACTGATCCCTTCGATGTTGCTAATGAGATACTGTTCTGAGAGGTCCACCTCCAACCCGGCGTCTCTCTTGATCAATGCCTCCAACAACCCCACCGAGGCGAAGGCCCAACAGGTCCCGAAGCTACCCTGGTCTTTAGCCGGGGTCATGATTCCCCGTTCTGCCCAATCGAAGCTTTCGGGGAGCGTCACCGACTGTCCGCTGGCCACCGTCGGCCAGGACAAAACGATGACGAGGAGTGCCAGTACTGCTTTCTGTGTCATTGGAACGCCCTCGTTCATGAATTCAAGCCCAGCACCTGTTGATACGCCTCCGCGCACCTGCATGTTTCATCCCACACCACGGAGTTGTCGGAGAGAGATAGTCAAGTTTCATCTGCTTTCTGCTTAAGTTCACTAATCCCATACCGCCTTACCCTACAAACTCGAGAGGGCGTTTACACGATGACAAAGCTTTCGACGCTTCTTATCGCTGTCGTTTTGATGGCCATCGGGCTCTTGGCCCTGGTGCCTGAGCACACCGATGCGCAGAACGACTACTTCTTCCCAGCAGGAACTACCTTCGATCAGAACATTCCGTCTCCGGAAGAGTTCCTCGGCTACCCTATCGGAACTTTCGCCACTCGGCATGACAGAATCGTGTCGTACTTCCAGGAGTTGGCTCGGATTTCCGATCGAGCAACATATCAGTCGATCGGTAAGACATACGAACTTCGTCCGATGCCGGTGTTGACGGTGACGTCGCCTGCAAACCATGCACGCCTGGAAACGATCCGGCAGGAACACCTGGCATCTCTAGAGCCAGGTGCTGCGCCGGGCGGTGACATCCCGGTCATTGCCCACCTGGGTTCTAACATTCACGGCAATGAGAACTCGGGAGGGGAAGCCTCGTTGCTGATGGCGTACTGGCTCGTTGCCGGCACCGGTGCAGAGCACGAACGAATCCTCAGCGAGGGAGTCTTCCACGTCGAGCCGACCTTAAACCCGGATGGCCGGGCGCGATTCATCGAGTGGACCACGTTGAACAGGGCGGAACCATTCGTCTCAGATCCTCTCGACAGAGAGCACAACGAGTGGTGGCCGGGTGGACGCACCAACCACTATTGGTTCGACCTGAACCGCGACTGGTATTTGCTGGTGAATCCGGAGAGCCGGGCCCGTGTCGATTTTCACCACAGGTGGCGCGCCAACCTGGTAACAGACCACCACGAAATGGGCACGAACAGCTCGTACTTCTTCGAGCCGCCTGAGCCGGTCGTGGGGTGGAACCCGCTGCTTCCTGAACGCCTCTTCACTGGCATCACGCCCATATTCACGGAGCTTTGGGTTGACGCTTTGGATGAGATAGGCGCGTTCTACTACACCAAGGAAGTTTTCGACAAGTTCTACCCGGGGTATGGTTCGT
This sequence comes from uncultured Gemmatimonadaceae bacterium, assembly GCA_964518955.1. Classification (GTDB taxonomy): domain Bacteria; phylum Gemmatimonadota; class Gemmatimonadetes; order Gemmatimonadales; family GWC2-71-9; genus JBDGYW01. Next base: position 17,208 of record CAZFHS010000004.1, on the reverse strand, counting down.
CCTATCCTGCCTTTCTAGGCGGATTTTCAGTGTTGTTCGAGCAGGCGAGCTCTCGTGGGTTCGTTCAGCAGAGTACCCACCACGGCGAGCTTACCCTCGCTTTCACCGTCAGAAACCAGCTGCGCACCGGAATGGCATCGGTCAGGGGCGCAGTCGACAATAGCGAAACGTTGCAGCAATACCAGCGTGAGTTTTTTGAATCTGCGATTACCGAAGCGAACGAATACGAAGTGGCCGGCTGGGTGTTCGGTCACCCTCACGACCCGACTCTCAACCGTGAGTTCATCGACTACCTTCTCTGGCACCGCATCGAGGTGTACGAGCTGAGTTCGACTCAGCAGGGTAACGGCGTCGCGTTCGAACCGGGCAACGCCTGGGTCGTTCCCACGAGCCAGCCCCTGTACCGACTCGCGCGCTCGATTTTCGACCGCGCAGAAACATTCGCGGACAGCGTGTTCTACGACGTATCGGCTTGGACGATGAGCCTTGCGTATGGCATACCAGACCACGCGATCACGAGTGGGCGTCTCCCAATGGGTGAACGAGTCACCGAAATCCCCGCACTCGAGGGTGCAGGACCTGTGGCACGCAGCTCGATCGCATATCTAATGGATTGGAACAACTCCAATGCACCTCGCGCGCTTTATGCGATGCAGGCTGCGGGTGTACGAGCCGAGGCCGCTTTCAAACCCTTTACAGCGCGTACCACGAATGGAGCCGTGTCTTTTCCGCGCGGTTCGATCTCGATACCGCTGAGCAATCAGAACCTCAGCCCCGATTCGGTTCACGCAGCTGTTATGGCTGCCGCTACAGAAGCGAATATTCCCATTCATAGCGCGCTGACGGGATTCGCGGTAGAAGGTATCGACCTCGGCAGCGGAAACTTCAGGCCGGTGCGCGAACCGCGTGTGCTGATGCTCATGGGTGAAGGCGTATCGTCTTACGAGGCCGGCCAGATCTGGCACTTGATGGATCAGCGGATCGCAATGCCGATGACGAAGGTGGACGTCACCGACATCGGACGGGTGAACTGGTCGAACTATAACGTCTTGGTGTTGGTGTCTGGAGACCTGAGCGTATTTTCGGGCAACCGGCTCGAGAATCTCAAAGCATGGGTCCGGGGAGGCGGAACATTGATCGTCCAGCGGCAGGCAGCGGCATGGGCCACTAGAAACGGGCTCACGCCGAATGTCGCCGAGCCGGGCATCGGTGAACCTGCGACCGAGGACGAAGACGAAGAGGAAGCCACCTCACGGCGTGATTATGCCGATGCCGGCGACTTCGAGGGCGCACAGAGGATCGGCGGTTCGATTTGGGAAGCCGATCTCGACACAACGCACCCGCTCGCTTTTGGTTACCATCGCCGGTTCCTACCGGTCTGGCGCGATCACAACATGTTTTTCGTGCCGAGCGAGAGCGAATACAGTACAGTGGCCCAACTCGTAGAGGATGAACCATGGCTGGCCGGTTACATCTCCAACCAAAATCGGGAATGGCTTCGTGGTTCGCCTTCGGTGATGGCCGACAGGCTCGGTAGAGGCACAGTGGTGTTGCTCGTGGACAACACCAACTTCCGCGGGTACTGGCGCGGTACGAACAAGCTGTTTCTGAATGCGGTGTTCTTTGGGGATCAGATCCAGGTTCCGTAGCGGCCTGAATCGCTGACTACAGGAGGTCGAGGAGGGGGCAGCGGTGGTACGCCACTGCTGCCTCCTTGCGGTGTCTCGGCGTCACTCAGCGCAGCAGTCCCACCGGATCGACCCTCGACGCTCTCACACCTGGTACGACGCATACGGCCATGCCAATTATTGCGAGCCCAATTGTGGGAATCAGGAAAATGAGTGGGTTTATTGCGCTCACGTCGTGGGCCTGGAGTTCCAACAGGCGGGTTGTTGCCAGGTAACCGGTTAGGCGGGTAGCTCCCAATGAGATAGCAACGCCGAGCGCGAGCCCGAGCAACACCGGCCTCATGCCCCGAAGTAGAACGATTTTCCAGATGCTGCCGGAGTCTGCGCCCAACGCGATCCGCAGTCCGATCTCCTTCGTCCGCTGAGCAACGACGATGGAGAGCATGCCGAGTATTCCGATCACGGCTAGCACCGTCGCCGCCAGGGCGAACAATGATGTCAGTGCCGTACTGGTTCGCGAGACCCTGGATTGATCGGCGATGATCTCCTCGCCGCTCTTGATGTTCGCCAACGGTAAGTCGGGCTCGACCTGCTGCACGGCGCTTGTGACAGCTCCGACCACAACATCACGCGGCCCGTCGGCGCGTACGACCAGGTGTCCCCAACCAGACGGGAACTGCTGCATCGGGATGTAGATCTCCGGCTCGCCCTCAGTCGATAGCGACCTGAACCTCACGTCGTCCACCACACCCACGATCGTGCTCCAATCCGACTCCTGGGCGTCTACCTCACCGGCGGTGATCCTCACACCCAGTGCTGAGCGCCCTTGGAGGTAACGGTCGACGAATGCGCGGTTCACCAGCGCCACCGGTTCTGAGTCATCACGATCCGTGACGTCGAAAGAGCGGCCGCTCAACAACCTGATGCCCATTGTGTCGAAGTAGCCCGGTGTCACCGTTCTCATGTGGGCCATCACGGTTGGGTCAGCCCCGTCTATAACATCGCGCGGCAGCGACCAGGAGCTCGGAACGCTTCCCATTTCCATCGGCATCGGGGTAACTGCTGCCGCCGCCTGGACACCGGGAACCCCTACAATGCGTTCTAGGGCATCCCTGTAGAAAGTGCGCAAATTGCCTGCGTCCTGATCCCACGCACCTGGTAGGTCGTAGCTGAAGGTGAGCAAACTGTCGGGAGAGAAACCCACATTGACTCGGCTGAGATTGTAGAGGCTCTGCGCGAGATAAGTCGCTCCCACCAGCAGTGCGAGCGCCATACCCACCTGCGCGATCAAAACACCCTCTCTGACACGATGCGCCCGTGAGGTCGACCCACTTCCACGCCCGCCGGCTTTCAACGCGTCACCAAGATCGTTGCTACCCGATGTGACAACGGCAAGCAGGCCGAGCACAAGTCCAACCAATGCCGCTGCGAGTAGGGCAAACCCGAGCGCACGAGCATCGACAGAGATGGATGATGTGTAGGGCAACGAACGAAGAGCAAAGGTCGATAGCGCGTTCGCACCCCAAGCTGCGAGAAACACTCCAACGGCACTTCCCAACATCGCCATCACGAGCGACTCGGTAATGCACATGCCTGCGATAGCGGCGTTGCTGGCACCCAGGGCGCGCCGCACCGCGACATCGGTCTGCCTGCCGGTGCTCCGCCCTATGGCGAGGTTGGTGACGTTGCCGACGGCTATAACGAGCAACAAGCCTACGGCTACCGTTATCCCGATCAGTATGGGTCGAACACCGGCCACCTGAGTCTCTTTCAACCCGCGCGCCTCGGCGCTCCAGCCGGCATTGGTCTCCGGGTATTCTGCCGCGAGCGTTTCTGATATTTGAGCCAACTCGGCCTGGCCGTCGGCGATGCTCACTCCTTCTCTCAGTCGGCCGACGACGCCGAGGTATCGGAAGTCGCGGTACTCACGGTCGTAGTCGAATGTGGCGGGTACCCAGTAGTCGCCCCCGGGAGGGAAGTCGATGTCGTGGTTAGCCACACCAACGACGGTGTGTGCCACACCGTCAAAAGCAAGTGTGCGACCCAATACACCCCGGTCCGCACCGAATTGCTGACTCCAGAACCCGTGTGATATTACGACCACACGTTCGTTCCCAGGTTGTTCTTCAGATGCAGCAAACCCCCGCCCCAGTGTCATGGGTAGACCCATCGTCGGGAAGTACCCTGCCGACACCGCCCAACCCTGAAGCAAGGCAGGATCGGGCCCACCCGTCCAGGTGAAAATGTTCAGGCGATACGACGAAATTCGTTCGAATTGTCTGCTGCGCTCTTGCCAGTCGCGAAGCGTAAGCGGCGACACCCAACCCATACGCCCCTCTGGTCCGGGACTTTTCTCGTACAGCGATGCGATCTCCTCGGCCTCCGGATAGGGGAGGGGAGCGAGCAGAACCGGGTACACTACACAGAAGATCGTGGTGCACGCGCCGGTGCCCAAACCCAGTGTCAGCACCGAGGTGAGGGTGAATCCTGGTGTACGCCTCAAGCTCCGGAATGCATGCTTCAACTGCCGTCCGAGGTTGCCGACGCGGTCAGTGACGTTGATACGGCTTCCAAGGCTTGGCGGAGTAGGAATACGATTTGCCCGACGCATTCGTCTGCCGCGCCGCTGGTCCAGCCGACACCCAATTCCGTTCGTGAAGAGGAGCCAGTAAGTCCGAACCCAGAATTGAAATGAACTCCTACCGCCGTACCGACGTACCGCCGTACCGCCGACGCTCTCGCGGTAGCTGTCCGCCACAAAGAGTCGCATCTCCTCCGCAAATCGTTTTCGCATCGCCTGTGGATAGGCGAGCAACAGCAGGGAAAACACGACTCTGTCCGGAAACGTGCCTGGTCGCATTAGTGCGCCGCCTTAGGTGATTTGATCAATCCGCTGCATGCGGCGTGCTGCACCAGACCCGCCAACCGTTCCGCCTCGGCCGCGGCCAGGTCCCGGCCGCGCGGCGTCAGACCGTAGTACCGTCTACGCGAGTCGGTCGTGTCTGCGTCAGGCGTTGGATCGAGTTCTTCGATCAATCCCTGGTCCAATAGCTGTGCGATCGATCGGTAGAGCGACCCCGCATCTAGCTTGATCGTTTCGCCCGAAAGGGCCTCAGCTATCTTCCGGATCTCGTACCCATGGGATGGTCCTTCCGCAAACGCGAGGAGAATCAAAAAGACGCGCGGGTTCAGTGGAGAACTCGAATCATCGTTGCGTGTCGTGGGCACGGTCAGTCTCCCAAATCAAGGCGTCTGACATAGAGGCGAATAACATATATGATAACCGCCGCTATTTGTACGTCAAGTGCGTTGATTGGATGTCGCCCGCTTCTCTGGCGTTCGATTGGGAGAAGGAGAACGAGCCGCCAACTCCGGCTGGCGACTCGCTCGCGGTCGAAAGACAGATGAACTGCGCCGCGACCTACATGGCACCCTGCTCGTACACGACCCTCCCATCCACCACCGTCATCACGATGTCCATGTTGAGAACTTCAGTCGGGTCGATCTCGATGAGGTTCAGATCGCACACCGTGAGGTCCGCAAGCTTCCCGACCTTTATCGATCCCCGCACATCTTCGTCAAAGACGCTGTATGCCGCATCGAGCGTGTACATCTTGATTGCGTCGTGCATCGAGATTTTCTGTTCGGGCAGCCAGCCGCCCTCAGGTGTTCCATCGTTCCTGGTTCGGTTCACCAGAGCATTGAAGATGTTCTTTGGATGGTTCTTGAACGTTGCTCCTTGCGCTCCGGGAATGTCGGAACCGCCGACTGTCACTACTCCTTGGTCGATGAAGCTCTTGAAATTGTGCGACAGCCTTTCACGCTCCGGCCCGAGTCGCCGGATGATCCACCGCATGTCATCCTCGAGCATGCTTGGATTCACTTCCGCGATGGTCTCGAGAGAGGCGAACCGCTGGAAGTGTTCGTCTCGCATCGTCTGGGCATGGATCACTCGTGACCGTGAGATCGCGTCGAGACCGTATTCATTGGCGAGTTGCTGGTACTGATCGAGCACCAGTGAGATCCCCAGGTCTCCGATCGCATGCGTGTTGATGATGTACCCATCCTCGACCGCGACTCTCATCATCTGATGAATCTTGTCCAAGTTTGGCTCTATCAGATTTGGATCGTCACTCGTGTGCCGACGGTAGTGACCGCTGGTTGACGGATCGTCTGTGTAAGGCTCGTAAAGCAGCGCACCGTGAGATCCCATGAGACCGTCCATGTACCCCTTGTACGCACCATAACGCAGGTACCGGTCGCGCTCTCCTGTGACGGGGTGCGTGTTCATTTCGATGTCAGCCTCTGCGATCTCGCTGCTCCGACTCAAGTCGAGGCGCATCCACACACGTGCAGTCAACTCACCGTTCTCGTGCAGTGTCGCGTAATACTGCGGATACGGTTCGTCGGTGATGTCGTGAATTTCGGTTATTCCCTGGCGAGCAAGTTCCCTGAGGCCGGCACGCAGTTCATTGAGGCGTCGCTCATCAGACTTGGGTGCTATCACGGCGCGAATCGAGTCGATCGCGGGGGAATCACCACGGATGAGTCCGGTCGGACTACCGTCGTGCCTTCGCTGCATTCCAGGGAGTATCGTATTCTCGAGACCAGCGGCTCTGAGTGCGAGTGTGTTTGCGAGGTAGAGCTCGCGGTCCCAACTGTTCACGAACACCGGATGATTCGGAGTGATAGAATCGATGGTGCTACGATGAGGTTCCCAGCGACCTATCTTGAGTCTTTCGCGCTCCCTCCAGTCTGCCTCCCAAAGCCGATGTCCATCCCACGATCCACGCGTGATCCACTCTCCTTCAGGTAGGATCGCTGTGACACGTTTCAGTTCGGCTATCAGGCCGTTGTCCTCGCTCACGGCCATGAGATCGGCGTCGTTCAGGATGGATCCGTAGCCGTCGAAGTGCGTGTGGCTGTCGATGAAACCAGGCATGATGAAGGCACCATCCATGTCGACGACCCGAGTGTCGGTTCCTTCGTGCGGGGATGTATCCTCGCCCTCTCCAAGTACGGCAGTGATCACATTGTCCGTGATTACGACAGTGCTTGCCCAAGGTTGATTCTCTTCCATCGTGTAGACAGCCGCGTTCGTCAGTATCAGGTCTGCGTGTTGTTGGCCGCATGCGCTCAGGAGTAGTGGTGCGGCGATCAGCACAGGCAAAGTCGTGGTTAGGGCTCTTCTCGACATCGTCACTCCAATCGGTATCTGCCAGGCTCGGCGTTTTCGTGCACGACACGCCCATCGACGATCGTGAACAGAACCTTCGTTTCGAGTATCTCTAACGGTGGTACTTCGAGAATGTCGCGATCGAACACAACCATATCGGCGTATTTCCCAACCTCAATCGATCCTACCTTGTCTTCCAGGAACGCTGCGTATGCGGGACCAGTAGTGTATCCCCTCAACGCTTCCTCGCGACTGAGTGCTTGTTCCGCGAAGTAACCCTCTTCGGGCGTGCCGTCTTCGTTCTGACGTGTGATGGCCGCGTAGAACCCGGTGAGAGGATTGTGCGAGTAGATCGTGTGATCCGATCCAAATGCCAGTACGCTTCCTGTTTCAACCAAGGAAAGCCACGGGCTTGCGTACGATTGCGTGCGATTTGGACCAAGCCTGAACGGGAGGAATTCCATGTCTGAGGTGTGGTGGATCGGCTGTACCGACGGAATCACACCCATTTCACCGAACCTCGGCACGTCTTCGGGAGTTACCAGCTCCGCGTGTTCTACTCGGAACCGCACGTTGTCAGTCGAACCGTCGTAGCCAACGAATGCGCGCTCATAGATATCGAGGTTTTCTCTCACGGCTCTTGTGCCGATGGAGTGGGGGCACACCTGCATGCCAGTGTTGAGTGCAGCAATCGAAACCTCGTAGAGATGCTCAGGCCGTATCTCGTAGATGCCGACATTGCCCGGGTCATCGGAGTACGGCTCTAGGAGCGCTGCTCCACGCGAACCGAGGGCGCCGTCGAAGAACACCTTCACACTTCGTACCTGGAAGAGATCGCGCCCGCCGTAGTTCACGACACGGTGCTCACTGAAGTACTCCTCCAGATCGCCGCGCCTGGGATTCTGCAACATGGCGTTCACACGCACATTGAGTTCGCCTTCATCGACCAGGGCCTTGTACGCATCGATCAGCGTCGGCCCGATCCCCGCATCGTGCCAACCTGTTAGGCCGACTTCGTTGGCTCTCTCGGCTGCACGCTTGTAGACTTCCATGTACCAGGAGAGCGGCCGGTCAGGCTCGGGGAAGTGATCGGAGACCATGTTGTTCGCCATGTTGACGAGGAACCCCGAAGGGGAGCCATCGGCTTTCCGTCCAATCACGCCACCGTATGGGTCCGGAGTACCCGAATCGATTCCGGCAATCTCGAGCGCCTTCGCGTTCACGAACGCAGAATTGCCGCCACGCCGATAGAGAAATACAGGATTGTCGGGAGATACCGCGCTCAGGCCGTTGTGCTCGGGGATCGTGTTGTCTACCCAGTCGTCCTGGTACCAACCGCCACCGATGAGCCATTCGCCCGGCTCCATGGTCGCAATCTTGGTCGCAACTCTTTCTACCACTTCATCCCAGCTCGCGGAGCCGCGGACAGAGAAGGTTTCCGGTTCATCCGCATTTCCCAGGTTGAACGGATGACCGTGGGCGTCAACCATTCCTGGCGTCACCAGCATACCCTCGAGGTCGATCACTCGGGTCCTGCGCCCGACAAACTCATCGACCCCATCGTCCGATCCCACGTAGGCGATCTTGCCGTCCTTCACCGCAACGGCCTGGTGGATCGAGAATCCCGGGTCAACCGTGGCTACCTTGCCGCCCCGTAGCACGAGGTCGGTTGAACCCGATTCAACACAAGCAGTCACGATTAATGCAGCCGGCATCAGCACCCCAACGCTTGCTCTGAAAGCACTCAACATCGGACCTCCGCACACTCGAGTCTGGACCTGGGTGGGACGGTTATACTAGATATCCTCTGACTCCGCAACTAAGAAGGATCGACAGCCATGTTACCGCAACAGTTTGTCCAGGATCTAGTGTCGCTCGATGGGAAGGTGGGAGTGGTTTCTGGAGGTGCGTCGGGAATCGGCCTCGGTGTGGCAACGAGACTTGCCGAAGCAGGTGCTAAGGTGGCGCTGTTGGACATATCCCTGGAGCCCGGATACGCTGTGGAGATCGACCTCAGAGGTCGCGGCTTCGACGCGCGATTCTACGACTGCGATGTCACTTCGGACTCGAGCTGCCGAGATGCAGTCGGTCAGATCGTTTCCGATTTCGGGAAAATCGATGTGTTGGTGAACAATGCCGGTGTAGCAGTTCGTAAGAACGCCGTGGACATCGCTGAGGAAGAATGGGACCTTGCGGTGAACGTGACCCTCAAGGGAGCATATCTGTTATCGCATCACGTGTTGCCCCACATGATCGCCGCAAGCAGCGGGTCGATCATCAACACTGGCTCGGGCTGGTCTCTAACCGGTGGGGAAAACGCCGTTTCCTACTGCGCCGCGAAGGGCGGTGTGCTGAACCTCACGAGGGCGATGGCAATCGACCACGGTCGGCACAACATTCGCGTCAACTGCGTCTGTCCCGGAGACATCGATACGCCGATGCTCAGGAGCGAATGTGAGCAACTGGGCGAAGATCCCGCAGAGTTCATGCGAGAGGCGGCGGACCGGCCACTCAACAGAGTCGGCACGCCGGTTGACGTCGCCAACGCCGTCCTGTTTTTTGCGAGCGACATGTCGACCTGGGTGACAGGTGCACACCTGGTTGTGGATGGTGGAGGGATAGCGTAATCGTCAAAACGTGATATGGAATTGGCCGCGGCAACCTATTTGAGTTCTCTAATTGGGAGTGACGTAGAATGGCTGGAGGCGATAGGGTCCATCCTTACATCCCGAATTCAAATCCCGATATCAAGGTGGCCATGCTCGAAGAGCTTGGCCTCACCGATATCGATCAGCTGTACGACGACATACCGGAGCACCTCAGGTTCAAGGGGAAGCTGAACATCCCGGATGGCCTCACCTCCGAAATGGATTTGAAGCGTCACGTGGAGAAAGTCCTCTCCGCGAACACGTCGTGCAGTGAGTACGTCAGCTTTCTGGGTGGAGGGTGCTACACGCATTACGTCCCTGCCATCTGTGACGAAATCACCGGCCGCGCCGAGTTCCTCACGGCCTATGCCGGTGAGCCGTACGAAGATCACGGCAGGTTTCAGGCGCTCTTCGAGTACGAAAGCCTCATGGCAGAGCTACTGGATTTCGATGTAGTAAACGTGCCGACGTACGACTGGGGGCAGGCTGCAAGCACGTCGATCAGGATGGCGGGCAGGATCACGGGGCGAGAGGTCGTCCTAATAGCCGACACGATATCCCCCGACCGGTTGAGGGTGATCAAGACCTACTGCGAGCCGGTGATGAAGATCGAGCTCGTCGGCCACTCGTCGGAAACGGGACTGCTCGACATGGACGACCTGGGCTCACACCTGAACGACAGAGCGGCAGGACTGTACATCGAGAATCCATCCTACTTCGGCTCCGTTGACGACAACTGCCAGGCCATCGCCGATGCGGTTCACGCCAACGGAAGTTTGCTCGTGGTCGGTACGGATCCCATCTCACTCGGAGTGCTGACACCGCCGAGTCAGTACGGGGCGGATATCTGCTGCGGAGACATCCAGTGTCTGGGGAACCATCCCTACTTCGGGGGGGCGTTGGGCGGTTTCATTGCGACGCATGATGACGAAAAATTCGTCATGGAATACCCGTCGAGGTTGTTCGGTATTTGCAGAACAGAACGCGAGGGCGAGTGGGGATTCGGAGACGTTGCGTACGAGCGTACGTCATTCGCCGTGCGCGAGCAGGGTAAAGAGTTCATTGGGACCGCGGCAGCACTCTACGGAATCTCGACTGCAGTGTATCTCGCACTCCTCGGCCCTGAAGGCCTGCGGGAGCTGGACCAGAACATCATCCAGAAATGCCTCTTCGCGAAACAGCGACTGTCTGAGATCGATGGAGTGAAGCTCAGGTTCGACGCCTTCAACTTCAAGGAGTTCGTTGTCGACTTCTCTGCGACAGGTTGGAGTGTATCCGAGATCAATGGGGGCTTACTGGAGAAGGGGATCTTCGGCGGCAGGGATCTCGGGGACGACTGCAAGGAATTGGAGGGATGCGCGCTCTACGCCGTCACTGAACTGACGACACGCGACAACATCGATCACCTCGTCGACGCCCTCCGGGCGATCCTGAGTTAGGGGGGACAGGACATGGACATTCAGAAAGGGACCAGGCTCAGGAACTTCCATCAGGCGAAGTGGGACGAAGAGGTGATCTTCGAGTTGTCTACCCCGGGCGCTCGAGGCATTCACTTCCCGGCGGTCGATAAGGAGATCTCGGACCGGGTCGGTGACGGCATTTCGGCTATCCCGACGGCAATGCGGAGGGAGACACCCCCCGCGTTGCCCGAGGTGAGCCAAATGCGGGTGCTCAAGCATTACTTGCGTCTCTCGCAACAAAACCTCGGCGCAGACTTCAACGTCGATATCGGTCAGGGAACCTGCACCATCAAGTACAACCCTAAGGTCAACGAACAAATAGTGGCGTCACCTAAGGCCAAGGACCTGCATCCGCATCAGGATGAGAGTACGGTGCAAGGCACTCTCAGGGTGATGTACGAATTGGAGCAGTTCTTCAAGCAGATCTCGGGGCTCGATCGTTTTTCACTCCAGCCCAGCTCGGGCTCGCACGCGATCCTCACGATGGCGGCGATGATGCACAAGTATCACGATGTTCGCGGCGAGGCGGACAAGAGAGACGAGCTCATCACCACGATCTTCTCGCACCCGTCAGATGCCGCTGCCGCCGCGGCGAAGGGCTACCGGATCATCACCCTTTACCCCAACGACGACGGGCTGCCTGAAGCGGAGGCACTCGAGGCAGCGATCTCCGAGCGCACCGCGGGTTTGTTCATCACAAACCCCGAAGACATTGGGATCTTCAATCCCGAGATCAAGGAGTTCACGAAGCTCGTGCACGAAGCCGGCGGCATCTGCGGTTACGATCAGGCAAACGCCAACGGCATCATGGGGATCACACGGGCAAGAGAGGCAGACTTCGACCTCTGCTTCTTCAACCTGCACAAGACCTTCGGCACACCGCACGGTTGCGGTGGACCTGCCGGCGGTGCCGTCGGCGCTACCAAGGAGATGGCCGAGTACTTGCCTGTGCCACTCGTGAGCTTCGACGGCGATAAGTACTCACTCGAGTACGATGTGCCACACACCATCGGAAAGGCACGTTCATTTCACGGTCCGTTTCCGGTGATTCTCAGGGCGTACTCCTGGGTGCTCAGCATGGGAGCTGAAGGATTGTTGGAAGCAGCCAGAATAGCTGTTCTCAACAACAACTACCTGTTCAAGAAGATCCTGGAGATCGATGGAGCCAGCTCCCCGTATCCGGGTGGAATTCGGAGAATAGAGCAGGTCCGGTATTCATGGCAGAAGCTGTACGAAGAAACAGGAGTCGACACCCACGACGTCACGCTACGTCTCGCCGATTTCGGTTTTCACCTGTGGCAGAGCCACCATCCATTCGTGGTGCCGCAGCCGTTTACAATCGAGCCAACTGAGGCGTATACGAAAGACGAATTGGATGAGTACCTGGACGCGCTGCGCCATGTGGTTCAGGAGGCGAAGACGGAACCGGAGTTGGTGAAGAGTGCACCGCACCGCAGCGTCGTGCACAAGAACGACGAGAGCGTGATGGACGATCCAGCCAAGTGGGCAGTGACGTGGAGAGCGTTTGTCAAGAAGCACGGAGAGGGTGCGGCGAAGATTCGCGACTGATGAATAAGTTAGGCGTCATCGTCAATCCCATCGCCGGAATGGGAGGAGCCGTCGGCCTCAAAGGCACGGACGGCTCTGAGCTATTGGAGCGCGCGAAGGGGCTCGGCGCGGTTCCTCGATCGGAAAACCGTGCCCAGCTGGCGCTCGACGCTGTGACCCGGATGAGCGACGAGTTGGAGATTCTCACCTACGGAGGCTCGATGGGTGAGAATTCGGTTTTGGCATGTGGCATGAGACCGACGGTGGTCGGCTCGTCAACTACCTCCACCTCCACAACCGAAGACACCAGAGACGCTGCACGGACCATGGCAAAAGTCGGCGTCGATCTCCTGTTGTTTGCAGGTGGAGACGGTACTGCGCGCGATATCCACGACGCGGTTGGTACATCGGTCACTTCTTTAGGCATTCCTGCAGGCGTCAAGATTCAATCTGCTGTGTTCGCCACTAATCCGACTGTCGCCGGTCAGGTGGCGTCTTCGTACCTGTCAGGCGGGTCGCGTCGTGTCAAGCAAGCCGAAGTGATGGACATCGATGAGGACGACTACCGCCGCGGCGTGCTCTCGGCACGTTTGTACGGATACTTGGAGATACCGGACGACAGCTCCCGCCTCCAAAACCGGAAAGCGGCGTCGGCACCCAGCGAGAAGAGCGTTCATTCCGCGATCGCCGCCGACATATTCGAGAGTATGAATGACGAGTGTTACTACATCATCGGCCCCGGCACGACCTGCATGTCGCTGCTGGAGCGATTCAGTATCGAAGGTACTGTACTAGGAGTTGACATAATCCGTGCAGGTCGACTGGTTGGGAAGGATCTGGGTGAGACAAAGATCATCGAGACCATCGATGATCACGACTGCCGCTTGATACTTACCCCGGTGGGTGGCCAGGGCTTTTTACTCGGCAGGGGTAATCAGCAGATCTCACCCGCAGTGATCGGGATGGTCGGGAAAGAGAACATCTCGGTGATCGCAACAACCGATAAGATCACGTCTCTGGGGGGTCGTCCATTGCTCGTCGATACCGGAGACGTGATGACCGACTCCTATCTCTCGGGCTACTACAGGGTGACTACAGGGTTTCGCGAGACGACCGTGTACCGAGTGTCCGACTGTACCTGACGCACGCACCCTTTTCGCTACGACTGATACAATTCGAAACCGAAAGCATCCCAGGTCACGTAGGGCATCGTGGCCTACGCAACTCGAATGCGACAGCGAGGGATCCTCATGGAGATTCTGGAGACTCTGGTTACTCACCTTACCGCCGCGGCAATTGGGGCCGCGATAATTTGGTTTCCCAACCGCACGATCAAACGCCAGTTTTTTGCGATGCTCGAGGCGGTCGATCAGGGTAAGGAGAAAGACAAAGACTGGCGACTCGTTCGAGACAACGCGGGAATTCCTGTTGGCTTCAGAGTGATGCTAGGCGCGTCGGGATCGGGGGATGATCCCAACGCAGTTTGAAATAGGTCAGCCGTCTGCGGTGATCTTGTCGATCAACTCCTGTAAAACTGCAGGGGCTCGGTCGTTCTCGACCTGACACGTTCCCGCTGCGGCGTGTCCGCCTCCACCGTATTTCAGCGCAAGCTCACCAATGTTTGTTTTTGACGTCCGGTTCAATATCGACTTACCCATCGCGAATACAGTCTTCTCGCGATTCAAGCCCCACATGACATGTATCGAGATGTTGCATTCCGGATACATGCCGTAAACGACGAAGCGGTTGCCAACGTAGATGGTTTCCTCGCTGGTGAGGTCGATCACCACGAGGTTTTTGTGGATGGTCGTGCACTGCTCCAGTTGTTCCCGGAACGATGCTTCGTGCGAACGATAGAGCACCACCCGTTCGAGCACATCCGGCAGGCCGAGGATCTCATGAATGTCCAACTCACGACATGCATCGATGAGTTCCATCATGAGTCGGTAGTTGGACTTGCTGAAGTTCTTGAACCTGCCAAGCCCTGTACGAGCGTCCATCAAGAAATTGAGCAGTACCCAGTCTTGTGGATCGAGCACTTCGTCCTGAGTGAACCGGGCCGAATCCGCTTTGTCGACCGCCGCCATCATCTCCTCGGAGACGTTAGGGAACGCTTCTTTTCCCCCGTAGTGGTTGTACACCACACGAGCTGCCGACTCTGCATCTGGTTCTAGAACGAGGTTACTCGGAGTGCCTTCTATCCGGAGTGCCTCGCTCAAGTGATGGTCGAGTGCCAGGTGGCATTGAGGGACATACGGGAGATTCGCAGTGATGTCTCTGTCAGTGATATCGACCTTCCCGTCCTGTACGTCCTTTGGATGAACGAACAGAATGTCGTCGATGAGGTCCTTATCCTTGAGCAAGACAGCACAGGCTAGGCCGTCGAAGTCACTGCGCGTTACCAGACGATAACGATCTTGATCTCCCATGTAGCCCGTCCCTTTCTCGGAGCGGCAAGCCCTGAAACAGTTGCCAGGGCAGGATTTATGCGATCTGAGTCAACTCTTATAATGGCAACGGGCGATTACTGTGTCCAGCGGAGCTAGATGCTCGTATCCGTGAGCTCGCCTCTACCGATCTGCTCTAACCGGTCCGCCAGCTCTTGTAACTGAGAACGATAACGTGCCACCAATCCCCTCGTTATTCCGATCGCCGTCGAAACCGCACCTGCGATTCCAAGGGGAATAGCCAGGGCCAACAAGGATGCGTCAGACAAACCGAGACCGGCCCAAACCCCGAGGCTGACGATGATACCTCCTCCCACCCCCCACCCTGGGGCCATGATCGAAGCACCACGCAACTCTATGTGTTCCTCGATGTGCACGTGTGTCTGGCCGGACGCCGTCGTGAGCGAAACTCGCACGTCACGGCCTACGAAACCGGGCTTGGTGCCTGACCAATGCAGTGAATTTCCGACCGTCGATACGTTGCCGACGAATCCCAGGCGTGTGTTGATCTCGCGTACCATCAGATCATATGCCGCCGGTGAGATTTCGCCCGGTATGGTCCGTGCCACCAAGAGGCGTCCGTTGCGAAACTCAGCCTGTGAGGCTCCGGCTGTACTGGCCGGTACCTTTGGTGACTCCTCCGAAGATTCGACGAGTGCCGCAGCCTTCCTGATTCTTTCGGGGGGAATTCCTACCTGAGCGCCCACCTGCTCGACGCTTCCGATCGTCAGCGCATTCCCAACCGGTTCTTCAGCTGACGCGTGATCGGGATCTTCGGCGGCGCGCTCGAAGATCTCACGAACTTGCCTGTCGGTTAAACGCATGCTTGAATGTGAGGCCGCATCCAGAGCATCAACGAACTCAATGGGTGTCGCGAACCGTTCCGCTGGCCGCATCGCCAGGCCCTTTGTGAGAACCTGCTCGACTCTTCCCGGCAGACAGTCGAGTAGCTCTCTGTGCTCGCCCGGTATGTCGTCCAGCCGACCTAGTCGAACTTCCTCGGGGGTGGGCCATACCCCGGAAGTCTCACCAATGAGCATTTCGTAAACGACGCAGGCGAGCCCACATACGTCCGTACGCGCGTCCAGGTTGTCCTTTCCGCCGGCCTGCTCAGAACTCATGTATCCGGGCGTACCCACTGGAAACCCACTTCGCGTCAAACCACCTTCGCCGGCCGAGTGAATCGCCTTGGCGATACCGAAGTCAGACACCACCGCCTGTCCCTCCGAAAACAGAATGTTCTCAGGCTTGATGTCCCTGTGGATGACACCGTTCCGGTGCGCGTGACCCAACGCCTTCGCAACCTGACCTGCAATGCTCAATGCAGCTTTTACGCTCAACCGTTGGTCGGCCAGGAGGCGAGATCTGAGTGAGCCGCCCTCAACGTACGGCATAACGTAGTACAGCAGGTCGTCAGCCTCGCCGCAGTCGAACAGTGGAAGGATGTTGGGGTGCGACAGCTTGGCGGCTATCTCTATCTCGCGCAGAAACCGGTCCGAGCCGAGCGAAGCAGCCAACTCGGGCAGCAGCACCTTGATGGCAACTGGGCGATCCAACTTGCGATCGTGAGCGAGATAAACGGTGGCCATCCCGCCGTGCCCGATCTCGTGCTCAACGGCAAACCGATCTGCCAATGCGGTACTTAGTCTCTGAACGAATTCAGTCATACGCCTAAGTATGGTTTGACGGCCCCGGTCTGGTCCAGCCAGCCGGATGGCAAGTCGCGTCGCTGCCGCATCCGTGAGTGGGCATGTCAACGAAGGTTCTAATCTCTTGTACCTCTCCGTAGCTTGTATGTGACCGTGAGCAGATGACGGTTTCCTCACGCGCACAATCCATACCGCCTAGAGTATTCCGTATGCATCTCCAGGCTACACACACGAACATGGAGGGCCGGTTATGAGCCTGCCACTTCGCGCACGAAGCGGACCCATTAGGAGCATGGTTGGAGCTGTATTCTCTGCATGCCTTCTCTTGGTCACCGCTCAGGCTGCGGCAGCACAAAGGGTACAGATCGATTTTGACGAATTCCACGGACACGATGGGACGGTCGACTACATCAGGGATGTCGCAAGGGCCTATCCGAACATCACCGAGTTGATCGAAATCGGCCAGTCTACGATGGGACGGACTATCTACGTTCTCGTGATCTCGAACATGAGAACTGGAACCACGATCGATCAGCATGTCGATCTGCGTAACCCGCGTGGTGAGGGCGTGAACAATGTCACGCCGATGAAGTCGTATCACGGGAAGCCCGGCGTGTGGATCGACGGTGGCACCCACGGTACCGAATACACC
>CAZFHS010000003.1:0-187527 GCA_964518955.1 uncultured Gemmatimonadaceae bacterium | reverse complement strand
CCCCCCCCCCCCCTTTTTTTTTTTTAATGATACGGCGACCACCGAGATCTACACCGAGATGCTCAACAGCACCTTCGAAATGGCCGGGGTCAGTGTCGAGATCTGCCTAGGCTTGATCGGCGTGCTCACGCTTTGGATGGGTTTGATGAGGGTAGGGGAGAAGGGTGGGGCGATCAACATCTTGGCAAAGGTTGTTCGGCCGTTCTTCAACAAGCTATTCCCGGAGGTTCCCAAGGACCATCCCGTTCATGGTTCGATCATCATGAACTTCGCTGCGAACATGCTGAATCTCGACAATGCCGCGACGCCGCTTGGCCTCAAGGCGATGCAGGAATTGCAGGATCTCAACACAGACACGGATTCTGCTTCCAATGCCCAGATCATGTTCCTCGTGCTCAACACATCTGGGTTGACCATCATTCCCATAACGATCATGGTCTACAGAGCGCAACAAGGAGCTGCCAATCCGTCCGACGTCTTCCTGCCCATTCTGCTGACGACCTTCTTTTCGACGCTTGCAGGTTTGATTTCGGTTGCGCTCGTGCAAAGAATCAACCTCCTGGACAAGACAGTGCTGGCCTATCTCGGAGGGCTCACGGCACTCGTTGGCGCGACAATTTACTACTTCTCCAACCTACCCCAAGAGCGTGTCGAAACTCTGTCGAACGTAACCGCCAATGTGATTCTGTTCGGCGTGATCGCGGGCTTCATATTCCTGGCCATGATCCGGAGGGTGAACGTATACGAGGCTTTCATCGAGGGTGCCAAGGACGGCTTTCCCGTGATCATCAAGATCATCCCCTATTTGGTTGCCATCCTCGTCGCAATTGGCGTTTTCCGTGCGTCAGGTGCGATGGGATATCTCGTCGCGGGCATTGGACATGCGTTCACGGCAGTGGGGATAAACACCGACTTCATTGAAGCATTACCCACAGCCTTGATGAAGCCTCTCAGTGGCAGCGGTGCGAGAGGAATGATGCTCGATGCGATGCAAACTCACGGGGCAGACTCTTTCGTCGGGCGGCTGGCTTCAACATTCCAGGGATCGACAGACACGACATTCTACGCGATCGCCTTGTATTTCGGATCGGTGGGAGTGAGGAATACTCGCTATACCGTGGCATGTGGTTTGATCGCGGACTTCACCGCCATAGTCGCGGGAGTCCTCATCGCGTACGTCTTCTTCGGCTAGGGTCTGGATCGACTGCGACCTGGACACCTCCAGACCCGCCGGTCATACTTTCACGTGTTGGAGTTTTCCCTCTGGTGCCAACGCGTGCACCCATTCACGGAGAATCTCATGCGTACCTTGATCTTGTTGTTTGCCTGCCTTGCTTTGGCGTCAAGTTCTGCGGCTCAAAACGACCGTTTCAACTCCGAGGACGTCTTCCAGCTCGAGCGAGCAGTTGACCCACAGATCTCACCTGACGGAAGCCAAATCGTGTACATGAGGTCCGGTCTCGACATCATGACCGATCGAGGTCGAAGTGCTCTCTGGATCGTCAACGCTGATGGTTCGAATCACCGGCCGCTGATCACGGGGCCCAATAACTACTCATCGCCGCGGTGGTCGCCTGACGGCTCAATGCTGGCATATGTCTCTGCCGAGGAAGGGCGCTCGCAGATCTTCTTACGCTTCATGGACACCGGCCAGGAGGCAAGGCTCACGAATCTCACGGAGTCGCCGGGTGGCATGTCTTGGTCTCCCGATGGGCAATGGATAGCGTTTTCGATGTTCGTTGCTCACGATCACGGAACCCTCACGGCGGACATGCCACGCAAACCGGAGGGGGCAGAATGGGGACCTCCAATCCAAGTGGTGGACCAGTTGAACTATCGTGCCGATGGCGCCGGCTACCTCGACGAAGGCTACGACCACCTTTTCGTAATTCCGGCCGAGGGCGGGACTCCGCGCCAGGTTTCATCGGGACACACGGATCACGGTGGAGCGCCTCAGTGGAGCGCCGACGGAAGCTCCCTGATCATTTCGGTGAACCGCAGCGAGAATGTGTCTGAGGAGCCCAACAACAGCGACATCTATCTGTTGTCTCTCCGGGACGGATCATGTTCTCAACTCACCGATCGCTTCGGACCGGACAACAGTGTACGTCTGTCACCCAACGGCAGGCTCATCGCCTATACCGGGTTCGACGACACATTCCAAGGTTACACCGTTTCGAAACTGTACGTGATGAACAGTGACGGTACAGACAGTCGTTTGCTTTCCGGCGATCTCGACCGCGACGTGAACAATCCTCGCTGGAGTTCCGACAGCAGAGGCTTGTATTTCCAATACGATGACGAGGGGAATACCAAGATCGGGTACATCAACCTCGATGGTGATGTCGATGTGCTCGCGGAAAACGTCGGCGGACTATCCCTGGGGCGTCCATACGGCGGCGGGCAGTACTCGGTGTCATCCAACGGATCGTTCGCGTTCACACTAGGCACGCCGTACCATCCGGCCGAACTGGCAGTCGGAGCGCGGGGGCGAGATGCCCGCCAGCTGACGGAGCTGAACGAAGATCTGCTCGGCCACAAGGAGCTTGGAGAAGTTGAAGAGATCTGGTGGGAGTCGTCGTACGACGGGCGACGTATCCAAGGTTGGGTGACGAAGCCTCCTGGCTTCAATCCCGCGAACGAATACCCACTGGTGCTCGAGATTCACGGTGGGCCATTCGCCAACTATGGCGATAGGTTTTCCGCTGAAAATCAGCTCTACGCATCCGCTGGTTATGTGGTATTGTCGGCGAATCCGAGAGGCTCGACCAGCTACGGCCAGGAGTTCGGGAATCTCATTCACCACAACTATCCCAGCCAAGATCACGATGACTTGATGTCGGGCGTAGACGAGTTGATTTCCCGCGGGTACGTGGACGAAGACAACCTCTTTATCACTGGTGGAAGCGGTGGAGGTGTGTTGAGCTCGTGGGCCGTTGGCCATACCGATCGGTTTGCGGCGGCAGCCGTACAGAAACCCGTGATCAACTGGTACTCCTTCGTGTTGAACGCGGATGGGCTCGACTTCTTCTGGCGGTATTGGTTCCCCGGGAAGCCCTGGGACCATGCCGAGCACTACATGGCGCGGTCGCCGATCCACTATGCCGGAAACGTGACCACACCGACGATGCTAATCACTGGTGAGGTCGACTATCGCACGCCGATGTCCGAAACCGAGCAGTTCTATGGCGCAATGAAGATCCAGGGTGTCGAGACTACGATGGTGAGAATTCCCGACGCCAGTCATGGAATCGCCAATCGTCCGAGCAACCTCGTAGCAAAGATCGCCTACATACTCGGGTGGTTCGAGAAGTATCGCACAGGTGAGAGGGACGTGTCGTAGTAGACTAGAACTGCACGCTCTGAAAAATGGGGGGCTCTTCTTTCGGCCCCCTGTTCTTTTGTCCTAGTGCCCCGCCTGATATGCTGTGGTAGTTGCCGCAGACATACGCCGATAGACGTTGTTTCCCCCAACTCTGTACCAACATATCCGCGTCCGCCCGCGGCAAAAGTTCCGTAGGAGTTGATTCTGTTCGGATGTAGATTATTTTAGAGCCTGAATACCAGTTTATTTCACTGCAGTTGGAGGTTTGTATGCTGAGTCGTCGTGAGTGGATCGGAACCATGGCTGGTGTCGCTGGGACTCTCGCTTGTCAGTCTCGCGGAGTCGCGACGGTCGAACCGAGCCAACTCATCAGGAGGGCGATACCTTCGAGCGGTGAGATGCTTCCGTCAATAGGACTTGGCAGTTCCGCCACATTTTCCCGGGTCGCTCGCAGCGAAGATGTGGCAGCGTTGAAAGAGGTGCTTAGTGCGATGGTCGAAGGCGGCTCTACGGTCTTCGACACTGCGCCCGGGTATGGCGCTTCTGAACAGGTTGCAGGTGATATCGCCGCTGAACTCGGCATCTCTGACGACATCTTTTGGGCCACGAAGGTGAATGTCGTTCCTCGCGGTGAGAGCACCGCCGACCCCGACGCCGCTCGCGAACAGATTCACTCTTCGTTCCAGAAATTCCATCAGCCGACTATTGACCTCATACAGGTGCACAATCTGGCGGACGTTCCCACTCAGCTTGGCATTTTGAAGGAACTGAAGAGCGAGGGTCACGTGCGGTACATCGGCGTCACGACGACCAGCAGATCACGGTATGAAGACCTAGCGCGGGTGATGCGAGACGAACCGATCGACTTCGTGGGCATCGGCTACGCGGTAGACAATCGCGATGTTGAGGAGAGCATACTGCCGCTGGCCGCCGAGCGGAGAATTGGCGTACTGGTGTATCAGCCATTCGGGCGCACGCGCCTGTGGCAGCGAGTAGGGGACCGCGAACTTCCGGAATGGGCCAGTGAGTTCGATGCTACGACATGGGCACAGTTCTTCATCAAATACGTACTCAGCCATCCCGCCGTCACAGTGGTCACCCCGGCTACCAGCCAGGCGAGACACATGATCGACAACATCGGTGGTGGAATGGGCCGTTTGCCTGACCAGTCAAAGCGAGAGCGTATGGTCGAGCTGGTTGACGCGCTTCCACCGGCACCTCCTCGGCGCAGAGGCTAACGAGCGGATTTCCTCAGTTGCGTTCTTTTTGGGGCCTGCCGACTTTTCGTCCTGATTGACAGTCAGGCTCCGAAGAGGTGAGGAAATTGTCACAAACATTTTCAATCCCAAAGCTGGCTTTGCTCGCTTGCATTGCACAGCTGTGGGCTGCTCCCGTATTTGGCCAAGGACCTCCGACGGTGGTTCTCGAGACGGCGTTGGGCCGAATCGTCATTGAGCTGGACCCAGAACACGCACCCAGCACGGTGCGGAACTTCCTTTCACATATGAACGGACGGTTCTTCGACGGACAGGTGTTCCACAGGGTCATATCCGCATTCGTCATCCAGACTGGACTGTACACTGGCGACCTTCAACGTAGACTTAGTAGTGCCGCGATGTTGGAACTCGAGGACACTGGGTTGCTCAATGTTCGAGGCTCGGTATCCATGGCGCACGCCTCCGATCCGAACACGGCACAGGCGGAGTTCTTCATCAACGTTGCCGACAATCCCAGTCTGGACCCCTCTGACTCGGACTACGGCTACGCCGTTTTCGGGCGTGTTGTTGAGGGAATGGATGTCGTAGATCAGATCAACGATGGAACTACGGGCGATCGATTCGGACGCGAGTACTTCCCGCTGGATCCTGTTAGAGTGGATACCGCGTATCTAGCCGCAAACGATCCACCAGAATGGACCGTTCGAGCATATGACCCCAGTGATCCGCTCGTGTGCGAGAACCCCGGTGTGTCTTACATAGAAGGTGAAGAGGTTCTCCCATCTCCTTCCCGCAACGCGTTCATATTCGAGCAGGGGTGCAACTGTGGCGATTTGCGCGGGTGCTATGAACTCGGGCTGCTTTACGACGCCGGTGAGGGCGTGCAACGTGACCTGAACCGCGCCGTATCACTCTTCGAGGACGCGTGCGAAGGAGGCGAGGCGCTTGGTTGCTACGCGGTGGGTTTCAAGTACTACAATGGTGGCGAGGTTCCTCGAGATCTGGGCCGTGCCGCGGAGTTGTACAGGGAAGCCTGTGATGGTGACATCGGTCAGGGATGTTTCGGGCTCGGAGTGATGGCGTATGCGGGGGAGGGAGTTGTCAAGGACCTCGCCGGCGCAGCCGAGCTGTATCAGAAAGCGTGTGACGACGGAGTGGCGGACGCGTGTTATAACCTGGGCGGAATGTACTCCACTGGCGAAGGTGTTACGCTGGATCTCGTCCGCACCGCGGAACTGTTTCAAGAGGCCTGTTCGGGCGGCGTACCGGTGGGCTGCTATCATCTTGGCCTCATGTACTACTCCGGTGCGGGTGTGGTTCAGGACACTGCCAACGCTGTCGGGTTTGTCCGAATGGCGTGTGAGGGAGGGCATGCACGTGGATGCTTCAATCTGGGTGTTTGGTATCACGCCGGTTACGGCGTCGAGGCAGATCTGGCGACGGCGGTTGAACTCTACCGGTCATCTTGCGAAGGTGGTGAAGCGGAGGGCTGCTCCAGCTTGGGCTCCCTGTACTACGCAGGTACCGGTGTCACTGGAGATCTCGAACGTGCCGCATCTCTTTTCCAAGGAGCCTGTGAGCAGGGTAGCGCACGCAGCTGCTTCAACCTGGGGCTCATGTACAACGTTGGTGACGGTGTGACACGAAATCCAGACCGAGCCGAGGAGCTTTTTGCGAGAGCGTGTGAGTTGGGTTTGGAGGAGGCGTGCAACTGACCCGCCGGAGGCGAGTGCGAGTCGGTCATCCACCGACTTCAAATTCCACATTCACCACCCCGGTCGACGTAAACACTTGCAGATAGAGTCGGTCACTGGCCAACGCGGTTCTTATTGCGAAAGGGAGATCGATCGTACCGGCCGTTCTTGCCGCCCCGGGGCCTGACAAACTGCGGGCAACTGCACTGCTCCCGTCCTCTACACGCCTAGAGATGACGATCGCAAATACTGAATCTGCAGGGATCCCAGAGACGACTACGTCATAGGCGAACACTCCGGTTGTTACATCGAAAAGGAAACTCCCTGAGACGTCCGTTGTGGCAGTCTCCATTCTCGTTGAGAAGGTGAGAGGGTCGGGCGCTCTTCCGTCAACAAGCTGTGGCACAAACGGTGGCGGACGTCGTGGCCGGTATGCCTGTTCGTACGAGAATGCATACGCAAGGAGTTGCGCGTCACTGAGCGGCCTGCCCATCAGCTCCATCCCGATCGGTATACCATCTTCCGTGAAACCTGCAGGCATACTGAGTGCTGGGAGCTCAGACGCCGCGCTCAGTTGACAGTTGGAACCGAGCTGCGGATCTCCAATTCGCGCTGCCTTTCGTCTCAGCGTGGGGTACACTATCGCGTCGAGTCGGTCCGTCTCAAGAGCTGCTAGCAACGCGCTGCGCACGGAGTCGCGTTTGGCAAGGGCTCTTCTGTATGCTTCGGTGTCACGCCGCTCGACACGATTGCGTGACTGAAAACGCTGTTCGAGTGCCTCATGGTACAGGCCTTGATCCAGGATGTCCTGCATCGACTCCAGTGGTGCGCCAGGGTTTGCTGCCAGGTAGTCGATCAGATCGAACTTGAACTCATAAGTGATCACGCTAGTTGACCGCAGCAGCGTATCCAGCCCGGGGATTTCGATATCGATGATCTCGGCGCCCAGCTCTTTCATCTTCTCGAGAGCACCACGAATGACCGATCCTGCTTCGCGGTCTTCTTGTGAGTCACCGAAAAGGTCGGTCAATGCTCCCAACCGTGCGCCGGACAGAGCAGTCGAGTCCAGTGCATCGACAAACCCGGGAGGCACATCTCCGTTCAGTATGGCCGTTGCCGGATCCGCGGGATCAGCGCCGACGGTGGCGTCCAGCCCGATTGCGAGGTCGGTCACGGTCCGAGCCAGCGGACCTGCTACATCTTACGTGTGGCACAGTGGCATAACGCCATCGATGCTGGATAGTCCTTTTGTTGGTCGCAGGCCGAACAGATTGTTCTGCGCCGCGGGGTTGCGTATCGACCCACATGTGTCAGTACCCCATCCTATCGCTCCGAAGCTGGCTGCGACAGCGGCGCCGGTGCCACCACTCGACCCGCCGGGATTGCGCTGGAGATCGTACGGGTTCCGGGTCTGACCTCCAAGCGAGCTGATGGTAGTGATCCCCATGGCTAGCTCGTGCAGGTTGGTCTTGCCCAGTATGATTGCACCGGCTTCCCGCAACCGCTTCACTTGAAAAGCATCATCCGCAGGGACGAATCCGGCCAACGCTACCGACCCACCAGACGTAGGCATGTCGAAGGTGTCGTAATTGTCTTTGAGCAGGATCGGAATCCCGTGCAGCATGCTGCGCGGGCCGAGTCGTTCACGTTCCCAATCGAGCGATTCGGCTTCCGACCGCGCGTTGGGGTTGAGGCGTAGGATCGAATTGAGATTTGGGCCGTAGCGGTCGTACGCATCTATCCGAGCTAGGTAAGCGTCCACCAATTCGGCTGACGTGACGCGACCTGATGCCATCGCGCTCTGCAGCTCGGGAATGGTTGCTTCGAATACCTCGAACGGTTCCTGCTGCGCCAATTGAAGATTGGCGCCGCACACAGCAACAGGGCACCCGAGCAATACCGCAGCGATCGCCGCGAGCGGCGTCGTGCTTGGTCGTGCGTGAAGCTTCGCTACGGGTGCCCCGAGATAGTCAAAGCGTATTGTGCGTTCCGTCGCAGAAAGGCGGCTTGCCAGTTTTCTTGCAGCCACAAAACGCCTGCAGCTCGTCTTCAATCGCGTCCCAGAACACTGGGCCGGCGTCGCCTTCCCCGTGAGATGCATCGCAGAATGGTTGATTGGCAGATTTTCCGCACGCGCACCACGCGTATCTCTTGCCTGCTTCGACCTCAACCAAGTACGGCTCTTTCTGAGGAATGGTCGGCTCGTTCATAAGAGAAATGCCCCTGCATATGAGTTTGTGTTCGGTAGTGATCAAAACTATCAGCTGGTCACAAGCCCAGTCCAGGTGCCGAGTGGTTTTTCTTGACGCACATCGCGGAACTGGTAGAAAGGGCCCCTTCTATCGCGCAAACAGGAAACATGGTACCTTATAACCTGTATAAGAGGATGTCTGCAGCGTGTCCTCGGACGATACCTCTTCTTCGAGGCGGAGAAAGGCTTTGCAGCGAAGTATCGTCGTGAACCCGTGACCGGGATGCTCTGCCCATGCCGGATCCGCTAGTACAACTGAAAGCTGCACTTGCCGATCGCTACACGATCGACAGAGAGATCGGTCGTGGAGGTATGGCGTTCGTCTACCTCGCCGTAGATCTCAAGCACGGGCGCAAGGTTGCGCTCAAGCTCCTGCATCCCGGATTGCGCCATGTTGTCGAGGGTGAACGGTTTCTGGAAGAGATCCGAGTCACCGCCAAATTGAATCATCCTAGCATTTTGCCCCTATTCGATTCCGGGGAGATCGAAGGGTTGCTCTACTACGTCATGCCGTATGTGGACGGCGAGACGTTGAGCGCCCGCTTGGAGCGCGAAGGGCGCCTTTCCCTATCGGACGCGGTCTTCATCGCGACCGAGGTTGCTGACGCTCTCGAGTTCGCACACCGAAACGGCGTGGTGCACAGGGACGTCAAGCCCGGAAACATCCTCCTGCAGGCCGGAAAACCGCTCATCGGAGACTTCGGCATCGCGTTGGGTTTGGCCAATGATCCCAATCAGAGAGTCACTGCGCAGGGACTCATGGTCGGGACTCCGGAGTACATGAGTCCTGAGCAGGCACACGCCGATCCCGATCTCGACGGCCGCAGTGACATCTATTCTCTTGGATCGGTTCTCTACGAAATGCTCGTTGGAGAGCCACCGTTTGTCGCGAACTCGCCGCACTCGGTTCTCACGAAAGTCATCAAAGACAAACCCAAACCCGTTCGATCGAAGCGCGACTCCGTTCCGGAGAGTGTCGATTTAGCGGTTCAGAAAGCGCTAGCAAAAGCGCCTGCCGACAGATTTGCCAGCGTGGCTGAGTTTGCTGCCGAACTCAAATGGGACATCAGCGTTGACCACCCGACCTTAGGCGGCGTCCCTGAAGTTCCTCGTCGGCGCCGCTCGCTGACTTTGCCTATAGCCGGGGCACTTGCGGTTGTGCTGGCAGCGGTAATCGTCCTGGCATCTTTCGTCGGTGGTGGCAGCACGATTCTGTCTGCCGGCCAGACCATAAGACTGACTAATGCGCTGGGGTTGGAACTGGACCCTGCAGTGTCACCCAACGGTGATATGATGGCATTCGCCTCCGGCCCGCTCGGGGCGATGAAGCTCTTCCTGCAGCAGGTTACCGGTGACGGCAGCAGTTTTGGACTGACCGATACGATCTCCGGGCACCACCGCTGGCCACGTTGGTCGCCTGACGGTACCCAGGTCGCGTTTCTGAACACAACATCGAACGGGAGCGCAGTTCAGATAGTGCCTGCGTTGGGAGGTACTCCCAAGACGATAGTGCAACTATCGGGTGAGGAAGGCGAGGTGTTTGGTGCGTCATGGTCGCCTGATGGCTCACAGATCGTGTATGGCATGCGCGGTGGCATCTTTACGATTCCCGTCGATGGGGGGGAGCCGAAGCGGTTGGTTGAGTTGGTGGATGGACATTCGCCCAGCTGGTCCCCAGATGGTGAGCGAATCGTGTTCGTGTCCGGCAACCCGACATTCGTCTACGGGACTTTCGTGTTGGGCAATATCGCGCCGAGCGCACTTTGGACGTATTCGGTCGATGACGGTGCCGCAGTGCGACTCACCGAGACCACCTACCTGCACATAAGCCCCGTCTGGACATCGGACAGCAAGTCGCTCGTGTTTGTATCGAACCACGACGGGCGGCGTGACATCTACCAGGTACCGATCGGAAGCGACGGGAGGGCTAGTGGTCCGAGGGTTCGCCTCACCACGGGATTAAACGTGCACACAGTCAGCCTTGCCGGAGATGCTTCCTTTTTGGCGTACTCGGCGCTCCAGATGAATGCGAATATCTGGTCGCTGGACATCCCGGAACGAGGTAGAGTGTCGACTGCCGAATCGCGCCCGGTGACCGATGGCAATCAGATGATTGAAGGAATGGCCGTGTCTCCCGACGGCGACTGGTTGGCATACGACTCGGACCAATTTGGCACGCAGGACATTTACCGGTTGCGGTTGGACGGAGGAGCTCCGGAGCGCCTCACGACCGATCCACGCGATGACTTCTACCCCGCCTGGACGTGGGATGGCGAGGAGTTGGCATTCTACTCATTTCGTTCTGGGAAGCGTGACGTCTGGACGATGGGAGCGGATGGCTCCAATGAGACTCAGGTGACCTCCGACGAGGGTCACAATCGAGCTCCTCAATGGTCGCCTGATGGTGAGAGCATAGTCTATCACTCCGACAAAACGGGCCGAGCGGAGTTGTATGTGGTGTCGCGGAGCAGTGACACGGGCGAGTGGAGCGAGCCACGGCGCCTCACCCAGGACGGAGGGTTCGATCCGCACTGGTCTCCAGACGGCCGACAGATCGGGTACATAGAGTCAGAGACCGTGCGCACAATTCCTGTCGCCGGAGGGCAACCCAGGATTCTCACAGAGCGCCCCAGCGATTCCGATACCCCAGTTCCTTGGGCTTTGGCGTGGTCACCGGACGGAACTTTGATCTATTACAAGGCATTCGACTCTATGCGTCGATCCAGTTTTTGGTCCATCCCTGCTGCAGGCGGTACACCGCGTCTTCTGACCGAATTCGACGATCCCAGATTCCAGTCGCGCAGGAACGAATTCGATAGCGATGGCGATCGGTTCTTCTTCACCGTCGGCAATCACGAAAGCGACATATGGGTTATGGATTTGAGTGGAACCGGAGAAGCTCTGGAAATGCCTGGATCGTGAGTAGTCAGTAGTGAGTGGTGAGTCGTACCCCCGACGGACTCACGACTCACTACCTACGACTCACCCACCCACCCTTCTTCCGCCTCTCAACAATCGTCAGTACTCTTAAGGCCATGCCACAACGAATCGGTTCTGAGCTATTTGCTCTCCAGGAGGTTCTTGCCGGCCGTTATTCGATCGAACGCGAACTGGGCCGCGGAGGTATGGGTATTGTCTACCTCGCCCGGGATGTCGCGCTCGACAGACTGGTTGCCATCAAGCTGTTGCCGCCGGCGTTCGCCGCCGAGGGCAGCCATCGAGAACGATTCCTGGCGGAGGCGCGCACCGCGGCTGGTTTGTCACATCCGAACATCGTGCCGATTCACTCGGTCGAAGAACACGGAGATCTCGTGTTCTTTGTAATGGGCTACGTGGACGGTGAGACGCTACGCGAACGAGTGGAACGGGTCGGCGCGCTTTCCACCAGGTACGCGATGAAGGTGATGCAGGAGGTCGCTTGGGCGCTTGGCTATGCTCACCAGCGCGGTGTGGTGCACAGAGATGTAAAACCAGACAACATCATGATTGAAGAAGCTACCGACAGGGCGATGGTCACCGACTTTGGAATCGCCCAAGTGGGTAGAAACGACGGCGAGGAGCCGACTGGGGAAATCATCGGGACGGCTAGGTATATGAGCCCGGAGCAAGCGTGCGGAGACGCGGTTGATGGAAGAAGCGATCTCTACTCCTTGGCGGCCACCATGTTCTATGCGATGACCGGGCGTGCGCCTTTCGAAGCTCCTACGCTTCCCGCCATGCTTGCCTTGCAGGTGTCGAGCCCGGCTCCCTCAATTCAGTTAGCCTGTCCCGAGGCATCTGACCGCCTGGCAGAAGTGATCGACCGTTGTCTCGAGAAAGCGCCTGAAGACCGCATTCAGACCGGCGACGAGCTGGCGCGTGAGGTTGGCGACGCGCGTGGGCGTGACTTGCGGGCTCCGCCGTTGGTGCGGGGCTTCGTTCGCAACGCTGAAGTGACGACCATGGTGATCTTTGCACTCGTGTTTGTTGGCGGAAATGCTTCCGTGGGGACGGAAGGATTCAACATCTCGCTGGGTGGTCCTGGCATTGTCGGCCTGATTCTGATAGGTCAGCTGGTCATGGTTGCCCGTCGTCTGCTGCGGGAAGGGTACGCTTACGAAGACATCCGTGCAGCACTACTTGCTGAGGCGGCGGTGCAGGAAGAAGAAGCAACTGCCACCACGAAACGTCGTTGGCTGAAGCGCATGAACACCATGTGGCACCGATTATGGGCAGGGAAGTTCGGCAGGTGGTTCTTTAGTGTCGCCGGTAAAGGTGTCAAACCACCCGAACGACCAGCGCACCCTTCGACGGATGCCACTGAATTGGTGTTGGGTCGAGCTGCCACCGACCTGTTCTATGAGCTACCTGCTGCAGACAGATCGCAGCTGAGCGACATGCCGCAGGTCGTTGACCGACTCGAGAGCCACGCTGAACGATTGCGCGGCCGCGAAGACACGGGCGAGCAACTCACGGCAACGGTTGCTGCACTCGAGAAACTTCGTCTGGCGTTGATGCGGTTGCAGGCGGGCGAAGGGTCGGTGCAAGACCTGACGCTCCACCTCGAGCGCGCAAGGGAAATCGGCGACAATATCGATCGTGAACTTGCAGGGCGCGGCGAGGTGGATGCCGCGTTGGATGGTGGAGCATGACTGACGTGATGGAAGTCGTTCGCGCGGCCCTCGCCGATCGTTATGTCATCGAGCGAGAGTTGGGCGAAGGTGGCATGGCCGTCGTCTATCTGGCTCGGGATGTCAAACACAGTCGCCAGGTAGCAATCAAGGTTTTCAAGCCTGAAGTGGCGGAGCAGCTGGGAGAGGAGCGATTCCTACTCGAGATTGAGACTGCTGCTGGACTCAGCCATCCACATATCCTGACCGTGCACGATTCAGGTGCGGCGGCCGGATTGCTGTACTACGTAATGCCGTTCGTCGAGGGCGAGTCGCTGCGCGATCGGATCGATCGAGAGAAGCAGCTTCCGATCGAAGACGCCCTCCAAATTGCGCAAGATGTTGGGAACGCGCTCACGCACGCGCACGAGCAAGGCGTAGTTCATCGAGACATCAAACCGGAAAACATCCTCATTTACGGCGGGCACGCCGTCATCGCTGACTTCGGGATAGCTCGAGCGGTGAGTGCCGCAGGCAGCGAACGGCTCACCAGCACGGGTATGGCCGTAGGCACACCAAACTACATGAGCCCGGAACAGGCGAGCGGCGAGGATGTGGATGCGCGGAGCGACATCTACGCCTTGGGCTGTCTCGTTTATGAGATGCTCGTCGGACAGCCTCCGTTCACGGGCTCGACTGTCTCTGCCATCGTCTCGCAGCATGTTGCGGCCCCGCCCCCGTCAGCATCTTTGGTGCGAAATACTGTGAGCGAGGAGATGTCAGCGGCGATTCTAAAGGCCCTCGCCAAAACGCCCGCAGACAGGTTTTTGAAGGCAACGGATTTCGCGAAAGCACTGCAGGGAGTTAGTGGTGCTCCATCGATGCCGGGAGTCACGCCACAGTTCACGCCTGTGACACCCAGCAGACGCTCGTGGGTTGATATCGCAAAAATGGCCGGGATTCACATTCTGGCAATCGCAGGCGTTTTCCTATTGCTCGACTACCTGGTGAATCGGTTTGTACTTTCTCCTCATCTTCCCACCGTTGGGGTTGTGGCGCTTTTGTCGCTTTTTCCGGCGGTGCTCATTTACGCCCTTCAATCCAACCGTGCGTCTTTTGCCGATTGGACCAAACTTGGAAAGATCGGAATACCGGCGAATTTGGCGGTGTCGGTTTTGCTCCTTGCCTTGATGTTCGGTACGCGGGACCTGGGTGCGGCGACCAGCTCGGTAGTCGTTGAAGATGAAGATGGGAATGCGGTTGAGCGCATCGTGCCCAAGAGCGAGTTCAGAAAGCGCCTCGTTCTCTTCTACTTTGATGCAGAAGACGCCGATTCCAGCAACGCCTGGTACTCCTTTGGTATTCCAGGTGCGCTCGAAGCTGACCTCAGTCAGGATCTATTCTTTCAGCTCACCTCACCGGAGCGGTTCGCGAGCGATTTCATTGAACGTGGCTTCCCCCTCGGTGTAGGTCTACCACTCACTTTGAAGCGAGATCTCGCCGAAGAAGCGCACGTGCCAATGTTTGTGTCTGGATCGTTCGCCTTCAAAGCAGACAGCCTGCTGGTGACGGTCCGTGTGTTTGATACCGAGCGAGCGAGACTCATGTCGGAACACACGTTAGGTGGCACCAATTTCTTTGATATTGTAGACCGGATATCGGTTCAGCTTAAACACGATCTCGACGTTCCTGCGCAATACATTGAAGACACAGAAGACCTTCCAGTGGCGGAGATTGTCACCAAATCTCGAGCGTCGTTTGAGCATTTGATGCGCGGTGCAGTAGCGCTCGCTCTGCGGTCCGACTGGCAGACCGCGAGAGCGCAGCTGGAGCAAGCGGTAGCCGAGGACGAGACCAACGCGTTGGCACACATGATTCTCTATGGTGTCGCGATTCTTGGAAATGATAGAGAGAGGGCGGTGGCGGCAATCGAGGGTGCCATGCAGCACATGTATCGGCTTCCTGAACGAATTCAGTTCCAGATCAAAACGTCGTACTACGACTTCATGCAGCAGCCAGAAAAAGTGATTGCCGTTGCACGGATGCGTGTCGAGCTGTCACCAGAGGATCTCGAGGGCAGGGCTATGCTGGCAAACCTGCACAAGCTTCGTAACGAGCGGGAGGATGCGATTGCGCAATACGAGGCGATTCTAGAGATCGATCCAACCCAATATGACTATTTGCGTGAGCTGGCGGATCAACACAGGCTGAATGGTGAGTTTGACGATGCGATTGCCTATTACGAGCGTTACGCTAGCACGTTCCCTGAAAACAGTGCCTCGTTTGTTTCATTGGGAGCGCTCCACAGAATTCTCGGACAGCACGAGCGGGCAAAGGAGTTGTACGATCGTGCCCTGCTTTTGGAGCCAGACAACATCTCAACGTCGGTGAGCCTGGCCCAACTGGAGCGTAGCTTTGGTAATTTTGAATCTGAGCTCACTCAGTTAAACAGCGCACTGCAGCGTTCTCGAACTCTAGCAGACTCTGGCGTCGTGCTCACAGCGATGCGCCGTGCTTTCTCCTTCCGCGGCCTCACCTCAGAGGCGATCGAAATCCTCGAGACGGAACTGGCTGCGGCACTGGAAGTGTCGGCTGCCGTGCCGTACCTGATAGCACGTCTTACGACATTAGACCTTTACGTTCGTGCCGGTAGAGCGGATGAGGCCGAGCGGCTCTATGAGGCAGCCGCCGCAGAACTGCGTCCTCCGTTTGACAAGCTTTCTTCGCTTGGGCGGTTGGCTATCTCGCTTGAACTAGACGACGCCGATGCGGCTGAACTCGCTCTGGTAGATCTAAGGGAGTTCGTCTTGACGTTTGGTGCCGGCACCCTCATGCCAAACGTTCACCAGGCACAAGGTCGCATACACGAGCTACGTGGGGAGTACGATCAGGCGATTGAGAGTTTCCGGGCACAGCACGCGGTGAACCGCACCAACATGAGCGTGCTCCGCGATTTGGGCCGCTGTTACAGGAAACGCGGCGACCTCGACCGGGCTGAGGAATTCCTGAATGATGCGAGAAAGGTCGTGCCGTCAGACCCGCGTGTGCTCTATGAACTCGCGCTCGTTGCCGCAGAGTCGGGCGACGATGGCACCGCCGTGGAATACCTGGAATCGGTTCTAGATGTCTGGTCTAACGCGGCCCCTGAGTTCAGGTACGCCAGGGAGGCAAGGGAGAAGTTGGCGGAACTGCGCGGGCGGTGAGTGGCGAGTTGTATGTTGTGAGTCGGTCTCTATTCCCGATTGAGGTTGTAGCGCATTATTGAAGCATGCGGGCTGTCAGGGTCCCTCTCCGAAGCAAAAACATCACCTTTCGCGGAGCGCGGCACCGAGAACTCACGTAGCCTCGAAGTGTCTTCCTCATCGAGTATGAGCGAGAACACCTGCAGTGTATTTGCCAAATGTTCAGTGCTTCTTGCCCCGACTATGGCCGCCGCGACCTGAGGTCTATCTAGTACATACCGAGAAGCAACGCTACCAACGCTGACGTTGTGTTTGGCTGCGATTTCGCACAGCATAGCAAGCAATCCCTGGAACGCCTCCCACCCACCGAACTCATCGATCATGAGTTTGTATTTGACCAAAGAACGGTTGCCCAGCTGACCTGATGGCTCTGGTTTCCCGAACCAACGCTCAGATAGGAATCCACCCGCTATGGTGCCGTAACAGAGCAAGTGGATCTTTTGGCCTCTACAGTACTCAACAAGGCTGTGTTCTGGGCGATGGTCGAGCAACGAGTACTGCACCTGGTGCGATACGACTGGCACACCGGCATCAACGATTTCACGTAGCCGAGGCACATCGAAGTTAGTGACACCTAGGTGCCGGATTTTCCCTGCGATTTGAAGTTCGTGAAGCCAGGCCGCCGTCTCGACGTACCTTGGAATGGAGTAGTCCCACCATGAGAACTGAACGAGATCCAATTGCTCAACACCGAGCCTTTGAATTGAGCGGTCTATGATGCGTTCGGTGTACACCTTTGAAATGTCCTGAAGGGCCTCACGGTCCGGCACGAACTTGGTGTGTATTCGAACGCCGCCACTGGTTTCACTAACGCTTCGAGGCGAATAACTCCGTACCAACTCTCCCAGGAGTTCTTCTACACCAGTGTATATGTCGGCACAGTCAAAGGTCGAGAGACCGGCGTCGGCATATGCAGAGAACGTTTCTATTGCGTCGTGTCTGCTTCCCGGCATCACGTTGTGGCCTGCTGAGAATTGCCAGGCGCCTGCGATGATCTGAGGGATTTCATAGCCGTCGTTCAAACGCAGCGTTTGAAAACCGGGCTGTCTACGAGATGGCTCGTTCATTGATTCTCTGAAGTTTCTCTGTGGCGTTTTTTGTCCCTGCGAACATATTGGTTGGGTTATGCAAACGAAAGGCGCGAATTCAGGACCTCCTACGCAGACGCTCCAATTCCATGGAGGAACCGTTGGGGCCCTGGCGCCATTCGCACTGTTCCTCGCAGGCGTCTCTTGGTTGGCGTTCTCGGGTGCACCCGACGAACGTGGCTTCTGGCCGATCCTTCTCGCAGCGTTGACCCTTGGTTTGGTTCTTTCTCGCGATCGCATAGCCTACGCCGATAGCGTCATCGATGGAATGAGCCAGCGCATGGTGATGCTGATGGTCATGGCGTGGCTCCTGGCTGGTGTGCTCGGCGCATTGATGAACGCTAGTGGATTCATCGATTCGCTCGTCTGGGTGTCCACTCGGACAGGTCTCTCCGGTAGGTGGTTTGTTGCTGCGGCATTCCTGGTTTGTTGCGCTGTGTCCACTGCAACGGGCACGAGTCTGGGAACGATTATCCTCTGCGCACCACTGCTCTATCCGGCGGGTGCGGACTTGGCGGCGTCACCGCCAGTGCTCATTGGTGCCATACTCGGCGGCGCAACGTTCGGAGACAACATCTCACCGGTATCTGATACCACAATTGCATCTGCCACATCACAAGGCGCGGATATCGGCGGAGTAGTTCGGAGTCGTCTCAAGTACGCTCTTCCGGCGGCGGGCGTGGCGCTATGTATCTATGTTGCGCTGGGAACTGCCGAGACAACGACCGCGTCGGCAGGTGGGGCTTCGGCATCGCCTGTAGGGCCACGAGGCCTGCCGATGCTACTCGCACCTGCGGTTGCCATAGGTGTGCTGTTATGCCGGAGGCATCTACTTGAGGGCCTAATTTACGGCGCGCTCACGGCGCTGATTGTCGGTCTTCTGGTGGGGCTTCTCTCACCCAACGAAATTCTGGTGATTGACCGTGAGGCATACGTGGCCAGAGGATTGATAGTCGAGGGGATGGAGCGCGGCCTTGGGATTTCGATTTTCACGATCCTGCTCATGGGCCTGGTCGCCGGTTTGGAGAGGTGCGGTATTCTGAATCGAGTTATCCAGTGGGCAACGTCGCGCGCGACCACTCCACGGCATGCAGACCTATGGATTTTCACGACCGTCTCGGCTGCTGTACTACTCACGACTCATTCGGTGGTGGCAATACTCACGACTGGGCGGTTCGCACGTGAGGTTGGCGGCTCTTTCAGTTTATCGCCCTACCGAAGGGCGAATATTCTGGACGTAACGGTGTGTACCTATCCTTTCCTGCTGCCCTTCTTTATCCCGACGATCTTGGCGGCGAGCACTACTGCAAGCGGATCCGGCTTTGGAATGCCGACACTCTCACCACTTTCGGCAGGGCTGCACAACTATCACTCGTGGGCGTTGCTTGCGATCGTTGTGGTCGCGGTGTCCACAGGATACGGTCGCACGGTGACACCAGTGGATACGAGTTGATCTCTTTGAACGTCAGTTGATGTTGTCGCTACTCCGCGCAGCATAGTACTCGAGCAGGCTGGTCCCACTCGTTACCTCGAACTCACCTCTCTCCGAACTCATTTTCACCCTAATCCGCGGTTCGTCTGCTTGAACCACCTCCGCCGGTACGCCGAGCCCTTCGTAGATTCTCCGAAGTTCGTCGGCTCGGGGGTGCTCGACGGTGATGCCCAGGATTACGGCTCCTGGGGGCGAGGTGGTCGATGGGTGGGGTGAATCGAGCCAGTTGAGGGCGAACGGAACGAACTGCCCAAATCCGTGCCCAATGAAATCGACATGACTCCAACGGATCAGAACCCCATCCGGAGTCCTTCGTTCACCGGGGGTTGGGCCGACAACATCCAAGCCAAGCTCTCTGCCACGGGCCGTGATCGCATCTAGATCCGTTGCTGAGAACGCAAACATGTCCACTTCTGGATCTGGCATATTGGAGATGACGTGCGCAAAAGCCTGGACGGGATTTGCTTCAGGATCGAACGGCATTTGCTCCGGATCAGGAGCAATGATTTCCAGGTACATCTTCTCACCCGCGGATACAAGCGAATTGCG
The DNA here is from genome assembly GCA_964518955.1 of uncultured Gemmatimonadaceae bacterium. GTDB lineage: Bacteria > Gemmatimonadota > Gemmatimonadetes > Gemmatimonadales > GWC2-71-9 > JBDGYW01. Next base: position 168,080 of record CAZFHS010000003.1, on the reverse strand, counting down.
AGTGCCGCGTCCCGGATGCACGCCGCCGATTATCGGGTCGACTCCGCTCAGCTCCCGAAACACCTCAACGCCACGATCGAGATCGGGTACGGCCCAGATGACGTGGTCGATTTGGATGGATTGGCCTGTGTCCAGTTCTTGCTGTGGCTCCGGTTGGCATCCGGTAGCGACAAGAAATGTCAGAACCGCGCTCAAGGTTGGTTTGTGCATTTAGGCTCCCCTTTCCCGCTCCCCTTTCCCCCTTCCCCGGGGAAGGGGGAATGGGAATGGTCACGGTACCCTAATCTGATCTCCAAAGAACAACGCGTTCAAGAACAACCTGTTCGTGCCGCGCCAGTAGCCGCGGAAGTTCGTGTTATCGATGAGCAACACGATTGTACCCCTACCCAGTTGATCGACGATGACCGAGGGTGATCCCCTAAGGCGTTCGCGGTTCTTCGAGGAGACGTAACCGCTGAGGTGTGGGTCGTCGTCCACGAGCTTTGCTACAGTGCTATACGCACTCTTGCTGGGGGCAAAGAATGTGTTGTGATCGCGCCAGACCGGAAGGAAGCGGCGGGTGTAGCCAAATCCCAGAGGATGAGTTGTGTCGATGTCCGCTTCCCAAATCGAACCGCCGATAGCCTGCGGACCCTCGAAGTTGCGTGCGTCCTCGTAGTTACGACGCGCCGCTTCGTCTACGTCCTCGTCTTCTTCATCGACCGGTCTACCAAACCCTGGCTCGTCGACGTTCGGGGTGAAACCGTTACGAGTCGCCCACGCCGCAGAGCCACGTTGAGCGACCAATGTGCCACCTCCGCGCACCCATGCTTTCAGAGCATCGAGGCGGCTGCCGGAGAACGCGCTCAGGTTGCCGGATACCAGTACCACGACGTCGTAGTCTGATAGGTTTGCGCGGCCAAGATCGGTGACGTCCACTTTTGTCACAGGCATGGCAATCCGTTGGTCCAGAAGGTGCCATAGCTGTCCCACTTCGGACGAGGAGAAGCCTTCACCCATTGGCATCAACACACGCGGAGCCCGGACCGGTCTGAAGTTGCCGCTGCCCAAATCGATGCCTTCGCTCGACTTCCCCGTCGTGGCACTGTGAATCGGTACATTGGCTTCGCGAGAAGCATCTGACACAGACGAGTGAAGAGCATCGGGGCTCAAGTTCTGATTGCTCACGGGTATCGAGATCGTTCCGCGCGGGAAGGACATCACTCCGCCCGTCGTCTGAATGGTGAAGGGCTTGTGTGCAGCCTCGGCCCTCACGCCCGCCGCTTGCATTGCCTGTAGTGCCCTTGGAGCTCCTGAGTTACTCCAATCCATCAGGTACGCAATCCAACTCTGCTGAACGGAAGTGGCCGCACCTACTGCCGGTACCTCTATTACCTGAGCGTCGACAGGGAGAGTGCCTGTGCGCAGCGCGAGGTCCGGCATGCCGAATGCGAGACTGATGGTCCACGTGGATGCGTCGTAAAACACGCTGTCTGCATAGGTCTCCGTGCGTTCGAATACCGAACGGGCCAATCGGTACATCGGTTGACTCGCCGGAACTACCCACGCACTCCCCGGTTCGAACGTGACGTGTTCGCCCTGCTGTGTCGAAGCCAACTCGTAGACTTCAATTCTGTGCCTGAGAAGTAGCTCGATGAACTCGCGGTTGAGTGTGTGATCGTTCGGATCCCCGAATACCCAGCCACTGATTTCGTACGCCTCGGCCTCGCTGATGGCGGATGTGTAGAACTCCTGTTGGTAATCGATCATCGTCTGGCGATTCTCGTTTGCGGCTCGCACCGTCGCCATTGCTGCGCGCAGCTGGTTTCTTATGGCGAACGCAAAGGTGAGATCACCGTGATGCGAACTCTCCTGCACGTGACCCCTCGAGCTCGCTTGCTCGAACAGCACCGCCATGCCGCCCAAGAAGTTCGGATATGACGATCCGTATCCGGGGTAGGTGTTGTCGAAAACCTCGCCGGTAAAGTACAACGAGCCCATCCCGTCCATCGCCTCTGCCCAATACTCCGCAAAGGTCACAGTGATGTCTGTGTAGAGCCGCTCGGGCAGCAGAGGGTTCCAAGTACCCAACGGCTTGGTGGGTTCGAAAAAAAATGAACTGCTGGTACCCATCTCGTGGTGGTCGGTTACGACTTGGGGGTGCCATTGGTGATAGAAGTCGATACGCGCTCTGCTCTCAGGATTCACCAGTGGGAACCAATCACGGTTCAGGTCGAACCAGTAGTGGTTGGTTCGTCCGCCCGGCCACACCTCGTTGTGCTCGCGGTCAATCGGGTCAGTCACGAACGGTTCTGCCCGGTTCATGTTCACCCAGAACGCGTGTCTGTCTCTGCCGTCCGGGTTCAGCGTCGGTTCGACGTGGAAGACGCCCTCGTTGAGGTACCGTTCGACCTCCGGTCCCGTGCCCGCCACGAGCCAATAGGCGGTGAGTATGCCCGCTTCTCCGCCCGAAGATTCGTTGCCGTGCACGTTGTATCCCAAATGAGCGATCACAGGAGAGTCGCTGCTTGGCGATGTGCCCGGGTCGAGGGAGGCGAGGTGCTCCTGTCTGATCTCCTCCAAACGCGCATGATTGGCTGGAGACGTAACCGTCAGGACTGGCATGAACCTGTGCTCGTAACTCGTGCCAATTGACTGATACGTTGCTCGATCCGACAAACGCGCCAGCTCTCTCAGGTACGCCACGATCCTGTCCTGACGGGTGTGGAATGTGCCGATCGGGTAACCGAGGAACTCCTCAGGCGATGGGATCCCAGGGTCGAATGCCGTGCCTTGGGGAAAGAAGTATTTGTTTTGCGCGCTCGCTTTCGTGGGAACGACAGCTAGCAAACAGACGGTCAACAACGACATCGCTACCGGCAGTAAAACACACTGGAGTTCGTAACGTGCATGGCTCCTCATTGTATCAACACCCTCTCACTTAATTGCCAAAGGCCTTGAGTACTTCTCTCGTCAGATCCCAGCGGTTGAACCCCTGTCGACCGTAGTCCAATCCACGCCGAACGATCACCAGGTCGTGTGACGGCACCACGATCACGTACTGCCCACGGTTCCCCGCGGTGGAGTAGGCGTCGCTTGGGGCGTCATTACGGTCGTCCGGAACTAGCCACCACTGCCCACCGTATGCGTTGCCGATCTCGGAGGTAGAGGGAGCCGGCGTGCGCACGAACTCGATCCATTCTTCCGAAATGAGGCGCTCACCCTGCCACATCCCGTTCTGTAGGTAGAGCATACCAAACCGCGCGAGATCGCGAGCGGACGTGTACACCTGGCTGCTCATGACGAAATCGCCAAACCTGTCGACGGAGAGGAAGGTGTTGCGCATGCCAAGCTTGTCGAGCAGAGCAGCACGCGGATACTCCAGATAGGTTTGCGGATCACCAAGCGCCAACTTCATAGCGTAGAGCGCTAGAATCGTATCGTAGTTCTCGTAGTCCCAGTAGGAACCTGGCTGGTGAATCAGGCCTCGGCTTCTAGCGCCATTCACGATACTGGCGCCGGCCCAATAAGCCAGACCGGATCCGGTGGCGTATTCCATGCTGCGGTTGTCCACCGTCTCGAGCCCGCTGGACATGTTGAGTACGTTGCGGAGCGTTATCTCATTTCGCGGGTCGAACTCGGGTGACCTTGACCGTGGCAGCCACTCGATGTTGAGCGGTTCGTCGAGTGCCATCCGCCCCTCGTCGACGAGCATTCCGATCAATGTGACCGCAATGCTCTTGGCGGTCGACCATGTCCGGGTTTTTGTCGTGAAGTTGACGCCGTCGGCGTACCGCTCGTGGATTATCTTGTCGCCGTGAACGACGAGCAGGCTCAACGTGACCTGTTCGGGTGTGTCACGCTCGAAGGCCCATTCGGAGGCTGCGGCCAGCGCATCGGCATCTATTCCCTGCTGCAGCGGCCTATCTTCGACCACGTCACCCATCGGCCAGGGCATCATTGCAGGGTCGCCCGGAGGCGGTGGCGTGGTCAGAATCGGCAGGCTCTCTATGTCCTCGTAAGTTTGGTTGGGCGCCATTATCACGCATCCGAGTCCTTTGCGGAATACCGCGCGCATGACTGGAGTACCTCCTGGAACACCGATCGCCACCGCCTTACGATCCCAATCCACGTTATGCTCTACAGTTCGACCAGTGCCAACCGCATGCCGCGAGTACGCAAGCTCTTGAACCAATACCCGTTCGATGTCGCGGTCGGATGTGAACAGGCCGTTGCACATGATGAGGGCCTGGAGCCCGTTTTGGACCATGTTGCGGTTGAAGCGGAAGTAATCGTACGATTCTTCTTGCTGAGCGCCGGCGACTGTTGGGAGAACGAGCGCGAGCGCCACGATTGGGACCAGAATGCGTCGCATGTTTGACCTGCCTGGATTGTGATGGTGGAAACAGCGAATCGTTCAAACCTAAGGATTGGTGCATTGATTTGATAGCGGGTTGAGGAGTCCCCTTGATGTCGCTGGCTTTTGGTGGAGGTTTACCCAACAACGACATCCGTAAGGATTGAACCCATGTTGCTGAGATCTCAGACTCTCCTGCTGGCTCTTACCGCATGCACCATTTCAATTTCTGCCGCTGCTCAAACGGAATTTCGTCAAACCCAAGCCGATGACTACACTCGCTACGAGCTGCTAGACCCCGAAACACAGAGTTTTCGAATCCTTTACGACGTGAGCGCGACAACCGCCGGGGCTCGCTACTACTTCAATTCGCTCCGTGCAGGGAGCATTCATTCGGTGCACGACGTCACCGATTTGAATTCGGGATTCCCACTCGAGTGGAAAGTGGTATCCGGGGCCGAAGCACGTGCAGCCGGACATTCACGCGCAAACCCGGATGGGGAGTATCTCCAGGCTACGCTGGCGCGCCCCGTGCCGGAGGGTGGTGAAGCGCGCATCCGTATAGATAAGACATATCAGGATACGGCCAGCTACTATCGCGAAGGCGACGAGATCGTCTTTTCGCGTTCATTGGGCATCAAGCGAAATGCCGTAGTCCTTCCCGCAGGCTACGAGTTGACCGGAGTGAACTACCCCTCGCAGGTTGTGGTGGAGACGGATGGGCGTATCAAAGTGAGCTTCCTCAATCGTGGTCCGTCCGGCGTGCCATATGAGGTCCGGGCACGGTCGCTCCCGACACGTGAAGTCGGTGCGAGGACGGCGGAGAGAATCGCGCCGGAGAACGGCGGCCGGGGATCGCCCGGAGAGAGCCGGTCCGTCGCCAGAGTGGACTACAAGTTTTCTGAGCGTGCGTTTCAGGATCGAGAAATCGTGTATTTCCTGCAACAGCCGGAGACCCACTCCTTCCGACTCTACCATGACTACACGGAAACCAGACCCGGCACGGACCGATACCTGAATGTGGTGCGTGCAGGCAGTCGAGCCACCAATCCTTCCGCCAAGATCCTCGACACGGGAGAGGAACTGGTAGTGGAAACCCTCAGGGGAAATGAGGTCGTCGAGAGGGGAATCGAGGTTGGAGCTCAGGTTACCGATGAGACCGAGGTGGTTGTGATCTGGTTCGATGCCGTGGAGGAGGGTGAGTCGGTCCGCTTGCGAATAGAGGAAACCTACACAGACCCGAACCGCTACCTCCTCTATGGTGACGAATTGGTGTGGGACCGGAGCTTTGGCAGGCCCTCGAATATCGTGCTGCTTCCGGTCGGTTGGTATCTTACCGCCAGCTCTGTACCAGCAGTAGTAGACCTCGCTGAAAATGGACGCGTTCGACTCCATTTCGTGAACGACAGACCTGGAAGCATTGACGTGTTCGCAAAAGCTAAACGGCGCTGATAAACGTTGGACCTTGCGGAAGTTGGTACCACAAGTAGTTTGCAATGCCGTACCGGTTTACTGTAACATATTGCCGGTTAATACCCTCATAACCTGACGCTTAACAACTGAACCGAGCAGGGCAAATGGTCGACTCGAATGTAGTTCTCTTCGGACAGACGCTCGCGTACACACTGTACTGCATCGTCATGATTTTACTCGTCGGGTGGTTCGGGTACAGGGTGACGAGAGAGGGGAAGAGCAATGTCATCAAACCTGCGCTTTTCTACGGCTGGGTGGCATTCCTGACAGTGCTTGGTGTTTCGCTTCACATCATCACCTACAACACGATCCCATGGTCTCCCATGGATCTGCATCGTAGCGACTACACACCCGAGCAAACCTTCCACATCACAGTCGAGAATCATCAATTCAACCTTCCCAGCCGGCCGATGGTGGTCAACTGCGACGAGATCGTGATGTTCGACGTGACTTCGAACGACCTCACGTATGGCTTCGGCCTATTCCGGAGCGACTGGTCGATGCTGTTCCAGATGCAGGTGGTGCCCGGGCATCCCAACGAAATCCTGTGGCAGTTTAGCAAGAATGGCGTTTACACGATTCGGTCCACTGAGTATTCGGGACCCCGCGGCGTGCGCATGATCGAAGAGGATGCAGTCGAGGTCAGAGGCTGCGAGACGTCGGACGGATAGCGACCAACTCTAACTACGACGAAAAGATCCCATGTCATTCAAAACAACACTGATGGACGGAGAGCAGGGGCTCTTCAAGCCCGACTCGCTCACACCAATGCAGAAGATCACGCTGCGGTTCGTTGTTGTTGGGTTGGTCTTCTACCTGTTTGCGGCGGTTGAGGGAATGATCATGCGTCTCTACGAGGTGCAACCTCTACCGTTTGTTGGCGAGGAGCAGTTCTTCGCGATACTCACCGCGCATCCACTTGTGGGGATCTTCGGGTCCACGTACGCGCTCGTATGTGGAGCATTCTTGTTCCTGGTTCCGTTCTTGATGAAGAAGCCGCTCTGGAGCATCAAGCTGGCGAACCTCACATGGATCTTCATCGCGGTCGGTACCTTCACATTCTGGGCCGCAGGTTTCGTTTCGCACTATGCTCCGTTGTACACGCTCTACTGGCCGCTCCCTGCTGACTTCACGCAGTTCAGCGCTCTAGGTGGGGCGGTCTTCATCCTTGGAATTGCGCTGGTAATGGTCGGGACCGCGTTCTTCCTCGTCAATGTGTTCAAGACCATCACCTACACTCCAGCAGGGTGGGACAAGCAGCCCGCAGGGGCGTTGCTGAGGTCTGCACTCGGCCTGAGCGGGATCGCCAACTTCTTCCGCAGGGAGAAGAAGGAGCATCTCGTTCCTTTGCCCGTCGCCGCGATCGCACGTGGATCGGTGGACATGGCTTTAAACACGATCGTGATCCTGTTCACCGGTGTCTTGATCCTGGTGTTCATGGTTTCCGCATTAGCCGGTATCGATCTTAGTCATACTGCTGTCGATGCACTCCTGTACAAGAACTGGTTCTGGTGGGGCCTCGACCTCATCGCCGATGGGCTCGTTCTGATCTTTGTCGCGGGTACGTGGTATTTGCTCGCCATGATGATCAGCGGCAAAAACCTCTACATGCAGAATATCGCGAGAGCGGCATTGTTCGTGGAGCTGATTGTTTCGTGGACAGTCTGGTCACACCACCTCCTCTCCGACCAGGCGCAACCGGCGATACTCAAGGTTGTGTCGGGTGAACTGGTCACTGCCTTCGAACTTATCACGCAGGGACTCGCGTTCTTCATCACACTCGTGACGCTTTGGAGTGCACGGCCGCTCAAGATGACGAACGAACTGAAGTTTTTGCTAGGCGGACTTCTGGGATTCGCGCTTGCAGTTCCGGCGGGCATCATGCAAGCAGACGTCGGGCTGAACCGGATCCTGCACAATACGCAGTGGATCGTCGGACCGCACGTTCATGTAGCGGTGCTGATCGGTCTGACGATGACGTTGTATTCGGCTGTGTACATCCTGTTTCCCATTGTCACCAACGGGGCGAAACTCTACAGTCAGAAACTCGCAGACGTTCACTTCTGGTGTCACCTTCTGGGTGGAATTGGAATGGGTGCGTTCATGGGCATGGCGGGCTTGCAGGGGATGCTGCGCAGGGCGCTTTATGTGAACGGCGAATTCAATACCTACATGATTTTCGCAGCACTTTCGGGCGCGTTGTTGATCGTAGCTTTCCTGGCATTCTTCATCAACATCGTCCTGTCGCTGGGATTAAATGGCGTGATTGGTATTTTCATGCCGGCGAAGCTGAAGACGGAAGATCTGGTGCCCGCGGAACAAACGGCATAGCTTCGCGCGTCAGGGCTCGAGAAGCAGCTTTTCCCCGGACCCACTGTAATTGTGGGTTCGGGGATTTCCTTGCCATGAATACGCTCTTCCCAAACGGAGCGTTTCGGCTTCTGTTTCGACTACGCACCTCCTCCACACACTCCTGGAGCAGATCATGTTCGGTACCCTGAAGGCCGCAGTTTCCGTGATCGTTATCCTCCTTTTTCTTCCAGGGCTTTCTGAAGCGCAGGATGAACCTCGAGCGCGCGATCTGGGCGTCCCGTTCAGCGGTACACCCGGCCCTTTCAATGCCATAACAGACGTAGGCGGAGTACTGGTCGGACATGAGACGATTATCGAGGGTTCGGGACGGCTGAACGTTGGAGCTGGGCCGGTGCGCACCGGTGTTACTGCGATCCTGCCACGCGGACGAACCTTTTCACCAGTATTTGCAGGATGGTATTCGTTGAATGGCAATGGCGAGATGACCGGCACCACCTGGGTGGAGGAATCGGGTTTCCTCGAGGGTCCTGTTATGATCACCAACACCCACAGCGTGGGCGTGGTGCGAGACGCAGTGCTCGAGTGGATGAGGGATGACGGAATCTTCGATGCGCTGGCACCGAATGTCTGGTGGGGACTTCCTGTAGTTGCAGAGACTTATGATGGGACGCTCAACGACATCAACGGCTTCCACGTCACACGAGAGCATGCCTTTGCGGCACTCCGATCCGCATCGTCAGCAGCGGTACCTGAAGGTAACGTCGGTGGCGGCACCGGAATGGTCTGCAACCAGTTCAAGGGAGGGATAGGCACTGCGTCGCGCGTGGTTGGCGACTACACAGTCGGAGTACTCGTGCAATGCAACTATGGGGGGAGGGATGGGCTGACGATTGCGGGTGTCCCGGTGGGTAGGGAGATCTCCGACTTGCGTCCAGAGGTGCATCGCGTTCCGCCGGGCGGTGAGAACGGATCGATCATCGTCGTGGTCGCGACTGATGCCCCTTTGCTGCCGCACCAACTGAAACGCCTTGCCCGCCGAGTTCCCATGGGCATCGGGCGTTTGGGAGGGCTCGGCACGAATGGGTCTGGCGACATCTTCATCGCATTCTCAACTGCCAACCCGAACGCTTGGAACCGCAGAAGTGCTGTCGAACTGGAGATGCTTCCGAACGACAGAATGAATCCGTTCTTCGAGGGTACGGTGCAGGCGACCGAAGAAGCCATAGTCAATGCCATGGTGGCTGCGGAGACGCTGGTTGGTATCAATGGGAACACCGTGTATGCGTTACCGCACGATCGGTTGCGGGAGGTACTAAGGCGCTACAACCGCTTGGCTAATTGACTGGTTTATCCGCGTTCCTCCGGGTCGCTCAGCGACAAAACCTCGCTGGGTTGATCTGTCTTCGACCTAGCGATGTCGTGTACCGTGAGTTACTTGAAAGATGCCATCTGATCGACCGATTCCCCAATCTGCACGGAGGAATGCATGATCCAAGCGGTACCTGAGCCAAAACCGATTCTGAATTTCATTGCAGGCAAGTGGGTCGCCGCCCGTGGGGCGGAGTCACAGACTGTGTCGAATCCCGCAACCGGCGAGTCCTTGGGCAGCTTTGCGCCGTCCACCCAAGGAGACGTCGCCGATGCTGTCGCAGCAGCCAAGACTGCGTTTCAGGGGTGGAGAGAAACGCCACCGGTCGAAAGAACCCGAGTCCTGTTTCGGCTGAAGATCCTCCTCGAAGAGAACCTCGAGAATCTGGCGTTGAGCCTCGCGAGGGAACACGGCAAGAACCTCGCAGAGTGCCGGGGCGAAGTGAGAAGGGGTATAGAGAACGTCGAGCACGCCTGCGGTATTCCAACCCTGATGATGGGATCCGTGCTGGAGGATGTGGCGTCGGGTATAGACTGCGAGGCGATACTCCAGCCACTCGGGGCCTTCGGGGTGATCACACCCTACAACTTCCCAGTGATGATTCCGCTCTGGTTCTGGCCGTATGCGGTGGCGACTGGAAATACGGTGGTGTTGAAGCCCAGCGAGCAGGATCCACTCACTCACCAGCTGGTGGTGGAATTGGCGATCGAAGCCGGCCTACCAGCCGGTGTTCTCAACGTGGTCCAGGGTACTCGGGAAGCGACCGATGCGCTTCTAATACATCCCGACGTGCAGGGAATATCGTTCGTTGGCTCGAGTGCAGTTGGGCGGGAGCTCTACAAGAAGGTCGGAGCCGAAGGCAAGCGCATGCAGATACTCGGAGGCGCCAAGAACCACATCGTTGTAATGCCCGATGCCGATTACGATTACACCGCCGATGCGATTTTGTCGTCTGCATTTGGATCCGCCGGGCAGCGGTGCCTGGCGGGAAGTGTGATCGTAGGCGTGGGGGATGCGTACGACGTGATGCGAGAGCGCCTGGTGGATGGCGCAAAGTCCATCACACTCGGATATGCACTCGATGGTGACCCGTACATGGGGCCCGTTATCTCGAGACGTCATAGGGACCGGATAGTTGACTACATAAACAAGGGTGTCGATGAAGGCGCCGACCTTCTACTCGACGGCAGGGGAGTCACTGTAGAGGCATATCCAGAAGGGCATTGGATTGGCCCGACTGTATTCGACAACGTGGATCCGGAGATGAAAATCGGCAGCGAGGAGATCTTCGGGCCGGTGATTGGATTAACCAGAGCATCATCGCTCGATGATGCGATCGAACTAACGCACCGGAACTGCTACGGCAACATGGCGTCAATTTTCACTACGAGCGGCAAGGCCGCCCGAGACTTCCGATATCGTATCGGGATCAGCATGCTCGGCATCAACATTGGTGTTGCTGCGCCAATGTCATTCTTCCCGTTCGGTGGTGCCCGCGGCTCGTTCTTTGGCGATCTCAAAGCACAAGGGCAAGATGCCATCACATTTTTTACCGACAAACGTGTCGTGATCTCGAGGTGGTGAGATGACAATCGCAAGCGGAACCAATAAGAAAATCAATACCGGCGAAGTGATTTCGGACTATCGCGATCTACTCTTTCCCTGCGCGCCGCCCCTATATGGTGAGCCGTTGGTATTAACCGAAGGGTTGGGGACAACTGCCATCGACTCGGACGGAAACGAATACCTCGATTTTTTCGCCGGTATTTTGACGACATCTCTGGGCCATTGCCACCCTGAGGTAGTCGACCGTGTTCGCGAGCAGGCGGGTTTGCTGGGGCACACTTCGACTCTCTACCTGAACGAGTGCCAAGTGAGTGCTGCTCGGCGTTTGAGTGCGATCGCGCCTGGGCAACTGTGTAAATCGTTCTTCACCAACAGCGGAACCGAGGCAGTCGAGACGGCTGTGATGCTTGCGTGCATGTACACTGGTCGCAGCGAGGTCATCGCACTGCGTCAGGCATACTCGGGTCGTAGCTTCCTCGCAACCAACCTCACAGCTCACGGCGCATGGAGACCACTCAATTCGATGATTCCCGGCATCAAACACGTGATGTCTCCCGATCGATATCGGAACCCGGTCGGCGATATGGACGATGAGGAATTTGTCGAAGTTCTGGCGCGCGATCTTGAGGAGGCGATCGTGACAGTCATGAACGGCAAGCCTGCGGCGTTTATGGCCGAAACGATTCAGGGTGTGGCCGGCTATGTCGTGCCTCCACAGGGATATTTCCAACGTATGGCCGAGATCATCCACGCATATGGCGGAGTATTCATCTGTGATGAGGTGCAGGCGGGCTTCGGCCGTACCGGGAGCAAATGGTTTGGAATCGAGCACTGGGATGTGGTCCCCGACATCATGGTGATGGCAAAGGGCATTGCCAATGGTTTCCCCGTAGGCGCTACCATCGCGAAGCCCGAGATAGCTGACGCGTGGACGGCAAAGACGATCTCCACCTACGGTGGCAATGCTCTCTGTATGGCAGCCATGGACACAACGCTGGAGGTGATGGGTCGGGAAGATACGCCGAGCCGGTCGGAGGTACGCGGCCAACAGTTGCGTGCGGGTCTCGAAGACATGCAGCAACGCTTTGCCTGGATCGGAGAGGTCCGCGGCATGGGACTCATGCAGGCGATGGATTTGGTGGAGGATCCTCAAATGAGAGTGCCAAGTCCGGCGAAAGCGAAAGCCATGCTGGAGGCGACCAAGCGAGAAGGGCTGCTAATTGGAATCGGTGGCCTACATGGCAACGTGCTTCGCCTCGGCCCGTCGATGTTGGTGTCGGAAGACGAGGTGAGTGACTGTCTAGAACGCCTGGGTCGTGCATGCCAGGCCGTCGATGCGAGAGGGTAGGGGCCGTGATACTCGGCCTGCCGTTGCTTAGCTGGGTTCTCCTGTTTGTTGCCGTTGTGCCTGGACTCTCATTGGTGACGAACTTCTACCTGAAACACCGCCGGAAGCGGCAGGAACTCTGAGATGGCGACTTCGGCGGTAGCGGGTGTCCTTGTTGTTTATGGATTCGTACTGCTCGCCATTGGTTTTTGGGCGAGCAAGGAATCGAAGAGCGTGGCCGGTTATTACGTGGCCGGCAAGAAGCTCCCCTCCTGGGTGATTGCGTTCAGCTCCAACACCACCGGCGAAAGTGCCTGGTTACTTCTGGGCCTCACGGGCATGGGGTACATGATAGGGATCCATGCACTGTGGGTCGTGTTGGGTGAGGTGTTGGGGGTCGCGCTCGCGTGGGTGTTCGTTGGGGTCAGGTTCAAGGAGTACACCGACCGATACGACTCGATCACCGTGCCGGACTATTTGGAGACGCGGTTCCGCGATACACGACACGTCATACGGCTGGTGAGCGTCGTGATCATCCTGACAATGGTGACCGCGTATATAGCGGCCCAGCTCACTGCTTCGGGCAAGGCATTCGGTTCTTTCCTGGGAACCACCTATGAATTCGGTGTGTTGCTGGGTGTGGTGTTCATCTTGTTCTACACGACCGTAGGCGGCTTCAAGGCCGTAGCGTACAACGATCTGCTGCACGGTCTACTGATGTTCGGCGGTCTCTTGGTGCTGCCGATAGTCGGGATTGCCGCAACTGGTGGCTGGACGTCGATGACGTCTCAGCTGCAGTCGATCGATCCCAACCTTCTCAAACCGATGGGCGAGTTCGGCTTGTCGGTACCGGGCGTTGTGAGCGCTGTCGGGTTCGTCGGAATCGGTCTTGCATTCTTGGGTGCACCTCAGCTGCTCACACGTTTCATATCGGCAAAGAGCAAGGATGAAATCGTCGGCGGAAGTGTGATAGCGGTCGTATGCATTGTTGTGTTCGATGTGGGTGCGATCTTTGCGGGTATGGCAGGCCGCACGATGTTCGGAGGGTTGGCCGATCCGGAGACGATCCTTCCAACGATGAGTGCGGAGCTCTTCCCGGCCATCTTCACCGGGATCTTTCTCGTGATCGTGCTCGCCGCAATCATGTCCACGGTCGACTCACTGTTGATACTTGCGTCTTCAGCAGTCGTACGAGATGTGGTACAGAGGGTGTTCAACCCGAACCTATCCGATCGACAGCTATCAATGCTCGGCAAGCTCACGACAGTTGTGATTGGTGCCGGCGCGGTGGCGTTGGCGCTCCCCGAAGTCCGAGTCGTGTTCTGGTTCGTCCTGTTCGCCTGGTCGGGGCTCGCATCCGCATTTGCCCCAGTTGTGCTCTGTTCGATCTTCTGGTCCCGAACTACGCGCGCCGGAGCGATTGCGGGCATGGTTGCGGGTTTCCTGACCGCCGTGTTGTGGGTGTTGTTGATCAAGGAACACTTCTACGATCTCTACGAGATGATTCCCGGTTTTGTCGCCGGGTTTGCCGTGACCATTGGAGTCAGCTTGGTAACCGAGCCACCTGAAGGTGCTGCTGAGGAAATGGCTTCGGTGCGAGAATCGATCGAGTGAGGAGGCAGTGATGCCCAAGCACACGAGAAGAGAATTCCTCGAATCCGGTGCCGTCGCCGCGGCATTCGGTGTGGGGTTTACGGGACATGGCGCGAAACCGTCGGCACGCGTCCTGAATCGAACCAAGACGGAACCGGATTTGGCGTTGATCAACGGTCGCGTCTACACGGTGAACGATTCTCAACCGACTGCGGAGGCGTTTGCGGTCAAACACGGTCGATTCGTCGCCGTGGGCAGTACCAGTGACATCAACAACCTGGTGACCAGCAACACTCGCGTGATAAATGCGGGTGGAATGACGGTGACCCCAGGCTTCATCGATGCTCACTCGCATCCCGCGTATGGCGGCATCTTCGAGTTGACCGAGGTGAACCTAGATCTGAGGAGCATCTCGGAGATTCAGGCCGCGCTCAGAGAGCGTGCCGCAACCACTCCGCCAGGCGAATGGGTTGTCGGCTTCAAATACGACGACACCAAGGTGCGCGAGGGGAGGAGGATCACGCGCCGGGATCTGGATGAGGCTGTGCCGGACCACCCCGTTCAGGTGACGCACAGGGGCGGCCATACGTCGTGGTACAACAGCAAAGCGTTTGAGCTGGCCGGCATCACCGCAGAAACTCCGGATCCCCCTGGTGGGCACATCTACAAGGACGGGAACGAGCTGAATGGGTTGGTCGCAGAGTTGGCTAGGGACCCAATACAGTCGCTCATTCCTTCAGGGACCACGCGCGAACAGCGGCAGGCTGGCGTGAAACTCATCACCGAGTTGATGAGTGCGGCGGGAATCACATCTGTGACCGATGCGGGAACGTGGTCGGGGTACGCCACAGCATACCAAGACGCTTACGCCGCCGGAGAACTACGCTGCAGAGTTTACATGATGATGAGTGCCGGCCCGTCATATGAAGGGTTGAAGGCGGCGGGCATTTACACCGGCATGGGCGATGAATGGCTCCGCGTGGGCGGTGCGAAGTTTTTGGCCGATGGATCGGCCTCCGAGCGCACCATGCGCATGAGCACACCGTATGTCGGCCGACCGGACGACTTCGGTATTCTCACGATGACACAGGAGGAGGTCCACGAAGCCGTCGAAGACGCGCACCGCGCTGGCTGGCAGGTCGGTATTCACGCGAATGGAGACGTGGCGATCGACATGGTGCTGAATGCTTACGAACGCGTGCAGAGAAACTGGCCGCGCCCCGATCCTCGGCATCGGCTAGAGCATTGCTCGCTAGTCAATCCCGACCTGTTACGCCGGATAAAGGCGATTGGTGCCATTCCGACGCCATTCTACACCTACGCGCACTACCACGGCAACAAATGGGTCGAGTACGGTGCCGAGAAGATGCGCTGGATGTTCGCGCACAGGTCGTTCATTGATTACGGAATTCCCGTTGCGAGCGGATCTGACTACGTTCCCGGCCCGTACGAACCCATGATGGCACTGCAGAGCATGGTCACTCGCAAGGACTTCGACGGAAGGGTTTGGGGACCCAATCAGAGAATAACCGTTGACGAAGCGCTGCGAGTGTGCTCGGTGAATGCCGCTCGTGCTTCTTTCGAAGAGGATATCAAAGGATCGATCACCGCTGGCAAACTAGCGGACTTCGTCATTCTCGCTGAGGATCCCCACGACGTAGATCCTGATCGTCTCAAGGAGATCCAGATAGCGCGGACAGTAGTGGGCGGAGATACGGTTTACGAGGCATAGCCGCCGGCGTGATCCGGCGGCATCCAGCAGTTCTCTTCGCCGCGCCTGGACGTGTCGGCTAGCCCAAAGATTTTCCAACCGTCGCTGTCCTTGAACAGCATCATTGCGTTGACGCCGCAGTGACTGAACTCGCCGCCGAAGAAAAATGCGAACTTCATCCAAGCGGTGGCGAGCCTGCCGTCGACTTGAATCTCCACGTCCCAGACTTGCTCATCGAGGATCTCGTCGCGTTCCTGCGCAATGGAGTTGAGCCAGCCCTGTGCGGCTGATGCCGAAAGCTCTGGTGTACCATCCCGCTCACCTGCTCGACGTAGGACCACTCCCTCGGCAAGGCGAGCGCTAACTTTGGCGCTGTCTTTCGTGCGCATGCCGTCGAAGACATCGTGGATCGCAGCGAGAACAGCAGCTTCTTCAGGGTTCTGCTCGACCGCGGGTGCGGATGCGGGGGCGGTGCAGGCCGTCAGTAACATGAATGGCAGGAGACGGTTCACGGTTTGATCCTCTGCGGTTGTTGTAATCGAATCAGCTGTAGACAACGTACGCATGTGGTTTCGTTGCGGCCAGGCCAGCAATGGCCCGTTGCATACACAGGCGCTTTTCTTAGAGACCACGTAGTCTTCGAAAGCGTAATGCAACAACAAAATGGGCCGGAACCCTGTGGATTCCGGCCCTTGTTGGTTAACAGAGGACTAGTGCTTATCCGCGTCCTCTCTGTCGGCCATTCTTACCGCGATTGTTGCCCGCCCTTGGCCGATTCTGATTGCGATCCCGTTCCCGGTCCCTTATGCCGTCTCGGCCGTTGTAGTTTCTTCGAGCTCTGAGCCGAGCCAACTCACGCTCACGTTCTCGCTCCCACTTCCGAAATGCCCGTTCGGCCCTTCTCTGATTCCTGAGGAAGTTGCGTTCCCAGGCTCGTTGGTTGCGATGACGAACGTGTCGGTTCTGCCGCAGCCAGCGACGGTACTCAAACGCCAGCCACTCTCGGTACAACTCGCGCTCGAACCGGGACATGTATAAGTAGTTCAGCGCGCGGCGGCGTGAATCGTAACGGAATATCCGTCTGACCGGATAACCTCGTTGTGGGCCGTACTCAAACCGGACTCCCACGCGCGGAACGTGAATGCCGACTCCGACGCGAACGGCCTGTGCTTCACCCTGCGCCCCGGCAACCATGAGCGCCAATCCGACTCCTAGAGCACTCAATGCTAGACGCTTCATCTCGCACCTCCATTGTCAGAGTCAATGCCTAACCATGCCTCGCTCATGCAAATTGCAGTGTTCGTGCCAGCAGCGTAACACGTTGTCATGAAAGAGTTTGTATGGTTTGAGTAATGGGCTGACCATTAAATACTGTCCACTCTTGAGGACGTTTATGCGCCCACTGGACGAAATGCGTACCGAGGGATATTCATAACGACAGCACCGCAGATGCCGTGCGAAGAGATGAAGTGCAAACGTAAATTTGCTGCTGAGGGGAGTCGCTCATGAGATCTATCTTTCTGTGTTTGCTGGCTCTGGCTTTGCCTATCGCTGCATTTCCGCAGGCTCAATCGATGTCTTCTCGCGTTCGCGCATTTGTCAGTGTTGATGCGCCGGTGTTTGCGCTTGTCGGAGTGAGGGTCATCGATGGGACTGGGGTACCGGCTCGCGAGAACCAGGTGGTGATAGTGCGCGATGGTATCATTGCTGCGGTGGGAGATGCTGCCTCAATCGGCATTCCGGATGACGCTGAAGTCCTAGATATGGAGGGTCGATCGGTCTTACCCGGGATGGTCATGATGCACGAGCACATGTTCTATCCGGCAGGCGGGGGATCGTACAACCAGCAGACGTACAGTTTCCCTAGGCTCTATCTAGCGGGTGGCGTGACCACAATTCGCACCGCGGCCGCAATCAACCCCTACGCAGATCTCAATCTGAAGCGCAACATTGAAGCCGGTCAGGTTCCTGGACCGCGTATCGATGTAACAGGGCCATTTCTGAACGGTCCGGGCGTTCCCATTCTCGAGATGAGAATAGTCGACGGCCCTGATGATGCCCGCCGCGTGGTTTCGTATTGGGCCGACGAAGGTGTGGACTCGTTCAAGGCCTACACGATGATCTCGCGTGCTGAGCTTGGGGCGGCAATCGAGGAGGCTCATTCGCGAGGGTCGAAGTTCACCGCCCATTTGTGCTCAGTTACCTACCGGGAAGCGGCGGAACTGGGCGTGGACAACTTGGAGCACGGCTTCATGGTGAGCAGCGACTTTGTAGTTGATAAAGTTCCCGATGAATGCCCGTCCTCGAACAGCATTTTCCAGTCTCTGCTGGAAGTCGAAATCGACGGGCCAGAGTTTAGAGGCTTGGTGCAAACGCTGATAGAGCACGGCGTTGCACTCACATCCACGCTCCCGGTCATTGAGACCTTTACTCCAGGCCGGCCCCCGGCTTCCAACGGAGCGCTGGACGCAATGGCGACTGAGGCGCGAGAGGCGTATTTGAGGCGTCGCGCGAGTATTGCTGTGGATCAGGATTCACATTGGATCAATCTGTTCGGCAAACTCATGCGCATGGAGCGTGCTTTTGTGGAGGCGGGGGGATTGCTGATTACGGGAACCGATCCAACGGGCTACGGTGGCGTTGTGGCGGGGTATTCGAATTGGCGAGCGGTGGAACTTCACGTCGAATCCGGCTTCACGCCGCTGGAAGCGATACAGATTGCCACACTCAATGGAGCACTTTACCTGGGAATGGACGATCGAATCGGTTCGATTGCCGTCGGGAAGCTCGCGGACATGGTCGTGGTGATGGGAAATCCCGCGTCTGACATCAACGACATAGAGAATGTGGAGTTGGTGTTCAAGGGCGGCGTCGGGTTCGACTCGAGACGGTTGTTTGAGTCGGTCAAGGGAACCGTTGGAATTCGCTAAGGAGCGACTATGCGTCCGATAGCTGGTTTTGCGCTGGTCGGCGTGAGCATCTTCATGTTGCTCGGGTTCTTGAATGCCGAGCTGACAGGTTCCGCTCTCAACACTCTGCTGACTTTGCTCGTAGCTGTCGGAATCCCGGGCGCGGCAGGTGGTACGCTTCTGTATCAGCACTTCAGCCGTGGCAAGAAACTCGCCGGGAGCCGTGACCAACTCAAACGGCAGACGCAGGAATCCGAGCTGTTGAGGTTGGCTGGCAAATTTGGCGGTAGGCTGACTGTGGTAGAGGTAGTCCGCGAAATGGCGGTCACTCATGCGGAGGCCGAAGAACTCTTGCGCTCGCTTCAAGTGCGAGGTTTCACGGAGATCGAAATCACGGACAGTGGCATGCTCGTGTACAGGTTCTCCGATATACAGCTGCTGGGCGAGAAAGCAACAGGCAAGGGCGTGCTAGATGACTGACGCTGAAATCCGGTTACCGTGTCCGACGTGTTTGGGCGTAATGATGGAGAAACTCAAACCTGTGCGGGGCCAAAACCTCGTGCTCGACTATTGTCGCCGATGCGGAGGCGTTTGGTTTGATGCGGGTGAGGTGCGCGCACTGCGCGAGGCACAGCCAAAGGGATTGGGTAGCAGCGTTGAATTGCGTGAAACAGCGTTCCGCATGCCGTGTCATACATGTCATGCCCCGATGGACCGCGATGCAGAATCCTGTCCTGCCTGTGGGTGGAAGAACCGGCTTGACTGTCCAATTTGCCAGAAGACTCTGGATCGCATTGAGAAGGACGGCCTAACGCTCGACGCGTGCAAGCCGTGTCGTGGAGTCTGGTTCGATAATCACGAAATTGCGCAGATCTGGAACCTGGAGATTCGGCGCAACCTCCCGACAGTGCAGCAGTCTGACGGTAGCGTGACAGTTGCCGACATATTTCTTCTGGATGCGTTTCTGTGGGCTCCTGACTTGGTATTTCTCACCGCGGGCGGTGTAGCTCATGGAGCCGGTGCCGTCGCCGGAGCGGCAGCCGATGTTGCCAGCGGCGGATTGGAGGGCGTTGCAGACGCGGCGAGTGGAGTGGTTGAAGGAGCCGGGGAGGTGGCGGGTTCGGTTTTCGAAACGATCGCAGAAATAATCGCCGGTTTGTTTTGAGGGGTGCGCGATGAAGATCCTCGATGTGAACGACTCCAACCTCGATGACCTCGGCTTCTTCTGTTACATGAGCAAACGGAAGTCTGCTGGTTACCGGAGAAAGCGCGACTGGCTGAAGGCGCGTTTTGCCGAAGGGATGAGGGTCAAACTCCTGGAACTGCCCGACCGTGGCTTCATCGAGTACATACCCGGAGAACACGCTTGGCGGGCAGTGGATGCGAAAGGTTACATGTTCATTCACTGCCTCTGGGTAGTTGGCAAGAGCAAGGGGAAGGGCTTTGCGTCGGCTCTCTTGGACGAATGTCTTAGCGACGCAAAGACTGCCAAGATGAAGGGGGTAGCCATGCTGACGAGCGAGAAGAACTGGCTACTTGAAAGACGGTTCCTCGAAGTCCACGGTTTCGAGAGAGTCGCTGAAGCACCACCGTCGTTTTCATTGATGGTCAATCGGTTCGGCAAATCGCCACCGCCATCCTTGTTGGACAATAGTGCTGGTCTGCGGCGACGATATCGCCACGGGCTCACCGTCATACGCAGTGACCAATGCCCCTACATCGAGGACGCGACGGCCACGGCGTTGGCGGCCGCAGAGAAAGCAGGCATGGAGAGTCGGGTGGTTGAGCTAAAAAGCGCCGGCGAGGTGCGCGAGCTCTCGCCGACGCCTTTTGGCGTTTTTGGGATGATGCTGAACGGGCAACTAATCAGCTATCACTACATGTTGGAGAAGGATCTAGTTCCGTTGCTGCAGGCCTGAGGGGTTTGGCCCGAACCGGCAGGTACTACGACCCAAGAGGTGACTTCGACGTCATTGTCTCGTGTGTTCATCCGACTGTTAGATCCCGGAACACATACATTCGGCAGCTCACCGGGCACTTCCGGATATACAGCGCAGATCGTTACGCCTCCGGCGTGAGTGACTACCTCGATCTCCACGTTGTCCGGACTGCTGGTTCACCTTCTTTTGAGGCTGTCACTATCACCACTGGCCCTGATGCTCGAGTGGCGAATATGTCGCCGTTTACGCCTCTAATCTCTATTGCGTCGCCCCGGGCAATCGTTCCGCTCCATTCTGTATCGCCTGTGAGAGGACCCATAGTGTCCCCGCAACCAACGAAAACAAACTCGAGAAACGCGACGACAGGGATCCTGAATTCGAATCTCATTCCTTTTCCTTGTGTAGCACCCTGACGGGAACCGGTAGTTCGGGTCGTTCCGGTGAGTTAGAGTCTACGCAGTCAGTTTTCTGACGCGAGGAGAGGCGTCTCGCACAATACAGCATTCTTCAAGTACTGATCGTAGAGGTGTTGGGGCGACCAGCAGGGGTAGGGAATAGCAGAAGCTCGAGTATTGGTTAACGCCGGTACGGGTCTCCGGTCAGCGAAAGATTGAAGCCGACGACTACCCTGCGGGGGCTCACGAGCCGGTTGATCTCAGTCCACCGTACCTCTACGAACGGCTTCACTGGAAACCGAAGTGCCGGAGTCGTCGCCCCCAAGAACAGGTTATAGCCCATTTCCGTGGAAGGGCCGTCGCTGGTAGGAAGGCTGTCTCGCGCCACCGCGAGCCCGGCACCGCCGTAGACGATGGGGAATAGCTGCAGCACGACATCCAGGTTAGCCTGCCACTCGTTCTGCCCGTCCAAGAGAAAGACGTCCGCGCTCGGCGATATTTGTGGCCCAGGCAGGAAGGGGAGCGAGATTCTCGCCTGCCCCCCAATACTCCAGATTTTCTCGTCGTAATCCCCACCGACGCGGGGCCCGAATGCGACCGCAAACTGTCCGTCCGGTGACGGGCCCATCTGTGCCTGGAGGCCAGCACCGTGGAAAACCAAAAACATGCCGATCACGATTGCCGAATAGCAACGGAGTTGGGGCCTTGCTGCCATTTGTCGCGTCTCCAAATTCGTCGTTGAAAGCCTCGTACCGCTACTTCCGGATGAATGTTCCATCGCGGAGTTCGGTGTATGCCAGTTGTAGTTGCTCAGCAGTATTCATCACGATGGGGCCGCGCCAAGCAACGGGTTCTCGCAACGGTTCTCCGGATACCAGTAGGAATCTGACACCGTCATCACCCGTACTGACAACAACTTCATCTCCGGTGTCGAACAGAACGAGCGATCGATTGCCGGTCTGAGCCTGCTGAATGCCATAGCTAGCGGACCCTTCGAAGACGTACGCGAACGCGGTGTGATGCGTATCAACCGGCAGTGACCTTTTGACACCGGGAGGTATCGACACATCCAAATACCGAGGTGCAGCCGCAACACCATCTACCGGTCCTGTTTGCCCCCAGAATTCTCCGCAAACCACCCGAACGCATGTGCCGTCATCATCGGTCACGTCAGGGATGTTTGCTGCCCCCACGTCCTGGTATCGAGGTTCGGTCAACTTGAGCGAAGCCGGGAGGTTGGCCCACAGCTGAAAGCCGTGCATCCGCCCGTCCTCATCGCCGGTGGGCATCTCTTGGTGCATGATCCCACTCCCGGCTGTCATCCACTGCACGTCGCCCGCACGCAACGTCCCCTGGTTACCCAGGCTGTCTCCGTGATCGACGGTTCCGGCCAGGACGTACGTTACAGTCTCGATGCCTCGATGAGGATGCCAGGGAAACCCGGCCAGGTAGTCGTCGGGGTTGTCGTTGCGGAAATCATCCAACAACAGGAACGGATCGTAGCTGTCGGTGTCACCGAATCCGAAGGCTCGTCGCAGTCGCACTCCCGCACCTTCGACGGTCGGGTTGGCCTGCACGATGTGTTTGACGGGTCGTATTGACACGGTTCCTCCAACTCTGCCCCAGTTATTATTACTCATGCCCAGACACCGAAGAAAGGCCAGGGTTCCGGAAAGAACGCTGCTGTCTGACCCAATTCTCGATCAGCGACCCGTTGCGATCCTGGATCTCCATCGGTATTCAGCGTCGGAGGTTGAACGCGCTGTCAGCAATTTCGTTCAGACTTGGGCGAAACGCGCGTCCGGATCGGTAGTGCATGTCGTGACAGGGAAGGGTCGTGGCTCTGATGGAGCACCGGTTCTGAAGCCACGAGTGCGGCAGTTACTCGAGACGCGACTCGGCGGGGCCGTTAGAGAATGGACCTGTGACGTCGATGACGGCGGCTATTTGGTGCTGCTTTCCTGATGAAGATCTTTCAGAGGGAAATCCGACTTCCAGCGTATGCGAGGGGATTCCATCTCGTTACGGATGTAATCGAGCGCGAGATGCCGGAAATGCGCGAGATCGCTGCGGGCATTGTGCAAGTATTCATCAAGCACACATCGGCGAGTTTGACGCTAAACGAAAACGCCGATCCCACCGTTAGGACGGATTTCGAATCCCATTTCAATCACCTCGTGCCGGAGAACGCGCCCTACTACCGCCACACCCTCGAAGGGGCGGATGATATGCCTGCGCATATCAAGTCCTCTCTCCTGGGAAGTTCTGTCGTGGTGCCAATCACATCAGGCCGACTCAACTTGGGGACCTGGCAGGGCATTTACCTCTGCGAGCACCGCGATCGCGGGGGAAGCCGCAAATTGGTGGTGACTATATTCGGGGATTAACCGGCGTCCAGGCACTCCTTCACAGCCGTTAGAAGCTGGTCGATCTCATCTTTCGTGTTGTAGAGGTGAGGTGAAATCCGAATTCGTCCGCGCCTGCAGGAGATGACGAAATTCCGCGCGGTGAGCTGTTCCAGCAGGTTGGTGCTGTCTGCGCGAGGGTGGGTGAAGGTGAGTATGTGGTGCCGCATCTCGGGTGGTGGATAGACGTCAGCGCCCATGGCTGTGAGTCCGGCAGCGAGCTGTTCTACCAGAGTCCGAATGTGCTCACCTATCTTCGAGATTCCGATTTCCTCTAGAATTTCCAGTGCAGCGTGAAACCCGACGATGAGGGCCCAAGGAAGACTACCCTCCTCGAACTTGCGAGCGTCGGAGAGCAACTCGAAATACGCACGGTCGAAATTCCATGCGTCAGTAGTGCTCTTCCACCCGACGATCACCGGCCTCACTCGATCGACAATCTCACTGCTAACGTAAAGAGCGCCGAGTCCGTGCATTCCCAGCAGCCACTTGTGACTGTCGGCGGAGAGGAAGTGGGCGCCCACCTGTTTCACATCGATGTCCAGGGCGCCAACAGTTTGTATCCCGTCGACGCAGAATAGAAGGTCGCGGTCTTTGCAGAGCTTCCCAATGGAGCCGAGGTGGGTAACGGCGCCTGTCGCATACTGTGCCGAGCTGACAGCAACCAGGCGGGTGTTCGGCTTCAGAGCTGCCTCTACCGCTTCTGGGGTCACCGCTCCTACCGACGCATCGATCGTATCGACTTCGACACCTTTATCTCTCAGGTGCTGCCACACGTAAACGTTGGACGGATATTCGAGCTCCGTAGCCACAGCGACACGGTCTCCCGCCTTCCACGGTAGGCCTTCCGCAACCAACGCCAGACCATGGGAGGTGTTTCTGACGAAGCTGATCTCGTACGGCGACGCTCCGATCAAGCGGGCGAAGCGCGCTCTGCAGTCTTCTGCCGTGTCCACCCAACCTTCCTCCTCCAAGATCCCACGTTTTACGCAGCCTTCGAACCAGTCTACTACGGCACGCTGTGCACGGGTGGATGTGGGCGAGACGCCGGCATGGTTCATATAGATCAGAGTCTCTGTTACAGGGAACTCTTTCCTATAATCAGACAGATTCATAGTTGCCTCACGACTGACTTGAGCCGCGGAATAACGCGGAACAACGCAGATGTCGAACTGGGGTTGGATGGGAAATCTAACTCCGCCCCGTTTTCGCGCACTTCCGCGTCCGTCCGCGGCAAAAAAAAGCTCCAGGCTCGACAACCCAGTTGAGTTAGTTCTGCGTGAACGCAAAGTACGCTGTAGCCGCTGGGCCGCAATCTGAAAATTGCGCAATGGATTCCGGTAACAGGCTGCGGCACCTGGCGCGGAGTCTATGGCTGTGCTAGCTTGCCGAGCTTCCGGGCCAATGCACCAGGCGCGCTTCGCTTCTTTTATCTCGCGAGTATATGTCCGCTCCGAATCGACAAGCCAAGGCATACGACCGTTCCATAGTTGAGGGGCCGATCGCTGGCGCCGTGTGGAAACTCGCTTGGCCTACCATGCTACAAAACGTAATCGGTGGGCTTCAAGGTATCGTCGATCACGCCATGGTTGGCAACTACGTTGGCTATACGGGGAATGCGGCCATCGGTGTATCCTGGCAAATTTTCTTGGTAGTAGTTGTCTTTATCAGCTCTCTGTTCACAGGAATGGGTGTGCTCGTCGCACGCTTTGCGGGAGCGAATGAACCTGACAAGGTCAATCGGACTGTCTACCAGGCATTCCTTACTGCTGGGTTCATGTCGGTTGTGATTATGGCGCCGCTCGGGTACTTCCTGTCGCCAGTGTTACTCGAGGTCGTAAACACGA
The DNA here is from genome assembly GCA_964518955.1 of uncultured Gemmatimonadaceae bacterium. GTDB lineage: Bacteria > Gemmatimonadota > Gemmatimonadetes > Gemmatimonadales > GWC2-71-9 > JBDGYW01. Next base: position 142,896 of record CAZFHS010000003.1, on the reverse strand, counting down.
CACCAGAAGTCAGAGCTGAAGCGTTGCCGTACCTCCGCATCATGTTCCTGTTCAGCTTTGGAATGATGGTGTTTTTCATGTTGGGCGGAGCACTCAGGTCGGCCGGCGACCCGAAGACTCCTCTCCGATTCGGCGTCGCCCTCACAATATTGAACCTGGTGCTGAATGTGATCTTCATTCGCGGGCTCGGGCCGATACCGGCGTTTGGCACCACGGGTGCGGCAATGGGGACGGTCATGGCTGGTGGGTTGCTCAGTCTTGTTGCCGCGCACCGGCTGTTCTTCTCGCACACGTGGGTGGTTCAGTTCCATCGCGGAATGCGTTTCAAACCAGATCTTTCAATCATCCGCTCTCTGTTCAAGTTTGGTATTCCGACCGGGATTCAGGGCATCGCAATGAATGTCGGGGGAGTGATTCTGCTTGGCTTTGTCGGATCGCTGCAACTCAGCGGGCAAGCGCAGGCCGCGTATGCGGTTGGCTACACACAACTCTTCTCCTTGATAACCTGGACGTCAGTGGGTTTGATGGGCGCTGCCGCCGCCTTCGCGGGTCAGAACCTCGGTGCCGGAAAACCAGACCGCTCGGTCAAGGGCGTGCGGGTTGCAGCATGGATCGGCTTGGGTGTCGCGGCGTCCGTGGGTTCGCTGTTCTTGCTGATCCCGCGTCCTTTGCTGGGCATCTTCGGTATGGATGACCCCGTTGTAGTAGACCTAGGTGTGGAACTGCTGGCCTACCTGAGCGTGTCGGGGATCTTCATCACAGGTGCGCTTGCCTACACCGGAGGCCTTCAGGGCACGGGCGATACGAAGAGCCCTCTCTACATTTCCATCGTATCACAAGTCATCATACCTCTTGGACTGTGCACCTTATTCCAGGCAGTTGGTAGGTTGGACCCTACCGATATCTGGCTGGCGATTGTCCTAGGTCACCTAGCCAGGTCAGTGTTGAGCCTGGCCAGATTTCGTCAAGGGCAATGGCGACACATCAAGGTGGAGATTGGTCCGGAGAAGTGAACCGGACCGGGTGATGGTCTTTGAAGATCTGGGATTATTCGAGAGGCGGCTGCGGACCTGGAACGATTCCGTAGATATCTGGATCTTCCCCAGGCGGAACTGAACTGTCGCCGTTCTGCTCCTTTTGCTCTTTCCTCATTGCACGCCGTTCTTCTTTGGCCTTGCGCTTTTCTTTCTTGGAGAGCTCCCGCCTGCGTTTCGCTTGTGTTTGCGGTGTCGGTCTAGCCATGAACATCACTCTTTTTGAGAACTTGGGTTTTCAAATGTACTCAAATGACGATCATTAGTCGCGCGCGACCTGGGCACAACTCCAATTGTGTGTTACCTTCTGTCCTGTTGTGCGAACCGCGAGCTGGCATCTTCTCTCCTTGCAGAATGGTACCCGCTCAGGAAATGGGTATCGACGTTTGAGCACTCCGTCAATTCATTCCTCAGGTTCAGACAGTTTGTGCATGCCAAACTGGTGACGCCGATGTCACCGGCAGTGTGCGTTGTCTTGTATATGGAGTACTGTTTTTAAAGATGTCATTTGAATCACTGGAACTAGCACCAGAGCTCCTCCGCGCGGTTGCAGATGAAGGGTATACCGAACCCACGCCGATCCAGGAACAGGCGATCCCAATGGGCCTCGCCGGTAAAGATATTGTGGGCTCTGCGCAGACTGGCACGGGAAAGACCGCCGCGTTTCTGCTGCCAATCCTTCAGCGGTTGATGAATGGACCAAAGGGTACACTTCGCGCCTTAATTCTGACGCCCACGCGAGAACTCGCCGAACAAATCCTCATAGCGGCGCAAGCCTACGGGCGACACACCGAAGTTAAAGCAGTTGCTGTTTACGGCGGTGTGGGTATGGCCCCGCAGACTCGGGCACTCAAACGTGGCATCGATATCGTGGTAGCCACCCCGGGTAGGCTGCTGGATCACATGGGGCGGGGACATGTCGACAGCTCGACGCTAGAGGTTCTCGTACTCGACGAGGCGGATCGGATGCTCGACATGGGCTTCGCGCCAGACGTCTTGAAGATTCTCGAGTCATTGCCTTCGGAACGCCAGACGATGTGTTTCTCCGCAACGATTTCGGCTGACGTGGACAGGCTCGCGAGGCGAGCGCTCAACAAACATGCTGAAGTCGAGATCGGCCGCCGGGCTGAAGTGGCAGACGGGGTCGAGCACATATTGGTTGCGGTGGATAAAAACAACAAACGGAATGCTTTGCTTCGGATGTTGCGGGAAGTACCTGGCAAGGGTCGCACCCTGGTGTTCACGCGTACGAAACACGGAGCGGACAAGCTGGCGTTCTTTCTTCGTCGCGAAGATGTCAACGTGTCGGCACTTCACGGCGGCAAGACTCAAATCTCGCGCGACAAGGCCCTGGCGCGGTTCAAGGATGGCAAGGCGCAGGTGTTGGTCGCGACCGATGTTGCTGCTCGCGGCATAGACATAGACGACATCCTCATGGTGGTCAACTATGACGTGCCGCACGACCCCGAGGTGTATATCCACCGTGTCGGCCGCACCGCCCGTGCTGGTGGATTCGGAGTAGCACTGACACTCATGTCGCCGGACGAGTGGCTCCTAATGCGCGACGTGGAAAAGCTGATGGGTAGGAGCTTTCACCGTGACGTGGTGCCGGGTTTGGAACCGGCCATCATGCCATTGCAACCGGAGGAGCGCGCCGAGATGGTCAAGCGCCCCGCTCGGTCTGTCATGGGCAGGCGAGGTGGCGCGCGCCGGAGATAGGCTCGTTGGGCTCCGGTTGTGGGTGCATTTCCCAACATCAGGAGCACGAGGATAATTGTGCTGAGGTACATCAGCGTCGGAACTGTTGAGATCAGCATGTGGAGCGTCATGATCGTTCCCTCCACTTAGCTCTACAACCAGGCTGAGCTGAACGTTGAACTCGCCTCCGGTTATCTTTGACCATTGCGTTGGTGCCAACTTCAGGTGGTCAGAGAGCCCACTATGCGAATCGATCCCGCAAAATGTGTTGCGTGTGCCAATTGCGTTCCTGTTTGTCCCATGAACGCGATCACTGTCGACGCGGCCTTCAACCGTGCGGCGATCGATCTCGACGAGTGTGTAGAATGCGGTACCTGCTATCGCGGCATGAGCCAGGAACATCTGAACCCGACCTTGGTCCGTGCGATCCGCGCAGTTGCGAAAGCCTTCCGATTCCGCTTTGAGCCGGAACCCGACGTCTGTCCCACCGGCGCGTTTGTTCTGGAGGACCTCGAGTGGCCCAGGATTGTACGACGTGTCTTCAGTGATCCTCTCGTGGAGCATGAGTCCACGGGGATTCACGGTCGCGGGACGGAAGAAGTAAAGACCAACGATCTCACCAACCGAGTTGGTGTCGGGGAGATCGGCTACGTGATCGAGATGGGACGTCCCGGTGTGGGTGTGAGATTCGGCCAGATACAGGCGATGACAAAGGCGTTGGCGGAGATTGGGGTAGAGTTCGAGGCCAAGAACCCCATCACCAATCTGATGACCGACAGGAAGACTGGGATGCTGAAGCCGGATGTTCTCACCGAGAAGATCCTGTCGGCGATCATCGAGTTGAAGACGCCTGTTGAGGAATTGCGAGCGGTGTTGCATACGGTTCAGTCGACGGCGCGGCGCATCGAAACTGTCGTAGCGGTTGGTGTGGCCACCCGCTGTTCCGACGACGGAGAAGACCTCGTTCTAGCGCCACTTTTGAATGGCATTGAGGTGAGCTTTGAACGAGCAAAAACCAACATGGGCCTCGGTCGAGTCACCAACGTCGCATGACTAACACACTGCACCGATACGGTGATGCGGCGAGCTTCGAAGATGACTACATCATTTTCGCGATTCCGTGTAAGGGCAAGAATGACGAAGGGGCCACTGAGAGGCTCGAGGCGTTCTTGAGCATCTGTGCGAAGCATGCACCGGTCAACATGGGCAATTCTGACATTGGTAGTTACCGGTCGACTCGGGATCTCGGACCCAAGGTTCACTGGCAGCGCGACAACTCCGCGGATCATGACGGTGTAGTCTCCGGTGTTCACAGGGCCGCAACTGCCGCCGCGGTCTTCGATTCGCGTGAGAAGGCCGAGGCGTGCCTGCGGGATTTAATAGCGGCTGAACTCGGTTTATCTGTAAACGTGAGCGCATCCGTAGAGGGGGCGAAGAACCTAGCTGCCGAGTGTGGCATTGCGCGGCACAGTGTAGAGTATTCCCTAGGCTTCGACGACCAGCACGATCTTTTGCCAGACAGGCGAGTGTTGGAGCTATCCACCATGTGTGGGCACGGGATGGTGTCTTCGAACCTGGCTAGAAAGATGATCGACATGGTGAAGGAAGGACGTCGTAGCCCCGAGGACGCGGCAGTTACTATGGCGAGGTTCTGTCCGTGTGGGGTATACAATCCCGCGCGTGCGAAGCGGCTGTTGGAGGATGAGTAGGGGCATCTTTGCGACACCGCAAACGTTAATCCGGAGTTATGTAGATGACTGATTCGACGCCATTCAAGTCTGGGCGCCACTTCCTGCAAATACCTGGACCGTCGAACGTGCCTGACAGTGTTCTGAGAGCCATGGCTCAGCCAACGATGGATCATCGCGGACCCGAGTTCGGTGAGATGACGCTCCGCATCCTCGATCGACTCAAGATTGTGTTTCAATCGACCGGGCCAGCGATTCTCTTCCCTTCATCCGGTACTGGAGCGTGGGAGGCGGCGTTCGTCAACACACTTTCACCAGGTGACAGGGTCTTAGCGTTCGAGACTGGCCAGTTTGCGACTGCCTGGAAGAACGTGGCTGTCAAACTCGGAATCGATGTCGATTGGGTCGAGGGGGATTGGCGTCACGGCGTTGATCCTGCTGTAGTCCGCGAGAAACTCTCAGATGACACGAACGGCGCAATCAAGGCCGTGCTCGTACTGCACAATGAGACGTCGACCGGTATCACCAACAGGATACCTGCCGTCCGCGCCGCAATGGATGAAACGAAACATCCCGCGCTGTTGATGGTCGACGCAATCTCGTCCGGCGGTTCGATCGAATTGTGTCACGACGAGTGGGGCGTGGACGTCACGATATGCTGCTCGCAGAAGGGGCTGATGCTTCCGCCCGGGCTCGGAATCAACGTCGTAAGTAACAAGGCGATCGAGGCGTCGAAAGCGTCCGGTTTTGCCAAGTCGTATTGGGATTGGGCGCCGGTCCTGAACTTGAACGAGCGCGGCTTCTTCCCGTACACACCGCCAACCAACCTCCTCTACGGTTTGGATGTCGCGTTGGACATGCTGTTGGAGGAAGGCCAGGCGAACACCTACGCGCGACACAATCGGCTCGCGGAGGCCACTCGCGAGGCCGTGCGTGCATGGGGGCTGGAGTTTTGCTGTCTCAATTCGGAAGAGTACTCCGACGTTCTCACCGCCGTATGGATGCCCGACGGTTTTGATGCCGATGAGCTGCGTCGGCTCATTCTCGACAAGTTCGACATGTCGCTGGGTACGGGGCTTGGCAAGGTCAAAGGGAGAGTCTTCCGGATCGGGCACCTCGGCGACTTCAACGATCTGACACTAGCTGGGACGCTGGCGGGCGTCGAGATGGGCCTCTCGTTAGCCGGGGTTCCTCACGCCAAAGGGGGCGTGAATGCCGCCCTGGAACACCTGACATCGACTGCCACTCCGTAATCCAATATGGATCCCAATACAGCGGTAACCACGAGTGTAGTACTCGCGATAATCGGTTTTGCTGGCTGCATCGTTCTGCTTCTGTTCTTGATCGCTAGATGGAAGTGGCACGTCTTTCTGGCGCTCCTGCTACCGATTCTTTTGTTCGGAGTTCTACCCGGCATTCAGCGAAACAACTTTATCGCCGCGTTCGAGCAGGGGTTTGGAAATACGCTCGGCAAGATCGGAATTGTCATCGTGCTCGGGTCGATCATCGCAGAGGCGTTGCGACACACCGGTGCAATTCAGGTCATAACACGATCGATGGTGCGCCTAGTGGGTGCTCAGCGCATGCCGTTCGCGCTCACGCTCACAGGGTTCGTCCTGGGTGTGGCGATCTTCTCCGATGTCGCCTACGTGATTCTGAATCCCCTCGTACACTCAGCCGCGCATGCGATGGGCGTCAGCATCGGCACGATGTCTATCGGACTCGTTGGAGCTCTACAGCTCACGCACGCTATCGTGCCGCCCACTCCGGGGCCGTTGGCAGCTGCGGCGCTGGTGGGTGCCGACATCGGGAAGACGATCATCTTCGGAGCCATCGCGTGCCTCATCGGTTCTGTGGCGGGTTGGGTTTGGGGCCAGTACGTTGCGGGGCCCAGGATCAAGACGCAGCCGTCCGATGAATTCAAAGACAGGGAAATGCTCGATACGTCAGGGTTCGAACGCCTACCGTCGACGTTCCGCTCGTACGCACCGATCGTCATACCTGTGATCCTGATCAGTGCTCAGAGCGTCGCGAAGCTGATGCTCGAAGACGGCCACATTGTACGTGTCGTGCTGGCCTATGTCGGCTGGCCCGTGGTTGCACTCACGATTGGGCTCTGGCTTGCATTCATCAACATCGGCCCCGAGGCCGACAAGATGAAGGTCACCAACCAGTGGGTGAAGGACGGACTGAAGACGTCGGCAATGATCCTCGTGGTCACCGGTTTGGGCGGATCTTTGAGCGCGATTTTGAAGGGGACACCGGCGGTGAATTTCGTTGCCGATATCTTCGCGTCATACGGTCTACCTGCAATCCTTTTGCCGTTTGCGATTGGCGTTATCGGCAATATGCTGACTGGATCCACGACGGTAGGTGTTATCACGGCGGGCTCCCTCGTGGCGCCAATGCTCGGGGCGCTCGACTTGTCGCCCGAGGCTGCGATGTTGTCAGGCGCGTCAGGTTCTGTGATCATCAAGTATGTGAACTCGAGCTACTTCTGGGTGTGCACCTCACTCAGCAAACTCGAGGTGAAAGAGGCGCTGCTGGGGTTTGGAGGAGTGACCTTCGTGGGAGGTGTGGCGTCATTCGCAGCTGTGTGGGTCATGTGGGCAGCAGGCTTTGTTTAAACATGTTGCGAAGTCATCCGATTTGTGGGGGAATGATTGAAGCACTCTGAATCCACGGCAGCATTGGAAAAAGCATTACGCAAAGCGGTCCAGGGCGAGGTGCGCTTCGACAAAATATCTCGCGCCATCTATTCGACCGATGGCAGCGTCTATCAGATCTTCCCGACCGGCGTGGTGATTCCGAAGCACGCAGACGACGTGATCGAGACGGTCCGCATATGCCGCGAACTGGGCGTGTCGATCACGCCGCGGGGCGGAGGCACGTCGCAGAGCGGTCAGGCGGTTGGATCTGGTGTTCAAATCGACTTCTCGAAGTACATGCGTGGCATTCTCGGCTTCGACGCGGAATCCAAGACCGTCACTGTCGAACCCGGCATCGTTCTCGATGAGCTCAACAACCATCTGAAGCCGCATGGGCTTCAACTTCCCGTCGATATCTCAACCGCCAGCCGCGCCACTATCGGCGGTATGATTGCGAACAACTCCAGTGGCACGCGGTCGATCATCTACGGATCGACCATTGATTACGTTCTCGAGCTCACCGTACTGCTTGCCGACGGGAGTGTGGTCTCGGTGCGTCCGCTCGATAGTGTGGAACTCGAGCAGAAGTGCGCCGCCGACGATTTGGAGGGTCGTTGCTACCAGAAGGTGCGCCAGCTCGCTGATACTCATGCGGACGAAATCGAACTCAGGTATCCAAACATCAAGCGTCGCGTAGGCGGCTACAACCTAGATCACTTCGCTCCTCCGAACGATCGGTTTGATCTCTGCAAACTCCTCGTCGGCTCCGAAGGAACCCTCGGCGTGGTTTTGAACGCAAAGCTCCGGCTAGTGGAGCCGCCCAAGGCAAAGATGTTGTGCGTCCCACAGTTCGACACGCTCCACGACGCCATGCGAGCCGTTCAGTTCATTCTCGAACACAAGCCGTCTGCCGTGGAATTGATGGACAAAAACCTCCTCGACCAGACGCGAGGTAAACGGGAGTTCGAGCCGCTCAGGGACTTCATCGTGGGAGATCCCGCGGCGATGCACATCGTCGAGTTCTACGGCGAGACGGTAGATGAACTTCCCGCGCACATCGATCGACTGGAGCAAGATCTCAAAGAACGCGGTTTGAGCAACGAAATGCATCGGGCAATCGAACCTTCCGCACAGGCACGCATATGGAAGCTGCGCCAGGCGGGCCTTGGGCTCGCAATGTCCGAGACAGGCGACACGAAAGGCATCGCGTACGTTGAAGATACAGCGGTCGCACCTGAACAACTCCCCGAGTACATAGACCGATTCGATGCCCTCGTGAGGGAGAACGGAACTACCGCCAGCTACTATGCGCATGCATCCGTCGGACTGCTGCATATCAGGCCGGCAATCAACCTGAAGACCATTGAAGGTGTCAGTCAGTTCGAACGAATCGCTGAACAGGTGGCAGATCTGGTTCTCGAGTTCGGTGGCGCTCTCTCGGCGGAGCATGGGGATGGCTTGGTACGCTCACCCTTCCAAAAGAAGATGTTCGGTCCCGTCATCTACGATGCCTTCTGTGAGATCAAGCAGACCTTCGACGAAACGGGGATCTTCAATCCCGGCAAGATCGTGCACGCCGAGCCCGTTACAAACAACCTGAAGTTCGGTTCCGCATACCAAACCAACGACGTCGAGAGCGCTTTCGACTTCTCGGATTTCGGCGGCATCTCGCACGCGGCGGAGCAGTGCGGTGGGGTGGGGGCGTGTCGCAAGACACTCGTTGGGACCATGTGCCCATCGTATATGGCTACTCTCGAAGAAAACGACAGCACACGGGGCAGGGCCAACGCGCTGCGGCTAGCCATATCTGGTCAGCTTGGTCCACTCGGGCTGACCGACCCCGAACTCTACCCAGTGATGGATCTCTGCCTAGAGTGCAAGTCGTGCAAATCGGAATGCCCGACCAGCGTGGATATGGCACGCATGAAGAGCGAATTCCTGTATCAGTACCACCGCAAGCATGGCGCGCCAATGCGCGCACACATTCTCGCCTCAGCCGAACGCGCCGCCGTGTGGGGCAGTAGATTCGCTCCGCTTTCCAACTGGAAATTCAGGAACCCCATATCTCAGTGGTTTGGCGAGAAGCTGTTCGGCATCGATAGGAGGAGGAGTTTGCCTAGGTTCACGCGGGCGACGTTTTTGAGGTGGTGGAGAGGAGAAAAGGGAAGGGGGAAGGGGGAAGGGCATGATAAGGTCGCGGTGTTTGCGGATACGTTCACCAATCACTACGAACCAGAACACGGCATTGCGACAGTGCGGCTTGCGAGGAAGCTGGGAGTTGATGTCGTTGTTCCGCCGCGCGTCTGCTGCGGGCGACCGCTGATCTCGAAAGGATTTCTAGATCAGGCCAAAGAGCAGGCTGCAGCTACAGCTCGGACGCTTTTCCCGCTCGCTGAGGCCGGCGTCCCAATCGTGTTCTGCGAACCTGGGTGCTTCTCGGCGGTGCGCGACGATCACCCGCTTCTGCTACGTGGAGAGCTGAAGGAAAACGCAGAGACTGTTGCCGCCTGTGCGTTGACTGTGGAGCAGTGGGCCGAGATGGCGATGCAGTCGGCCGGTGACCAAGTTCCGAGGTTGAGGGACGGCGGTCCGTCGAAGATCTTGCTGCATGGCCATTGTCACCAGAAGGCGCTGGTCGGCACCAGCCCAGCAGCAGAGCTGCTCTCACGCATTCCGGGTTGTGAGGTTGTCGATGCCGACGCAGGGTGCTGTGGCATGGCGGGGTCGTTCGGTTATGAAAAGGAACATTACGACGTGTCGAAAGCTGTCGGAGAACGCAAACTGTTCCCCACGATCCGGCAAAACGACGAGGGAACCGTTGTCGTCGCCCCAGGGTTCTCATGTCGGCAACAGATAGAACATTTCACGGGGGTGGGGGCGGTGTCGGCAATTCAGGTGGTTGAGCCTCTAGTCAATCCGTAACTGGGCAGAAATGGAAGCAGGTTTGTAGTGTTGCAGAGCGGCAGGAGCTTCTGCCTGCCCCTATGCACGTTGTTCGTTGCACGCTGCGCCTTGCACCATTCCCCTTTCCCTTTTCCCCCTTCCCCTTATCACAAATAAACCACCTGCTCAAACACATTCTGCACGAAATACAACGCCACATAGCTGATGATCGCCGCGACGATCGGCGTTGCCACCCAACCCACCGCGATGTTGCGGAGCAGCGACCACTTTATCTGTCTTACTCCAGGCATCCCCTTGGCCAACGCAAGGCCGCAAACCGCGCCTACAACAGCCTGTGAACTGGAGACGGGTACGAGTGGAATGCGAGGCAGGCCTAGGTCGAGCACCAGCGCCTGCAGCGACTGTGAGGAGAACACGAACAGCACGAGTGCATGGGCCATGACCACTACCCAACCCCCCACCGGTCCGACAGTCACGATGTCCTTTCCGACCGTCATCATCACCTTGCGCGAGAAGAACGCGCCGAAAGCGATTGCGACGCCGCCGATCAGAAAGAGATTCTGTGTACCTGTCAGGGTGAACCACCCGGCAAATGTTATGTCGCGTAGAGGTGATGCTGGCACGAATACGCCAACTACGTTCGCAATGTTGTTTGCACCGAGGCTATAGGCGCCGAGTGCGCCGGCAAAGAGCAGACCGATGCGGGTCCATTGATCGAGGTACAGTATGTGAGGCTTCGTCAACCGAATGATCAGTGCACTCAGGTGATACAGAGCAAGAGCGAAGAGTGCGCCTAGGATCGGGCACGCTATCCATGTGCCCACAATGTTCGAGAGTGCAGTCCAGTTGATGGCGGTGGAACTGAAGAGATTCCACCCGATGATGCCGCCGACCACGGCTTGTGTTGTCGAGACCGGTAAACGGAGATAGGTCATTCCGTAAACCGTGATAGCGGCGGCGAGCGCAACGGTGAATGATCCGCCAAGGGCGTTTACGGCACCCAGGCGGCCCAACCCGTGCGCCGTCCCACCTCCGCTCACCACGGCACCGACGATCACGAAGATCGCGAAGACTATGATAGCTGTCTTGAACCGCAGCATGCGGGTGCCGACAGCCGTGCCGAATACATTCGCCGCATCGTTGGCGCCAAGCGACCAGCCTAAGAAAAGGCCGCTCGACAGAAATACGACGAAAGCGAGGCCCACTTAAACCGACCGTTTCACCGCATAGATGGACAAAGCGTCACCTGCGTCGTCGGCGAGGTCTGCCAGATGATGAATGAGCCAAACGTGCCCACGAATTTGCATCTTATGCTCGAGCGGCAGGTCCGACTGAAATACCTGCTCCATGATCTGGAACGCCGCGCGCTGCGTTTCTTTCTCGAAGAAGTGGACTTTGTGGATGTTGTCTCGAGCTGTCCTGGGATCGCGGAAGTAACACCGAGCCGCGGTGACCACTTGTTCGACACTATCTGCCGCGAGAGCGACGCATTCCTGCCATTTGTCGCGTACGTCTTCCGGAATCTCAGGGCGTTCGATGCGCATGACGACAAACGCGTGCTCCATATCGTCGAGCAGCCTGTCCAACGAGCCCAGGAGCCCGAGTACATCTCCGGATGTATCCGGCAACAACATTTCGGTGTACAGAGTTTGTCCGATAGTGTCGTGCAGCCTGTCGCCGCGAGTTTCGAACGCGCTGACCTGCTCGTACTTTTCTTCGGCGTCGTCGTCCCAACCGCACCGCACCGCGTGGCTCATTCCGTGCTTGTACGCTAGTGCAGCACTGGACACCACATCGAGCAGTTCATCGATCTGTGTACGAAGCACCTTGGTGGTGCGGAACGGTGAGATCTTGAGTTCAGCCATTTGGCTCCACTGCCTCCTTCACTAGGTGCAGTTGCTCCAGGTGTTTGAAGACGGGATAGACACGGGCTGTGTTGCCCCATTGTGACGCCAGGTACCGGTCGAAGTAGTTCCACACGACCAGGGCATCGTTGGTCTCGGGCTCCAACATGTATGCGGCAAGAGTGCCGAGCGTCTGCGCCGTGCTCACGTAGTAAGTGCCCGCGGGAAACTCTCGCTCAGCCTCGCCGAATTCACCCTCCACCGAACTGGTGTAATGACCCTGGTTTGGACGGCTTGACGGTGTCAAACCCGTGACGGAAAACTCCTGAACGGTTGCAGTGACTGGGTCGAGTAGGCGTTCTACCGCTATTCCGTGCTGCATCAGTTTTCCGATCACAGCTTGGTCGCGAACGGTGATGAAGTAGCCGCGCGGCAGCGGCACGGTGCGAGTCGGCACGTATCGGGAGAAGTATGGAACGTCATTGTAGGTCACGGTACGGTCGGTCGGCCGCCCTCGCATTCTCCCACCAAACCCCTCGACCAGTTCCATCTCGTATCCACGGATCGTTAGGAGTTGATCGATTGCCGCGCGATCGAACTCGACGACGATGCCATCATTCTCGCTTGGGTTGGCTCCCCGGGCGATCGCCTTTTGGTCCGCATCCCTGACCAACTGTACAACCGTTTCCTTATTCGCTTGGAGATGGTCCAGGAAGGTCAGGAACAGCGCGTAGGCACCGCGAACGCGCGTTTCGAACTCGGCGTATGGATACTGCTCGTTCAGAATGGATAATCTGTTCCGCAAACCGACGTAGTTGCTGAGATATCGAGGTTGCGGCCCAAGTGGGACCCATCCAGTGGCAGGTTCCCGCACGTTCATGAAGTCGCCATGCGGAATTGACAGGATGCCATACGTTTCGCGCATACGGTCGGTCACGTACTGGAGTAGAGTGGTCTCCATGTAGTTCATGATCGCCGCGTCGCCATTGGGATGCAGGCCCCATGTCCACGTCACCGGTTCTTCGTGGTACGAACCGTTATGCGTATGACTGTCGAGGAAGAAGACGGGGTCCCAGCGCAGCAGGACGTTTTCGACCAGCCCTTGCGCCTCCGGTGACTCCAGTTTGATACCGTCTCGGTTCAGGTCGAGATTCAGCCCGTTGTATCTGATCCCTACGCCATCCTCGGGACCGTGCTGATTCTGCCTGTTTTCGGTGCTGATTCTCTCGTTCCCGTCGGGGTTGAAGTTCGGCACGATCAGGATGACCAACTCGTCGAGATAGTTCGGTGCTGTCCCGTTCAGCATGTCGCGCGCGAGCATGAGCGTGGCTTCCTTACCTTCCACCTCTCCGGCGTGGATGTTGGCCTGAATGTAGACAACAGCGCGGTCGTCGTACTTCAGGTCTGCCGGTGAAGTGGGGACCGGATCACCGATCACTAGCATCGGGATCTGACGTCCCTCTGCCGTCGTCCCGATATTCTCCACCCGAATCTTGGAACTCGCCTGCTGCAAGTCACGTACAAACGAAGTCACGTCAGTGTGGCGCGATGTTGCGGTGAAGCCACTCGCTTCGGCCACCGTGAGCGGTCCTTGTTGGGCCGCGAGTGGTGTACTGAGGATGCAGGAGACTGCACCTGCGAGAATCATTGCCTTCTTCATCGTTTATTCCCTTTGATTAGATGTTGCAATACTTAATTGACTCCAGTTGGCTCTCGTGGGCAATAGTGCGCAGGACCTCTAGCACTCCGACTTGGCATGATGGGGAATCTCGTTAGGTTCGGAGACGTGCCACGCGAGCGATTTCCAGGGAGATACGTACATGGGTAAGAAGACAACGGACGTGATAGTCGTTGGTGTTGCTCTTTTCGCGATGTTCTTTGGAGCCGGCAACTTGATCTTCCCGCCCTATATGGGGCTCCTTGCCGGAACCACCTGGTCCTTTGCGCTGATGGGATTTCTCATAACGGGCATCGGAATGCCGCTGCTGGGAATCATGGCGGCCGCAAGAGCCGGTGGAACGGTCGAGCACCTCGGCAGCCGAGTAAACCCTTGGTTCGGCAGGATCATGAGCATCGTCGTGATTCTTGCCATCGGCCCCCTGCTAGCTATACCCAGAACATGCGCCACCGCGTACGAGATGGGGATTCGCCCTGCATTCGAGAGTTTTCACCCGGCATTCTTCTCGCTCATCTTCTTCGGCATCACACTGGCGTTTGCCCTCAACAGGTCCACAGTGATCGATAAGATCGGTAAGTACCTGACGCCGTTTCTATTCGTCACCCTGGCTTGGATCATTCTCAAGGGTGTGTTCACGCCGGTCGGTGATATCATCGACACAGGCTTGACCGGGCCTTTTGGAAGGGGGTTCAACGAAGGCTACCAGACGATGGACACCCTGGCATCTATCGTCTTTGCACAGATCGTAATCGGGGCGCTCGTGTTCAAGGGGTACGCCAACGTTCGCGACCAGGTGAAGATGACGTCTTTCGCTGGTCTCATAGCGGCAACCGGTCTTGGCTTGGTTTATGGTGGCCTCATGTATTTGGGCGCTACCGCCGGAAGTGAGTATGCACAGGACGTAGAGCGGACCGACTTGCTCATCGGCATTACGCAAACGCTGCTTGGCGGTGGCGGTAAGGTCGCGTTGGGAGTCGCGGTCGGGCTTGCGTGCCTCACAACGTCAATAGGTCTAACCGCTACCGTGGGTGACTACTTCAGCACACTCTCGAAGGGCAAGCTCGGATATGCGGCCATCTGCATAATCACTGTCGTATTCAGCGGTGTCTTCGCAACCGTGGGCGTAACGACGATCGTAACCGTGGCGGTTCCGTTGCTCGTCACGACGTACCCCGTGGCAATCTGTCTGATAATTCTCACGCTCATAGGCCGCCCGGTGGCGCATAGAGCGATTTACGCCGGAGCAGTGATTGGAGCATTGAGCACGAGTGTGTTCGAGGCTCTCACTGCAGCGGGAATGCCAATTGCGCCGATCAACACCGCGATCACGTACATACCGCTAGCGAGTTCCGGATTCGCTTGGATAGTGCCTGCCGTGGTGGGGACGTTGGTTGGGTTGGCGTTGGCGAAAGCTGGAATTGGATCGCCGATACCGGATGTAGCCGAAATGTCAGGTGGATCTGAGGAAATCGCCGACGCCCCCGCGTGACAACGTGGAGCTGAAACACTGAGTTCTTTTGGAGGAATGCTGGATGGAATACCCAAAGATGATAACCGACCTGGCCGAAGCCGATATTCCATTCGACGGCGTGCGCGGCTGGCTGATGCAGAGCGAGAATCAGCAACTTGTCTTCATGGACATCGATCTGATCGGTGGAATACCAGAACACAGCCACGGAGCACAGTTCGGCGTCGTTCTCGAGGGCGAGATGACCCTCACGGTAGAAGGTGTGGCCACTCGGTACAAGAAGGGCGATTCCTATGCCATTCCCGCCGGTGCAGTGCACTCAGCCGAGATTCACACAGCTGTGAAGGTCATCGACATGTTTGACGAGCCGGCGCGCTTCAAGGCGAAGTGAGGCTATTCGCTACCTAGCACCTCCACTGGATCAACGCGAAGTGCCTTTCGCGCGGGTAGCCAGATCGCGACCAGGGATACCGTAGCTAATCCCAAGGCGGCGGCAACGAATGTGAGCGGGTCGGTCGCCGACACCCCGAACAACAGGCTGGACAGTGTTCTAGTAGCCGCGTATCCACCGGCGAGGCCCACGAACACCCCAGCCGCGGTGAGCTTGATACCGTGGCCCATGACTGTAGCGTAGATGTCGCGCGTCGTTGCTCCCAACGCCATTCGCAGGCCGACCTCTGGGATTCGTTGCGAGACGGCGAATCCGACTACACCGGCGACTCCGACCATTGCTAGCACGACAGCTATTCCGCCGAACACGAGCACGAGATTGGTTCGAAACCGCGATTGAGCCGTAGTGCCATCCACGACGGACTCC
The DNA here is from genome assembly GCA_964518955.1 of uncultured Gemmatimonadaceae bacterium. GTDB lineage: Bacteria > Gemmatimonadota > Gemmatimonadetes > Gemmatimonadales > GWC2-71-9 > JBDGYW01. Next base: position 127,117 of record CAZFHS010000003.1, on the reverse strand, counting down.
ATTGGCATCACAAAATCGAGGGAGATGCCGGCGTCGACCTGACGTACAGCTGCCCTGGCCACGTCTGCGATCTCCGTTGGGTCCCCACTCGTCCTGAGCAAGAGTGTCATCACTCTCCGGCGTCCGGGGTCTGGCTCCTGCAAGTGTGGCATGTAGATGCCCGGAACCGGCTCGTTTGCCAACCCACCCTGGCGCACGTTTCCAACCACTCCCACAATCGTGCGCGAAATGTCGGGCAGCCAATCCCTGGTCTCATATAGTGTGAGACTCTGACCTATGGGGTCTTCACCGCGAAACATACGATCGGCGGTAGCCTGGCTGATCATCGCAACGGGAGGTGCTACTCCGTCATCTTGATCCGTGAAGGCTCTGCCACGCACAACTGGGATGCCTAGCGCCGAGAAGTAGTCGTCGGCCACGACTCGAACCTCCAGGCACTGCGGCTCATCCATGTTGGCGAGTTCTTGACGTGTGGGAACCGGCTGGTCGTCCGGCCAAACGAACTCACAGTTCTGGCCCGACCCCATGGGGATGAAATTTGATGCTCCCGCGGAGGTCACGCCTGGAATGGCTTCAGCCCGCTCTGTCAGCTCCCGGTACAGGAGCGACACCTCGCCGGGCTCGCCGTAGGTTCCGGCCCTTGGGAAGACTCTCATAGTAAGGACGTTCTCGGGTTGAAACCCGGGATCGACGCGCTGCAGGTTCCAGAGACTGCGTAGCAGCAGGCCGCCTCCTACCAGCAGTACCAATGCCAATGCGATCTCGGCGACGACGAGTGAGCCTCGTACTATCTGACTGTTCCGGTCTCCTGTCGCTGCTCGGCCACCGGTTCGCAACGTTGCTGTAAGATCCTTCTTCGCGATCGGGTATGCTGCGGTGAGTCCGAACACCAGGCCCGAGAGGAGCGACAGGCACAGAGTGAAGCTCAATACGGTTAGGTCGATCTGAGTGTCAGCTATTCTCGGCAAGTTCTGAGCGCCAATCGACAGCAGCATGTCTTTTCCGACCCACGCCAATCCGAGTCCGGCCGCGCCACCGACGAGAAACAAGACACCGACTTCGGTAACGAGCTGCTGGATTATGCGTGCTCTGCTGGCTCCCATCGCCGCCCGCACCGACACTTCCCGACCTCGGTGAAGAGTCCGCGTGAGGAAGAGGCTAGCGACATTTCCGCACGCGATGAGAAGAACGATGCTGACTGCGCCCAACAAGACCAACACCGCAGTGCGGACATTCCTGACCATCCACTCTTTCGCCTCGAGCAGACGTGCACCGTCTTCAGTATGAGAGTCGGGGTACACACTTCTGAAATTGTTCCAAATGCGGTTGACGTCTGCCTGTGCCTGCTCGAGCGTTACATCATCTGCGAGCCTGCCGACCGCTCTCCAGCTGTGATTGATACGAACCAGCCGCGCCTCATCCCACCCTGGGGGACGGGCTCGCCACACCGATGGTTGGCCGCCTAGCGGATCCAAGAAACCTCGTGGTGCGACCCCGAGAACGAGGTAGCTGATGCCATCGAAATCGAGGGTGGTGCCCACTACTCCACGATCACCACCGAACGCCTGTTGCCAGAATCCATAGCTGAGCACGGTTACCGGTTCGTGTCCCAAGACCTCGTCTTCAGGACGAAAGAACGTCCCCATTGCCGGCTGTACCCCGAACACATCGAAAAAGTTGGCAGACACTCCGCGCCCGGATACACGCCGCGGCTCTCCGTCGCCGTAGAGAATGGGGCTCCACCAGTTCATTGCGGCAACGTGAGCTAGAGCGTCGCTTGCTTCTCTGATGTCGGTGATTTCAGGGTAGGATAGGAAGATGCGGCGATTGTGCAGCTCGCCACGCCAGGTGGCCAAGATTTGGACCACCTGTTCAGGTTGGTCGTATGGAAGGGGGCGAAGCAATACCCCATTTACAACGCTGAAAATGGCAGTGTTGGCTCCAATGCCGAGCGCGAGAGACACGATAGCCACGAGGGTGAACCCAGGCTGTTTGAAAAAACCGCGAGCCGCATAACGAATGTCTTGCCAGAGATTGCTCATGACAATTCCTCTCCGTCGCTTGGTACTTGGCTTCATCGTGGTGCCAGAAAGAGTGCACCGCTCTGCGATTCCGGCGAGCACGAACTCCGAAATGCAGATCACGTGGCCGGCAACCGCGCCCAGGAATCCCGAGTCCCTTGTTTCGTGCAGGTCGCTCGTAAGTTGACTCACTGCGTCGTCTCCGAACGTCTGACGGAATCGTTTTGGATACGCCCGGAGGAGAATCCGGTAGAGTAGGGGGAACTGCTTTGGACGGCTCATCCGTGCGTCAACCGACCAGGTTCGAGGCCTGCGCCACCTGGACCAACACGGCCAGCCGGTCTGTTTCGGCCTTGGCAACACGCCGTCCCAGATCTGTCAGGCGGAAGTATTTGCGGCGTTCGTCATCTAATGCAGGGTCCGGCCTTTGATCTGATTCCTCGATCAGCTGCATGTCATACAGCTGGCGTATGGATCGGTAAAGGCTGCCTGCGCCGAGCTTCACCTTCCCGTCGGTGCGTCGGATGATCTCCTTCTTGAGCCCGTACCCGTGACGGTCGCCATCGGTGAGCGCCAGCAGGATCAGATAAAGGGTCGGCTTCAGGGGCAGCAGTTCGTCGATGTCCACAGTGGTTCGTTTGGGCACTTTGGGACCTCTCAGTGCGTGAGACTGCGTAAAGTCATGAGTTGTCTAAATGGTACTAATAGTACAATCTAGTAGTAGTTGTACCGAAGTGTAATTCGCTGATTCACGGTTCGCAAGTGCCAAAAAAAGAATGGGCCCACCCGACATTTGATTGTCGAGTGAGCCCTGCTTAGAGCAACTGGTTCAGCCGTTTGAGTGGTCCTTACTTCGCTCCCCCAGCAGCTTCCCTGAGCAGGTTCCGTGCAATCACCAGACGCTGAATCTGGTTCGTGCCTTCATAGATCTGTGTGATCTTGGCGTCGCGCATGTATTTCTCGATCGGGTAATCTTTGCAGTACCCGTATCCACCAAACATCTGGACGCAATCGGTCGTGACCTTCATGGCCACGTTGGTCGCCATCAGTTTGCACATCGCCGAGACCTTCGTGATCTGCTTGTGACCAGAATCGATCACTCGAGCGGCGTGATGGACGAGCTGTCGCGCAGCCTCGATCTCAGTCGCCATCTCGGCGAACATCCACTGAATGCCCTGGAATGAACTCACTGCCTGGCCGAACTGCTGTCTTTGATGCGTGTAGTCGAGAGCGAGATCCATTGCGCCTTGTGCCAGGCCGACTGCCTGCGCCGCAACGCCGGGCCGGGCACGGTCTAGTGTCGCCATGCAGTGTTTGAACCCGTGACCCTCGTGTCCACCCAGCAGCGAATCGGCCGATACGCGACAGTCTTCCAGGTGGATTTCATTTACAGGGCAACAGCGAATTCCCATCTTGTCCTCGTGCTTCCCGACACGGTATCCAGGAGTGTCTTTGTCGACTACGAATCCGGAAACGCCCCGGGCTCCTCGATCGGGATTTGTCACCGCAAAGATGGTGTTGTATGAAGCCACCGCACCGCCGGTGTTCCACTTCTTGTCACCGTTCAGCACGTAATCGTCGCCGTCTTTTTCTGCCCGCGTCTTCATGGAGGCCGCGTCCGATCCGGCTTCCTTCTCAGACAGCCCGAAGGCGATCAGTTTCTCACCGGCAGCGATGCCGGGGAGCCACCGCTGTTTCTGCTCCTCGGTGCCTCCAACGAGGATGGGGAACGATCCCAGCGCGTTGACCGCGAACCCAACGCCCATACCACCGCAGGCCCGAGAGAATTCCTCGACTACCAGACATAGATCCAGAACACCTCCTCCCATTCCACCATACTGCTCCGGAATCCATACGCCGGAGAAGCCGGCTTCCTTGATGGCCTTCTGAACTTCCCAAGGGTATTCCTGCTCCACATCGTACTTGGCGGCCACAGGACGCATGACTGTTTTGGCGAGCTCTCTCGCGCGGTTGCGGAGCTCAACCTGCTCTTTGGTGAACATCTCTGCTATCATGGGGTTTCTCGTCTTTCCCTGATCAGATTCCGGGTTTCTTGGATCGCGAAGAATATTAATCGGTCAACCCGCTGCGTGCCGCAATTTGGGACGATGGATTACTGCCGACCCACTGGGTAGGTTCCGACCGTGCTAATGCTATTTGCGGTGTTCGGTGCCGGCCTGATCGCCGGGTTCCTGAATGTCATGGCAGGCGGTGGATCGATGATCACGCTCCCGCTGCTGATATTTCTGGGCCTGCCTGCCGCCGCGGCAAACGGCACGAACCGTGTCGCGATTCTGGTACAGAATGTTGCCGCTGTCGGCAGTTTTCGACGTCAGGGGTACTCCGACTTCAAGACCGGCCTCGCTTACGGCGTGGCTACAATCCCTGGCGCTCTTGTGGGTGCTTTCGTAGCGGTGCGCGTTAGTGAAACGGCGTTCAAATCGATTTTGGCCGGCGTGCTGCTAGTAGCGGTAGTAGGCCTCCTCTTTCCCAGCAAGCGGAAGGAGGTAAGTGGCTCCGCATCCGGGCGAGCGAAACTACTCGCGTTCCTGGGTTTTTTCGGAATCGGTTTCTACGGCGGCTTCATTCAGGCCGGTGTAGGGTTTCTTCTGATGTTAGTGCTGCATCAACTTCTCCGAATCGATTTGGTGCGCACCAACATGCACAAAGTGCTCATTGTATTGATATTCAGTCTTCCGGCACTTGGTGTGTTCGTAGCAACAGGAAACGTCGTTTGGGCTACAGCCCTGGTTCTCGCAGCCGGCAATGCGCTTGGTGCGATCGTCGCCACGAAGGTGTCGGTCAAGGGCGGTGAAAGGCCGATCAAGGTCGTACTAAGCGTTGCGTTGTTGATGATGGCTGTGAGGTTGGTATGGTAGCGGGCAACGGGCAACGGGCAACGGGCAACGGGCAACGGGCAACGTTCAGGGGAAAGGGGAAGCGGGAAGGGGGAAGGGTACATAAGGATGGTGAAGGGGTTTTCTTGGTAAGCATGTTCAGAACTACACTGATTCTCACCGCTAGTTTGGCGTTTCTGAACGTCATCTGCTTGGCGCAGGAGCTGCCGACCGCCGAAGAGTTGCTCAACGACTTGGCGTGCGGGTCGTGTCATGAAGGCATCGATGTCGAGAGCGATATTCTCGACAAGGCCGCCGATCTGAGTCAGGCAGGACTCAGGTACGGTCCTGATTATGTGTTCAGCTACATTCGGTACCCGGTCAGGATTCGCGAACTCCTGGGCGCATCACGCATGCCGATCTTGCATCTGGACGATCGCGAGAGTCTAGCGTTATCTCTCTACCTGCAGACTTTGCTGCCAACCGGTGCGGAGCCTCCCGTATATCCCATTCAGGAATCGTTCGAAGCCGTGCGGACTGCCCACCCGGACATTACCTCTGAAACGGGAGAGGCAATCTTCACCTCGTTGGGCTGCATCGTGTGCCACCAGCAGTCGTTCGGCGTCGAGTGGGAAACCAAGATCGGTCCCGACCACAGCTTCGAGGGAGCGCGAGCAAACCCGGAGTGGTTAGACGAGCATCTGCGCTCTCCGAAGCCGGTACGGCCATTTGGATACTATCCCGGGTCGGGTAGCCGCCACCCCGACTTCCAACTCACTCAGAGCGAGGTCGAAATCCTGGGTGAATACCTCAGGAACCAACGAGGTGAACTCGATACTGCATCCGCCTGGGTCGAACCGGAGCCGTTTCTGAGGTTTTCTGCGAACAAGGCTGAGACTCTTCTCAGGGAGAAGCAGCCGTGCCTGGGATGTCATGTCGTTGGGCATGAAGGCGGTCGTATCGGTCCCGATCTCTCTTCGCTGAGCACACGAGTTCAGCCGGAATACGTTGTTCAGCTCCTGAGAGATCCGCAGGGCATACTCGCAGAAACGGTGATGCCCAAGGTCGATATGCCGGATACAACGTTGATATTGCTCACCAACTACCTGAACCTGCAGGATCTGCCCAGGGTTGAGTCTGCCTACCTTTCACACATCGATCATCCGCCTCACTTTTTCCAGGACGTGGACGAACCCAGGCGACTGTACGTGAAGCACTGCGTACCCTGTCATGGCCCGACAGGAGATGCGGACGGGTACAATGTGCAGTACCTGCCAGTAGTGCCGACGACGCATTCAGATTCCGCCTATATGTCCGACCGGCCGGACGACACGCTATTCGATGGCATTTACTCCGGTGGATACATCCTGAACAAAAGCCACAGAATGCCGCCGTGGGGCGCAACGCTCGAGCGTGAAGAGATCTGGGGGCTGGTGCGGCACATGAGAGAGTTGTGCAATTGCGTAGGGCCTGCCTGGTCGCGAGACGGGCGGCGCATACCGTAGTCAACTTCCGCTGCCCGCTGCTCGCTGCGCGTTGTTCGCTGCTCGCAGCACGAAGATCTACTCCACTATCAGATATCCCCGCTCATACATATGGTAGTCGCTGCACCAAACAGCGCACACAAACAGGTACTCTCCCGCGAACTCAGGTGTAAACGTAACTTCTTTCGTCTCTCCCGGTGCTAGTGGGCCCGTATTCAATCCGAGCGCCGGCAGGTAGAAGCTGTGTGTCGCGATATCGACGTTTCTGACCACGATCGTGATCTGCCGCCCACGCTCAACGCGAATCTCCTGTGGAGACCAGTTGCCGCGTTCGGGCGCGCGCGCGAGCAGGGTGATTCGATTCGACTCTTCGTCAACACTTCCGCATCCAGCCGTCGAAAGTGCCGCACCTGCGGTCGTCAGGATGGTCGCCAGGACAGTGAACGCAGATCGAATTCGCAAGGTGTTATCCCTCAAAGAGCCATAGGAAGGAAACGCTCAGCGCCACCAAGAACAGGAACATCGGAACCCAACCTCGCTTGGCCTCGCTCTCTGTAGCGAATATTCTCTCCGCAAACCTATAGCCGTACTCCAGCGAGAACGCCAAACCGACTAGCAGAAGCATTGTTTGCAGGTAGGGAATCGCACCTGTCCAGAAGGGATGCCACCCCCATCCCGAAGTGCCAAAGAGATTCCATCCCAGCGAAAGAGGGTCGGATAAAACCGTGGGTATGTAGCTGCCGTTCACGAACAAAAGCGCCACGCTGAACGCCGCCCAGCGTGCGATCCCCAGAGGAATCAGGCAGTACGAGAACTCGACGAACACCTTTTTCAGCGGCACTTCACGGTTGCCGCTGGCGAGCTTGGACAACCAGGAAGCGCCAAGGAACAATCCCGGCACGATGAGGAAGCTGATCGCTGTATAGCCTGCCAGGAACTGCCAGTACCCCTGCAGCGTCTCGACTCGCACCATGTCGCGGAGCCAACCGTACGGCCCCTGCATGACGAGGAAGAACACTGCCAGGATCCCGATCATGGTCAGACCCTTGAAAGCCTCGTCCGTGCCGCGCCGATTGTAAACGTCATCGGTCCGCTTGCGCTCTTCCAGCAGGTCGGTTCCGAACGGCCTCAGGTTGAACGCCATGTTGTCATACGGGCAGCTCTTGAAGCACTCGAAACACAATCCGCAGTACGTGTTGCGGTTCATGTCGTAGGGATGCTCCATCCACGGACATCCGTAGCCGTCCTCGTTCCCCACGTAGCAGGTTTTCGGACGGTGAGCTGCGCAGACGTCGAGGTCCTTGGCTCTGACCTCCACCGCGGCGAAGTTCGCGTACAGCCCTTGGAAGCCGCTGACCGGACATATGTAGAGGCAGAACGTCCGCTTCTCGAAAATCAACGCGATTGCGATAGCGGTACCGACCACCACCACCAACAGGGCGAACGTCGCGATCGGCAACACTGTGAAGAACCCGAAAAACAGGGTGGTGACGAAGAAGACCAGCGTCAGCGGCCAGAGGTTCCGAAACTTCTTAGGCCACTTCTTGTTCAAGCCCCAGGATTTCTGTCTGCCTACTCCGATCAGCTTTCCGCGTTGAATCCAATCCCCGATTAGTGGGAAGGGGCACATCATGCACCAGAACCTGCCGGCGATCGGTACGAAGATCGTCATCAGCAGCACCCACCAGAGAACCCAAGTGATCATCACCCCGAAGTTTAAATTGCCCGGCGACACACCTCCGACAAGTGCCGAAGCGAGTATGACTCCGAAGATCGCGAGGTTTACTAGGATCAGGCCTGCCGGAAACCAGCGACTCTTGAAGAGTGCTCGTATCGAACGGTGTTTGGTCAGCTCATAACGCCACGAGAGGGGGACGGACCCAAACAGGGCGTCGGGTGACTTCTTCCGCTTCAGAGCGACAACCAAGAAGCCCGACGCGAGCAGCAATACCAGGATCAAGCTCGCGTGGAACCGCCGGTTCGGCAGTACTCTGAGATAACCGTACTCGTAGGGATGCATCCAACCGCAGGTGACGGAGCATCGGAACGAAAAACGGCCTGGCTTGTCAGCGACAAATCCGATTACTCTGATTTCGCCGGGGTCTACTGATGCACGAATGCCGTAGTCGAACAGATAGAAACCGTGAGTGACATCGTCACTGATGAGTTTGATGACGACGGTTTCCCCGCGGCGCACTGTCAGGATTCCGGGATCGTAGCCGAATCGTTTGACGTGAACTTCGATGGTCCGCTGGTTTCCTACCAACTCGCCCGAATATGTCGCCGAATCGCCGCATGCAGTCAGCGTGCACGCGACGGCAATGAAGGCGAGTATTCGTGCGTTGAGTCGCATCGTCTACGGACGTCGCTCGAACAACAGGTCTGTCATGATGGAAATAGACTTGCGCGCCAAGGCTTCGACCTTATCGCCATCCCAAGCGCTGAATGCAACGAGCAAGTCTGATTCGGCCGTCAACGGCAACGCGTCTGCTTGAGGGTTTTCTAACGCCCGCATTAATACAACGAACCACCGACCGTCTCTATGTTGCCCCCTACCGGCGACAGTCTGCTGCGGGAGCGGCGATTGCGTACCGGGTCCTGTTGTGAATAACTCGAGTACGGCGTAGGTGGAATCGCCCCCGGCCTGTTGCGACACGGAATCTTGGTCGGCGATCCAATGCCAAATGTTCCCGGATGCGCCGTGGCCCATCATCTGTGCGGTCGCGGGTGACTCCAACGGCCCGAATAACACCGCGCAAGCATCGCGATTCAACGGCCCTTCCCGGTTTTCGGTTTCATCCTCGAACTCGATCAGAAACGCGATCTCACTGTCGTTGTAAACACCGCGCACCACGATGTCGCGTTCTTCAGTTCCGTATGGAACGCGAGCGTTTTGTGGCCAGAGATGAACGTCTGTTGAAGGAATATCCGCCCAAAAACCGTCGGTGGGATCCAACGGTATTTCCGAGTCGGTATATGTCATTGTGAAAGGAGGTTCCTCGGTTACTCCAACCAACTGATCTCTGGTCATAACGCGCATCAGCAGGAAGAAGGCAACTGCAAAAACCAAAAGCGGAATTGAGAATGCTAGAGCGACTTTTTGGATACTCTTCATCAAATACCTTTGGTATTCGGACCATGAAGCTAGCACCGACGTTCAACTCTACTATGCCGTAGCCGTTGCAGGAACCCTCTGATCACCGCTGCACGTGGATGACATGTTATGTTCTCTGAAGTCAGTGATGCATCTAGGTAATGGCCTGCCGCCGTACCCAATGAGATTTGTTACAGATGGGACGCAAGAAGAAGCAGAAGAGGAAGCAGAAACCGATATCCAAGAGCCGGAACGACGCTACACCCGTTGCACCGGATGAGCCACGCATGCCTGTTCGGGCGGAACTGGGCGAACCCCGCTCGGTACCGGAGAAGCAACATGCTGAATCTGGGCGTCCATCGGACGTTGCATCAGCGGAATCCGAACGTACTCGCAAGCCTAACAAATTCCCGCTCGTCGCCATCCTGCTTTTAGCAGTAGTAGTTCCGATTTACTGGTTCTTTGTGATGCGCGACGGAGGCCCGGACACACCTCGGCTGAGCGCAGTCGCCGCTGCCGATCTTTTGTACGAAGACTTCGCCGGTGCAGAGACATGCGAAGAGTGCCACGAGGTTCAGTACAGTGCCTGGCTGAACTCGACACACGGCAGAGCGGGTGGATACCCGACCACTGATCTCATCATTGCTCGTTTTGACGGAAGCCCAATACGATTCGCAGACGCAATCGTGCGCCCAATCGTCGCTGAGGACAGCAGCTACCAGTTTATCGTAGAGCAAGAGGGCTTTGAACCGGTTACCCTGACGGTATCTGGCGTAATTGGCGGCGGTCACATGTTTGGAGGAGGTACTCAGGGATTCGTTTCCGAGTACTCCGACGGCACTATTCGGTTCCTCCCGTTCGACTTCATTAGGCACGAAGACCTGTGGTTTTGTAACACCAACACGCGCAGCGACAAGGGCTGGATACCCATAACCATGGACATGTCTCTCACCGAGTGTGCTGACTGGCCGCCGGTGAGGGTGCTCGGTACAGATGACACGTACGCCAACTGCCAAGAGTGTCATGCCGCGCTCGTTGATCTAGCGTATGACAGTACCGCAAACAGGTACTCGACTCGCATCACCACACTGGCCATCGATTGTGAGTCGTGCCATGGGCCGATGTCGGAACATGTGGAACGCTCGCAGCCGGAAAACATCGAGGACGGCGCAGAGATAGCGGTGGATGCTCTGGCAACGTTCACCAAAGATGGCTCCCTGGACGTTTGTTTCCGCTGCCACGCCCTCAAGGATGTGATGCGGCAGGGGTATCTGCCTGGTGAACCGTTGGCCGACTACTACTCCGTGGGTCTCACGATGCTCGGTGGCGGCCCGTTTTTCCCGGACGGCCGAGTGAAGTCATTCGCATACCAGGGGAATCACCGCTACAGCGATTGTTACCTCAACGGTTCGATGACATGTGTCGATTGCCACGATCCTCACACGCAGCAGTACAGAGACATCTGGGGGCGGGAACTGTCCGACCGGTTCGCCGACGAGCAATGCACCGACTGTCATCCGAGCAAGGCAGAGGATCCCGAGGCACACACGTTCCACGAGCCCGGAACTGAGGGCAGCCGGTGCGTGGATTGCCACATGCCCTATCTGCAGCATCCGGAGCTGGGCTACCACCTCCGGTTTGCGCGGTCGGATCACACGATTCCGATTCCGCGCCCTGGGTTCGACGATCGCATGGGTATCGTGAACGCATGCGCCATGTCTGGGTGCCATGCTGACAGCTCTGTTGCGGCACTCGAGCGAGTCACCAGGCAATGGTACGGAGAGCTCAAACCGCACAAACCCATAGTCGCTTCACTGATCGAGCCGGAAGCGCTGGACCAACGCGAGGCAGCCGCGGTGCTCCGAGACTCTTCGTCCTTTCCCGCGGCTCAGATAGAGGCTTTGGGAGTTTTCGTCGCCCGATTCCTCCGACCGAACATGGCAGCGTTGGACGCAGATGTTGACCAAACTCTGTGGCACCTCGTGAGAAGCCCCGACATAGATGTCAGGGCCACCGCACTGGCGGCGTTGCACATGTCTAGAGGCATTGACGCCGCGACCCGCGAGACTCTGATGCAAGAGTTGGAATTGTCGGAGCGCTCCGGGCAACCTGTCCGATCACGATGGGCTGTAGCGCTCGGTACTTTCGCGGATCAGTACTTTCAGCGCGGCGATCTAGGGCTTGCCGTTGCCGCATACCAGATGGCGGTGGAGATTCAGCCAGGCAATCCCGCCATTCTGCGCAATATGGGATTGGCGCACGCAAACAGGCAGGAACACGATAGCGCTGTCGCCGTGCTGCGCAGGTCTATAGCGTTGGACGAACGCCAACCGCTGGTTTGGGTGAACCTCGGCATCTCTTTGGAAAACCTCGGAGATACCACAGGAGCGGAGAGCGCGTACAGGACTGCACTGGGAATAAACGAGCACGAACCACTGGGCCACTTCAGGCTGGCAAACGTGATGTTGGTCCGTAGCAACTTGGACCAGGCGCGAGAGCACTATGAACTTGCTATCGCACTACAGCCCACGATGGCGCAAGCACACCTCAACCTCGTGAGGGTGTTGAACGCGCAGCAAGACTACGCGCGCACGCTCACCGCCGCGAGGCTGTGGTTACGCTATTTCCCCAGCGACCCGCGGCCGAGGCAGCTGATCATGCAGTTGGATCCCACTCTGCGTCGGAGGTAGGAGAACCCCTACCGTCGTCGCAGAGTTTCCCACCGCTCTAAGACCTCCCGTAGCTGCCTCTCACGATTTCCGATGGCCTCAACTACTTGTGACGTCGGACCGCGGTCGGTGCGTTCCACCATGCGGAAGAGTGACCCGAGCGCGCTGTTGAGCTGGCGCAGGCTGCTCTCGATGCCTGCTGCTTGTTCGTCTCGCGAGGCGTTGCTCTGATCGGCGCGATACGCTTGCACCGCTTCCAGAGCTTCGAAATCCTCATGCAACAGACCGTCCAGCTTCCTCGACAGATGGAACTGCCGCTCGATTTCCGCGGGTGGTGTCTGAACGCGCGGGTCCATCTTTACCACCAACGGCTGCGAATACGTGGTGCCGTTTGCAGTGAGCCTGACCGTATAACGACCGGGGATTACCCACGATCCGAACGGCGTCACTGGAGTGTTGTATGGCACTGCCGCGATCGGATACCCGAATCTGAGCACTGCCGGCCGGGGATAGTGCAGGTCCCACACGAATCGATGCATTCCCGCTTCCGCCGACAGTACCTGCGGAGGTCGAGGCCAATAATCCGGTACGTTCTGTCCCTTCAGAGGCGGTTCCGGCTCGTCGTCGCTGGAGAAGGTGCGAATGGCCTCTCCGCTCTCGGTGAGCACTTCGAGAGTAACTGGACCATTTGTTTCGGAGCCGAGGAAGTAGTTGATGATTGCACCGTCAGGCGGGTTCTCACCGACAGGCTCACCCTGCGGCAGAGGCGTATCGGTGTTCTTGTTCCAGCGGAACCGCCAAGTCTGCTGTGGTTCGAATAGGTGAGCACCGCTCGAGACGATCTCGGGCATGATCTGACGGAGCGGCGTGATGTCGTCGAGGATCCAGAAGCTGCGTCCGTGAGTGCCGACGACCACGTCGTCATCCTTGATCACCAAATCGCGCATCGAGGTGGCCGGCATGTTGATGCGCAATGACTGCCAGTTGTCGCCATCGTCAAACGACACGTAGATCGCCTGTTCGGTTCCGGCGAACAGCAGGCCCGGCCTTTCCGGGTCCTCGCGTACCACGTTCACAGGGCCACCGTCGGGTATGCCGTTCGTGATGTGCGTCCATGTGTTGCCGCCGTCACGCGTCCTGTAGATGTGCGGCCGCAAATCGTCGAGCCTGAGCGTGTTGATCGCAGCGTACGCCGTGTTCACGTCGGTGTGCGACGCGTCCATTATCGACACCTTCGCCCATGGCCCCAATTCCGGCGGGGTTACATCGGTCCAATTCTCCCCTCCGTCATGAGTCACGTGAATCAACCCGTCGTCCGTGCCGACCCAGATGGTGTTCACGTCCACGTATGATGGAGCGATCGTGTAGATCACGCCGCGCCTGGTGACTTGCCTCTCGGTCTGTGGTGTCCCGCGATACTTCCCGACGTTGTCGGGCACCTCCCAGGTCTCGCGCGTGAGGTCGGGGCTGATCTGGTCCCAACTGTTGCCGCCATTCCTCGTCTTCCATAGAACGTTCGAAGCGAAGTAGAGAGTGTGCGGATCGAGCGGCGAAAACAGAATCGGCATCGTGCGAACGACGCGGTAGCCTGGCTCTCTAAGAGGCTTCGGTCCTACATCCTGCACCTGTCCGGTACGCCTGTCGAAGCGCAACACCTTGCTGCCGTAGACGATGTCGGGGTCGAGTGGATCGGGAGCGACGTAGCCGTACTCGAAGATTCCCACCGGGCTCCAGTCGCGGAACGAGATTTGGCCCCAATCGCTTCTGCTGAGAACGCACGCGGACCCGCTCTCCTGCTGACCGCTGCACACGCGATAGGGGAAGTTGTTGTCGGTTGTCACGTGATAGAACTGAGCGGTGGGTTGGTTGTACCAGGTGCTCCAGGTCTCGCCCCCGTTGGCGGTGACGATCGCTCCCTGGTCGGCCGCGACCAGCATGATGTCGGGGTCGATCGGGTTGATCCAAAGACGATGATAGTCGTCTCCGCCTGGCGCTCCTCGAATCGTCTCGAATGTGTGCCCGCCGTCCGTCGACTTCCAGATGACAATCGCTCCCGTGAAAACGATGTCTGGGTTGTGAGGGTGCACCTTTACTTCGGCGAAATCCGAGCCGCGTTGCGTGACGCGTGAGTCGTCGTTTGTCAGGTACCAGCTCTCGCCGGCGTCGTCGGACCGGTACAGGCCACCGTTCCGGCGCGATTCCACCGTGGCGAAGAGACGGGCTGGCATACTCGGCGCAACGGTGATGCCGATCCGGCTCAGGCCGTCATCCTCGAATGTGGGAAGCCCTTCCGTCAGCGGACGCCAGGTGTCGCCACCGTCGGTGGATTTGAACATGCCGCTGCCGGGTCCCCGAAAGACACCGTTTTCCCACGGGCCTTCGCGCGCTTCCCACATGACCGCGTATATCGTCTGCGAATTGCTCGGGTCGAACGCAACATCGATGCCGCCGGTGTTCTCGTCTCTGTAGAGGATCTTGTCGAACGTTTGACCACCGTCGAGCGAACGGAAGATGCCGCGTTCCTCATTGGGGCCGTAGGGATGTCCCAGCACCGCGACGAAAAGCCGATTGGGATCGTCGGGGTCGACTATGATCTGCGGAATCTGTTGACCATCTCTCAGGCCAAGGTGAGTCCATGTTTCCCCGGCGTTATACGATTTGTAGATGCCGTCACCGGTGGACAGATCAGGTCGTTGCAGGCCCTCTCCGCTTCCGACATAGATGATGTCAGGGTCCGACGGCGCCACCGCGATTGCTCCTATCGACCCGGTCGGCTGGTCGTCGAAGATGGGCTTCCAGACATGTCCGTAATCCGTCGACTTCCACACTCCACCGTTCACGTAGCCGATGTAGAACACGTTTGGCTGTTCGGGCACACCGGCTGCCGCCTTGCACCGCCCCCCGCGGAATGGCCCGATCATCCGCCACCGCATCTCGTCGAAGAGGCCTGGATCGTATTGTTGGGCATTCGTTGCTGTGGAGTCGACTGATAGCGCGCCGGCGCAAAGCACGAAAGGTAGGAGTCTGCGGAGTAACATCGGGCCTCCGGTGGGAGTGCAGTGAACGTCAGGTTGAGAGCAAGGTTATCTGCGGGTGCGGGAGATAACAAGCGAGAGGGAGGGGCGAGCAGCGAGCAGCGAGCAACGAACAACGCTGACCGTTGCACGTTGCTCGTTGTGCGTTGCACTCTATTCGTACCGCGCTATCCCAACGAATCCAGCAACCACCTCATCCCCACAAAGAGAACACAGGCCGGAATCACTACTCGCATCCACCAGTACAGTACGTGGTGAAATGGTTGTGCCGTGGCGGATGCGAGCTGCTTCAAGGCTTCCGACCTCTTGATGCACCATGCGGTCGTAGCCACGGAGAGAAACGCACCCAGAGTCTGCATGCCCGATCCGAATGTGAGATCCCACGGGAAGAAGATCTTCATATTGATCATTGGTGGGATGGCCAGAACGAGCACGATCGAACAGGCTAGGAACACGGCCGCCTTCCGCTGGAGAACGGTGTTGTCTACGATGCCGCCAACCAGGACCTCCAGTGCAGCTACGGCGGAGAGAAAGGCTGCTCCGAACAAGCCGGCAAAAAACAACAGGCCGAAGAGTCCTCCCAGCGGAATCTGCTGAAAAGTCTGGGGAAGTGTGAAGAAGATCAGAGACGGACCGCTGTCGGGCTGCAGGCCGAATGCGAACACCGCGGGGAATATCGCGAGGCCCGCCAACAAACCCGCCATGGTGTCGCCGAGACCGGTCAAGACAGCGGTCCCGGGGATGTCCTCGGAGTCGTCCATGTACGAGCCGTAGATCACCATGAACGTGCCGCCGAGCGACATGGAAAACACTGCCTGGCCGAGCGCCGCCGCCATGGTGCTGCCGTTGAGGGTGTCGAAGTCGAGGCTCCCGATGTACCACCGCAATCCTTCCGCCGCACCGTCGAGCGTCACGGCTCGTACGATTAGCACGATCAGAATAATCAGGAGTGTCGGCATGATGATCTTGCTGATCCGCTCGATCCCGCGTCGCAATCCCTTGATGAGAATGAACGCACATGCGCCGACGACGAGCGGGGTGAACACGAACTGAAGTAGAAGACTGGTCGAGTTGATGCCAGCCTCCGGAGGGAGGATTACGCTAGGGTCGAAGCTGGCCCCAACCAACGAGCCTGTCTCCGCTAAGGCGTGCAACAAAACCCAACCTAGGGTATTGGAGTAATAGCCCGTCGCGCAGAACACCACGAACATGAAAAAGTAGCCGACGTACTTTCCACCGGGCAGCCCGCCTCTCTCGAACGCACCCAATGTCCCTCTGCGCGTGTGACGGCCAAGCGTCCACTCTGCCATCAATGCTGGAATCCCTACAAGCAAAACCATGAGGAGATAGAAGAGCACGAACGAGGCGCCACCGAACCTGCCTACCATGTACGGGAATCGCCAAACGTTGCCGAGTCCGACGGCCACACCGATCATGGTCATCAGGAGTCCGAATTTCGATGCAAATGTCTCGCGCTGACTCAGCATGGTTTCCCTTGTTCGGCTTTGCCGTGCAAGCAACGGCGGCTAAGATTGAGGACGATAGTACTCTGAAGTGACGTGATGAACAACAGGAGTGGTCGATGTACGAGCTCAAGGTCACAGCGACGAAGGTGATGGGAACGTGTACCGCCGACCCGGCGGTGAAAGTGGGAGACTACTTCACGGTTCGGGATGGAGACCTTCGAATTCCAAATGGCGGATTCGTGTGCATCTGGGCTCTGCAAGCCATGCTTCCTGTGTTGACGCCCAAGGAGCGCGAGCTGGCTGAGGAGGAAGGTGAAGACTGGATGGGACGGGTGCACCACGTTCAGTGCCCGGACCCTAACGGTCGAGTGATTTACAAGGTAGAGCGTACCGCAAAGATCCAGAAAACTGCTGGAGACCCGGTAGGCGCCGCCGCGGACGATCGGGCGTGCAAGTCAGAATCGGATGAGCCGGTTCCACAGATGGACGGTGGAGTGCGCAGCCTTCAGGTAGTTGTGGAAGAGGTGAAGGGAAAGTGCACATCCTGCATGAAACCCGGCGATCACTTCAGGCTTCAGAGCGGCAGGATCTACATACCGCCTGACGGGCACTTCTGCCTCTACGCGTTGCATGCAACGCTGCCGCTGCTGCCGGCAAGGCAGAGGCCGATGGAAGACGGCGACTGGATGAAAGAGGAAGGCCACGTGATCTGCCCCGATCCGGCGGGCAACGTGATCATGAGGATCGAGCAAACTCCCTAAGGGAGTCGGCACGACTCCCTCGGGGTCGGTACGACTCCCTCGGGAGTAGGCTCAGTCGTTCCAGCCTTTGACCTCGTAGTAGTCCTTCACGAGCTTGTCGATGTTGATGACAGTGCCCTTTGCCGGACCATCGGCGAGGGGTTTTTCGGTGAATCGCTTCGGTAGAGTATCATCTGCGGGAGTGAGACCCTCACGCACATTGAAATCTCGCTCCACCTGACTCACGTGCGCACAAGCATTCCACAAATCGTCACGCGTGATTTCCTTGCCGAGCAGTCCTGAATACGCCTCAGCAGTCACCTCGAAATCGACCGCATCCATACAATTCGAGATATTCTTGCAGACCGTGATGCTGTCGGAAAGGATTCCTAGTAGCTCGGCGTAGTTCACGAGAGCACCCTTGCCCTCTTCAGAGAGTCGGTGGGCTGCCTGCGGGTTTCCTACCCGGCGTTTGGCCAGCTCCTCGTCTCCCGTCAACTCGATCATCGGTTCGCCGCGGTAGTGGTCGCCGCCACGAGAGTTGATGGCATTCATGAGGCCGTAGCCCTTGATGCCTCTGGGGTCGGCGGAGAACAGTTCCAAGCCTTTGACCTCGACTGTGAGATCTCGAGCCTCGTCTCCGAACGTGGCTGCCGCTCGCTTGGAGCCCTCGGCGAGTATGTCACCGATGCCCTCACGCTTGGCGATTTTTTCGGGCAGTTTCAGAATCGCTTCAGTCGATCCCCACGACATATCGATACCGTCAACGTCAGCATCGGTGATGATGCCTTCGTGACGGCACTCCATGAGCCATGCGATGATCTCGGCGGTTGTTATGCAGTCCATGCCCAGACGGTTAACCGCATTCGAGGCGGCGACACCGACCTCCATGTCTGCACTGCCGCATTTGACCGTAAACCCTGCCTGTGCCTCGTATTCGGGACCTTCGCCTTCACTGTATTGGGTGACGTTGTAACGAGAGCAGTAGACGTTGCAGTTGAAACACGCTTTCGCTTTTACGACGTGATCTCGTCGAAGCGCCTCGGAACCGACCTTCTCGAGCTCCTCGAAGACTGCGCTGCGATAGTGGTACGCGGGAGTGACTCCCATTTCATTGAGTGCCTCCATGATCCGCGTCGTTCCGTACTTGCGGCGCGAATCGAACTGACGGTGGCTCTCGATGTTCTGCCTGTACTCAGCACATGCTCTTGCGAACCGCTCCGGGTTTGCCGGCATGACTGGCTTGCTTCCTCTGACCACTATCGCCTTGAGCTTCTTCGACCCCATGACCGTACCCATCCCGGTCCGGCCTGCGGCGCGCGCCAAATTGCAGGAGATGATTGCGTAACGGACGAGGTTCTCGCCAGCGGGTCCGATGGCTGCGATCTCGAGGTCGGGATCGCCGAGTTCGTCGTGCAGTTGAGTCGTGGTCTCGGTGATGTCTAATCCCACGAGATGTGACGCGTCGCGTAGCTCGACAAAATCGTCGTCAATGAAGAGATACACCCACGAGTCGGATATCCCGGTGAACACGATCTGGTCGTGGCCCGACCAACGCAGTTGCGGTGCGAAGAACCCACGCGCACCCGAATCTCCCAGGAACCCGGTTAGTGGACTCTTCGCGCTCGCGATGAATCTGCACGACGCAATGAACTGACTGCCGGTCAGAGGCCCAACACCGACGCAGAGGATGTTCTCGGGATCCAGAGGGTCGATACCAGCGGGAATCTCGTCGAGCAGCGTTTGGCTGTTCCAGCTCCGAGCACCGATGCCGTTCGACGGCGTGCCACCGCGTTCGATCGAATGATTGGTCAGGTCGACTCTGAGGCAGTTACCCTGATAGATCGTCATGGTCCCAACCTCCATCCCGCGAGCCACTTCTCCCTAACAGGCTGAGCTTGAATCCTCGCGTAGTTTACTCGGCGCTGAGCTGGAGTGCCCTCGAAATCCTCGAATTCGGCGAGCGAAGGCTCGAGGCCTTTATCGTAGACGAGCGCCTCGGTGGGGCATATCATCACGCAAACGGGTGTTCCATCGCAAAGGTCACAGAAGAGAGGATGATCGTCGTGGTAGCCGATAGCACCAATCGGGCAGGCTACAACGCATTCCTCGCAGCCAGTGCACAGGTCTTGATCGAGTTTGATTTGATCTCGTTCGCCGACCGATAGTGCTTCAGTTGGGCATTCCAGGCACGGCTTCTCGGCGCAGCCGACACATACGACCGCGACGTCGATACCGATCTCCTCGATCTTGGCCACGCGAATGCGAGTAAGCGTGGGGGAGATTGCCATAAAATGGAAATCCGCACACGCTACCTCGCACATGCGGCAGCCGACACATTTCTGAACGTCACATTGGATCATGGTGAGTGCACTGTAAACGCACAGTCTGCAGCGCGCAACGGGATCAGTTGCCCACCACCATCATGATTTCCACCAGGTAATCGGGTCCCATCAACTCCGCACCGACGACCGTGCGCGACGCAGCGTCGCCGACCACTTCATCTAGAATTGCTCCCACCGTTCCGGCGTGGCCGATATCCGGCAGATACACGTACATGGCGCTCACGTCCGCGAAGGATTTGCCGGCTGCGTCGAGTGTGGCTTGCAGATTCGAGAGTACTTGCCTCGTCTGAGCGTCGACGTCACCTATCGCCAAACCGTCAGGACTCGACCCGACTGCACCTGCGGTGAACACCCGGTCGCCGATCTTGATCGCAGGCGAGAATGGACTGCTCGGCGGCGACGCACCTTCTGCGATCGCTACTGATCGATCCTCTCCGTGACCTGCCACACATTGGATCTCCACCTTGAACGCTGGGTTGACGAGTTTTGCACGTACCGTCGCGCGTGCCGGAGGTGCATCGGTCATGAACTCTCTGTACGCGGAATTCATCTCGCCGAATTCCTGCGGATCGTCGAGAAAAACGGTGCAGGCCGATAGGTCACCGTAGTCTAGACCGTCCGCATTCAAGACCATGCCGATGTTGCCCCATACGCGGCGTGTCTGCGTGGCAATATCCCCGGTCACGGGCTGGTATGTGTCGGGATCGCGACTGGTTGCACCAGCAACGAATAGGGTGTTTCCGGCCTTGATTCCCCAGCTGTAAGGCAGCTCCGGCGACTTGAGGTCGGCGGGTTTGATCACCTCGCGGCTTACTCCGGGCCTAGCCGCGATCATCCCGAGCTGTACCAGTGCACCCGACTCGGAGAGATCGACCTCGACTGTCGCGCGCGTCGGCGGATCGACTGGGAAGTATGTCCTGTATATCTCATTCATCTCGGCGAAGTTGCTCACGTCCGAGAGGTAGACATTCACGGTCACGACTCGAGAGAGATCCATCTCGTTGGCCGCTAAAATCTGGGTGATGTTTTCCATTGCCTGGGAAAACTGACCGGTCACGTCATCTGCCAGGTTGCCCGTGGTGGGGTCGATACCGATTGTACCCGGGATGAACAGGAACTCGCTCTCGGAGTCTGCGGTCATATCCTCGGCGGGCGGGGCCCCGCAGGCGAATAGAGGCAGCACCAAGATGGTGGCGAAGGTCACCAATATCGAGCGGTTTCGAGCGTGCATGTTGGCTCCAGTTAGGCGAAATCGATAGAATTTGCACCGGCAAAATGCTACGATCGACAGGTCAATGCGAGTGCTTGGCAGACATGCTCTGAAAAATCAAATGGTTCTGACGTCCTCGAGCCGCGTTGCGGGAGTACATTTGGATAGGCTCGCGGTAAGAGGGGGAAGTCCCGATGGAAGCCAAAAATGCTCCTTACCGTCAGTGGGGGAAGAACCTCGAACCAGAATCGATACAGCAGCTCGAGAATGCATGTAAGCTCCCCATAGCTGTACGTGGAGCTTTGATGCCTGACGCGCACCGCGGATATGGATTGCCGATCGGCGGTGTACTCGCGACTCGTAACGCCGTGATCCCGTACGCAGTGGGTGTCGACATTGCTTGCCGGATGAAGATGTCGATACTCGACATGCCTCCCGCGATCCTCGATGACAACCCGGATAAACTCGAGCAGGCGATCAAGAAGGAGACGCGCTTCGGTATCGGTGCGAGCTTCAAGCGGCGTCGCCAGCATGCAGTGATGGACGAGAGTTGGTCGTTTTCGCCGGTGGTTCGGGATCTGAAAGACAAAGCCTGGTCGCAACTCGGCAGCTCCGGGAGTGGGAACCACTTTGTCGAGTTCGGCATACTCGAAATCAATAACGATCAACTCGGAATCCCCGTAGGACGATATCTGGCGCTGCTGAGCCATAGCGGGAGCCGTGGAGCCGGTAACACGATTGCGACTCACTTCAGCAAAATCGCCATGAGCCGTCATCGCGATCTCCCGAAAGAGTTGGCACACTTGTCTTGGTTGGATCTTGACTCAGAAGCCGGCAGGGAATATTGGGCAGCGATGGAGTTGATGGGCAGGTACGCTGCGGCAAACCATGCCTGCATACATCGACACATGACAGAGCATCTTGGTGCGCGTGCTCTGCTCGAGTTGGAGAACCATCACAATTTTGCCTGGAAGGAAGAACATGACGGCGAGGCAGTGGTGGTCCATCGAAAAGGTGCGACGCCAGCTAGCAAGGGTACGCTCGGAATCATCCCCGGCTCGATGGCTTCACCGACCTACATTGTCCGCGGCAAAGGCAACGCGGAATCCCTGAATTCCGCTGCGCATGGAGCGGGCCGAGTGATGAGCCGAAAGAAGGCCAAGAAGACTTTCGATTGGCCGAGTGTGCGACAACGGCTCGAAAAGGCACGAGTGACCTTGATGTCGGCAGGACTCGATGAGGCGCCAATGGTGTACAAGAACATCGATGAGGTGATGGACGCGCAGACCGACCTCGTCGAGCGGGTTGCGAGGTTCCAACCCCGACTTGTGAAGATGGCGCCTGCTGGCGAAAGACCAGAGGACTGAGCTGATGCGAGTTGCTGCAGCTGTCATCTCGTTCGTGGTGCTGCCAACTCTCATGGTGGCGCAGGTGGTTCCGCGGGAATCGCCGAGAATCGAGACGGACAGTGAACTGCAGGATCCGACGGGGTTGGTTGTTGGTGTGACAGGTGCAGCCCTGGCGGTTGGCAAGGAGGCCTTCGAATCTGTCGGGACTGGTGTCGCAGGGCATCTCTTCGTCGGCAGCAAATTTGGACCAATTCACGAAATCCGCGTCGGGGGTTCATTTGGTACAAACCCCGAGCAGCACAGTGATGACAGAGTGCGTACTGTCAGCCTATACACAGAGATGTATTTCGCTACAGATTTGTGGGGCGTGACGCTGCAAGCGGGACCCCGTGCTGCCTGGATGCGGGAAACGCGGGCGATCTATGCCACTGGTCATCTGAAGGGCTTCGGCGCGGGCGGCAATGCCGGCTTGCAGGTGCCGTTGGGGTCGAGGCTCGCGTTCGAGGTGGGAGTGTCCGCTACGCTCTTCCAATTTGGCGCGGCAGACATCCCGGGTTTGCCGCTCGACGAAGACCGTTACTCCAACGGCGTTGTGTACGAACTGAGAGCAGGTGTCAGATGTCGCGTTTTTTGAAGGGCGTTACTGCTGCTACGCTTGTGCTGTCGGCTAGCACTCCGTGCGCGCTCGAGGCGATGGTTCAAGATGCGGGTCGCGTGTATCCAATGAACGCGGTTGATGTCGTGCCGGAACGCGTCGCATGTCCAGGAGCTGAGTTCCGCAGCGAACTGACTCAACGATACGATCGAGCCGACTTGGATCTCGTTTTCATCGTTGGTACCAACGGAAGTGTTGAAACCGGGTCAGTGATGGTGCTGGAGTCGACAGACCCGGGCTTTGATGCACCGACGATCGATATGATATCACGCTGTCGGTTCAGCCCGGGTAGGAAGGACGGGGAAGCCGTGCGTGTTCAGGTTAGAATGCCTATGCAGTTCACGTTTCGAGAAACTGCGGCGCTCCCTCTGCCGGACTCCTTGGAAATGAATCGTGTTTTTAACGAGGCCGACAGCGTGAACGGGCAACCTATACTCACACGCTATCCCGAGATGATCACATGCCCACGGTACGACCCTCAAAATCGCGCGTCGCGCTCGCGCGCATCCGACCGGTACGAGCGTGAGCAGGAAATCGAACGGCTGCCCGAGAATGTCGAGGCGCTGCTCGAAATCGTGATTGGAATTGATGGAGAACCCGAGCCGAGGTTGTCGAAGGTCTTACGGACATCAGACTTCCGGTTCAATGAAACACTCACACAATGGGTGCGGTCGTGTCGCTTCAACCCCGGTATGATTGGAGCCCGGGCCGTGCGTGTGCGAATAGAGTTCCCAGTCAAGTTCTCGTTCGTTCGAGAATGATGGAGACCTGACTCGGGACGCTAGTTCTCCTCGGGTTGTTTTCTCCAAACGACGATCACGCCACAAAGAGTTTCTTTGCCGGTGTCAAACTGATCCGGCAGGATTGATGTGTGGTTATATACCTCGATGGCTTCGACATCGCCGGGGTTGAGCGCACCATCAGGCCCCCATTCGCTGGCATCGTCGATGCCCCCCCACCAGATACCGTCCACCCAAAGCACGGGCACACAATCCCTGGCGGGTTCGCCCTCTTGGACCGCTCCCACGACGCCGCCGCCGATTTTGATTCGCAATGTCATGCTCTGCTCCGAGCCGCCCGTCCTATCAGAGCGTCTCGCAAACACGGTTGGATCCGCGTGAACGCTAGTCGCAGTGCTCATGCGATCACTCGCAGGGAGGGGCACAACCCTCACGACGGGAGTGAACCGGAAGATGTCGGTGAATAGATTGCCCGGGCGTTCTCTTATTTGCTCGGCGGTGATGAACATCCCTTCACCGCGAGACATGCGTTGAGTGAATCCGGATGGTGCCCCCGATTCTCGGTCCTCCGCGAACAGCAGAACGTCAACCCTGGCGTCCTCTCCAGTTTTCACGTTGAAGCGCGGCGTGTCTTGAACCGCATAGCTGGTCGCGCCTACTCGCAGGGTGTAGGAACCGTCGTCCGGCACCTGCAACTGATAGCTGCCGTCGCTTTCTGTAAGAATGCCGCGTTGGATTCTGCCGTCTTCGTCCATCAACACCACCGACGCCTCCGCAATGGGTGCCCCGGTAGAGCCGTCTTTGACGGTGCCACTGAGGGTTTGGGCCTGAAGCGAAACAGCCGAACAAACGGCGCAAAAGGTGAAGATCGAGATTCGTGCTACGGTGCCGACGGTTTTCATCGGAGCACCCTCCTTGGACATTGGCCAACGACAGGTGTGGGCCGAGCCTCACAACTGTAAAGAGGTACCCCACTGCAGATAGAACGTTCTGTCTCGTAACTGGAGCAGTCTCTAGATTTGCCGTGTCTCGTAACGTATGCTGTAAGTGTATTGTTGAGAAGGCCTTACGGGATGGTTCTGATGGTTTTCTTGCAGGGCCAGCCGGTTCGCACTCAGA
This sequence comes from uncultured Gemmatimonadaceae bacterium, assembly GCA_964518955.1. Taxonomy (GTDB): domain Bacteria; phylum Gemmatimonadota; class Gemmatimonadetes; order Gemmatimonadales; family GWC2-71-9; genus JBDGYW01. Next base: position 102,353 of record CAZFHS010000003.1, on the reverse strand, counting down.
ACGGAGATCCACAGATGGTCGCCGAAACGTTCCTGTATCTCAGTAGGAAGGACATCGAAGCAGTTGGACTGCCCATGTCGGACATCGTCGAAGCCCTCGACCGGATGTTCGTCGAGAAGGGAGAGGGAAGGGTGGAGATGCCGCCGAAGCCGGGCATACATACGCGCAAGGATGCTTTCATACACGCAATGCCGGCATACATACCGAGTTTGGAGTCGGCGGGCATGAAGTGGGTGTCGGGATTTCCGGAAAACCCAGAGAAGGGTCTTCCGTACATAAGTGGTCTCGTCGTGTTGAATGATCCGGACACGGGTTTGCCAATAGCCGTGATGGATGCGACTTGGATTACAGGTCAGCGCACTGGAGCCGCGACCGCAGTTGCAGGCAAGTACCTCGCGCGCAAAGACAGCTCGACCGTGGGCATTGTCGCTTGCGGCGTTCAGGGCAGGAGCAATCTGGAAGCTCTGTGTTGTCTCTTCGACGTCGAAACCGTGAAGGCGTATGACATATACCCTGAGGTTGCTGAACGCTATGCGAAGGAAATGTCGGGCAAGCTTGGTTTGGATATCGAAGCTGTGACTGATCTAAAGTCGGCTGTCGCTGGGTTGGACATCGTGGTCACTAGCGGTCCGATACTGAAAAACCCGGAGCCGCTGATTGAGGCCGACTGGCTGGCGGAGGGCTCTTTTGCGAGTCCCGTTGACTTCGATTCCTACTGGCAGGGTGATGCTCTCAGACAGGTACAGAAGTTGGCCACAGACGATCTCAACCAGTTGGAGTACTATCGCGAGGTGGGGTATTTCCAGGATACCCCCGAACCGTACGGCGACCTCGGCGAAATCGCGGCTGGCAAGAAACCGGGTCGGGAGAACGACGCTGAACGTACGATGAGTATGAACCTCGGCCTTGCCCTGGACGACATGGCGACGGCAATCCTCATTTACAAACAGGCCAAAGAGAAGGGTGTCGGCACAGAGCTTCTGCTCTGAGCCCAGGTGGCGCCTCGCGGGGTTATGACCAACGAACACCATTGGAAACAGGTTCACGACTCGAAGGCAGAGGACCAGGTTAGCTGGTTTCAGGAACAACCGGAAACATCTCTGCGACTGGTCCGGAATTCAGGCCTTACTACAGCGGCCCGTATCATAGATGTGGGTGGAGGAGCTTCGCGCCTCGTCGACAGCTTGCTCGAACTGGGGTTCTCGAATCTCGCGGTCTTGGATATCGCCGATGGCGGTATGGCCAAAGCAAAGATTCGATTGGGCAATCGTGCGGAAGGTGTGACGTGGATAGTGAACGACGTTACACGCTTCCGTTCGGATACGAAGTGGGATCTCTGGCATGACCGCGCGGTGTTTCATTTTCTCGTGGACGCCGACGATCGTGATCGATACCGCACAGTTCTGGAGAACTCGGTGACACCTGGCGGGCATGTGATAATCGCGACGTTTGGGCCGGAAGGACCTCAGAAATGCAGCGGGCTCCCCGTAATCCGGCACAGCGCCGAACAGCTGGCCGAAGAACTGGGAAACGCATTTGTACTGAGGGAATCCGAACTCGAGGACCATCGCACTCCGTCGGGTGCGATTCAACAGTTCATGTATGCGCGTTTTGAGTACGTCGGGGCATAGATGAAGCACTTCCCAACATGATCGACGCGCACCTGCATCTCGACAGATACGGCGAACAATTGCCGAAGGCACTGCGGCAAATTCGAACAAAGGCAATTCGTACGTTGGCTGTTTCGATGGATGTTGCTTCGTTCGAAGAAACCCGGCGCATCGCAGGGACAGATCCACTCATCACCCCGGCGTTTGGGGTGCATCCCTGGGAAGCTCATCGGTACGCGTCCAACTTGGAGGCGTTGGAACAACCTCTAGCCGAGGCGAATGCATTCGGAGAGATAGGGCTGGACTATCACTTCGTTAGAGAAGAGTCACGCTTTGAGGGGCAGCGCACCGTTTTCGACTTCTTCCTTTCTGCTGCGGAACAGCGCGGGCGTTTGATCAATGTTCATACGAAGGGTGCTGAGGCCGCGGTTCTCGACGCGTTGAAGAGGTACACATTGCCCGCCGTGATCGTGCATTGGTATTCTGGACCTCTCGATCTGGTCCAACAGTACGTCGACCTCGGAGCGTACCTCACGGTCGGTGTCGAAGTGTTGCGGTCGAAACTCATCCGGACGATCGCAGAGGCGATTCCCGCGGATCGTCTTCTCACCGAGACGGATGGGCCCGGCGCTTGGGAATGGATGACGAACGAGGTCGGCTTTCCGGAACAGATCGAGATTGTTGAGGAAGCGGTTGCGGAGGCCCGTGGGATCTCTCGTGAGGACCTTTCGGTTCAGGCGGAGCAAAACTACATCAATGTTCTCAAATTGGGCGGGATTGAGGAACGTGTGGATTGAGGTGGGGAACACCTTCGCTGTGACTGTCCCGTCTGGTCACTCATTTGGCACCAACCGCTTCAGCTCCTCAAACCAGTTCACCACCACCGTCACCTCTCGCGCCGCCGCGTTGGGGCGCGGTTTCACGACCAGGAATCGCTGACCGTCGGCAGATACGTCGTAGTTGCGTGGTGAGCGGATCAGGTAGGGACCGCTCTCGAACAGCATGTAAGGCACGCCGGGTGCACCCGACTCGAGATCGATTCGTACTCCCATCATCCTCCGCCCGCCCGCCGGACTGGTAAAGAAGAGCTCCCCGTCCGGGCCCCACACTGCTCCCCAACCGCCGCCGTTGGAGACACGATAGCGCGCCCGTGCCGGGTCGGGGTACGACTGCAGCCAGATCTCCCTTCTCCCAGACTCCGTCGATGTATAGGCGATCCAGCGACCGTCAGGAGAGAAGGCGGGATCCCATTCGCCTTCCTCTGTGGCGCGATAGACAAGCGGCTCACCTTCTCCGTCGAGTGGTACCAGCCAGAGGTCCCATGAGGTGCCCGCCTCGAATCTGTTGACGGAAGTGATCAACATGGTTCCGTTTGGAGATATCGCCCTGGGGCCGTTATCGGCCCCGATGCTGAACACTCTCTCGGCCGGCATGCTCGCCTGCCAGTCACGCAGGAACACATCGCTGTTGACGCGAAACGCCGAGTATGCGATGCGCTCCCCATCGTGTGTCCAGCGCGGAAACATCGTGGCCTCTTCGTTTCGGGTGACGCGGGTGGGAACTCCGCCGCGCTCCAGGTCGTAGACCCAGATGTCGTTCTGGCCCGGATAATCGAGGGTATATGCAACCCGCCTTCCGTCCGGTGAGATGGCCGGTGTAGCGTACCGATCCCACTCTTCCATCAAAGGCTGCTCGTTTCCGTTACGATCCACCCAGACGAGTTGCCGCTCGACGTTCAAGACCGACGCCTTGATGTACGCAAGCGTTCCGTTTTCGGATACCGCGTAGGCGCCACTTGCGAAACCAAACGAGTATGCAACGTCCTCCATCACGACCTGCGGTGTCCCGGTTACCTCGAGGCGGTCAGGGTCGAACGGGGCGGCCCACAGGGTTTCGTGACGCATGAAGAGGATGTGACCGCTGGCTGCGTAACGCCCGAATCTCGCTTTCTCAATGACGGTCGTCCGCTCACGCGTCTCCAGAGCGAGCACCTCGAGGCGCGCGCTATCAAGGAACGTGCGGTCTGCTGTGAACAGGACCTTGTTCCAGCCCGGCAGAAACTGAGGATAACTGTGGTTCGCCGGGAGACCCGCAGATGTATCCGCGAAGGTGAGCTGCTCTGGTATTCCCCCCTCAACCGCAACGATCCACAGGCCGGAACTGAAGGCTGGGGCATAGACAATCCTGTCCTGAGGCCCCCAGGTACCACCCACAACCGCCGGCACATCATCTGCGATCGTGACAGGGCTGCCTCCATCAATTGACACCCTTCTCAGTTCCGACTCAGTGAAATCTCCGTAGGCGAGCCACTGTCCATCCGGTGAGAAGAATGTGCGAAAGCCTCTTACCTCTCCCGCACTACCGGTTAGGAGTCGGGGCTGGGGATCAGACATGTCACGCAGCAGGATGCCGTTGTCATCCAGCTCCATCACCAGGCGTGATCCGTCTCGATCGAATGCCAACAAGCCACTCAAACTGACTGCCGCACGCGCTGCATTTGGTCGTATGTCCGCCGGAACCGTCACCACGAAGCTGCGCATGCCTCCTGATCCGCCTGGGGTGAAATCGAACCGGCTCCACAGCAGGAATACGAAGATCACCGCCAGCACGGCGGTGACTGCCCATCGGGCCTTGGCGAGCCAGTTGGAGCGACGCACTTCTGTTGCCACTGGTGCGGTCACCGTCACAGCCGCACTCCCCGGGTCTCCCAGCGCGTCGCCAAACTGCTCCGCCGTGCCAAACCTGTCCGCCGCCAACTTGGACAACGCCTTGAACACCACCTGCTCAACCGCAGGCGACACGGTGTCTCGTGCGCTCCGGATCGGCGGCGGCGTCTCGGTCAACACCTTTGCTATGATCGCCTGCGAAGAGGGGCCCGTGTACGGCGCCTCTCCCACCAGCATCTCGTACAGCACACAGCCCAGCGAGTAGATGTCGGTGCGACCATCTATGTGCTTGTCCCCCGACGCCTGTTCGGGACTCATGTACTGCGGCGTCCCGATCGACATGCCCGTTTCGGTGAGACGTGTACCGCCAGCTGCGGTAACCGCCAACGCGATCCCGAAGTCGGCGACCATCACCTCACCGCGGTGCAGCAGGATGTTCTCCGGCTTGATATCGCGGTGCACGATCTCCTGGCCATGCGCGTACTCCAGCGCCGACGCCACCTGACGCGTGATGCGCACCGCTTCTTCGATCGGGAGTTGACGTTCCTGGTCCAGACGTGTCCTGAGCGATTCGCCTTCGACATACGGCATGACGTAGTAGACGAACTCACTCTGAGAGTCTACCGCCGTAGCGCCGTACCGCCGTACCGCTTTTCCGGAATCATGTAGAGGGAGAATGTGTGGGTGGGTGAGGCCCGCAACGATCTCGATCTCCCGCAGGAACCGCTCTGCGCCGATCACCGCAGCGAGCTCGGGGCGAAGCACCTTGATGGCAACCTTGCGGCGGTGTTTGAGATCTTCCGCGAGGTAGACCGTAGCCATCCCGCCAGCACCAAGCTCGTGCTCGATGGCGTAGCCGTCGGATACGGCGGACTTGAGGGCTGAGAGAGGGTCGGTCATAGTGAGCTAAAATGCGGTCGTCGAGAGGCGACCGCCAGGGTATGCTGGCGCAGCGAGCAGCGTGCAACGTTATTTGTCGCTCTTGCGATCCTCCTCAATCTCTTTCACGCACGTCGTAAACCTCACGCTCCAAACGCTCCGCAACCCACTTGTTGAGGCTCTTCCCCTCTCGCACCGCCGCTATAGTGACCTCGCGGTGCAGCTCCGGGTCGATTCTCAGAACAAACCGTCCGGAGAGGGGTTTGTCTGGATCTTCACCGCGCTCGCGGCAAAACTCGAGGTAGTCTTCGATCGAGTCTTTCAGTGCCTTGCGCAGTTCTCGCACGGTACGGCCCTGAAACGTGATGATGTCTCGAGCGTTCATGACCTGACCGTGAAAAACCCCCGCTTCTTCGTCCAATGTCACCTGACCGATATAGCCCTTATATGTCATGGTGTTCATGAAGTCTCTCCCGCCCGCGCTAGAAACTCCTTCAGAGATCGCACGGACCCCTTGTCCATTTCCTTTCGAGGGTAAGGCCTCCACCCGCTTCCACTCGATGTCCGACCTAACTGGGATTTCGGAAACCTTCGCCAGGGTTCGCTCATTGCGGGCACCAAGTGATTTCTGCTTCATGGGATATGATACTACATTATGATATCAGTATCAATGCTGACTGCGGGCCCTTGGGGAGGAGGGGTGGGGCTGACTAACTACTCAATACTTACAGTCCGCCACTCAACGCCGTCCCCCAGGCACGATCCTCTCCAGCTCCTCAAACCAATTCACCACCACCGTCACCTCACGCGGCTCAGCGCCGGGGTGCGGTTTCACCATCAGGAACCGCTGACCGTCTGCCGAGACGTCGTAGTTGCGAACATCACCCAACTCGTAGGACTCTCCGTCGAACAAGACTCGAGGCACGCCTGGCACACCAGACTCGAGATCGATTTGCACCGCCATCATCTTTGTCCCGTCTACGGGGCTGATGTAAAAGAGCTCACCGTCGGGGCCCCATGCGGGTGCCCAGCCGCCACCGTTCGAGACTCGGTAGCGAGCGCGAGCAGTGTCAGGATACGATTGCAGCCATATCTCCCAATCTCCGGACTCCGTCGAATTGTAGGCAATCCACCGCCCGTCCGGAGAGAAGGCTGGATCATATTCTTCGTGCTCTGTGGCCCTATAGATGCGGGGCTCACCATCCTCTTCGAGTGGCACAAGCCAAAGGTCCCATGTACCACCGGCCTCAAAATCCTTTGTAAAGGTGACCGCCACACTCCCGTCAGGAGAGATCGACCCGGGATTGGCGTGGGAGCTCACGCTGAGGAGCGGTTCGGCCGGCGTCGCCGCTTGCCAATCTCGAACGTACAAATCGCCTTTCGTGTAAACGATGCGTGTCCCATCTCGTGTCCAGCGTGGAAGTGCGGTATACTCCTCGTCTCTCGTGACTCGGGTTGGAATCCCGCGACGCTCCAGATCGTAAACCCAGATGTCGTTGTGGCCTGGGTAATTAAGAGCATATGTCACCCGTTTTCCGTCTGGAGATATGGCCGGATTTCCGTACCGATCCCACTCGTCCATCAATACCTGCTCACTCCCGTTCCGATCGACCCATACGAGCTGCCGTGGTACGTTCCAGACCGACGCCTTGACGTATGCTAGCGTTCCGTTGTCGGATACCGCATAAAAGCCTCTGTCCCAGCTGTACGCGACGTCCTCCAAAACGATCTGGGGTGATCCTGTTACCTCGAGGCGGTCCGGATCGAAGGGCGCAGCCCATAGAGCCTCGTGGCGCATGAATAGGAGGTGGCCTGTGGGAACGTAGCGCCCAAACCTCGCTCTTTTGAGAATGGTCGTCCGCACACCTGTGTCCAGATCCAACACCTCAACACCGGCGCTGTCCAGCGGCGTTCGTTCGTAACTGAACAGGACCCTTCTGCCTTCAGGCAGAAACTGGGGATAGACATGATAAGCCGGGATACCCCTCACAGTGTCAGCGAAAGTGAGCTGTTCCGGTACACCTCCCTCGACAGGGACTCTCCAAAGTCCCGATAAGGCGCCGGGTGCATATATGATCTCGTCCCCCATACCCCAGGTACCACCCCACCACGCCGTTACACTGTCTTCAATGACAACGGGCTCACCTCCTTCAACCGTTGCCCATCTGAGCTCATGATCCTCGAAGTTGTGGAAGGCAAGTCTTTGTCCATCCGGCGAAAAGAACGCCTGCATCCCTTTAATCTCGCCTGCGCCTCCGGCGAGGATTCGCCCCTCCCCATCGGCAAAGTCGTGAAGGAGGAACCCAAAGTCATAGACGTAGACAACGAGGCTGCTCCCATCTCTACTCAACTCCAGACCTGAGTATTGGTCCAGTGTTCGCCCTGGTGGTGTTCTGACAACAAACCGGCGCACGCCTGTTGATACGGCTGGCGCAGACGTCAATCGGCTCAGCATCAACAGAACAGCGATTGTCGCTAGCGCGGCTGTGACTCCCCATCGCCACCTCGCAAGCCAGTCGGTGCGACGTGCTTCCGCTGCCACCGGTGCGGTCACCGTCACCGACGCACTCGTTGGAACTCCTAGTGCGTCCGCCAACTGCTGCGCCGTGCCGAACCGATCCGCCGCCAATTTCGCCAACGACTTGAACACCACCTGCTCCAACGCTGGCGACACGGTGTCGCGTGCGCGCCGGATCGGCGGCGGCGTTTCAGTCAGCACCTTGGCTATGATCGCCTGGGATGAAGGGCCAGTGTACGGCGCCTCACCCACCAGCATCTCGTACAACACACAGCCCAATGAGTAGATGTCGGTGCGGCCATCTATGTGCTTGTCCCCCGATGCCTGTTCGGGACTCATGTACTGCGGGGTGCCGATCGACATACCCGTCTCGGTGAGACGCGTGCCGCCAGCAGCCGTCACCGCCAACGCTATCCCGAAGTCCGCCACCATCACCTCACCGCGGTGCAGCAGGATGTTCTCGGGCTTGATGTCGCGGTGCACGATTTCCTGACCGTGCGCGTACTCGAGCGCCGAGGCCACTTGGCGGGTGATGCGCACCGTTTCTTCGATCGGGAGTTGTCGCTCGCGCTCGAGGCGGTTGCGCAGTGACTCTCCTTCCACGTACGGCATCACGTAATAAACGAACTGACTCTGTCCGCCTGTCCGCCTGTCCGCCTGTCCGCCTACCTGCCCAGAATCATGCAGCGGCAGGATGTGAGGATGGGTGAGCCCCGCGACTATCTCGATCTCCCGCAGGAACCGCTCAGCCCCGATGACCGCGGCCAGCTCAGGTCTCAGGACCTTGATTGCCACCTTGCGGCGGTGCTTCAGATCCTCGGCCAGGTACACCGTAGCCATGCCGCCGGCGCCGAGTTTGCGCTCGATGGCGTAGCTGTTGGCGAGGGCAGATTTGAGGGCTGAGAGCGGGTCGCTCATGATGGCTAAGATGTGGTTGTTGGCCCGTATGCGCTAGAGAGGGGACCGTGTTCACTGTGCGTTGTGAGTCGTGTGTAGTGAGTAGGCCGTGGGGAGCGGCTCCCGTGTGGAAGATGCGACGATATGATGATCGACGCATAGAAAGGGTGCCACGCGTGCACAATCCTGCTCTTATCGTGTGGCATGGAACTGCCATTGTCATCTGAAAGTGAAGTCCTTACTTTAAGTAAGAATTCCTTACTGGTGGTAAGAATGCCTTTCAGTACGATGACCAGCAAAGGGCAGATCACGGTCCCAAAGACTATCCGCGACGCTTTGCGGCTGGATACGGGAGATCGGGTGCAATTCCGGTTGCGCGACGATGGCGTCGTTGAATTGACGCCAGAAACCGGTGACCTGTCGGCCCTGTTCGGAATCCTCAAACCGACCAGTAAGAAACATGTCAGCATTGAGGAAATGCAGAGAGCAATCAGAGACGGAGGATCTCGGTCCTGATTGCGCTCGATACTAACGTGGTTGTGCGGTTTCTCGTTGAGGACGACCCGAGACAGTCAGCGAGGGCGCGGGCAGTCGTCATCAAGGCAATTGCCGACAACACGCACCTGTTTCTGTCAGACATCGTTGTTTGCGAGGTAGTGTGGGTGCTCGAGTCGGCGTACAGTTTTGCGCGCGCCGAAATCGCCGCTGTCCTGAATCGATTGCTAAATGCTCGGCACCTGACCTTTAGGTCGAAAGACCAGTTGCTGGATGCATTAGACGCATACGGAGCCGGCAAAGGGGATTTCGCAGATTACCTCATTCGCGCTGACGCATTGGATGCCGGCTGCGAAGAAGTGGTCACGTTCGATAAAATGTTGCACCGTGAGAAACACTTCCGCGCGCCCTGACCCCGACTTTCCCTTTGCCCCACTCACTACTCTCTACTCACAGCACGCCACTCAGCGCCTCGCTCCCGGCACGATTCTATTGAGCTCCTCAAACCAGTTCAGCACAACCGTCACCTCTCGCGGCTCGGAGATGGGCCGTGGTTTTACCATAAGGAACCGGCGGCCGTCGGGTGAGACGTCGTAGTTCCTTGGGAATCTGCCATAGTCGTACCGGCCTTCGAAGACTGTCTCGGGTACCCCAGGCGCGCCGGAAGCCAGATCGATTTGGACCCGCATCAACTTGCCGCCACCCGAGAAGTTCTTATAAAACAGTTCGCCGCCTACACCCCACAGCGGCCCCTGCCCACCACCGAAGGAGATCTGGCGCCGAGCACCCGCCGTGTCGGGATACGACTGCAGCCAGATCTCGAGCTGTCCGGATTCGTCCGAGGCGTACGCAACCCAGCGCCCATCCGGAGACAAAGCAGGATCGGCTTCCAGGTACTCGGTGGCTCGGTATATTCGGTTCTCACCGCTCCCGTCGAGCGGCAGCAGCCAAAGGTCCCAGGTGTCATCCGGCCCGCGCCCGTGCGCTGATCCTAGGACTGTTGTCCCGTCCGGTGAGATCGACCTCGGATTGATGTTCACAAGGACCGTATCTAGCACCTGAGCCGGTGTGCTCCCCGCCCAGTCGCGCCAGAAGAGGTCAAAATCGGTGCGCACGGCTCCGTAAACGATCCGCTGCCCGTCGGGCGTCCAAACTGGCATCACAATTTCTTCTTCATTTCGAGTGACACGGCTCACGCTGCCGGGACGAAATAGATCGTGGACCCAGATGTCCTGATAGCCCGCCTGCTCTACAACGACTGCCACTCGTTCCCCGTCCGGTGAGATAGTGGGGAGCCGATAGCGACTCCATTCATTGATGGCAATTTGCTCCGCTCCGTCGCGATCCACCCAGACGAGCTGGCTCTCGGTATTCCACACGGAGGCTTTCACGTACACCAATGTCCCGTTGTCGGATACGGCAAAGCCGCCACATCCCATCCCCTGGTACGCGACATCCTCCAACACCACCTCCTGTGGCCCGGTGACCTCGAGGCGGTCGACATCGAAGGGCGCGGCCCACAGAGTCTCGTGGCGCATGAAAAGGATATGGCCGGTGAGGACGTAACGGCCGAACCTGCCACCTCTGATCACGGTCTGCCGCACTCCTGTCTCCAGGTCCACCACCTCGATGCGGGCGCTGTCTAGAGGCACGCGCTGGTCGGTGAAGAGGACCTTGTTCCCGCCAGGCAGGAACTGAGGCCAATAGTGGTGGGACTCACCTTTCGCCGGGTCGGGCGCGGTGAGCTGAACGGGCGGACCTCCTTCAACGGGAACCATCCACAATCCGGCCGCGAAGAACGGCACGTAGACGATCGTATTCTGCGGGCCCCAGGTTCCGCCCGACAAAGCGTTGACGCCGTCAACGATAGTTATCGGAGTACCCCCATCGATCGGCACCCTCCTAAGCTCGGGTTCCGTGGCATGGCCATACGCCACCCACTCGCCGTCGGGGGAGAGAAACGGGCGATACCCTTGGATCGCTCCTTCCGCACTTGAGGTCAGCTGAGCCTCGCCCCGCGTCATATCGTGCACGAGGAGGCTATCCCCCCCCAACGTGAGGACGATGTGCGAGCCGTCTCTCGTGATGCCAAGGCCGCCAGCATCCATTCCCAGCTGCTGGGTCATGGGGAGCTGCAACTCCCAGCGGTGCACGCCGGTTATACCGGAAGGAGAAGGTTCTGATCTGGTGAGCAGCAGTATGCCGACAATCACCGCAAGCAGTGCCGGTATCACCCACTGCAACGCCATTCGCCATGTTGGAGCGCGACGTACGGGCATCGTTGCAGACGCTATTGATGTCGTCGAGCCGCCCGGATCATCCAGCGCGTCCGCAAACTGCTGAGCGGTGCCGAAACGATCCGCCGCCAGCTTTGCCAATGACCTGAGCACCACGTTCTCGAGCGCCGATGGCACAGTGTCGCGGGCACTGCGGATCGACTGCGGCGCTTCGGTCAGCACCTTCGCTATGATCGCCTGAGATGTGGGGCCCCTGTAGGGCGCCTCTCCCACCAGCATCTCATACAGCACACAGCCCAGCGAGTATATGTCGGTGCGGCCGTCGACGTTGCGGTCGCCCGAGGCCTGCTCGGGGCTCATGTACTCCGGAGTGCCGATAGATAGCCCGGTCTCGGTGAGACGCGTGACGCCCGCAGCGTTTACCGCCAGAGCGATACCGAAATCCGCCACCATCGCCTCGCCACGATGGAGCAGGATATTCTCTGGTTTGATGTCGCGGTGCACCACGCCTTCGCCGTGCGCATATTCCAGCGCACGCGCCGCCTGTTGGGTGATGCTCACTGCCTCGTCGACAGGCAGTTGCCGCTCACGAGCTAGCCGCGCCCTCAGGGATTCGCCTTCCACATACGGCATCACGTAGTAGAGGAACTCACTCTGCGACTCTACCGCCGTACCGCCGTACCGCCCTACCGCCCGTCCCGAGTCGTGTAACGGAAGGATGTGAGGATGGGTAAGCCCCGCCGCGATCTCTATCTCACGCAAGAACCGCTCGGCGCCGATGACTGCCGAAAGCTCCGGGCGCAATACCTTGACCGCCACTTTGCGATGGTGTTTCAAATCTTCGGCGAGATACACAACAGCCATCCCGCCGCGACCGAGTTCGGAGTCGACGACGTACCGATCGGAAAGGGCGGTAGTGAGCGCGGAGAGGAAATCGGTCATCGTAGGCTAAGATGTAGGCCGGGAGATTGAAGCGCTAGAGGAAATCGAATATCCAATATCCAACAAGGAATGCGCAGTGATGAATTAGCTCGCGTTACGAGACGGGTCGCATCGCCCTATCGTGCGCTCGCCCCCCTCAACCGCATCATCCGCCTCCTCGCTTCCTCGACTCGAGGCATCAGCTCCGGATCGGCATCCGCCCACATTTCTACGAACCGTTCGTAGTGCACCGCGGCCTGATCATAATCTCCGCGCGCCTCATAGAACTCAGCGAGCGCAAGCTGTGACGCCGCAACGTAAGGAAGGTCGAACAGATACTTTTCCCCGATCGACGCATACCACCGCACCGCCTCTTCCCCTCGGCCCGTAGCCCGCAACAGCTCAGCCATGAGGAACCGCTCGTGGACACGGCTGTGGAAGGGTGATTCGTACATCAGCGGGAATGCCGTCTCGAAAGTTGCGCCTTCGATGAGCTGCAACGCCTCCACGCTGTCGCCGCTACGTAGAGCGATCTCGGATAGAACTCCGTGGCTCATATCGCGAACGAGCGAAGGCGCCGGCGATTCCTCCAACAGCGCAGCCAGAGCTGACGCATGTTCACGCGCGTTCTCGAACTCCTGCTGTCTCAAACAAAAGTGCGCCAGCAGGTAGTGCCGCAGGAGGGCGAATGCGGCCCCGAGCGGTGTCGTAGCAACGTCAGGTTGCACAGCATTCTCGAGTGCCCGACGAATGTCACTCACGTCGCCAGAGAGCGCCCCACTCATTGGGACCATCGACAGTGCCGCTTCATGAAGCAGTGCGTCAGGTTGGCCGAGATCGGTCGCAATCTGGAGTTCTCGACGAGCGTCGATCAACATGCCCTGAGCCTGGTAGACGTAGGCGAGATTGATATGTGCCAACCCACGCGATTGGGGCGACCGAGACTCGTCTGCGGCGATCCGCAGTAACTCGACCGCTCCACCAAAGTCTCGCGACACGGCTGCCACGTTTTCCACCGCGGCGAGCACTAGTGCATCGGGTTTGGTCAAAGCCTCGGTAAGGAATGAACGTTGTGACTCGGTGTCGCCACTCGCGAACGGCCCAACGATGGCAACCGGCCAGATCCACGGCTGCGCCGGACTGATTTCGCGCAGGCGCCTTATCAGTGATGTGTGCTCTTCGAGTTTGCCTTCACCCGCGGCACGCGAGGCCAACTGCAAATGAGCATCCGGATTCTCGGGGTCCAAATCCAGCAGGCGCTCGTACACTTGCCGTGCTTCCGCGCCCGAACGGCCTCGCACGGGGTTGTTGTGGCCCAATATGCCGCCCAACTGCAACAATGCTTCCACATTGTCGGGATATGTCTCAAGAAGTGACCGGTACAACCTTTCGGCTTCGTTTACAGCTCCTCGCGTCCACGCATCAAACGCTTCGAGCATCAGGCGCTCACGGTTCGGAAGCGCGTCCCGGTGCAGTAACGCGTTCCGGATTGCTCGGCGACCTGGTTCGTTATCCAGAGTCTGACCCCAAAGGGTCCATCCCAGTCGGAACCATGCCAGTGCAAAAGCCGAGTCAATCTCCACCGCACGTGAGTACGACACTGCAGCGCCCTGGAAATCGCCTTCTCCGTATGCTGCCTCTCCCTCGAGCCATGCGCCGAGTGCCTCGGGAGAATCGGTCGTGCGAGCCGCGAGCGCGCCCAGCTGTGCGTCTTGATTAGCCAGACGTTCGGCAATGAGTTCCCGAGCGAGAGTGTCAATCACCGCGTCGAATCTCTCCTCGGTCTCAACCTCTGCCTGGGCCGAGGACGTCATACCACTGCCGCTTTGGTAAAGCGATGCGTCTACTCGAATGCTCCCGCCAACGGCAAACACGTTGCCCAACACATAGAGTCCGGCACCATATCGCTCTGCTATTGACGCAGCGGCTTCGGGGTCGCGACATCCAACCGATTCGCGTGTTGCAGCCGTTACTATGAGATTCGGGCCGATCTTGCGGAGCCCGGCGACCCCGTCGAGCGTCATGCTCAATAGTATCGGCAGGTCTTCGCTCCAGTGCTCGAGCTCTGCATCGCCGCTCACGCAGAACGGAAACACTGCAAATGCGTCCAGCGATATCGCTGATTCGTCCGAGGACATTCGCGGGGAAAAAACCCACGTCCAGAGTAGCACAGTCAGGATTAGCGATCCCGCGAGGCCTCCCACCCACGCTCGTCGGCGAACTCTCTGAGCAATACTGGCTTTGCGTCCAGACGGGCCAGCATACGAACCCACCGAGTCTGCGGCGTCCGAAAGCGACTGGGCGAATTCGCCGACCGTCGCATACCGGTCCACCGGCTCTCGTGCCAATGCCTTCGCAACCGCCGCTTCCAAATCACCCGATACGACCTGACGCACCGCCTGCAGACTCGGCACAGGGTCCGTCAGCTTTCGCGCCAGCACGGCCGTTGGCGTGGAACCCGTATAGGGAGGCTCGCCTCCCAGCATTTCATATACCACGCAACCGAGGCTGTAGATGTCGGTACGCGTGTCGGCTCCCTCTGCGGTGGCTTGTTCGGGACTCATGTACGCGGGTGTGCCCACGGCGATACCAGTCTCCGTTAGCCGCTCACCACCGGCTTGGCTCACAGCTCGGGCTATGCCGAAATCCGCCACCAAAGCACCGGTGGCTGAGATGAGGATGTTCTCTGGTTTGATATCACGATGGATGATGCCTTGCTCGTGGGCGCATGAGAGAGCCGATGCAACCTCGCGCGTTAGTGACAAAACATCTTCGATGGGAAGTTGTCTCTCACGATTGAGGCGATCACGAAGGGACTCACCTTCAACGAACGGCATGACGTAATAGAGGAACTCACTGAGTGTAGCACTGTCCGCCTGACCGACCGTCCGCCTGTCCGCCTTGCCCGAATCAAACACCGCAAGGATGTTCGGGTGGTTCAGCCCCGCCGCGATCTTGATCTCGCGCAGGAACCGCTCAGCGCCGAGGGTGGCAGCTAACTCAGGGCGCAGAACCTTGACCGCGACTTTTCGGTCATGCTTGATGTCGTGGGCGAGATAGACCGTTGCCATCCCGCCGCGGCCGAGTTCGCGCTCGATCGTGTAGCGGTCGGCGAGTGCGGCAGTGATGTTGGCGTGGGATCCGGTCATGTGAGCTAAGATGTGACTAGAACCGAAGGTGCGCCAGGGGAAGGGAGAGGGGGAATGTGGGTTGTGATTGTTGGATGTTGGGTACTTGAATGTGGCCTTGTTGTCATCTGCTACCTCTCTCTCTAACTCATTACATCACAACGACTTGACTGAGCATGGTCGCCAATTGCCTGAGAATTGACGGGCAACGACTACAGTCTGTGCGCTGGTTCGGGGTTCCGGAGGCTACTCGCCGACGATGTGCTGTGTCGAGCGGTACTGGCGGAGCACCGGAATGAAGTGCACTTTTGCACTGAAGGGGCGTTGGGATGGACCTGTGGGTTTCGTCTGAGCCGGCCAAGCACGCTGCCCGTCCTCCCTTCCGATGGATGGCGCGGCGATCAGCGGGTCAAGTGTTTACTCAACGGGAGCACTGCCTTGGACTCTGCAATCCTTCGGGTGCGCCGCCTGATGCTGCGTCCCCACACCGTCAGCCTCATACTCCTCATCTCGCTCGTATCTGCACCCCTCCTCGCCCAGACGGGGCGCATAGAGGGTACGGTGCGAAGTGCCCAGACACGCGATCCGATTGCCAACGTTCAGATCGAGGTGGTAGGAACCGACTTCTCTGTCGCAACCAACGAGAACGGCTATTACGTCGTTGCGAATGTGCCAGCAGGCACGTACACGGTGCGCGTAAGGGCCGTTGGATACCGGGAGGTTACGCTTGGCAACCAGCGCATTGCTGCCGGCCTGCCAACGACCGTGAACTTCGAACTGCAGGCGAGCATTTTGCGAATTGAAGGCGTGGTGGTAACCGGTACGGTGACACGCACAACTGGCACTAAGCTGCCTTTCGAGGTGAGCTAGATGACCGCCGAAGACCTGCCGGTGCCGGTGCAAAACGCAGCAGAGGCCCTTCGTGGCAAGGTGGCCGGAGCGAGAGTGATCCGGGGAGAGGGGCGACCGGGAGATGGTGTCACCGTGCTACTCCGAGGTGCTACACGGATCAATGTCGAAGGCCGGTCCAACGGGCCTGGTTACGTCGTAGACGGTGTTTGGCTAGCCGGGTCCATGGTGGACATCGAGGCTTCCGACATCGAGACGATCGAGGTAGTCAAGGGAGCTGCTGCCGCCACGCTTTACGGGGCTCGGGGAGCGTCGGGCGTCATCGTGATCACGACGCGCCGAGGCACAGCGATAGCAGAAGGGCAAACTCGCATCACGTTCCGCTCCGAATATGGGCGGAACGGGATAGAGAGGCCAACAAGGCAAGCGCAGAGTCACTGGTACAGGGTCGACGAAGCGGGCAACTGGCTCGGGCTGGCAGCGGACGGAGTGACAGATTCCACAGTTTCTCCCAACGACAGAGCAATGGCCGCGCGACTTCACGGGTGGACTAAAACGTTGGATTACGTCCGCGACAGCAGCATGACTCTGCCGGGAACCGACCCCGGTTGCACGCCGGCGGCTGGCGACACCAACTGCTATGACAAGTGGCAGTATGTGATCTCCGACAACGAGTATGGTGGCACCACGTACGACCAGCTGAGCCGTTTCTTCAACCCGGGCAGTTTTTTCACGAACACGCTGTCGGTGTCCCACCGCACGGGCAACACGAATTTCAGAGGCTCGGCCCACGAAATGCGAGAGGGTGGTGTTCTGCCGGGGTTGGACGGCTATGTGCGGCGGGGCGGCAGGTTGAACATCGATCACAGAGTAGGCCGCGCGCTCCAATTCAGTGCGAGTGCGTACTACTCGCAGTCGGTTCGGGATGGGGATGGTGGAGGTTCTCTCTATTCGCTTCAGTTCCAACCGATCGACATCGATCTTCTGGAGCTATATCCCGAGGGTGAGCGTCGGGACAGCAACGACTATCTTCTCCGGCCCGACCCTGGAGTTATGGAGGCGAACCCCCTCTATTTGAGCTTCAACGATGACGAAGAGGATATCCGCAGCAGAGTTTTGGGAAGTGCCTCGATGCAATGGACCCCAGCGACCTGGCTCAATGTCTCCGGCAACTTCAGCTACGATAGATCGGATCGGAATCGCACGGCGTACCACTTCAAGGGTTATCGGACCATAAACCCGAGCTCCCTTCTCAATGATGGACGGCTTCGAATGACCAACAACTTCACTCAGTTTCTGACAATGGTCCTGAACGCCTCCACAACCCATTCTATCGGCGACCTGTCGGTAGCTACCAGAGAAACGGCGTGGGCAGGGCGTTCTTCGGGTGGCATGTTTCAGGCGACGGCCCGCGATCTGGCCGTGACCAATGTGCGGGACCTGGACATGGGAGACCCGGAACGCTCGACAGTGACGGGATCGTCTGACGGCTACAGATCGTTGGGTTATTCTGCCGGAACGCAGCTCGAGTTCAAGGACAGGTACATTGCCGACCTATCGTTCAGCCGCGACGGAAGCTCGTTGTTCGGGTTGGAGGAACGATGGCACGGTTATCACCGCCTGAGCGGCGCATATGTGATTTCGGATGAGCCTTTTTGGCCCTTCGGGTTCCTCGACTTGTTCAAGCTGCGCTACTCTTACGGAACCGCAGGGGGGTATCCGTCATACTTGGCGCAATATGAGACGTATAACGTTGAGGGTGGGATTGTTAGCAAAGACCGGCTGGGGAACAGGCGAATCAAGCCGGAACGCGCCGCCGAACACGAGTTCGGCGTGGATCTCATCGCAGCCGGGCGTTTCTCGCTCGGGCTCACACGGGCCCTCTCGACTGTGTCGGACCAGATTCTCCTGGTGCCACTGCCCGGAGTATACGGATACGGCGGTGGTCAGTGGCGGAACGCCGGCACGCTCGAGAGCAACACCTGGGAGGGCACCTTGCGGGCCTCGATCGTCCAGACCCGAGACCTGTCGTGGGATTTCAACTTCGTCATTGATAAAACGAGGCAACAGATTAGTGAGTTCGATTTGCCCGGGTACATCACCCGCAGCGCCTTCTATATACGCGATGGGGAAATGCTCGGCACGATGTACGGCCGCAGGTGGGCGACAAGGTGCGACGAGATCCAAACAACTAGCGGGCTTGGTGTCGCTTGCGACCAGTTCGAAATGAACGACGATGGGTACTTGGTCGCGGTTGGAGCCGACAATACCTGGACCGACGGCATTGACCAGAACCTCTATGGATCGAAGGTGACGATCGACGGTAGCGAGTTCGACTTCGGTATGCCGTTCCATGCCAGAGAAGAGAAGGTAGACTCTATGGCTACCGAATCCGGATTCCTCACAAGCAGTGACACAACCAATTTCCTCCGGATGGGTAGCTCGATTCCCGATGCCAATTTCGGGTTCACCAGTACGATCCGGTGGAAGAGCATCACGCTATACACGATGTTCGATGCTCAGATCGGTGGGGATGTGTACAACAATACGCGTCAGTGGGCATACCGTGAGCTGAACGCGTGGGAGGTAGACCAGTCGGGCAAAACAGAAAACCACAGAAAGCCGATCGAGTACTACAACACACTATACGATGTGAATGCATCCAACAGCCACTTTGTCGAGGATGCGACGTACCTCAAGTTTCGAGAAATGTCGATTCAGTACACGTTCAACCGAAACGTGCTAGAGCATCTGTTCGGAGGTCGTCTGCAACGGGTTTCAATTTCGTTCATCGGCCGCAACATCAAGACGTGGACCAACTACACAGGCTTTGATCCGGAGGTGTCCACGACAGGAGATGCGGGCATCTACCGGTTCGACGGATTTGGGTATCCGAACTACCGGACGTGGACGGGGGCGGTGGAGATCGAGTTTTAGAACAAATCGGGTGTGTTGAGTGGCTGGTCGCGGTCCCTCACCCCAACGGCTCGCATGTATGCCTGTAGCCCTCGAACGTGCACGCCAGCTTCATGCGCGCGAGCAGCCGGTGGAATCGGGGATGGTCGTGCAGCGGTACGTACCCCGGGTGTGAGGAAAGACGGTACACGAAGTCCTTGTCCATAGCTTGCTCGAGGAAATCGAGTGCTATTTCGACGTCACCCAGACCAGCGTGGATCAGCGCCATACTCTCCAGGTTTTCCCGATGTTCGGCTGTCAGGAGTGCCATTGCCTCCTCGCGCCGCCCTGCGAGTGCGTGCAGATACGCTCGTGGCACCTCCTCAGTGGCCGGTCCGATATTCTGAACTATGTCAATACCGCCGCAATGCTCGTTCGTCGCAAGTGCCTCCTCAGGCTGTCCAAGCGACGCTGCCCAAAAGGCAGCGAGACACGAAGAAAAATTTGGCGGCGTCGACTGGAGACCACTTCTCCCGAAATCCCGCGCAAGCCTCAGCTCTCCCAGAAAGAGCTCCTGGTAAGCCCAATACGCAGTGTCCGATTTCAGCGCCCTCAATCGAAGGATTTCGTCGCGGCGCCCGAGGTCTATCAATAAGGCGCCGTAGTTCTCTAACAACCATGGGTATTGCGGCTTCAAAGCTACTGCAGCGGCGAAGTGCCGCGCGGCACCTTCCCAATCAAAGTTGTAGGTCCAGGCGGCGAAGGCAGCGGCGAAGTGCGCCTCGCCAACCGTCGAATCCAGCCTGAGAGCAGCCGCGGCAAGTTCTCTGACGCGCTCGTAGCCTTCTTGAGGTGGGATGTCTTCGTTGTTGGCACGCACCGATGTGAAAAGTGCCAGCAGCGCCATGGCCTCAGCAGACTCAGGATCGATCTCCAGCGCTCGTTCTAGAAGTGCAGAACCTTCATGCAAGCTCTCCAGATTGAAGTAGGTCCGCCAATGACCCAAAGCTTGTCTGAGCAGACGGTCTGCTTCCAGGCTATAGCCGCTCGAACCGAGTACTTGGGCCGGTCTAGAACCGACGCCCCCATTCATCAATGCCACCACGAAGACGGCTGCCGCGATCACGAAACCGGCAGCAATACCGAGCCGTACCTTTTTCCGCCGTGTTTGTCCGGCTGGCGGTACTTCAACTCCGCTGGAATCGGGCTGAACGCTAGGCCGCAACAACTCAGCCGTGAACTCCTGCGGTGTGGCATACCGGTCTACCGGATTCTTGGCCAACGCCCTTGTGAGAACGGCCTCGACCGTCTCCGGAACCATCTCGCGAACAACTGAAATGCGAGGCGTTGGCTCGCTCAGCTTCTTTGCGATGACCGCCTGGGGCGTCGGTGCCGAATAGGGCGCTTCACCAGCTAACATCTCATACGTCACGCACGCCAGGCTGTATATGTCGGAACGTCCATCCACCTCCTCGGCCGTAGCCTGCTCGGGACTCATGTACGCGGGCGTTCCAACCGCCATATCTGTTTCCGTCAGCGTAGCACCACCTGCGGCATCCACTGCACGCGCTATTCCGAAATCAGCCACCACCGCTCCGCCGGCCGACAGCATGATGTTTTCGGGTTTGATGTCCCGATGGATTACGCCCTGCTCGTGTGCGTAGCTGAGAGCTGACGCTACCTCGCGCGTCAATGCCAATGCATCTTCAATGGGAAGTTGCCGTTCGCGATTCAGACGATCGCGCAGTGACTCACCCTCTATGTATGGCATCACGTAGTAGAGAAAGGCGGACGGGCGGTCAGACGGACGGGCGGACGGTTCTAAGGCGGACAGGCGGTCAGGCGGACGGTCGGACAGTTGCTCCTCGGTACTTCCTGAATCAAGCAGCGGGAGGATGTGCGGATGATTTAGCCTCGCCGCAATCTTGATCTCACGCAGAAACCTCTCCGCGCCGAGTGTCGCAGCGAGTTCAGGGCGCAACACCTTGATCGCCACCTTGCGATCGTGCTTCAGGTCACGAGCAAGGTAGACCACCGCCATCCCGCCGCGGCCGAGCTCACGCTCGATCGTGTAGCGATAGGCTAGGGCTGACGTCAGTTGATCTGGCAGATTAGTCATCGCTCGCTAAGGTACGATACCTGGGCAGGTTTGGCGAGCGGGTAGCTTGGACCTCAGCCTATCGGCTCACAGTGATGCCTCAGCCCCTCGTAGGTGCAAACCAACTGCATACGGGCAAGGAGTGCGTGGAAGCGTGGGTGGTTGTGGAGAGGTGCGTATAGAGGGTTCGAAGAAAGCTCGTAGACGAAGTCCTTGTCGAAGGCCTGCTCCAGGTGTTCGAGTGAAAGCTCGAGGTTGCCAAGGGCGGCGTATATAATCGCCATTAGTTCATGGTTCTCACGGTGTCCCGTTGTCAAAATACGCAACGCATCCTCTCGGCGCCCAGCCAGGGCATGAAGGTAAGCTGCGGGCTGAATAGTGTCGGGGGGGAGCGGCGCGATCTGGAGCGGCCCGCAACGCTCTATTACCTCTCGAGCTAGCGTAGTGTCTCCAACGAGGACTGACGTGCAAAACAACACCTTGCACGCCAGAGGGTTACCCTCGAGCCCCTGTTCTGCATACTCTCGGGCAACGTCCAAGTCTCCGAGTTTGAGCCGTATCCATGCTCGCTCGGACATCTTCGCCAAATGTTGTTCGGCGCTGATAGCTTCATCGCGGAGGCCGAGGTCGCCCAGCAAGTACGAGTAGTTCCATGCAAGGCCGGGAAAGCGAGGTTTCACTTCCATTGCAGCGCGAAAGCGCCTCAATGCCACGTTCCAGTCGAGTGCGGTGGCCCAGGCAGCCATTGCGCCGGCGAATTGCGATTCGGCCAAGCTCGAGTCCAGGAGGAGCGCGCGCCCTGCGAGGATGCGAGCGGACTCGTAGTTCTCTGTCGTGGATGGCGTTAACCAACCCATGACGCCAGTCACAAGAGATAGTAGAGCCACCGCTTGCGCGTAATCAGGGTCGCGATCCAATGCCTGCTCCAGCATCGACCCTGCGTCTGCCAGATCTGTAGCGGCATTACCGACATTCGCTCCAGTCGGAAGCACCCCAAATACTTCCGTCCATCGCGCTAACGCTTGTCGGTAGAGCTGAGTTGCCACTACATCCTCGCTACCACCACCGAGATCGGCGTTTGCAGCAGGCGGTCCATCGGGTCCAATCAGCGTTGTCAGCAGCACGATTGCGGCGATGGCGACACCAGCGAGGCCTCCGAAAAGAATCCAGCTCCGCCTCCTGCTCGGTGGAGTCCCCTTGGTTGGCACAGCCGGCTCGAATTCGACGGACGGCCGAGTCAGCGCCTCAGCAAACTGCTGCGCCGTGGCAAACCGATCTGCCGGCATCCTTGCCAGCGCCTTCTCGAGCGCCGTCTCGACCGCAGGCGGCACGCTCTCCCGCACGACAGAGACACGTGGCATTGGGTCGGCCAGTTTCTTGGCGATTATTGCCAGTGGCGTGGACGCATTGTATGGGGCATCACCCGCCAGCATCTCATACAGCACGCAGCCGAGGCTGTACAAATCACTGCGTGCATCAACGTCCCTGTCTCCCGAGGCCTGTTCCGGACTCGCGTAGGCAGGTGTACCCACAGCAAGCCCCGTCTGAGTGAGTCGCTCACCACCCGCCGCACTCACCGCCCGCGCAATCCCGAAATCAGCCACCACCGCTTCACCTGCCGACAGCAACACGTTTTCCGGCTTGATGTCACGGTGGATCAGACCTTGGCTGTGAGCGTAGCTCAGTGCGGCAGCTACGTCCTTGGTGATCTGGAGCGCATCGTCGAGCGGGAGTTGCCCTTCCCGATTAATGCGGTCGCTGAGCGTCTCCCCCTCGATGTAGGGCATCACATAGTAGAGAAACCCGTCCGCCTCCCCTGAGTCATATAATGGCAGGATGTGAGGATGAGTAAGATTTGCCGCGATCTCGATCTCTCGCAGAAACCGTTGGGCGCCGAGCGTGGCGGCCAGCTCGCGCCGCAGCACCTTGACGGCAACCTTGCGTTGGTGCTTCAGGTCGTGAGCGAGGTATACGATCGCCATGCCGCCGCGGCCGATTTCGCGCTCGATGGCGTAGCGCGAGGCGAGGGCGGTAGTCAGGTGATCTAACGAGTCGCTCATGGTAGGCTAAGATGCGGTCAGAATACCGTCCGCGCCAGATTGGAGGGCCGGAAGGCCATAAACATTACAGCGGTCTTTGCTCACACAACTCACTGAGTGATCGCGCGTCTTTGCGCCACTCCGCAGCATTTTGCCTATCACTCCTGCCGAGCGTACGTTTGAAGAAGTTCCACGAGAAGTAGGGACAAACTGGCGTTGCTGAAGTGCTGAGGTCCTGGCTCAGTTACTTTCTCCCCTCGTCCCGTACTCCCAACACCGGTGCGTCCCATCCTCGAAATACTCGCACTCGAGGTTCATGACCTGCAGGAGCGCATCGAATCGTGGGTGTCCGCGGAGGGGAGCAAAGAAAGGCTCCGAGGGTAACCGACGGAGATACCCCAGCCCTTCGATGGCATCCTCCATCAATTCAAAGGCGGAGTCGATCTCTCCGATTGCGGCCAGCAAAGGTGGTGCCCAATCTGAGTTTGATGCAAGCCACTCGCGAGCTGCTTCATGGTCTCCGGCCCGAGCCTGCAACAGTGCGCGCAAACGGTCGTGCCCCCCCTCGCACTCAGTTAGATGAGCAAGCGCCAGTTCGTGCATTCCTGCAAGCGACAAATAAACTGCCCTGCTTGGACAGTACTGGTGGTTCGTGGGGTCGCGCGCGATTGCCATCTCGCTCTTCTGAACAGCACAATGAATGTCGTTCACTAAAGCGCACACGAAGGCGTTGTGATCCAAATACATGGCCGAGCCAGGGTTCGATTCAACCAGACGTTCAGCTTGTTCCACGGCCTGCTCTCTTAGCCCGAGATCGGCTAGGAGTTGGGTGGAAAAAAGCAGAGCGTCCTGGTCGTACGGGTCACTCGCTAGAGCCACCTCGTAACCCCGCCTTGCATCTTCCCACCGCATCTGGAACCATGCGGAGGTCGCCACCACGAAGGGTACAAAAGGAGCTTCAGGATTGAGCGCCTCGGCACGTTCAGACCAATCGAATGCAAGGCGGAACGCGTCTTCCGCTGCCATGATGCCCTGGTTACCGAACATGAAGTAGGTTTGACCAAGGCCCGCATATGCTGAGGCAAATGACGAATCCCGATCGATAGCCGCATGAAATGCTGCCGCGGCAAGTTCACCACTTCGCACCAACTCGGTTCTATCGCCCTCCTCCCATGCGACCTTCCTCAGCAAACCTTGGCCTCGCAGGAAGTGGCGATATGCTACAGAGTCCAGGTGGACAACACTCGTGATGCCGATCGCATCAGGGTTAATGGTGAGTCCCAGCTCATCGGACACTGCCAGCGTAATCTCTTCGTAGGTCTGATGCATCTCGGGGAAAGGGCGGTCATAGGATTGCGTCCATAGCAACTCGCCATCACGACCGTCCACGAGGTCAACATTCATTATGACCGTACCACCCGACGCAATGAGAGTGGGTTCTACCAGGACGTCAACTCCAAGTCGGGAGGCGATTTCGAGTTGTGACTGAGCGAGATCGGTTGCAGAAATGACATTTTGTAATGATCGCTGGCTGAGATTGGCCTCGCGTTTGAGGAGACTGAGGCTCTGTCTGAGCAACAGCGTCATCCCCATGGCTTCGGAGTCCCAACTCGTATCGCCGGTCATGTTCACGACCGGGAGCGTTGCCAGAGATGTGTAGTGCGGCGGAGCGCCGGAAGACTCGTCGCGCCGGCCGAGCAGAGTCAGAACCAACGCAACCACGGCCACAACCGCGCCCGCCACGATCCACTGCCTTCGCCTGCTTGGCTGAAAGTTCGACGGTCGTGTTGCTGCCAACTCGAGACTGGCAGGTTCTAGTGCGGCGATGAGATCGGCGACCGTCGTGAACCGATCCGCCGGCGTCCTCGCGAGCGCCTTCAGAACCACCTGCTCCAAAGCCTCTGGCACCGTGTCTCTCACAGCCCTAAGTGGTGGCGCTGGCTCCGCGGCCTTGCGTGCAATGATTGCCTGCGGCGTGGTGCCCAGAAACGGTGGATCCCCACCGAGCATCTCATACAGGACCGTGCCCAGGCTGTAGATGTCGGTACGTGCGTCCACCGTATCCGCGGTTGCTTGCTCCGGACTCATGTATGCGGGGGTTCCCACCGCCATTCCCGTCTCGGTCAACTGCTCACCGCCAGCAGCGCTCACTGCCCTTGCAATGCCGAAGTCAGCCACCACCGCCCCGCCCGGAGAGAGCATGATGTTCTCGGGCTTGATATCGCGGTGGATCACTCCCTGATCGTGAGCGTAGCTGAGTGCCGATGCGACCTCGCGGGTAAGCGCCAATGCATCTTCGATCGGGAGCTGCCGTTCGCGAAGCAGACGGTCACGGAGTGTTTCACCCTCGACATATGGCATCACATAGTAGAGAAACTCTTCTGTCCGCCCGTCCGCCTGTCCGCCCGTCCGCCCTGAGTCGAACACCCCGAGTATGTGAGGATGGTTCAGGTTCGCCGCGATCTTGATTTCGCGCAGAAACCGCTCAGCGCCCATAGTCGCAGACAGCTCCGGACGTAGCACCTTGATCGCCACCTTGCGGTCGTGCTTGAGATCCTCGGCTAGGTAAACCACCGCCATGCCGCCACGCCCGAGCTCCCGCTCAATTGTGTAGCGGTCGGCGAGGGCGGAAGTCAGGTGATCGAGCGGGTTGCTCATGTGCGCTAAGATGTGGCTCGTGGGCGCTTGGCGCTAGATGCTAAAGGCGAGACACAGATCGCACGACAACCTCGTGACCATGCAAATTGAATATTGAATACTCATATCTGCGCGGTGACCTTCGAACCGAGTTCCATCAGGGTCAGGCTTCGCTCGAGACAAAGCTCATCCGCTGGATGTTCGTGTTCTGGGCGGGAAGCACGCTGACGATATTGGGGACGATGTTGGCGCTGCTGAAGGGGTAAGGTCCAACTCCGGTGTCGTGGCTGGCGGGGCCCACTCACTACTCACGACTCACCACTCACCAATCTCGACTGATCAACTCCCGAAATGCCGGCAACTCGCGCATGGGCTCGAGTGCAGGATCGATCTCGTAGAGCCCGGGTCCAATCCAACTAGGAACCGATAACGATCTCTGGAATTGGGGAACAGCCAACTCAAACTCACCTGTCATCGCGTAGATCAGGCCCACAAACCCCGACGCTATTGCCACACCCACAGGATCAAGCTCCTGTGAGAGCTCAATCACCTGCCTCAACTCTCGAACAGCCTCCTCCTGATTCCCCATCCCGGCGTACGCGACGCCGAGGTCGGCATGAAATTGAGCAGCCCAAAAGCCCTCACCAGGCTGTGCTCTACCCGTCAAGACTGCCGTCGCAGAATCGTAGTACGGGATAGCTCTACCTCGATTACTTCGGCCATCGAAAAGCGCAGCCTTGTGCAGATAGTAAAATGCACTATCGAGCCCTGGCGGCCCGAGTGAGAAACCTTCCAGCGTCTGTCGATACCATTCGTCGGTAGCCAACATTCTCGACCCCCACCAGTGCGTCTGCAGGAATCCCACAATCATTCGCTCTCGCCCAACCTTCGGAACGGCGGCCTGTAACGCAGCACTTGCGCTATCGACACCCTGCCACGCGAGGTAGAGCCATGTCTTGAGCGCATGCAAGTCCGCCCTACCTGGAGCCAATTCGATCGCGCGTTCAATCAATGGCTCGGCCTCCGCATAGCGGCCAAGTTGCCAATTGACGGTGCCCAGCCCGTTTACGATTTCCGGCTCCAGAGGATCCAACTCGAACGCACGCTCGTAATACGGTACGGCTTGTTCCAAGTCACCCATCATCCATGCATAGTACCCTGCCCACGCCATTTGGATTTCGCTGGAGGTTGAGTCTACCTGCAGGGCAAGCGTGAGGTGGGGCAGCTGAAGCTCCGGGTCCCGATACCTCTCCCCGATAAACATGACATTCGCGAGGTGTCCAAGAGCCAGGTCTGGGTCCAGGGCCAGCGCGCTATCAGCGTGCTGTTTTGCACGGGTCAGAGCATTCTCAAACTCTCCGCCTATACGGGCGAGCATCGAGTAGTGGGTTGAGAGTCGCGCGTGTGCCTCCGCAAAGAAGGGATCCAGGTCAACCGCACGCTGGTACAGTGCGATAGCGTCGCGCCGGTCTGTGGGAAGTAAGAAGGCGCCTCCCGTGGGGTATTGGTTACCGTGCAGGTAGGCGTCATACGCCTCGGCATTGTCTGTCGGAACCTCGGCAATTCGCTCTTGTTCCGGCGCGGACACGACCACGTTCAGTGCACTTGCAATCTGCTGTACAATGTCCGCTTGTACTCGAGACAATTCGTTCACAGAGTCGGCCGGGATGTCGGGGTAGACGTCTCCCCATGGCTGACCCTCAGTTTCCGGATCGACCAGACTAGCAAGAATTTGAACCGCGCCGTTTGCGCGTGCCACTCCGCACTCCACTAGGTATTCCACCCCCAGTTGCGACGCCATGTCACCGTAGCTCTTGTCCTCATCTAGCACGCGCTGCGCCGAACGGTGTCCAGTTACAGCAAACCCGCCCAGCTTCGCCAGTCGCAGGTTGATCTCTCGCGCAATCCCGTCGGCATAGTACGCCTGTTCCTCATCACCGCTCAGGTTGTCGCAAGGCAGGACCGCTATGTGTATTCCGCCCAACAATCCTGAACCGCCTCCTGGGCCGGTTGTGAGCCACCGTCCGACGCTAATTGCCACCACAACCACTGCTATAACTGCTATTGATATGATCGCTGCGCTAAGCCGTTTGGCTGGCACCGCAACTACTCGTGTCCGCAACGGAGTGACAGAAGCCGGGTCCTTGAGCGCCTCCTCCAACTGCATTGCGGTCGTGAACCTGTCCGCCGGCGCCCGCGCCAATGCCTTCATCACTACGTTCTCATACTCCTCGGCCACTGTCTCACGCACCGCCCGCAAACTCGGCACCGGCTCGGCCAGCTTCCTGGCGAGAATCGACTGTGGCGTTGCCCCGATGAACGGCGGTTCTCCTCCCAGCATCTCGTACAACACACAACCCAGGCTGTAGATGTCGCTCCGTGCATCGACCGGCTCGGCGGTTGCCTGTTCCGGACTCATATAAGCAGGCGTCCCCACCGCCATCCCTGTCTCAGTTAACTGTTCTCCGCCTGCGACGTCCACCGCACGCGCGATGCCGAAATCGGCAACCACGGCTCCGCCTGCCGAGAGCATGACATTTTCCGGCTTGATGTCGCGGTGGATCACACCCTGTGAGTGGGCGTAGCTGAGCGCGGATGCGACCTCGCGAGCCAACCTCAGCGCATCCTCGATTGGGAGTTGGCGTTCTCGGGTTATTCGGTCGCGGAGAGACTCCCCCTCGATGTAGGGCATGACGTAGTAGAGAAAGGCGGACGGGCGGTCAGGCGGACGGGCGGACGGTTGCTCCTCTGCGGTTCCAGAATCCAGCAGTGGCAGGATGTGAGGGTGATTGAGCCTGGCGGCAATCTTGATCTCACGCAGAAATCGCTCAGCGCCAAGCGTCGCGGCGAGCTCCGGCCTCAGCACCTTGATCGCGACTTTTCGGTCGTGCTTGAGGTCGTAGGCTAGGTACACAACCGCCATACCGCCGCGGCCGAGTTCGCGCTCGATCGTGTAGCGGTCGGCGAGGGCAGCGCTGAGGCCTTCGAGCGAGTCGCTCATGGGGCCTAAAATGTGGGCGTAAACTGTGGAGCGCTAGAGGAAACGGAAACCGTAACTACATCCGCCGCCCCCCCTTGGTCCGACTTCCCACCATATACCCGTACGAGTCGATCCTCGCGGAGTCGAAGGCCGAGGGTTGGAGCAACTAGTGTAGCACCAGCACTCCGACTGTTCCCCCAAAGTCGTCTTCCTCAGGGCGAAGGCCGCGCGGCACGATCCAGGCGCCACCATTCAGCCGAACGTTCACTCGGTGAACGCCTGGATTGATGCGCAAGGTCACTTCCCACCGCCCCGTCTCTGTTTCGCGCAACTCGATGGGTTGCCAGTCAGTGAAATCGGCGGTCAACTCGACCCGCCGTGCGTCTGGTGCCTCAACTCGAATCGTGTGAAGATCATCGAGTGAAGTCGGAACCGTCAGCCGGGCTTCACCCGGGCTGGGGGATCCTGGTCGTTCCAACTCTCTGAATAGTGCCCGCATCGGGATCGGCCGCGTTTGCGATGGAGACCTGAACGCATCCAGCCTGAGACCGACACTGATGAAGTTCGCAGAGATTGCGCCGCGGACATGGTCGGAGGGATATCGACCGCCTGAGACGAGGGCGGACAACCTCTGCCATATCGGAATCTGGGCGCGCAGTTCTCCGTAGACACCCTCTCCTCCTCGGTCGCTCATGAACCGAATTCCCAGAGAGCCATCGAGCTCGAAATATTGGTCCCTCCAGCGGGTCGTACCCACGACGTCGAAATACGCAACTCCGGAACTCCACGTCTGAGTAGCAACGGCACCCAGTGCTACGCCCTCGTAAACGGTCCAAGCACCTAGCTCAACCACGTAGGGAGTCGCAGATGATGAGCCCTCGTACGACTTCCCGATTGCTGCGCCGATCCACGCACCGCTGAGCTTGTCGGCATAGTGGAATCGCGTCCTTCCAATCAGGTGTCCATATCCGGGATTGTCGTCGTATACGTTCACACCGGCCGATCCCGAAATCTCACTGCTGAAGCGGTCATGTATGGGCATGCGCCATGCGCCAGCGGCCAGGCCCTGCACGATGTGCCGGCCGCTCTCGAAAACCACGTAGTTGCCGCTTGCGCCCAAAGACGTGTTTGGTGTATCGAATCGGAGAGTGGGGCTCACGAACATCGCGCCCGATCCGAGGAATCCTTCATAATCGAGCCACGATCCACCCGCATCGACGGTGCCGCTCGCCTGTGCCCCGAGCGAGGATGCTCCGCCGAAAATCAAGACCGTCGTCGCCGCGGCAACGAACGGGCGGTGGCACGTCACAGTGTGCAGTTCACCTATGGTTTCCGAGGTCGCCTGGTAGTAGACGTACCGCCCGGGGCGGACAATTCCAGCACGTCTGCTGCGGCATCGAGTCTGACTCCGAGCGCCGCGGTAGGGGAAGCGCCCAGCATTATGTCTCGTTCGACGTTTCGCCGGAACGCAATGTATTCGACGTCATCCGCTCCTATGGCCAGCGCAATGACAGCTGCGGTGGCAGTATCGGCTGGCACCCCGACAGCAACGAGGTCTGCAAGCACGGCTGCTGCGATGGTGAGTGGTTGTTCCACGCGGAGAGCGCGGAGGCTCTGCAAGTCTTCAGGGGCGGCCCCGGCACGGAGCGCGCTGGCGCCTGCCACAATCTCGGGGTCCGTGGACTCGGTTCCAAACGCGTCGCGTGCGGTGGCGAGTTCACCTGCGAGCCGCCGCACGGCACTGAGGATCAACTCGCCGCTGGCTCCCTTGCTCGCACCTTCAAGCGCTCGGTCCACAAGCGGTTCCGTGGGAATTCCCAACACTCGCGCCGAATCCAGAACGGCGTCGATCGATGCGCGTACTTCCTCCGGAACGCGATCTTGCAGGCGAAGCTCTTGTGCAGAGGCCGGAACGGTCTTCACGCACGTTGCGACCAGGACGCCCAAGGCCAAGAGCTGCCAGATAGTCGATTTCCTCATGTCTCTCCTATTGTGACGACCGAACCCGGTCGACCAAACTCATCGTCCCGAACAGGCGGTGCAGATGGATCGCTGAGCCAGGTGTCTCCGTCAACTAAGAACGCATACCGGTAGCGACCAGAGTTGAGAGGGATCGTGACAGTCCATACCCGGTTGTCGGCAACCAACTCCATGGGAGTGGCTGATGGATTCCAGTCGTTGAAATCACCCACCAACGAGACTTCAGAAGCTGCCGGAGCCACGATCACGAACTGTACCGTTGACCCCTGTAATGCTGTGACCTCAGGGCCGATCTGCTCGGATGCGTCTGCCCCTTGCCTGCCCAGCATAACGATTGCTGCGATGCCCGCGGCAAATGCGAGTCCGCCGAGCGGACTGATGCGGACCGTACGCCCACGCCGGAGCCACTCGAACGCGGCCCATACCCGCCGCGTCCAGCTTTGCGGAGATGGCAAAGACTCGATCTCGGCCATGACGCGCATGTCCAAGGCCGGGTCCGTTCGGACCGGTTCCCTGAGCAGCTCGATAGCCCTGTCGAGTTTTTCGGTATCGTCAGTCACGGTTTTCCTCTGAGAGCAGCGTTCGCAACTCTTCACGTGCTCTGGCAACTCGCATCTTGAGAGCCGACATTTTGGCTCCGGTGAGTTCCATCATCTCTTCATAGCTTAAGTCTTCAACGTATTTCATCAAGAAGGCTTCGCGGTGCGTCTGCGAAAGCTGGGCTACCGCCCACTCTATCTCTTCCCTCAGTGCGTCCCGAGCCTCCGAGTGTGCCACCGACGCTCTAGCGATTGCAGGCTCATCTGTTGTCACCTTCTCCTGCCGCCGAGCCCGCTGCCCTCCGATCGTGCGGCAACGGTTGACCAGTATCCCGAACAACCAGGCGCCGAACCGCTCTGGGTCGGTACACCTCGCCAGGGACCGATATCCCCGCACGAACGTCTCCTGCAACGCATCCTCTGCATCCGCGCTGTTTCCCAGCATCCGCATCGCATAGCGTCCGAGCCGGTCACGGTACCTGGCCACGAGCTCGGCATACGAACTTGAATCGCCGGCCAACACCCGCCCAACCAGTGCTGCATCACTTTCCCCCTTCACAACCTCAATACCCATGCATCTCTCCTGAGGTCACCCGGAACAAAAACTCGAGAGGTGTTGTGACGCTTTGAAAAATCGGCGGGTATCCATGGGTGAATTCCTTCGACCTCATTGCGAAAAAGGAGCGTTCGTGAGGCGTCTATTGCCAGTCATTCTTGCTGTGGCTGCCCTCGTCGGTTTCCTGTCTGCGTGCTACGAGGATACAGTCGTTTACCCGCACTATACGTTCGGACCGACCCGCGTGTTCCTCAGGGGTACGCCTTTTCCGCACACAGGAGTGGCCGCAGTGGAAGTCTACGTCGTCGATATCTCGGCGTCCACCTTGGCCGATCCCGCTGCCGGGGAGGAGTCGTGGAGCCAGATCGAAGTGCCAAGGCGCCGCTATGACCTGCTTCGAATATCGGGTGACAGCCTTGCCCCCGTCGGTGGAGACATGTTCCCGAACGACGTGTACTACGCAGTGCGCTTGACCATCGACGGTGATTCTTCGGTAGTGTCGTTCAACGATGGCTCAGTCGCCGATGTTAAATGGCCGGCGGATGGGCAATTCCCGGCATTCGCTCATATCGAGGTGCCAATAGCCGTCCCAGATAGTGGTTCGGCGATCGTCATCGAGTTCGATCTCGAAAACAGTCTCGTCAGCGATCTTAGCGATCCACTTAACGATTTTCGCTTCTCCCCGGTGTTGAGGGCAGTGGATTCATCCTCAACCGGTGCGATCAATGGCACGATCATGAGCAATCCAGATGGAGAAGGAAACCCCGCACCCGTCGAAAACGCCTGGGTTTCGGTATTCCGTGTGGATTCGACGAGAAACTCAAACGAGTGGCTCAGGACTTCTGCCGGCCGGACAGATGCCGCCGGTTATTACAAGATCGGCTTCCTGAGCTCCGGTCTATACTCGGTCCACATCGACGCTCCTCAAAGCGAGGTGTTCGGGCACCTAGTCGCCCGAGACGTGCAAGTCGTTGCCGGTGAGGACTTCATCCTGTCTGTCACCCTGCCTTCAGGTTCTGTCGCAGGGGTTCCTTTCTGGAGGTAGTCATGAACCAGCGGCTTTCAGTATTCATCCAGATGGTTGCTGTTGCTGTTTCGCTCGGGGTGGTTGCCCATCCCGCGACCGCCCAGCTGATATCTCTCAAAACCGTACCGGTCGCGACTGGCGATCAGTTCATTTTGTTCCCGTCACACAACCTGGGGATGGGATCGGTCGGCATTGCGATAGACGATTCCGTCGCCGATCCGTACAGTAATCCCGCAAAAGGCTTCCGGATTCGTGAGTCACACGTATTTGCTTCACCCACGTACTACAGCGTGAGTGACGAGGCGGGGAGCGCCGGGGCGCTTCCGGTCGGTGCTCTGTTCAAGTCATCGCGATTCTTCGGCGGCGGGATGGTGTCTCTGCAGCAAGTCAAGCAGGGCGACTGGTTCCGTCGCTGGTGGGGAGTTCCTGATGTGCTGCCTCCGAATGCACTCAGATCTCAGTCTGCAACGAACAAGTACGGGTTCCTCACGCTCGGTGCCTTTCTTCCAGGCGACGTGGCGGTTGGTGTAAGCACGTTTCTAGCAGACTTCAACGCGATTGACGGTGTGGAACACCTGTACTCCAATAGTGCCGCCATAGAGCAGTTTGGAGACCTCAAAGACGTTCGTTTGGGTGCGGTCAAGACGTTCGAAGGCGGCCGCACGCTGGAAGGCCTCGTGCTCTTTCGTCGGTTCCACATGCAGCACGACGTCACGTACGTGGACTGGCTTCCGCTCGACACGATCACTTGGCAGTGGGATTTCGACATCAGGAATGAAGAGAACCTCGATGTTACCGACACCTGGGGTGTGCATTTGGCTTACGTACAGCCGATCGGCTCGCGCGGTTGGCGTATCGGTGGGGCGCTCACAGGCAACTGGAAATCCCACCCGAAGATCCCCAACTACGAAATCATGAACATCCCGCGAGATCCTGGCAACAGCACCGCATTTGATCTGGGCGTTGGAATCGCAAAGGTGGTTGGCCCGACCACTTTTGGAATAGACATCGTGTACGAACCGGGCAGTAGTGATACTTGGGCAGAGGCAGCGGAGCCGGTAGAGACGGTTAGTGGTGACACGATCCCTACAGGCGAAAAAACCGTAGAGAATGCTTTTAGCTTCTCGAACGCGTTCGTGAATGTCGGAGTCACCCGCCAGGTCGGGCCGGCAGCCTTTCAGTTTGGCCTCGGTCTCAGGTCGTATGACTATCACCTCGACCAGTGGGATCACGTTGAGGAGGACACCCGCAGGGAAGACGAGCAGTGGATGGAGTGGGTGCCCAGCTGGGGCGCTAGGGTCAGTTTGGGTGATTTGGAATTCCGCTATGCCGGCAGGGTTACTACGGGCACCGGTAGACCAGGTGTGGGGTGGAGTGGTGGCGGCTGGTTGGAACGCGGTGCGTTGGATGTTGCTAGTGCCGGTGGAAACGACATCCTCCTGGCGCCAAGCGGCCCGCTTACGCTGGACGACGTTACGGTCATGACCCACCAGTTTTCGATTTCTGTGCCTATTCGCTGACGAGAGGTGGCGAGCGGAGGTCCTCAGTCTTGGGGAGGGCCTCCGCTGCACGAGTCAGCCAGGGAACCTTTTCGGTGGTTACGTAGCAGCATCGTTTTACTTGCTCCACTCGGCCATTGTTCGCACCGCATCCACCAGCACCCTCATCGCCCGACAGTCATCCTCGTTGTACTCCAGAATTCGCTGTTTGATGGACTCATCTCCGGCATCAACCCACCTGTGATACCACTCGATTGACTCGGCTCCCGACGGGCTATCGTCTCGCCACTCGAAACCACAGTAGGCCGCGAGGGTTTTGATGGAATGGTCTCGTGTGGGCCATACGGTTTTGGGTACCACCACGTCGTAGTACAGATCGATTGTCATCGGTTCATCGAACAGGGCCTCAACATCTTCCTCTGAGGCCACGGACGGATACTTCCGTGCCAATTTCTTCCACTCAGTGCGCTCGTACTTGGTGTAGAAGTAGACCGCGCACGGCATTCGAGATGTGAAGTATGTGTAGGCGGCACGGAAGCTTTCCTCTTCGTCTTCCGGCTCTGGCGTGTCTGCGTAAAAGGCGTGGAAGGATTCGTCATTGGAATCACAACCGCGTCGTTCCACAAAACCGTGCAGATAGCATACGTCACGAAATGGATCTGTCTCGACGTCGAAGAACAGCTCAACGTCTGTGTGTGGCAGGTCGGTTGCTTTTGTTAAGTATGGATCGAGCTTTTCGACTCGAGCGCGTGCACGCCGCTGGAACTTAAACAACGACGACGGGCCAATTCCGGGGAATACCGTCTTCTTGTCTTGCACGTACTCTTCCAGGTCTGCTTCTGCAAGCTGCTGAATGGTCGAAATGACACTGACCATGTTGTCTCGTTTGGCCCGCCCCAAATCGGGCACCAACGTCAGGTCGTCGGATTGCTCCAATCGTTGGTGGCAGACCGTCCACCAGTGGCACAGCTTGCAGGCCGAACTATGTGCGGGCTGCGGTTTTTCCCTGCCCTCGGCGATGTTTGAAGCTTCGCTGAGCGTCTCTACGTATGTATCCCACAGGCTCTTGGGGCTGCGTTTGCCCAACAACACGTCCAGTTCGTAAGCGGTCTCGCTTTTGCTGATGTCCCAAACGAACGGAACCCGCCCAGCTGATTTGCCAAGGCCTTCGAGAATATCCGTATACAGGGCTAGCTGAACCGCGTAGTGTTTCTTCGGTGTTGGGTCAGCGAGGTCACTCGCTCCCTCCATTGCGGCGCCGCTTTTGATGTCGCCGGCAACGTATCCGTTCTCAGACAGACGCAGCAGGTCGGGTTCCCCTAGTAGTCGTCCGTGTCGAATACGACCGCCGCAGATGAGTTCCGCACCGCTTGCTAGAGCGTCCATCGTCGCCTGCTCGCGCTCGGCGGTGGTCATCTTTCTCAGGTCTGTGAACGTAATCTCCAGGCTACCGATCACCTCATCCTCGAACGCCGCGCCGCGCTCCCACAACAATTCCACGAATTTGCTCACTTCGTCCTTCTTGGCCGGGTCTTCGAACAAGTCGAGGGCGACGCGAGTGGGACATCGCGTGAGGTTGTAGAGCATCGATGCTGTGATGGGGTGGGTCATGTGCGGCTTCCTCGTGAGGCAATTACCTCTGTGGCTACCCTCGTTGCGATGTGATTCAATGTAATCTGAGCTGACCTCTGGCCAACGGGTACTCTGAACCGTATTCTAGTGGTCGAGTCTGACATCGGAGTCTACCCAGATGGCCGATATGTATGACCGACTGAAGGCTGCGCTGTCCGACCGCTATGTGATCGAGGGTGAACTAGGCCGTGGAGGTATGGCGACGGTCTACTTGGCCGAAGATCTGAAGCACGAGCGCAAGGTTGCCATCAAGGTGCTGCGACCCGAGTTGGCATACGGAGGACTTGGGCAGGTGCTTGATGCGAGACGCGAGGCAGAACGTGCCGAGAGCGGAGTAGAGGCCGTGCTCGCGCGCCTGGGATCGACTGGTTGGGCCAGGGATCGGACGTACGTGTGGGCAATACACGCTCACGCCCTTTTCATGGCGAACGATCTCGATGCAACGGTCGATCAGATCGACCGTCTGCTGTCCTACTCTCGGTGGGGCATTTCCACGACTCAGCTACGCATCGATCCGTATTGGGAAGCGTTGCGGACTCACCCTATCGTTCGCACGCTGACTTGTCCAGCTCATTTCGACTGATTAATTTTTAAATATCATGAATAATGAACATCAATCATGAAAAAACGCAAAGTATCTGAACCAACACCAGTCCAGGCTTACCTGGCCCCAGACGAGCACGAAGTGCTGGAGCAGCTTGTGGAGCAGTTGGGCACGTCCAAATCCGACGTGATCCGTCGTGGCATCCGTGCAGTTGAGCGTGAGCTCACTGACCCGGATCGCCATCCCGCGTTGCGGCTCATTGGCATTGGTGAGGGAGAGATCGGTGGACGAGGGAAACTCGATGTGGCGCGGGAGCATGACCGCAGCCTTGCCGAACTAGAAGAGAAAAGCTGGCACAAACCGGCGAGTCGGAGGCCCCGCCGTGGCTCGTGAACTCTTCGTGGACACCAGCGCTTGGTACCCGATCGTGGTGAAGAGCCATCCGGACCACGTCGCTTGCACTTCAGCGTTGCAGGAGGCAGTTGCGAATGGCTTTAGGATTGTCACAACCAATCTCATTCTGGCAGAGACTTATGTGCTCCTTTCACGGAGGGTAGGACGTGAGCCTGCGCTATTTTTCCTGGAGACGGTTCGAGAATCGCCAAACTTGATCGTGACGAGCGATGCCGATCTCGAGACCGTCGCATTGCACGATTGGCTAATCCCATTCGAAGACCAGGATTTCAGCTTAACCGACGCGGTTAACTTCGCCGTCATGAAGGAGCGCGGAATCAAGCCGGCGCTCACACTCGATCACCACTTTGCTGTCGCCGGCTTCGAGATGCTACCCACCTGACGCCCCTTCTACTCCTCCCGCCCCTCCCTCTTCTCCCTCTCCTCCCTACTCTCAGTTCTTCACCCCCACACTTGCGCCCAGACTCCGACCAAGCGTATCCTGCGACATGTCGCAAGAGGTAGTCGTTCTCGCTGGATCGGCCGCACTGATCGCCTCAGTTCATACGGTCATTGGTCCGGATCACTATTTACCGTTCGTGGCTCTGTCCAAGGCTCGGCAGTGGTCCAGGCGCAAGACGCTCTGGATCACGGCGATCTGTGGTTTGGGGCATGTTGCTGGATCGGTCGTACTGGGGCTTATCGGCATCGCGGCCGGAATCACGGTGAGAAGCCTAGAGCTGTTCGAGTCGCAACGTGGTGAAATTGCCGCATGGTTGCTCGTGGCGTTCGGGTTGCTCTACGGAGCGTGGGGGCTGAGGCAAGCCATCCGCAACAAACCGCACACGCATTCGCACGCCCACGCCAATGGCACGTGCCATACGCACACGCACTCGCACATCAAAGATCATGCTCACCCGCACGGTGAGGAGAAAAAGAACATCACGCCGTGGATCCTCTTCACGATATTCGTGTTTGGCCCTTGTGAGCCTCTGATTCCCCTTCTGATGTATCCGGCGGCTGCGCTGAACGCTGGCGCGGTTGCCCTGGTTGCCGGTGTTTTTGGCGTGGTCACCATCGCCACGATGCTGGGCCTCGTCTATCTGTCATGCCTCGGCTTGAGCTTCGTGTCGACCGAACGCATTGCGCGCTACGGACATGCACTCGCGGGAGCAACGGTGTTTCTCTGTGGCTTGGGGATACAGCTGGGACTTTGATCGGCGGGCCGCGACGCACCAAAACTCCACAATCAGCACTCTTCATGGGAGAGAAGCCGATGCCGCTGAAAGCGATCAATATCGACGGGTGCTTCGACAGATTCTCAGACCTTTTCTCACCGAAGATTGTGGGCGAGGCGAATGGCCAGCATCTCAAGCTTGCGAAGTTGGATGGCGATAAGGTGCCGTGGCACATCCACGATACCGAAGATGAACTCTTTTGGGTTGTCGAGGGCAGGCTGGAGGTTCAGGAGCGCGATAGCTCGGTGATACTGAATCCAGGAGAGTTCTGCGTAGTGGAAGCCGGCCGCGAACACAGGGTCGTTCCACACGGGTTCGTGAAGCTGATATTGTTTGAACCAGCTGGCATTGCGCACACCGGTACTGTTCGAGGCGAGATCACAAAGGATCACTACGACCGACTCGAACCCTAGCGCAGCACCTCAATCAGAAGTGTGACTATCTCATACGGCGCCAGTGTGATCGGTGCCGTACTCCGTTCGATCCGCTCCTCTGCCATGTCGCTCAGGTATATGGCCCATTCCCGCTCGCCCCGAGGATGCAGCATGACCTCGTCATCGAAACCGCTGGGATTGAATAGACGCACCCGATAGCTGTCACCGTCGCTGGCGAATGCCAATGAGGTTACGATCGATGCGGCAGCCTCGACTCGCATCGGGAAAGTGGAGTGAGTGGTGGTTGGATCCACAGGCACCACTAACAGAGGTTGCGCGATCCCTGCCGCAAATCGGTCGGCCTCGGACTCATTGAATTTGGCGTGAGGAAGGAGCGAATAACGAAATTCGTGAAATCCTTCTTGTCCGGCTCTGTAATTGGTTTCCCAGTAGTTGTTCATTACGTAAGAGAACAAGGTCGCACTCGGCTCGAGGTGCTCTTTCCATCCGGTAACGATTGGATCTGTTCTGACCTCACCGAACTGCACCATCGGAACGTCCACCGAGACAAAGGTGACACCGACTTCACTGTTGTGAATGTCCACCCAGTTCCCGACAGACATGTAGTTTTTTGATGAGCCTGGTATCTGGTCTTGTTCTGGCCGGAAAGATCCCCAGGGAACATCTATGCGAATTTCCGGATTCGGGATGTTGAAGGGGAACCGATATAGCACGGCTTCAGGTGTATAGGTGAGAGTCTTGTCCAAGCTGTTGACTATGTCGACTCGCTCGAGACCGTCGTAAAACCGGATCTCGCTGGAGATTCCGCCACCTGTGCCAGGGGCAGATGCCCTCGTTTCATATATCCAAACCAATGGCCCGGCGTCTTTCATGGCGACTTGCGCTGGCCCATTCGATGACACGTCTTCCGGATTCCGGCTCGAAACGTAGAGGTATTCGTTCAAACCGTTTCCCGAATCCGTATCAACCAAATCCCAGTTGGCCGGGAGAAACTCCAGTGATGCGATAGTGCCGGTTGCACGATTCAGCACAACACTAAAACTGTTGGTTGAAACCACGGAATCTGTGTCTGGTTCTCTTTGGCCCTCAACGGTTCCCGTTTCGATACTGTATCTTCGCGAACCCAGCGCAGGAACTTCCTCCGCGAGAAACGCCAGTTCACCGCTCGAGAGCCGTTGGGAGCGGACCTGAATGCCGAATTCGTCCAATACTCGATCGCCTGCCGCGCTTTGATCTGCCGGTAGCAATATCACATCATTTCGGGGCCAACTCAGGGTATTCAACACTTCGACGGTCGATGAACCTTCACTCCATCGGCCCGACAGAACTGCAATCCGGAGGTCGTCGGCTTTGGTGGCGGCTTGGCGTGCAAACTCGCGCTTCTGTTCCCACTGCCTGATGGTGAACTCCGATTCGGGTTCGCTGACGCTATTCCAAGACCCCCAGGTGTGCTCGTAATACAGCAAAACGAACTTCCAAGCTTGATACAGCTCGTCTGTTGACAGGGGATGGTCGAGCATCGCGGACAACGCTTCGATCTGTACAAGCGATTCAGCGACTCTCCTAATGAGTGCGGTTTCCTTTGCGGAAGACGCCACCCCGTCTTCCCAGTGGCCGGTCATGTCTCCGCGGAATACTGGCAGCTGCGGGCCATATCTCGACTCGAATTCCTCGAATAGTTTTGTGGTGCTGGAGATGATGAGTCGGGGAGAGACGTAACGTTCGTTCCATGCGTGGACCGTGTTCGCCAATGCCGGGTCGGGGGGGCCGTTGTCCGCACCGATGTTGTAGCGCATGTGGGTGATGTCGTACTGGTAATCGGTTTGCTGAAGCGAGTCGAGGTATTTGAAAACATTCAGCTCGTCTAGAAGGTTGGTCAGGTT
Organism: uncultured Gemmatimonadaceae bacterium; assembly: GCA_964518955.1. Taxonomy (GTDB): domain Bacteria; phylum Gemmatimonadota; class Gemmatimonadetes; order Gemmatimonadales; family GWC2-71-9; genus JBDGYW01. The sequence continues at coordinate 61,818 of CAZFHS010000003.1, read as the reverse complement.
GGTGAAACCCAGCCCGGTATGGAACCACGCGTATCCGGCGCCCGACACCCATGTGAGCACGCGTTCCTTCCCCGACGGCGACTCCCAATAGAATGGTTTGTCTCCGAGCTCCCTCGAGAGGTACCCAATGCGATGGCCGAAATTCGGCCCGATTGACAGATACTTGACACCATTCTGAGCCAATACCGGCACCAGCCCCCATGTGAATCCGGGAATGTCGGTCAGCATTGCCGACTCAATTGTGACACCCGTTTCTCGGCTCAGGCGGCGAGCGGTCTCCATGCTTCGCATCAGCCCCTCTGAAGACGCAATGCCGGTCAGGAGGTTTGCAAAGAGGCCGTCCAGCGCGATCCAACCGTTTTGAATCCCGGATAGGAGTCGCTCGTTTTCTGCGCTGCTGTGGTGCTCGAGATACGACTCAACAGCCCAAAGACCTTCAGGGTTCCAGACAAACCGGGCTCCGTCTGGATGGTCTTGGCTGGCTTCTCCTAGTCGAAGGGCTTCTTCCAGGTGCTGCCATTGTATCCGTTCGACGTCGCTCTGGTGATGCGTGTATCCGATGTCCAGGTGGGTGTGGTGAATCAGGTAGATGTCCATCTCTTCGACCGGGTGCACCGTGAATTTGGCCGCGTACGAGGTGCCATCCAACTCGATACCTATGTCCGTCTCTGTGGGCTCTTCGACTGCGGGTACAGGTAGGAGAACTTGCGTGTGGCCGAGGCCGAGTGTCTTCTCGATTGTCGATGCGGGGGTTTCCAGGCGCAGCTTGCCGGCATCGCCGAGGTAGAAGCATTCTGCTCGCGCCACCTGTTCGTGCCCGTTCTCGCCGCGCAAAAGGGCAGGTGTGTTGCGCAGCATGACGCCGGGTCTAACGGGTTCTTTGAACACCATAAACCAAGTGGGTGTGCCCGCGTTCTCGCCGGCTACCCGCAGGCGCAGAGACCCGCTTTCCTCCCACCACGACCGGGGCACAGTTAGGAACACATATCCCATCACGTCGTCGTACTTGTCGATCTCGGTGACACGAAACTCTGCGCTCACGCCGCGGTCACCGTTCCATGAGAGGCGGTCCAGGTCGGTGCTGCTTGGATTCTCGAAGGTGAGTGCAAGTTCGCCGTTTACGAACAGATCGAATTGACGGACGTCGTCGTTGACGTCGATCGCCGCCATAATCACGAAGGTGGCCTCATCGCCCTCGAATTCTTCGGGGACCCTCGCGGTTTCCCACTCGATATGCCGTTCTCGATCCAGAGATCGCACCAAGAGCGAGCGGTCCACATCCGGGATCGGCGAGTGATAGAGAAGGTCTTCGCCGGAAATCGTGGTCTCGTATCCAGAAACGAGGTCGGTCCGGAAGTCGATGCGCACCTGCGAATCGACGGTAGAGCAGGATTGGGTCATCGAGAAGATTGTTAGGGTGATTGGGTAAAGGTGGTAACGGTGCTGTCCGATCATGAATGGAAGTTTGGCGTTCAGGGCTGGCTGGTCAACTGATTGGCCGCTGAATGACGCGGAAAAACGCGGAGAAACGCCGATGGGGAAATGAGCTCCCCACCCAACCCCAGCAGTAAATCCGGACCAAACCGCGTCCGCCCGCGGCTGAATCATCGATGGACGACCGGACGGAAAAAGACGCCCGCTCCGGGAGCTTTCCCGAAGAGGGCGTCTTCCCTGGCAATATGCCTAGGACTAGAACCCGCGTGCGTACCTCATCCAGAGGTCGTTGCCCAGTTCCCACCACTTGGTCATGGTGGCATGAGCGAAGTCGTTGCTGTACTTGGTGATGTATTGTCTGAACTGATCGTATTGGCCGTTGTTGTAGTACTCCATCGCGATGCCTTCGATCGACGGGAGCTCCGCAAACGCCCTGTCCTCGAATTCCATCGAGGCGCCCTCGATGATGTCTCTCACATCTCCCCACTTGATCATTGCCAGCCGATTGGTTCTCCGGAACCACCACACGGCTGCATCTTCGCGATAACGGTGCTGCCCGCAGACCTGGAAACTGTTTGGCAGTGAAAGCGTGCCGGCGAAGATGGGCATTCGGGGGCTCTGGCCGGGATTGTCGAATGAGAACCATGCGACAGTACCGATCTCAGGCGGAAGCCAACCGCGATTTTGTATTATCTGCGAGTAGGAGCATCTGGCAATTGCAATTGCCCTCTGCGTTTCAACCGTGCCAGGCTTCAGCGTGTTCAGCAAGTTTGCCATTTCGCCGCCGACTGTCCAGTTGTTGACCATCGGACTCTTGACCAGGCCCACCTCCTCGTCGGGCGCAGGCTCACCTCGGCGACGCTGCGGTTGCACCATGAGGTTCCGCGTCATGTCATACTCGGTGCCCTCATAGGTCTCGCGGTAGAAACGCATGACGTCCCGCACCGAAACTTGCTCGTCGGGTTTCACCGAGAAAGGAAGCTCGTCCTGGTCTCTCAGCAGGTTCAAGGAAGGTGCCATGTTGCTGAGGATGAAAAACTCCCGTATCGAGAAAGGCGTCCTGCCGCTGTAAGCCTTCCAGAATTTGAATTCCTCACCGCTGCTCGGATCCCACCAACCCATCTCCTCAGCCAACGAATGCACATTCTCCGAGGCCATGTAGAAGTCGGAATCGTCAAGATCCAGCGTTGAGATTCTCGGGATGTTGGCTGATACTCCAACATGGTCGTCAGGGATGCGTACCGCAGCCCAAACGGCACCGACCTCGAATGGTCCAGCACCGTGGATCTCGAAGTGCCAAACTTCACTGGCGTCTGCAAATGTGAGGCACTCGCCCCAATCGCCATAACCGTACTCCGCAACGAGTTCGCCAATCAACTGAATGGCGTCTCTTGCGTTGGTGGTTCTTTCGAGTGCGATGGCCTGAAGATTTTCAATCAGGAACATGCCCTCGGGGTTTCTCAGCTCGTTGCGACCGCCGATCGTCGTCTCACCGATCGAGAGACCTTTCTCGTTCATCGCCGGGTAAGCCACGTTGAAGAAGGCGAATGTAGAGTCTGCTTGCGGAATCTCGCCCTTCAGGCGGAGGCCCCTCATGTCCCATGGGGTTTCGTTGTGCAGCTTGCCCCAGTATACCGGCCTGGTGGCTCCTGCGCTGTGCTCCTCGGACGGCACGATGTCGAGCCATGTGCGATAGTTGCCGTCGCAGGTGTGGGCGGTGATAACCGATCCGTCGGTCGTGGCTTCGCTTCCAACCATGATACTGGTACAGCCACCTGTGGGTCCCTCACTGCACGTCACACATGTGTCTTCCGGCATTGCATCTGGGACTTTGGCGGTCATCTGCGCCGTCGCGGTCGCCAACCCCGTTGCTGCCATCAGCAGTACCAACAACAGGATTTCGATCGTTGCTTTCCCGACGTGTCTTGTTCTCACGATACTTCTCCTTCTTCGGGGGCCTCGTTTGGTGCTATCTGATTGTTTATTCGATCGAGCGTCGGTGGGTAGGAGGGCCCAGCCGATCGCTTTTACTAACTCAGTCTTTCCGTTGCATCCGCAATATACCCGTCAGCCGGGTCGGTCTCTAATCGATCACGACCCTCCGGCCTCGCGGATTCTCGGGATCGTACAGGTAATAACCGATGCCGTTGGCTATCACGTCGGCATATCGGGGTACACCCAAGCAGGCTAATGGCCTGTCTGGATTCAAATCGGTCCAGCTCTCCATCGTTTGCAGAACCGCGGACGTGTGGCGCCCAACCCTCACATCGATAGGCCAACCGTTTTCGTCGATCTCTTCGAATAGGAGGCCGTGTTCACCGGCCTTGACGACAAACTCATCTTGTCCAGTCAGCAGTTGTTCGCGTGTCGTCCGGCCCCTTGTTGCATCTAAGAACGGCTCAGGTGCTTCAAAAAGGAGCGAAACGGCGTCGGAGAAGTCACCAACCTCGCGGTGCGAGAGGCCGTGCAGGCTCTTCGGGGAGTACTCCAGCCCCATGCCAAAGCCCTCCATGTCGGTGAGCATCATCGATACGAACGCTGCGAGGTCCTCGCCTCGATCGTGTGCGACGATGGTGCTGATCACAGGATATTGAAGCTCAGCCTCGTGCAGGTCTATGTAGATGTCGACCTGTTCCTGCCGAATCAACTCCATGAATGCGTAGCAGGTGCGTTCGGTCAGAGTGCCGTTTGGCCTCCCGGGCCAGCACCTGTTGAGGTTCCGAATGTCTACGTACGCGAGGTTCTGCTTGCTCGGATAGTGGATGTAGACCTCGGGGTCGGGCCACTGATCGAGCGGGTTTGACCAACGATCTCCGAGCCTGAACTTGCGTTCACCCCATTCGGTTGGAATCGCAAAGTCGGGAGGGTATGCTCCGCCGATTCTAGTTACCGTGCTTGCGCTGCGATTCGAGCTGAGCGCCAGGATCAGGCGCCCACGTCGCATCACTGCGTTCTCGGCAAAAAGCCATGTCGCCAAGCGCCCCGCAGGTTCCTCCGGATGGGAACCGCCCATCACAAAAATCGTCCCTCCCTCTTCTTCGCCTTCGAGTATGTAGATGTTGCAGTCGTTCGCCGTGCCAGCGACACCTTCGTAGTACTCGCTGAGTTTCTTGACCTCAGTGACTCCGTCGCTCAGAACGACGGGCTCTTCGAGGCGCCGACTGCTGAAGAAGCTGGTGCCGGACAAGACGAGCCAGACCAGACCAACCGCCGCGAAGAGAAGCTTTCGCACGTATGCAGTCGACTCTGCGCTCATCTGGAATCCCTCACTTCAATCTCAAGAGACGCAGGATAAAGGGCATCAGTACAACGATGTACAATATTTCCGTTTCCCACCGCTTGGTGCGAATCAGGTTGCGGATCAAGATGAACACTATGAATGCAACCAGCAGATAGTAGACGATCGTAACGATTCCACCGAGCAAAACCATATTCTCCTCCTACAGCCCGGTTAGAAAGCCGAGTTCTTTCGAAAACACGACCATCATGGTGCCCATAATCATGATGAGTACAGCGGGCACGGCACACGCCTTGAGGAAACTACCATAGGACTCATCGTACCCAACGACGCTCACCGTCAGTCTTCCGATGATTGCGGTCGGTGGGAGAGCGTCTCCGAGCGGCCAGATGATGCTCATTCCCGCAAGCGCAACGATCGGATCGAGCCCCATGCTGTTGAACAGCAGCACGAGCGGAACGCCGATTACCGGTGCCGCACCGTACATCAGGACCGCTTCAGAAATGGGCATCAGCCAGAACAGGCTCGCAAACACCACCGCCGCGGGTAGCGTCACAGCCGTAACCGCTAACAACCCGCGTGCACCGGTGAGTGTCATGATCTGCACTAAAATGCCCACACATGTCAGCGTAGCAATCAGAGGCAATAGACGCTCGATCGTTTCCTCTGAGATTTTCAGGATATTGAGCTTCACCGGAGACAGAGCGAACGAAGCGGCCGCGGCGAACAGAAACATCAGAGGCAATCCGATTATCGGTGTGGAATGCGGCCACTGCCTGCCGACGAAGACGAGAAATCCGAAAACGGCAAAGGGGATGAGCACTCGGAGCCAGTTCATTCCTACGGGCGGTTCGGGGAGCTCCTCGAGTGCTTTGTCGATGTTGGTTTCGCTGCCTCGCCAGCCGACGATGAATATCGTCAACAGCGCCGCAACGACGCACGGTACGAGAAGGGGCCAGAAAAACCCCACGTAAGGCATGTTGACCCCTGCCGCGGTCATCATCGCCCATAAGCTCACCGGTGGTGCGGCCGCACTGAGGCCGGCGATTACGAAAACAATCACGGTGGTGCGCAGCTTCGAGATGCCCATGTAATAGAGGACGACTGCTACCATTCCGCCGGTGATTAACACTGTAACACTACCTGCCCCTGTTAAGGCTCCGGGTAGCAGCAGGAGCACGGTCAGCAATACGAGTAGCAGTGCCCTGTTACGGTGAAACTTCTTCAGGATCCCCCTCACCACAAACGCCACTCCGCCCGACTCCTTCATGATGTTCATGAAGAGCGTGGCAGTGATGAAGATCAGGTTGATGTCGAGGTAGGTTATGGCGCCCTCGGCGTAGTGCCGAGCCGGTAAGCCAAATCCGCCGGCCAATCCGCCGGCCACTGCCGCGGCAAGCATTGCAAGCTCCGTGGAGAGCTTGAATGCTTTGGTGATGATGTAGACGATCACCATAACGCCGAGCACAAGCCCGGCGGAAGCGAACATACTCAAGCTATGATGTCCCTAGTTGCCGAAGATGGTTGGAAGCACATCGCTCAAGCTGGTCAACTTCTCGAAGAGCACGATCGGGATACCGGCATCGGATGCGATGTCGCTGAACCGGCCGTCCTCGTTTCCTTCCTCCATCACGAGCAGCATGTCGGCGTTCGGGCATACCGCGTCTATCGAGAGTTCGTCGGTGTTGTCGCCTGGTGCCGCCCCCTGCGCGCGCCGTTCCATTCCTTCAATGTGTGCGCCAATGACCTTCAACCCCAGACTCCGGGCCTGTGCGATGAGTCGTTCGGCCCTGGCCAGCTCGTCGTCGATGGAAATCCCGGCGGCTCCCATGCCTTTGCCGCTGGCTCCGGTCACGATGATTATCGACTTGAATCGACCCGCGTCTTCATGCCCGGCTGCAATGTCCTCGACAGTGGCCAGGCTGTTGAAGACGAAATCCAAACCCAATCTGTTCATGAAGACCCGAAAGTAGACTGGGCCGGGGCTTTGACCGATTGAGGTGATCAACACAGGGAGCTCAGCTGTAGCCTGTGCCGATACGGGCGTTGCGGCCACCGAAGACAGAGAAAGAGTCAATGCCGCTACGAGCGCCAGCTTTTGTAACCGTTTCATATGGTTCTCCTACACACGAGCAACTGTAGGTCGGGGAGGACGCCGGGTATGATATCGGATGTGTCCGGGGTGATCAACCTATGTTGCGCAGCGCCGGAGGGTCGGTGAAGTGTTTTTGCGGTTCTCTCAGAGCGTGATATCGTGTGCTGTCTGCGAGCTTCGCGATGTACATCTCGCGTGCGCCACCACCAGCACTACGACTGCGATGAAATACGGAATGCCAACCAGCCAAACAGCCCTCGATCCACCCGGCTGGTACGCATAGAGAGCCATCTCACCGGGCTTTCTATGCGGTATCGGGTCCCAAACTACGCCGTGACGCGATACCAGCCCTCGGATGAACAACAGGTGTATCACCGGCACCTCTAGGGCCGCCATCTCGAATAGCACCCCCCGTTCTTCGACTGGCGGCAGACCGATGTCGCGGCTGAGGCCCGGTTGCAGCTGAAGTGCCTCGGCGCTGGTTCCGAGGTTAGCGTAACTTCCTCCGGTGTTGACGAAAGCGGCAACGCGTCCGTAGATCGCCATCCGCGCAGCAACATTGCCCCGCAGGTCTGAATCCGAGAGGAACATGAGTCCGCTTTCCGCTATCTGACTCGAGAGGTCGGTCGTGAGCTCCGCGTCGAACCCAGTGCCGATATCTTCACCGCCGCCCAACGAGACTGCCGCCGCCGGTGTCGCGAAAACACCCTCTTTGATCAGGAGGGTGTACATGTCCAACAAGTTGAACTCAGGGTTGGTCGCGCCGTAGGTGGACGCACCCAACGACAGGATGATCACCGGGTGGACACTCATCGCCTCGGCTGCGGCCACTGTGCCAATGAGCAGGGCGGGGAATGACGCTGAGCTCCCGATCGCTATCGTGTCTCCCTCGGATACGCCTGCTTCGTCCAACAGATGGGCAATGAGGCTCGCCATCGCCGGGTCCGTGGTGGTCCGCTTGGCGTCCAAGTGGCCAAGAGTCGTCATGAGGGGAGTGAGCTCCGGTCCTATGAGGCACGTAGCATTTGGGTCCGTCACTTCATCGATCTCGATACCGGTCGAGTCGCAGAAATCTCGTACCGCATGAGTTGCGCTCTGCATGAGCGCCGCCGCCTCGATCATCGCCTCGCTGTAATGCAGGGGCTTTGCATACGATGACCATTGCAGGAGAGCGTATGCGACCAAGCTCGTGATGCCCGCCAGGTAGATTGTGGCGTACGATCTAGAATCCCCACCGCGGTGGGAACGGGAGCGAAGCAGCGATCGAATCATAGGCCAAACATTCGACCTAAGAAGTGAAGTACCACGGTCACCGTTGCGAGCGCCGCGGTCGTCGATACCACACCTTGGCGGTCGAAGTGATTGGCTATTAGACCGGGGATCACCCATCCGATCACCCTGAATTCCAATGACTGTGGGAAGAGCGACGGAAATACGGCGATCCATAGAAGCGCCCAGACTCCCCCGGTGAGAATCAGGAATACGAACCGTCGTCTGCCGAAGAGTATCAGGTATTGGGAGACGAATCTGTACGCGATGAGTGTCAGCACCGCCGCGATCAATGTCCCTGCGATGCGCTCTGGTTGATTGAGGAACAATACGAGATAGCTGGGGACAATTATCCCGCCCGGATACAACCCGGTGACGCCTGTGAAAAGCAGGGAGAGCAGAAGCCCGATGAAGGCTATCTCATAACCCATGTTTCTCTCCGACTCGGTTCCAGTATTCGAAGAGTCGCTGCCCTATTCCGCCGAAGTTACCGAACCCGAACACAGCAGTTTCGTCTTCGACATTGTTGGCGATTTTTGCCATTAGGTTTTCGGCGGATTTTTCTCTGAGGACCTGGGCTCCTCTCAACTTCCTAGCTGCTGCTACTGCGTGCCCACCGGTAATGTACAGGCGTGCGAAATTGCCGGACCACCCATCGGCAATAGCGTCGATCCACTGCTGGGTTCTGTCTGCCCTGTCCGCCCGAAGACATAGCAGCCCCACGATCGGTGTGGGCTGGGGCAGTACTTCATTCACCCTGTCTAGCGCACGCATTGTCGAAAGTGGATCGTTCGCCGCTAGTGCGTTTGCCACTACGAGTTTTCTCTCGGGATCACCCGCTCTGAGTTCATGGAGCGATAAAACACCGGGGTCAGGTGTATAGGTTGCCAATCCTTCCATTATGGTGTCGTCTGGGATCCCGATGTGATTCGCGATCCCGCACACGATGTCGACGTTCTCAGGGAACTCGTGGCGGTCCAATGCGGGAATCCGTTCCCGAATCGGCTTAGAGGCACCTGACTTCGCTACAACCAGGCTTCGGAAATTATCTCCCGCGGGTGTTTCGAAGAAACTTGGGTCGCAGAGTGATGAAATGACTGCTGTCGCGTGTTCGGGGATGTCGAGGGCAAGGGTTTCGGCGACCTCAACATCGGTCTCACCCTGCGCGCCCACATGGTCAGGCCATGTGTTTGTGACCACCACGATATCTGGCTTCAGAAGTTGATGCGATTCCACGACGTGATTTTCGGGATTGATGCTCATTACCTCTGCCACGACGCAGTCCACGTTCCGTCGAGCCGCATGATTCAGGAGAGCTTTCTGTTCTAGGACGGACGCAGGCCCACGACGACGTATTTCTGTCTCAGAACCGTCGGGCCAAAGGAATCGCGGAGATGATCCTGTCGTTTTTGCCAGGACCTTACGCCCGTCTGCGCGGAGGACAGAGGCCAGCATACGAGTGACGCTGGATTTCCCTCTAGTTCCAGTTACTGCGATCATCTGCGGTATTTTGCGTCGCCAGCTGTCGACTCTAAACCGCTCGACGAGCAGGTAGATCAGAAATGACGCCAATGACAGCAGCAGGACGATCATCCGTCTCCCTTCGTGCTTAGCCAGTAGATTCTTTCAGTGCCACACCGGTCCTGGAGTCAACAACTGATCGAAAGATAGGACAGGGGTCGAGCATTGGAGAAATCGACACCGGTGAGAAATGGCAGTTTCTGATCCGCCCCGCCACACGGCGGGAGTGCAGACGCTGCTCGGAGAGCCCAAGAAGGCGATCATAATGCTGTCCTGCCGAGGGCAATGTTGGCCTTCGCCGAGTCTGCACTCCGGTTGATGGGGCAGGTGAGGCACTCTAGCTAGCGGAGCCGCCTAGGCGACGATCCTATCGATGTTTTTGGTTTCTACGTTGACGGGGTACTGGCTTTTCGTCGAGAGGAAGACGTACGTCTCGTTCCGCTTCAAGGGATTCAGGTTCCACGGTGCACACGTCTGGGACATTGCGAGAGTAGGCTTCCCAGCGTCGGTCTCGCAAATGTCGATGGCAATCATGGCGTTTGCCGTGACTACTATAGTCGCGACGGTTGGCGGACCCGACGGCGTTGCCGTCTATACCACCGGTTGGCGCATCATTGCCCTCGCTGCTTTGCCTGTACTTGGGGTGGCGACCGCGGTGACTTCAGTATCGGGTGCAGCATACGGGGCCAACGAATTCGAAAAGATCAAAATCGCCTACACCTACGCGCTCAAGATATGCTTCTCGGTAGAAGGTGTGTTTGCTATTCTGTTGGTTCTGTTTGCACCACAGATTACGTGGATATTCACATGGTCGAGCGACTCCGAAAGGATAGTCAACGATCTGGTCGTGTGTCTGCGCATTCTGTGGGTAGTGCTTCCGGCTGCTGCTTTTGGGATGCTTTCCGCCGCGATGTTCCAGGGAGTGGGCAAGGGTGCGTATGCGCTGACAACGACTTTGCTGCGCACTCTCGTGTTGAACGTGCCCCTCGCATGGCTTCTGGGCGTCTACCTCGACATGGGGCTTCGAGGAGTCTGGATCGGCATGGCGATGGCCAGCCTCCTTACCGTACCGATCGCGTTCGGTTGGGCTTTGCTTCATATCAAGCGGCTCGAACGAGGAGGTTCGATATGAGTCCGGCGTCGGGAGGCCGAAGATCGATGTGAGCAGGTTGAGCGTTCTGGCCGTTGTTCGCTGTACGCTGCACGTTGCACGCTGCACCCATCACAATGATGTCGCTGATTGTGTGTTACATTTCCCTCACGCAACTGCAGATTCTCTCCAGGGCTGCAAAGCCGTCAGAGTTTATCCGCTAAATCGACCCATCCTACCAGTTAGGTAACAACAACATCAATGACAACATCAGTGCTTTCCGCACCCACAACTGATTTCCCGAAACATCCAAACGGCCCAAATGCGCGTGTGCTTTTGAGCAGTGTCTTCGGCCCCTATGCGCAGGACGACGAGTACGGAAGCCGCGCAATCAACCCAATGGAGCTTTATCACAACCAGGTGACGCGTGTTCAAGGTGCTTTTTCCTTGCGCATGTTCCACAGATCCTGGGGCTTGATGCTGATCAAGGAGAACATCGAGGCTCCCTGCACACTTCTCGATTTTCCAACGCTTGATCGATTCATCGAGGAGATCAAGACGAATCACTACGAGGTGGTTGGGATTGGCGCTATCCAGCCGAACGTGCTGAAGGTGCAGAAGATGTGTGAGTTGGTTCGTGAACATCTCCCCGAGGCCACGATCGTGGTTGGTGGTCACGTTGCCAACATCCCCGATCTCAGTGGGCGCATCGATGCCGACCACATTGTCAAGGGTGAAGGCGTGCGGTGGATGCGGCAGTTTTTGGGTGAGGAAGCGGATCGACGTATTCGGCATCCCCATATCACGTCCGGTTTTGGTGCTCGGACCATGGGAATCCGTCTATCGGAAAAGCCTGGGGCGACGGCTGCGACGCTGATTCCCTCGGTTGGCTGCCCGATGGGCTGCAACTTCTGCGCAACCTCCGCGATGTTCGGGGGCAAGGGCAATTGCGTGCACTTCTTCGAGACCGGAGACGAACTCTTCGAGGTGATGTGCGAACTCGAAGCTGCGATGAAGGTCCGGTCATTCTTCGTGATGGATGAGAACTTTCTATTGTACCGCGAGCGAGTTTTGCGGTTGCTCGAGCTCATGGAAACTCACAATAAGGCGTGGTCCTTCTACATCTTCAGTTCGGCCAATGCACTTCGCAAATACTCGATTGAACAGCTGGTTGCGCTGGGGATTTCCTGGGTGTGGATGGGGTTGGAGGGAGACGAAGCTAACTATTCGAAATTAAAAGGCACCGATACACGACAGCTGGTCCGTGACCTCCAGTCACACGGTATCCGCGTGTTGGGATCGACGATCATCGGACTCGAAGATCACACTCCGCAAAACATCGAAGATGCGATACAGTATGCTGTGGAGCACGATGCAGACTTTCATCAGTTCATGCTGTATACACCCGTAGCTGGCACCCCCTTGTACGAAGAGCACGAATCTCAAGGCACACTGTTGGGTCCTGACGAGGTGCCGGAGGCGGACACTCATGGTCAGTACCGGTTTCGCCACATTCATCCCTACCTGAAGAAGGGTCAAGAGACGGCGGCGTTGGTTCGGGCGTTCACTCGCGATTTTAAGGAAAACGGGCCGAGTATCGTGAGAATCGCTCGCACGATGTTGCAGGGATGGAAACGATATAAGAATCACGCGGATCTCCGCATCCGAGAGCGCTTCAGATGGGAATCTCGCGAACTTCGCACTGGTTGGGCCAGCGCCTTATGGGCCTCGAGGCGTTGGTTCCGCAAGGACCCAGAGCTGAAGAAAAAAATCTCGATGTTGCTCAAGGACTTTCGCAAAGAGTTCGGCTTGAGCGCCCGGTTTGCGGCACCAGTCGGTGGCCGGTTGTTGTGGATCAAGCTGCGCAGAGAGGCTCGCAGGTTGCGACGGGGCTGGTCTTATGAACCACCGACGTTCTGCGAATCCAACAAGCTTCAACCTGTACACGTTCACAGCAAGCGCGGGAACACTAAAAAGAGGTAAGCTGAACGGGACTTGCGCGGCGCCGTACCCGTAAGCATCATCGGAGTGATGTGGGTGACGAGTGAGACACTCGAAGCTGATTCCTCATTCCGGATATTGGAAAAATGGCGAGAAACTTGAGTCGTCGCGGGTTCTTGAAAGGTGCCGCCACCGCCGTCCCGGTGGCCTCGCTGGCACGGACTTCGATACTCCTTTCGGGACTTCAGGCCTGCACGAAACGCGAGCCTCTCTATAAAATCTCGCTTGCTGAGTGGTCCCTTCACCGCACCCTGAACGCGGGCGAACTGGACAACCTCGATTTCCCTGGAGTGGCGCGCAACGAATTCGATATCGAAGCGGTCGAATACGTGAACTCGTTTTTCAAAGACAAGGCCCGGGACACAGCCTACCTGTCTGAACTCAAGACACGCGCGGACGACAACGGTGTGCGGAGCCTGCTTATCATGTGCGACGGTGAAGGAGCGTTGGGGGATCCGGACGACGCTGCCCGCACGACGGCCGTCGAGAACCACCATCGGTGGGTCGATGCAGCGCAATATTTGGGATGCCATTCCATTCGCGTGAATGCGCAGTCAGATGGCACCCCCGAGGAACAAAAGGACTTGGCCGTCGATGGTTTGAGCCGATTGACCGAATTTGCGGACCCATTCGGGATCAACGTCATCGTCGAAAATCATGGAGGCGTTTCTTCGAACGGGGCTTGGTTGGCCAGTGTCATGAGCGCCGTAGACCATCCCAGGTGCGGCACGCTGCCCGATTTCGGCAACTTCCGTATCGAAGAAGGCGTGTGGTACGACCGGTACCAAGGAATGACCGAACTGATGCCGTACGCCAAAGCAGTGAGCGCAAAATCGCATGTCTTCGATGAACACGGCAACGAACGCAACACCGATTACGAGCAGATAATGCGCATAGTGCTCGACGCTGGGTATCGTGGGTACGTTGGGATCGAATATGAAGGATCTGAGCTTCCGGAAATGGAAGGGATTCGTGCGACTCAAGCACTATTGGAGAGAACTCGCGCCGCCCTCGAGCAGGTGTATCAGTAGCGCCCAACGAAACTGGATCTTAGCCGACGCATGCAAGACGACTCGGAAATTGCACGCAAACTAGAAGCCCTCGAAGGGATGGGCCTAGAGCGCGTGGATGGTGGCTATTCGGTGTCTGAATCCACCCTCCTAGACGACAACACACACAAGATCAGCTTTAGTCGCCCGGCTATGGGTACGCTTGTCTCCATAACCGCTATCGGGCCATCCAAGGACCAGGTCGAGGATGCATTCGGACGTGCATTCGAGGAGATGGAAAGCCTCATCAGCCTGCTCAGCAAGTACGACGATGCGTCGGCTGTCTGCTCTCTCAACGAACAGGGTTGCTTGACGAGCCTCCACCCTGAATTTTCCCGGTTGATATCCCGTGCGTTGCAGTTCAATGAAATGAGCGGTGGAGCGTTCGACATCTCCGTCGAGCCGATAGTGGAGCTGTTTCAGGGCATGCTCGACTCGGCCAATCCTGTCGAACCAACGCGAGCGGAAATCGCCGAAGTCCTGGAACTCGTCGGTTCGCGTCACATCGAGTTGACCGAGAATGGCGTTGGCTTCAAACGGTCGGGCATGTCGATCTCATTGAACGGGATCGCCAAAGGTTACGTAGTCGATGCGATCGCCAGGGTGCTGGAGGAGTGCGGGATCGAACAGTACTTGATCGATGCTGGCGGCGACGTAAGATCGGCGGGTACGAAAGAGGAAGGTCTGTCGTGGACCGTGGCCGTCCAGGATCCATCCAAGGGCGACCAATACCCCGACCTGATCCACCTCGCAAATGCGGCAGTAGCTACTGCTGGTAGTTATGAGAAGAGCTTTGATAGCTCGCAGAAATTTCATCATATCGTCAGTTCAGAGACTGGTCTGTCGCCCCAGGTGAACTCGAGCGTCTCGATCGTGGCTCCGTCCGCGATGGTCGCGGACGCTTTGGCCACGGGCGTGTTTGTGATGCAGCCGCACGTGGGCGTCAGATTCGTGGAGACGCTCAAAGGCTGTGAATGTCTGATCGTAGATAGATCTGGTCGAATCTTGAAATCGACGGGTTGGAGGAGTGCTGTTCCCAACGGCGGAGAAAAGGCGGAACTATGATGCACAGTGATGCGGGTACCGATGGTTCGGGGCTCAATAAGTGCCAAAGATGGGCGCTGATTGGCCTCCAGATACTTATCGGCTGGCATTTCTTCTATGAAGGCCTTGCCAAACTACTCAATCCCTACTGGTCGTCGGCTGGTTATCTGGGCGAGGCGGAATGGTGGCTGGGCGGCTTCTTCCGTGACCTTGCTGCCAGCCCGTCGGCGATTGCCGTCATCGACTTCCTGAATATCTGGGGACTCACGCTCATCGGACTAGCGTTGTTCCTCGGGCTGCTCACCAGGCCAGCGCTCATTGCCGGCATGGTGCTGCTGTTGCTGTACTACGTGGCGGCGCCTCCATTCCCTGCGTATTCGTATCCCATGCCGGCCGAAGGCAGTTATCTGGTCGTCAACAAGGTCCTGATCGAATTCATGGCCATGGGAGTTCTGTTCGCGTTTCCAACGCACAGGCTGTTTGGGTTGGATAGACTCATTCCGTGGCCCGGAAGTACAAAGCACCAAGCCAAACCAGAGGGGGCGGCATAATGAGCGACGAACATGTGAACAAAGACACCGAGCAGCCTACGCCTGTGAGTGAGGCCGCCATGGGCCGCCGCGGGTTACTCAAGACGTTAGTATCGATCCCCTTCTTCGGCGTCTTCATTTTGAATTTCCTCAAGAAGAAGGCTGCCGACGATGCTAGGAAGCGGGCGATCCTCGAGGAATTGGGTGTGACGGAGGGTGGACCCGCCGTCATCCCAGAGGCGATTTCCCGGCCTCCAGGCAACCGTATCAGGGTGGGCATCATAGGAAATGGTGGCGAGGGAGAGGCGCTCGTACGGCACGCCGGGTTCGCGCACCCAGACTGGGTTGAGAATACGCGCGTGGCGGCCCAGGAAGACCCTCGCAACAAGGCGCTCGAAACGTATCTCAATCAGGAAGATCTCAACATCGAGTTGACGGCAGTCTGCGACGTGTTTGACGTGAGGGCTGAACGTGGTATTGCCGCTTCTCGAGTGCAGGAGCGATCAGGTGGT
This sequence comes from uncultured Gemmatimonadaceae bacterium, assembly GCA_964518955.1. Lineage (GTDB taxonomy): Bacteria > Gemmatimonadota > Gemmatimonadetes > Gemmatimonadales > GWC2-71-9 > JBDGYW01. Next base: position 46,035 of record CAZFHS010000003.1, on the reverse strand, counting down.
GCGCCACAACAGCAGACCGCGGCGCGAAGGTATCTGCGATACACCGATATGCTCGAATCAAACGAACTGGATGCGGTGTTGATCGCAACTCCCGATCACTGGCACTCACAAATGGTGGTCGACGCCGCCAACGCTGGAAAGCACGTGTACTGCGAAAAGGCCATGACCCGGACCGAGGCTGAGGCACATGCGTTGTATGATGCTGTTACGCAGTCTGGAATCATCTTCCAGCTGGGTCACCAGAATCGCCAATCGGAAAGCCACATGAAGGCGAAGGAGATTCTGTCCGCCGACATACTTGGGCCGATCACACTGGTGGAGACCACGACGAATCGGAACGACAAGTGGGGTGCGTGGGTGTGGGAGATTCACGAAGAAGGGAACGAGCAGACGATCGACTGGGAGCAATTCGAAGGACCCGCCCCCAACAAGGTGCCGTTCAGCCTCGAACGTTTCTTCCGCTGGCGGTGTTGGTACGACTACGGGACGGGTCTGTCGGGCGATCTGCTATCGCACGAGTACGACGGCGTGAACCAGATTCTTGGCGCGGGCATCCCGCAATCTGCGGTTGCATCTGGCGGCATCTACTACTTCAAAGACGGCCGGGATGTGCCAGATGTATTCCAGGCGGTTTACGAATACCCGGATCGAGATCTGACCTTCGTGTACAGCTCGACGTTGGCCAACGCGCGGAACCGCGGAATGGTCTTCATGGGGCACGATGCTTCCATGGAGGTCGGCGGATCTCTTACGGTCACTGCCGACCCAGGCTCCACGCGGTACTCCCAAAAGATTGATGACGGCATCATCAGAACATCCCTGCCGATGTTCACGTACCGGCCCGGGTTCACGGGGATCGACGCAGTGACGTCTGCGACCGAGGAGTACTTCGCTAGCAGAGGCCTGCTCTACACATACAGAGCTGGGCGACGCGTATCGGCATATCACCTGCACATTGGGGAATGGTTGGACGTCATTCGGAACGGCGGCGAAACTAGCTGCAACGTGGAGCGAGGGTTCGAGGAGGCCATGACGTGCCACATGGCCACCCGCTCATATCTCGAGGGGCGCAAGGTCACCTGGGATCCGGTAGCTCGCAGAATCGTTTAGCGGGAAACGGCAAGGTCGATAGACGGCGGGGCGGTTTCGGGCTGCCCTGCCGCCAACGCGTCTGGGAGAGGCGTCTATGTACACAATGACTCGACTTTCGATCATGATGTTCCTCCAGTTCTTCGTCTGGGGCGCGTGGTACACCTCAATCGCCGTGTACATGACTGCTGGGGGCATGGGCGACCTGACACACTGGCCTTTCACGGTCAATCCGATCGCAGCTATCGCGGCACCGTTTTTCTTGGGCCTCGTAGCCGATCGCTACTTCTCGACTGAGAAGGTGCTGGGGGTATTGCACGTCATTGGGGCTCTGGTGCTGTTGGCGGTTCCACAATTCAGCGGGGCACCTGTGGTATTCGTGCTTTTGCTCCTGCTCTACAACCTCTGCTTCATGCCAACTCTAGGCCTAGCAAATTCGCTTGCGTTTCACAATATCGGCGATCAAGAAAAACAGTTCCCAATGATCCGAGTGTTCGGCACGATCGGATGGATCGTTGCCGGTCTCTTTGTCAGCTACGTGCTCAGATATTTCGTCACAGACGGAGGCCTCCCCGAACAGACGCCGCTGCCGCTTTACGCTGCGGCAATCACCAGCCTCATACTCGGTGTGTACAGCTTCACATTGCCACACACACCCGCACCGGCCGCCGGAGAGAAGGTTTCAGCCCGAAGTATCATGGGGCTCGACGCGTTGAAAGAACTGGGCAGCAAGCCATTCTACATCTTCCTGGGTGCATCGCTGCTCATATGCATCCCTCTGGCGGCATACTACAACTTCACGCAGCTCTTCCTCGGAGCGACCGGGTTCCAAAACATCGCGGGCACGCAGACGCTTGGGCAGATGTCCGAGGTGATCTTCATGATACTCATGCCGATATTCTTTATCCGCCTCGGGGTGAAGTGGATGCTCGTTGCGGGCATGGGAGCGTGGGTGTTGCGTTACGTGTTCTTCGCCCTTGCCGCACCAAACGAGGTTTTCTGGATGATCATCGTAGGCATACTGCTACACGGTATCTGCTACGATTTCTTCTTTGTCACCGGCCAGATCTACGTAGACAAGAAGTCAACGCCTGCAATCCGCGGCCAGGCGCAGGGGATGCTCGTGCTCGTTACGTACGGGCTCGGAATGATGATTGGTGCGCAAGCTGCTGGAGAACTCTTCAATGGTTTCCTCGGCGACTCGGGTGCGCTGACCCTTGGTCAGTGGAAGCAGTTCTGGTTCGTCCCGGCGGCATTTGCCGCCGTGATCATGGTGGGCTTTGCGTTCCTCTTCAACGACCGCGTTGACAAGACCAGCATCAAAGACAGGAACGAACAGGCTGCGGCAGCATCCGACTCAGGCTGATCGAGACAACAGCTGGCGCCAACAAGCAGAAAGGCAAACCCGACGGATGGCAAGAGACAGACTCGGCGTAGGATTCATTGGTGGTGGCTTCGTGGCACAGTTCCACATTCGTTCATGGGTGGGTGTTCGGAACTCCGACGTGCTTGGTGTGGTCACCCGCCCGGTGGAAGACGCGACGGAAGCTGTTGCCTTAGCCAATCGGATCGGTGTGGGTAACGCGAAAGCGTACGACTCCGTGACTGACATGGTGGCCGATCCGGCTATCGACGCATTGTGGATTTGCGCGCCGAACTTTGCTCGAATCGAGATCATGGAGGAAATCACCGAAGCGGTCGTTTCGGGCAAAGGTGAACTCGTCGGCGTGGCCTGCGAGAAACCGCTTGGACGGAATGTAGCGGAAGCGCGGAAGATGCTCGAGTTGATTCAGAACGCCGGAGTACTCGATGGTTACTTGGAGAACCAACTCTTCTCGCCGGGTGTCGTTCGTGGCAAAGACATCCTGTGGAGCCGTGGTGCAGCACTCACAGGTCCCCCGTACTTGGCGCGCTGTGCCGAGGAGCACTCTGGTCCGCATATGCCTTGGTTCTGGGATGGTGAGCTTCAAGGTGGCGGAGTACTGAACGACATGATGTGTCACTCAGTAGAGGTGGCTCGGTACCTTCTGACTCCTCCGGGCGACGATCGCAGCACACTAACTCCGGTGAAAGTCTCGGCACACACCTCATGCCTGAAGTGGCAACAACCGCACTATGCCAAGATCCTCTCGGACAGCAGTGGCGGTATCACTGACTATGAGAACCGACCATCCGAGGATTTTGCACGGGCCCTGGTCGAGTACCGCGATCGTGACGGCAACGAACGCATCGTAGAGGCAACGACATCGTGGTGTTATGTGGGTGCTGGGCTCCGTTTGAGCATGGAGATGCTGGGTCCCGAGTACTCTCTGTCGGTGAGCTCGCTCGATGCCGGGCCCAAGATCTTTTTCAGCAGGGAAGTGACCGGCGATTCGGGTGAAGATCTTGTGGAGAAGCAGAATGCCGAGATGGGTTTGATGCCCATCGTGAGTGATGAGGAAAGCGAATACGGCTACACGGGCGAAAACCGATACATGGTCAAGTCGTTCCTCGCCGGAGAGCGACCATTCGAGAACTTCGATGATGGCGTGAACGTTTCAGAATTGTTGATGACGGCATACATGAGCGCAGAGCAGGAGAAGACAATAGCGTATCCGCCGCCGGATCTGGAATCGTTCGTGCCAGCGGTGGCCAGAGGTGAGTGGAACCCCAGAGAGCGTTGAACGTCTAATGTCCGATATCCAATACCCAAGTGAATGAAGGTGTGGCGGAGATAGAATGAAGAAACTGACTACCGTTTTTATGACAATTGCCTTGGCGCTCACGCTGTCGTGTGCCACTGAGCATGAATCCGCCGATCAACCAGAGGTGACTACGGCAGGTGAGCGGGTTCAGATACTGACTTCCCGGAACGGCCGGTATTCGAAGCACGGATGGAACCACTACGGTCCGGGTTATTTCGCTCTCGATTCGGAGACCGGTGTGCTCACCTCCCATAGCGGTATGGGGTTGTTCTGGTATGGAGTCAAGGAGTTGAGCAACTTCAAGTTGGAGCTCGAATACAGATGTGCCGATGAGAACACCAATTCAGGTGTGTTCGTGCGAGTTCCCGGCGTCCCGTCGAGCAACGATTACATCTATCACAGCTTTGAGATTCAAATCGGCGATTCCGGTGAAGGAGTTCACCACACGGGTGCGGTCTACGACGCCGAAGCTCCAAGCGAACAGGCCGGGAACCCACCGGGCGAGTGGAATACCATGGAGATCACGTTTGTGGGCAGCCACATCGGAGTGGTGGTCAACGGCACAACGGTGATCGACTGGGGTGCCGAACCACGTGGCAAGGTGGAAGATTTTGCGGCACAGGGCTACATCGGCTTGCAGAACCACGACGATCGAAGCCCTGTCTACTTTCGGAACATCTATTTGACCGAGCTGCCCTGACGCCGAGAGGCGCAGGAACCTGGTAGCCGATCAACTAGTGAGCGGCGCTCGAAGACGATCTCGAGTGTCGCTCATTGCTTTTCGTTGCGACTCAATCCACTTCGACAGTTCGGCGAGTGGCTCGTCGTAACTTTCCAGGCCGGGGTTCCCCATTGAACCCAGGGTCTTGTATGCGTCGATGCGCGTTTCGATGAATTCTTCGTCGACAGTCAACTCCGCTAGGTCCTCCATCGCCGCTCGGTAAGCGTCCCTGAAAGGTGTCCCCTGCTGGGCCTTTTCCGATGCGAAGTCGGCTGCGTAGATCTCGCGCGTACATGACGCTCGCATCGTCGCTTCATTGAACACCACTTCGGATACGACGCGGTCCATGATGCCAAGACATGACTCGACCGTATCGAGCGCTGCGATGAGCGGTTCTTTGAGAAGCTGATAATCCCGGTGATAACCCGAGGTCAATCCTGACGCTACTGTTCCGATCTGTGCGGCCGCACCGTATATCACGCCTGTCTTGCCACGTACGAGTTCGAGTACATCGGGATTCCGTTTCTGCGGCATAATGCTCGATCCTGTCGTCAACGCCGCAGGAAATGAAAGAAACCCAAACTCCTCGGTTGAATAGAGTATCATGTCCCTTGCGAGTGCGTCTAAAGTCTTCTGTACGTTCTGGAGGGCGTCAACCACCGTCCCCTCTACCTTGCCGCGACTGGTTTGGCACGACAGAGCGTTCACCTGTACGCCGCCGAATCCCAAGAGATCGCGCGTGAAATCCCTATCGATGGGGATCGTTGTGCCGAAGCCGGCGGCGCTCCCCAGTGGCGAACGGTCATTGAGGTCGAATGCGGCACCCATTACTGCACTGTCATAGAGAAGTAGCTCGACGTATCCGCCCAGCCACACGGCTACCGTGGTCGGCATTGCCGGACGCGTGTGACTGTAACCGCGCATGGGAATCCGTATGCCGGCTCGTGCCCGAGAAAGCAGCGTGGCAGCGATATCGTGAATCCCGCTGAGCACTTCGAGTAAGCGCCGTTTGGTGAAGAGGCGGATGGCTGTGAGAACCTGGTCATTTCGCGAACGGCCCGCATGAATCTTCTTTCCGAGGTCACCGAGTTCTTCAGTGAGCAACGCCTCTATCGCGGTGTGACAGTCTTCTTGGGTTCGCGCGATATCGACCGGCTCGCGTTCGTGTCGATCGATCAAGCTCAAAAGCGCCCCTTGCAGGAGCGCCAGCTCTTCGGCACTGAGAATCCCGGCTCCGACGAGTCCAGCGGCGTGCGCGATACTCGCCCAGCAATCGTCTGCCAATATTACCCGGTCGATCAGAAAATCGTTGCCGACGGTGAAGGCCTCGACCTGATCGTCGGCGTTTGTCTCGTGACCGTTCTTGTCCCACAACCTATTCCCCATTGTCCTACCGCCTTCCCGTTGCCGCTATTCCTTCTGCCGAGCACGCTGCCGCTGGTTTACGATCGCCGCGTGCGCTTTCAGGCGGATTGCATTGACATTTATGAATCCAAACGAGTCGCGCTGGTCGAACCCACCCTCGATGTCCATGCTCGAGAGGTCCTGGTTGTACAGCGATGTTGGACTCGTGCGCGCCAAGGGTGTGACGTTGCCCTTGTACAGCGAGAGTGTCACGACTCCGTCGATCCACTCCTGGCTCTTGGCCACCGCAGCCATCAAGAAGTCCATTTCGGGGCTGAACCAGAATCCGTTGTACATGAGCTCTGCCATCTTCGGGTTCAGCATGTTTCTGAGGCGCATGACCTCTCGGTCCATTGCAATTGCTTCGAGGTCCATGTGCGCAGCACGCAGGATGGTCCCTCCGGGAGTCTCGTAAACTCCCCGAGACTTCACGCCCACAAACCTGTTTTCGACCATGTCCACACGCCCAATTGCGTTTGCACCACCGATCTCGCAGAGGTATGTGAACAGCTCGAGCGGATCAGTTTTTTCCACGATGTTCGAGGAATCCGTCACATTTCGTACCCTGATCGGCTTCCCGTCCTCGAAGTGGATTTCGAGGATCGTCTCGCGGTCCGGAGCGTTCTGCGGAGACACCGAATAGCTGTACACGTTTTCCGGGCACACATAGTTTGGATCCTCCAGCATGCCGGCTTCATGGGAAATGTGCATCAGGTTGGCATCTTCAGAGTAAGGCTTGTCAGCGCTAGCCTTGACCGGAATGCCGTGGTGCTCCGCGTATGCCAGCAGGTCGGTTCTGCCCTTGAATCGCTCTAGGAATGTCGGGTCTTTCCATGGTGAGATAACCTGAATCTCAGGGTCGAGCGCATAGTAAGAGAGCTCGAACCGTACCTGGTCGTTGCCTTTCCCGGTTGCGCCGTGAGACACGAACTTTGCGCCTTCCTTACGTGCAATCTCGATCTGGGCTTTCGACAAAAGCGGCCTCGCCAACGAAGTGCCGAGTAGATACCTCCCCTCGTAAATCACATTGGCCTGAATCGCGGGGAAGACGTAGTCCGTGACGAATTCGTGCTTGAGGTCTTCGACGTATACTTTGCTGGCGCCAACTGCAAGCGCTGTGGCCTTCACTTCCTCGAAGTCGTCTTGCTGACCGACGTCACCAACGAAGCAGATGACCTCGTATCCCTCTTCGATTAGCCACTTGAGGATGACTGACGTATCTAGTCCTCCCGAGTACGCCAAGACCACCCGCTTCGTATCAGTCATCGTGACATTCTCCTGCATTCATTTTGGGTCGTCCGATACCGTAGAGGAAAGTTCAAAGAAAACACCCTCGCCTCGCCCCAGTTCTTTCCCACCAGAATCGGTCAGGATTGTGTCGGCGAGGTAGTGCTTGCCAGCCCGCCCCACGTACCGACCACGAGCTACCAGGTCACCATCCGGCACTGCGTGTGTCAGGGTGAAGGAGAACTCAGATGTCAACACTGTCGCTCCGTCAAAAAGTGAACTCACGGCGTGGGACGCTGAGTCACTCATGAGCTTGAAGCTGACCGTATCCAAAACCCCACTATTCGCGTCGACATCACTCTTCGCTAGGGGCAACACAATGTCGGCCTCACCCTCTGCGAATCTGACTCCAACGCCCCGCATACCTTTGGCCGGTCCGTCGAGGAATGCTTTCTCCAGCCCTCTGAGGCGATCTTCCATCTTTTTCTTACCGTGCTTCTCGATGGCGGTCTGTATCGCGCTCTTCAGGGAGTGCGGCGCTACCCTCCCACAATGTCCGTGGCCTTGCGAATCGGGCGTGCAGAGGCGGAAACACCATGCCGAGCGGTTGCGAGTCAGCGGGCAGCCCAGATACGAGTATTCTCTGAGTCCCTTTCTGGTGCGGATCTTTTTCTTCGTGTGTTGCATCGTAAATCCAGTTAGAAGTTGTCGATAATCAGGTGCTGCGATCTCGATTGAATGTTACCAAGCTAGCCGGTCAGGTTGCGCTCCGCACGTTGCCCTAGGATCTTCGGGTTGATGGAGATCGTATTCCCTGTGTCCGGAGTCGAGGCGCCAATATGGCTGCCGCCGTTGGTGGCTATGTGCTTGAGCCTGTTCACATCGATGGCAGGTGTCTCGGGTGCGTTCCTACTGTTGCCGTTTCAGATGAGCGTGCTGGGTTTCGACACCCCTGCCGTAAGCCCCACGAACATGGTCTTCAACATCACGGGCATTCCCGGAGGAGTCTATAGGTACATAAAGGAAGGGCGGCTCGTCTGGCCACTGACAGCCGCCGTCGTGATCGGGACGCTTCCAGGCGTATTGATTGGAGTATTGTTGCGCCTTAGCTGGCTTTCCGACCCTCGGCCATTCAAGGCATTTGTCGGCTTGGTCCTCCTATACATAGGTGTGCGTCTATTTCAAGATTTTTTTCGGGCGCGAGCGGAGAACCAACCGGTCGAAGGCGCTTCTGGCGACTGGAAGACGCAAGTGCTTGCGTTCAACAGGCGTGAGATTGCCTTCCGATTCAGGGCACGGGAGTACAGGTGCTCGACTCCGGGTATCGTGGCTTTCTCCTTTCTGGTTGGAATCGTCGGCGGAGCATACGGCATCGGCGGTGGAGCGATCGTTGCGCCGATCTTCGTCACCTTCTACGGCCTCCCCATACACGCCGTGGCTGGGGCGACTCTCATGGGCACGTTTACCACGTCGATCGTGGGGGTGTTGGTGTATCAGGCGATCGCAATCTCGCCCGTAGCAAGCGGCACAACCGTTGGGCCCGATTGGCTGCTGGGGCTGTTATTCGGTGTCGGCGGATTGGCAGGCATGTACCTGGGAGCCAGGTTACAGAAGTTCTTCCCATCCGCATGGCTCAAGCTGATGCTTGGGCTCATAGTGTTGTTCGTTGCCGGTCGTTACGTGCTGGCGTACGTCTCCGGCTAGTATCCCTGTCTTCCCTCAGTTGAGATTTTCAACGTTGACGCGCGATGGCGTTGCATCGCCTGCTACGATCGGCCGCGCTGCCCGAGCAATGGCCTGAATCGTCGCAGTCGTCAATGGCATGTTGAGAGTCTCGATCTCGTCGGTCACCTGGTGGTAGTCGCCGTCTTCAATGTCGGTCGTGCTGATCGAATGTGCCGGAATGCCTAGGCGAGCGAATGGAGCATTGTCCGACGAGAAGAACATCGTGCGCTCAGTGGCCTCAGGATTGAAAGTGAATCCGGTGCCCTCGACGGCTGACTGAAGGATTTCGCCGAAATCCGAGCGGTCGAAGCCCGTTATCCATGCCGCATTGTCGCCGTACGGCCCAACTTTGCCGATCATCTCGACATTGAACAGCGTGACCACCTGTGCGGGCGGCAGCTGCTGGGAGAAATAACCGGAACCGATCAGCCCCTTTTCTTCAGCCGCGAATGCAACGAATACCAAAGTCCTGGTGGGCTTCCGCAGCGCTTTGAAATAGCGCGCCAGCTCGATCACTGCTGCGACTCCGGTCGCGTCATCATTTGCGCCGTTGGCGATTGAGTCGCCGTCTACGGGCGTGCGATAACCGATGTGGTCGTGATGTGCCCCGAACAACACATACTCGTCGCTGCGTTCTCCGGGTATCACGCCTACCACGTTAGTGAGGGGCAACCTGTCCACCGTCGCGGTTACCTCTACCTCCAACGACGTCAACTCAGAGACGTTGGCCAATACGTAAACCGTGCTGGTTGCGGTCTCGAGGTCGAGTGTGCGCGACGAACCCGACATATACTGCCGCACCCGCGCGAACATCCGTTCGTGGCGTCTATTGAAGAGCACGAGAGTATTCGAATCGCCACCGCGCGAAGCGTAGAGGGCATCCATGGGATTGTCGTCCGCACCAACCACAACGACGTTCAAGTCGCTCTCCGCGGTCCAGTGGATTTCAGGAGCCGACACCGAAGCCACGAGGCGTTCATCAGGTATCTGTCGTCCGTTGATCACGACTCGGGTGTTCTCAGCGGTGACGGAGTAGACGGGGAAAGTCTGCTTGTACTCCGTCAGGTTGCCAAAGAAGTCTAGGCCGATTGCGGCAAACTCAGAGTTTATGAAGTCGGCAGCCATCTCCGCCCCTGGAGTAAACGCCTCGCGCCCCATCATCTCGTCAGCGCTCAGTGTCGCGATGATGCGCTCGACGCTGGCTTCATCCACCATTGGCTCGGGGCGTTCACATGCCAGCAGGGCTAATGCGGCGACGGTCAGAATCAGTTTCGAATTGAACTGTCTCATTTTGGTAACCAAATACGGGTTCAAGAGGTCGTGTCGGGGTGAACAATAACGTCTGAACAATGTCCGGGCCATGTCGCACAGATCGATGGCGCGCGTGGTAGCGCGACCGCGTACACAACCATATTCTTGGAATCGACGATAATCGGTGGTGCCGCAGTCTTAGACCCCAGCTTTTCAAACAGATCTCTCGATACTGAGGAGAATACCATGTTTCATTGTCTGTCTCGATTGAGGCGCTCTCGGCTGAGCCTCGCTCTCGTCGGATTTGGCGCCGCATCGTTGGTGCTGCCCGACATGGCGCAGGCGCAAGGGCCGGGACAGCCGCCTCAGGTTGCGATCCAGAACGCTCGGATTGTGACCGTGTCGGGCCGCGTGTTCGAAAGTGGTACGATTGTAATGGAAGACGGGCTCATCACAGCCCTCGGCAGCAACGTGCAGGTGCCTGGTGGAGCCTGGGTGATCGACGGCGAGGGCCTGACCGTCTATCCAGGCTTGGTGGACGCCATGTCATCGGTCGGCTTGCCGGCTTCGCTGCGTTTGCCAAGTGATGGCAGAGGTAGCAGAGGCGCAGGAGGGCAGGAGCAGGCGCCACACTCGTGGGGTCCGGAGGACCGGCCTGCCACATTCTCTTGGCTCAACGCCGCGGATGAATTGACCCTCGACGATGACCGAATCGAGACGTGGCGCAACGCGGGCTTCACTTCGGCTCTAGCTACACCGGAGAGAGGGTTGTTTCCCGGCCTGTCGGCGTTCATCAACCTGAACGGTGAACGTCCGAGAGACATGGTTGTCAACACGCCTGTTGCACTGCGTGTGAACTGGCAGGGTGGCCCTGGACACCGCGGGTTCCCCGGCTCGTTGTTCGGCGGTATCGCGTACGTGAAACAGACCTTCCTCGACGCAGGGCATTACGATCAGGCTTGGACCATTTACAACAACTCGCCTACTGGCCTGACCCGACCTGAGTACGACCGGGCGTTGGAGCCGCTGCGCGACGCTATGAATGTCGGCCGCTACGTGATGCTGCCGGGTGCCCGGGGGTACGAGGTACAAAGGGCGGTCATGTTGGGCGAGCAGATGGGTGTGAACACACTCGTCTACGGAGCTCACGGCGGCTACGCTGTGGCAGATGAACTGGCCGAACGCAACATACCGGTTCTTCTGAACGTCAAATGGCCGGAGCCGCCCGAGAATGGTGACCCAGAGGCCGAACCCGCTCTGCGTGAACTTCGGTATCGCGATCGAGCACCGACAACGCCCGCGGTTTTCGAAGATGCCGGTGTCCAATTCGCGTTCTATTCTGGTGGCGCTACACCGACCGAGTTGATGGCCAACGTTCGTAAGGCGATCGCACTCGGACTTTCTCAGGATGCCGCTGTCCGTGCCTTCACTCTCAGCCCGGCAGAGCTGTTCGGTGTCTCAGATCGTCTCGGAAGCTTGGACGTAGGCAAGATTGCAAACCTCACCGTCACCGATGGGGATCTGTTTGCGAATGGCACTTCGATGAAGATGGTGTTCGTAGACGGAGTGAGGTTCGAGGTGGACGGCGCAGATGCTGGCCGGATGGGTGGAGGAGAAGATGACGCTGAGGATGAGGAAGAGGCGGAAGAGGCAGAGACAGTGGCACCTTCGGTTCCGATGACGGTGGACCGCGGGCCAATCAACCGCTCAGACGTGACAGTAGTGCAGAATGCGACGATTCTCACCATCACACAGGGTACGATCGAGAATGGATCCGTTCTCATTCGTGACGGTAAGATCGTCGAAGTCGGTACAGACATAAGCGTACCGCGTGGTGCCAAGGTGATCGACGCGACAGGCAAGTACGTGATGCCTGGGATTATAGATGAGCATTCCCACACGGGCGCTGACGCGATCAACGAAGGTAGCGTCGCGGTTTCGTCGATGGTTGATATCAACGACGTTCTCAACCCCACCGACATGTCGATTTATCGTGCCGTGGCCGGCGGAGTGACGTCAGCCAGCATCTTGCATGGCAGCGCCAACCCGATTGGCGGTCAAAAAGCAATGATCAAGATGCGCTGGGGCGAAGACGCCGCCGGCCTGATGTTTGAAGGCGCCGCGCCAGGCCTGAAGTTCGCTCTGGGTGAGAATGTCAAGCGCGACCGCAATCCTGATCGCTACCCTGCCACGCGCATGGGTACGATGGACGTCATCAGGCAGGCATTTCTCGATGCTCAGGAATACGCTCGGGAGTGGGATGAGTACAACGCGCTGAGCGAACGTGAGCGTCGCACAGTGATTCCTCCGCGGCGCAATCTCACGCTCGATCCTTTGGTCTCGGTTCTAGACGGCTCGATGATGGCTCATGTACATGCGTACAGGGCGGATGAGACGTTGCAGGTGATCCGACTCGCCGACGAATTCGATTTCACGATTGCTACGCTGATCCACGTGTTGGAGGGGTACAAGGTTGCCGATGAAATCGCCGAGCACGGTGCAGGTGGATCGACCTTCTCGGATTGGTGGTCGTACAAGATGGAAGCCTACGACGCCATTCCTTACAATGCCGCTCTCATGTCCGAGCGCGGTGTGCTCTCGTGCATAAACTCTGACAGCGACGAAGAGATGCGTCACCTCAATCAGGAAGCCGCGAAGGCGATGAAGTGGGGTGGCATGTCCGAAGAGGAAGCGCTCAAGCTGGTCACGATCAACCCGGCCATCATGCTCAGGATCGATGATAGGGTGGGATCAATCGAAGTTGGCAAAGACGCCGACCTGGTTATCTACACAAACCATCCACTCAGCGTCTATTCGAGAGTGGAACAGACTATTGTCGACGGTCAGGTGTATTTCGACCGTGAGCACGACAGGGCTCTCCGCGAACAACTGCGGCAAGAGAAGGATGCGCTGCTCGAGAAAGAACGTGGTGGCGAGGGTCGACGCCCGAGAGTCACTACGGACGGTCAGGGCGAGGAGGTGTCCCAATGAAATTCGCGCGAATTCTCCTGAGCGTATTCTGCGTAGCCGCACTTTTTGTGACGACATTGTCCGCGCAGACAATTGCGATTCGTGGCGGCACCATCAATACTCTCACCGGATCGCCTATTGAAGGCGGTACGGTAGTAATCGAAAACGGACTGATTTCGGCGGTTGGCGCAAGTATGACGGTTCCGGCCGGGGCTGAGGTGATCGATGCGACGGGGTTGCACGTATACCCCGGGTTGTTCGACGCATTGACACAACTTGGCCTCACAGAAGTCGGAGCGGTGGACGTAACGAACGACGTGGCCGAGCTGGGTGACTACAACCCGCACCTGTTGGCGACGTGGGCGGTACATCCTGCGAGCGAACACATTCCAGTGGCTAGGGCCAACGGAATTACGCACACTGTATCGGCTCCGGGCGGTGGAAGGGGCGGTGGCAGTGTGATGGCTGGCCAAGGCTCACTCCTTCATACGGATGGCTGGACCGTGGAAGAGATGACGATCGAACCTTCGGTCGGCATCGTACTGGGTTGGCCGAACATGCAACTCCGTAGCTTCGACTTCGCGACGATGTCGATGAATGAACGCAGTTTTCGTGAAGCGAAGAAGGAGTACGATGAGAAGGTAGGGGAGATCGAAGGGTGGCTCGAAGCAGCCCGCAACTACCAGGCAGCGCTCGCCGCCGGCACCGACGTGGAGCGCGATCTCAAACTGGAAGCAATCGCCAAGGTCACCAACGGTGAGCTCCCTCTTCTCGTTTCTGTCAACGCCGAGCGCGGGATCAACGCGGCTCTCGACTTCGCCGAACGGAACGATGTTCGTATCGTCATCCTCGGCGGGTCCGATGCCTGGAAAGTCGCCGACCGGCTTGCAGAGGTAAGTGTACCTGTGATACTCGGCCCAACGCAGAATCTGCCGCGCGACGAAGACTACGGCTACGATCAGGTCTACGCTGCACCAGGGCAGCTGCATGCAGCGGGTGTCAAGATCGGGTTCGGGACGTTTGGAGCGTCGGCGTCACGAAACCTGCCATACGAAGCAGGAAGTGCAGTCTCTTATGGGCTACCCAAAGAAGAAGCACTTCGAGCGATCACCATTAACAACGCGGAGATTCTCGGAGTTGGAGACCGGTTGGGCACGATCGAGACCGGCAAGATAGCAAACTTGATTGTGACCGACGGCGATCCCTTGGAGATCAACACGCAAATCCTACATCTGATCGTAAACGGTCAGGTTTCGGCCTTGGACAACAAACACCTGGACCTCTACGAGATGTATAGGAGCCGTCCAAGGAGGCCATAAGCAAGAGCTTTGCTCCAGCTCGGCGCCCCGGCACCAACCAAGTGTCGGGGCGTTCTCTAGCGAGTCAGTCTTTGTAGATCTCCGCTATCTTTATTCGAACCCAAATCTCATAGCGATTGGACACAAATGAGAAAGCCTCAACTGGTAGTGGCCTCTCTGGCATTCATTCTCCTTGGATGCAACGAACAAACGTGGAGGGATGCCGTACCCGCGGATTGGGAATATTCTCTCGACGCCCAAATGGTGCACGCATCAAACGGAATGGTCGTGAGTACTGACGCATCCGCAAGCGCAGTGGGAACCGCGATCTTACGTGATGGCGGGAACGCTTTCGACGCAGCTGTTGCCACCGCGTTTGCGCTTGCCGTGGTGAATCCCGAGGCGGGCAACATAGGCGGGGGTGGATTCATGGTGGCTCGCCTGGCCGATGGGACAAATGCCGCTTTGGACTTTCGCGAAAGGGCTCCTCTGGCCGGCTCACGGGACATGTTCTTGGATGATGATGGCAACCTCACAGATGGTTCGCGGGTGGGGCACCGGGCCGTTGGCGTACCAGGATCTGTAGCCGGGCTATGGGCAATGCACGAGCGGTACGGAAGCCTACCCTGGGCGGATCTCGTCGACCCCTCCGTAATGCTCGCCAACGGTTTCGTGGTCCGAGAGAGGCAGGCGAAGTCTCTCGATGCGAACCGGGAAGCGCTCGGCCAATACCCCCAGACTGCAGACATATTTCTCGGCGACGACGATGCGCCCCCTGCAGTGGGCGACACGCTGGTGCAGCGGGATCTCGCTCGGACGCTCGAACGCATTCGTGACGAAGGGAGAAACGGATTCTATCTGGGAGAAACGGCTCGACTCATTGCTGCTGAAATGAGACGTGGTGGCGGGCTCATTACTACAGAGGACCTGGTGAATTACGAAGCTGCTTGGCGAGAACCGGTGACGGTCGCGTACAGAGGGTACACGATCATATCGATGCCACCATCGTCCTCGGGCGGAGTGACGCTTGCCGCAATGGCGACGATTCTGGATGGGTACGATCTAGGCAGCATCCCCTGGCATTCGACGCGCATGGTTCACCTCCTGGCCGAGACATGGAAGCGAGCATACGCTGACAGGAACGAGTACTTGGGCGATCCTGACTTCGTCGAAATCCCTCTCGAGCGACTCACCTCGGCAGAGTATGGTGCGGAACGTCGGAGTACGATCTCGCTCGATGTCGCGACGGCGTCGGCTGAGGTGACACCCGGACTCGGACCTTATGAGCCACAGACTGAAACCACACATTTCTCGGTAGTTGACTCGGCTGGAAACGCGGTGTCGATCACGACCACCATAAACTCGTTCTATGGCATCAGGGCGGTAGTCACGGGTGGCGGCTTCTTTCTGAACAACGAGATGGACGATTTTGCAGCCCTTCCGGGCACACCCAATATGTTCGGACTGGTGCAGGGCGAGGCGAACGCCATCGAACCTGGGAAGCGTATGTTGAGTGCCATGACCCCGACGATCGTGAATCGACCGGACGGCTCTCTCTTTGTGGTGCTAGGCAGCCCGGGTGGCTCTACGATCATCACGAACGTCTTTCAGAATCTGGTCAACCTGATCGACTACAACATGACCTTAGTGGAAGCGGTTCGTGTGCCGAGACTTCACCACCAGCACTTGCCGGACAGAATCCAATACGAACGGGGCTCTCTCTCCGCGGAGACGATCGCCGCGTTAGAGGCTATGGGGCACACCGTGCGGGAGCGATACAGTGCCGAATCGATATATCCGCACATTGGGGACATGCAGGCGATACTAGTGCGCTTAGACGGGACCTTGGAGGGTGTGTCCGATCCTCGACGGGGCGGTGCAGCGGTCGGCTTCTGAGGTCGCACAGGCACTGGGAGCAGATGGATGACTGACGCCACCGTTCGATTCGAGCAGACCTGTTACGAAATCGACGGGCGTCGCCTAGTGGGCCCGTTAGATCTCACGGTTTCGACCGGAGAGACTCTCGTTCTGTTAGGTGAAAGTGGATCGGGAAAGACCACCACACTTCGACTGATCAACCGGCTTGTAGAACCGACCAGCGGAGAGGTGTATGTGGAAGGGAAGGGCGGCGCAGATTGGGATCCCGTTGAGCTGAGGCGGCGAATCGGGTACATGATCCAGGATGTAGGTCTGCTCCCGCACCTCACGGTTGCTGACAACGTCCAGATCGTACCGGTACTCGAGGGGTGGGCGCCGCAGAAACGAAACGACCGGGTCGGTGAACTCCTGGATTTGGTGGGGCTGGCCCCGTCGGAGTTCAGCGAACGGCGCCCTCACGAACTCTCAGGTGGGCAGCGCCAGCGTGTTGGCGTCGCGCGCGCGCTCGCGGCAGATCCGCCGATTCTCTTATGTGATGAGGCCTTCGGGTCGGTTGATCCGATTACTCGAGCTCAATTGCAGCGCGAGTTCAGGGCACTCGTATCCAAGCTGGGAAAGACAGTCGTTTTTGTCACGCACGATGTTCGCGAAGCGGTGGTGATGGCCGATCGTCTCGTTCTCCTGCAGGAGGGGGCGGCGGATTTCGAGGGTACCGTCGAGGAGTTCCGGATCAGTGAGAAACCAGCGGTGCTGGCATTGAGAGAACTCGAATGAGCGTATTCGACTACATGGTCGACAATCGTGTCGACGTGTTGGTTCGGACCGCACAACACATCGGACTCGTAGCTATCTCGGTTGGCCTCGCGGTTGTGATCGGGATACCGCTCGGCGTGTTGATCGCGCGGCACAGCAAGTTCAGAACTCCGGTCCTTGGAATTGCGAACGTGATGCAGACAATTCCGAGCCTGGCGCTGTTCGGCTTTCTGTTGGCGGTGCCCTTCATCGGCCTGGGTGCTCGAAACGCAATCATCGCGTTGGTTGCGTATTCGCTACTTCCGATCATCAAAAACACCTATGTCGGCATCGATGGTGTTGATCCGGCAATCCGGGAAGCGGCCAACGGAATGGGCATGACAGATTGGCAGCTCCTGAGAATCGTCGAAGTACCGTTGGCGGCGCCGGTCATGCTGGCGGGCATCAGGGTGGCGGCTGTCATTGGTGTCGGGATAGCCACCATCGCTGCCGCAATCGGGGCGGGCGGATTGGGGGTTTTCATTTTCCGAGGCCTAGCGATGGTGGATAATGGTGTGATCCTGGCCGGGGCGATTCCCGCGGCACTGCTTGCGTTGTTGGTGGATGGGGGCCTGCACCTCATTGAGCGACGCCTCGACTGGAGGAACAAATGAGGCGGGCGTTCCTGCATCTGCTGCCGGTTCTGCCCCTCTGCCTTTCGCCCATGCTCACGACTTGCGTTGAAGCAGATTCCATCGTAGTCGGCTCCAAGAATTTCACCGAATCGATCGTTCTCGGTGAGATCGTGTCTTAGCAACTCGAGCGAAACGGCATCCAGGTGGATCGTCGACTCAACCTCGGTGGCTCATTTATTTGCCACAACGCGATGGTCGCCGGCCAGGTGGACATCTACGTGGAATACACGGGAACCGCATACTCTGCGATACTCGAGTTCTCCGGAGAGCAGGACCCTGCGCGTGTGATGGCCGTAGTTGACTCAGTTTATTCCGAGCGTTGGGGAATGGTCTTTGCTCATCCGCTGGGCTTCAACAACACATTTGCGATGTTGATTCGGGGCAGCGATGCGAGACGGCTGGGCATTTCGTCTCTGTCCGAAGCTCAACCGCACACCGGGTCGTGGCGACTGGGAGCGGGATACGAGTTTATCGAGCGGGCGGACGGATATCGTGGATTTCTCGATCGCTACGGAATTGAGTTCGCGGATGCACCGATAGAGTTGGACCTGGGGCTGACATATCGCGCTCTCGCCGAGGGCCGCGTCGACATGATCGCCGGCAACGCAACGAACGGTCTCATTGACGCACTCGATCTGTTTCACCTGAATGACGACCGTGGGTATTTCCCCCCTTATGAGGCTGTCCCTGTCGTTCGTTCAGAGGTATTGGAGAGGATACCGGCTATTCGAGAAGCGCTCGCTGAGCTTGCGGGAACGCTGAGTGAAGCCGCGATGATGCACCTCAACTATTTGGCAGATGTGGAAAAGGAGTCGGTGAAACAAGTGGCTGCCGACTTTCTATCGAGTCTCGAACGCGGGACCTGAAACAGTGGCAGACGTGGAAGCCGGGCCGCCCGCCAAGAAGAGCCGAGGCCGCAGCAGCCACACCGCCGCAAAGGTCGCGCATAGGATTGTGTTCGCCGCTCAGGATCCGACGTACGCGGGACTGCTGCCCGAAGGCGCCGCGAAGTCGTTGGAAGAATTCGCCGTTGCGGCTGGTGCGTTGAGACCGTGGATGAGCCATCTGTTTGAGACCGAGTTGTATCGACGCGGGGTGCTAGGGATGATGTCCAGCCTATGGCCGGGCGAGTTGATGCGCCTCGTACTCCGCAAACGTTTTATGGACGATGAAGCTCGGGCAGCAATCGCTGACGGTGCGAGTCAGCTCCTGATTGTTGGTGCGGGCTTCGATACGCTTGGTTTGAGAATCGCCGGCGAATTTCCGACGGTTGGCGTGGTTGAGATCGATACACCCGCTACGTCTGCCACGCGGGCTACGGCTATGGAGAAGATATCTCTCACGCCACAGAACCACTCTGTAGTTGGCGCCGAATTGGGCAGCGTGAGTCTTGGCGAGGTGTTGGAGCGAGTGCCGGATTGGGATTCAGAATGTCGCTCCGTGACAGTCGCCGAAGGCGTCTTGATGTACCTGAGCAGAGTGGAGGTTCAGGGGTTCCTATCCGAGTTCAGATCTCACAGTGGGGCTCATAGCCGTCTGCTGTTCTCCTACCTGACGGCCGACGACGAAGGGCGACCAGACATGGGTCGATGGAGCGGTGTCACTCGGACGTCCCTCAAACTCCTGCGCGAGCCGCTCAGGTGGTGTCTTCCAGAAGGTGAACTCGAGGGCTTCCTTGGTGGTGCCGGTTATCGGCTCCTGGGCCCGAAGGGGCGCTACGATTTCAAGGAGCGATACCTGACGCCCGCAGGAATCGACCAACCCGTGGGAACGATTGAAAGGTTCGCGGTCGCGGAGAGCGTCCTCCCGGTATAGGGCTAACCGCCGACCGACAGGACCACCTTTCCCAGGTTTGCTCGTGAATGCAGGTACTTGTGTGCCTCTACCGCTCCATTACGGGTGAGCGGAAACACCTTGTCTAGAACCGTTTTCAACTCTCCGCCGGTGATACCGCAAAAGATCTGCTCCATTGCTGGCGGCAGGACGGTTTCCTTCTCCTGAAGATGCAGGAGGTGAACTCCGAAGATGCCTATGTTTGGCTTCACCAGCGACATCGGGTGAAACTTTGGTGTCCTCAACCATGCCAGTGTTGCAGATGGCCAACTGCGTTTCCTGCTCGGCATAGCCTGGCTCATACCGTAAAAGACCAGGCGGCCCAGCGGAGCCAGCAGTCGTTTGCATGATACTGTCGCCTTGCCGCCTACAGGGTCGAGGGCGATGTCGATACCGCGGGTACCAACGACGTCCCTAACGTCATCCTCCCAGTCGCTCCGAGAGTCGAAACAAGAGTCGGCTCCAAGCTCGTCGACCACAAAGCTGCGCTTGCGTTGGTCGCCCGCCGTTCCGATCACCCGCAGACCGTGCCGCTTTGCCAACTGCACCGCTGCCGTACCGACACCTCCGCCAGCCCCAAGAACCAGTGCAGTTTCCCCGGGGCAAACGTTCCCCGTGTTGAATAGGCATACCCATGCTGTCAAGAAGACGACCGGTATGGCCGCCGCCTGCTCGGCGGTGAGCGCTTCGGGATACCGAAACAGCTGCTTTGCTGGCAAGATGAGGTCGTGCGCATATCCGCCGAACCTGGCGATCGCGACGGCTCTGTCTCCTGCATTCCATTCAGAGACGTTCTCGCCGACTCTCACCACTTCGCACGCAACCTCAAAACCCGGACTGTAGGGCATCGGCGGTACCGTGCCGTACAAACCGGCGCGCATGAGCAGGTCCGCAAAGTTCACTCCCGCCGCAATCACACGCACGTGTACGTCGTCGGGTTCTAGCTCAGGGAGCTCGACCTCCCGTTCAACCAGCACTTCCGGGCGGCCGTGCTTTACGATCTGGACAGCTCTTGTGCGGACCGTAGTTCTCTCGTTGGTCACCGGACGATACCCCCCGTGCTCAAGTCGCCGCCGCGGCTGCTGCAGCCGCTCCGGCTGCGGCCGCAGCTTGTTGTGCCGCAATCACAGCTTGAATGTCGATCACGGTCTTTGCCCGGCTTACCGATACCATGGATGCTCCGGTCCCGAACAGCCTCACGAAAGCGATTCCTACGGAAGCGTTGAACAGTGTTGCGTGATCGAACTTTGGCCTGACCTTTCTCAGTTCCTCGCGGTTCGCTACAACTTCCGACACAACCTTCTCTGCATGGTGCTGCAGGAATGAGAGAATCGCCAGCTCGTCGAAGTTCATCTGGGAAATCCGCACTTTGCGTCTCTTGAACTCGGATTTGAGATCGAACATCTTGGCGGCGAGTTGTTGCGGTGTACCTTCAGCCAGAAACAGCAGGTTTGCGGCCGTCTGCAATGGGTTGCCGCTCGGGAACTTCACAGCCCGGAGTTCGGAGTAGATCGCTTCGGTTTTGTCACCGATGGCCTTGGGCGTTCCATCTTGACCCGTGAGAATTGCGCAGGCAGGGAAGTCGTCGGGTCCGGTTAGCCATTTGTGATGCTGTTTCATCTCATCATAGATCGCACGGAACCTGCGCACCGTTTGGCTGGAGATTCTCCCACCGCCAGCCTGTATTCGCAGCACGAGAATGGCCATCATCTCCATCGCTAGCGCCCGGTGCAGTTTCTCCGCTCGGAACAGCTTTCGCACGCGTGCCACTTCTTTGATGAAGCTCTTCCCGCTGTCGCCGTTCTGATAAAGGATGGAACTGATGATGAACCGGATGTTGCTCCCAACATCCATGTTCCACGGCGCGGCCTCTTTCATGCCTTCGTCGACGCTGCGTATCCCCGCCGCGATGCTCGCAGGCGACCCTTCGGTGCAAACGGCTGCCATGGCGGCGTATCGCAGACGATGGGAACTTCTCCACCAGCGGCGGTCCTTCTCGAGCGCTGAATAGACGGATGTGAGGCGTGCCAACGGATCGTCGGGAATCGATACTCTCGAGTTCATTGAACCCTCGGGTTGGTGTTCCGAATTTCGGGATTAGAGAGGACATAATATGGAGATCGAGCGATTATGTCACGGAAGACGATCGGAACTCAGAGGGCGTACTGCAAGTCCCCCAGAGAGCAGGGAGCGGTAACGAACTTTCATGAATCGGTCACCAAACTGCCAATCCATCGTTCGTGGAAGGGAGACGCTAGGCGCCTGTACCACTCCCTGGTCCTCTCTAGCTGGCACTCCGCATGCCCGATTTTTTCGATCCAGGCTCAGCACGAAGACCAGTCGGGGAATACACCAGTTCACCGTGAAGGTTCAATATCCCTTCCCTCACATGAGTTAGTGCGGCACGGAGTCCCGATATTACACGCTCCTCAATAGGCAATTGCTGAGAAACATCCGGGTTCGGCCCGCCGTAGAGAAACGAGACAATAGGAGCGAGCAAAATGGATACCGGTTTGCTATTGATACTTCCGACCGCAACAGTCATTATCGTTCTCCTATGTGACGCCAACACTTTCAGGGTGTAGTGATGTCTGAACAAGCAAATACCGGCGGGTCGATGAACTGTGGAGTGGTTTCCGAACTCCTCGAGTCCTACCACGCTGGCAAACTGAACGCCAGAGCGGAGCAGTCGGTCCAGGAGCATCTCGACGGCTGTGCTGCTTGCTCGGTGCGCCTCTCTTCACTCGATCGTCAATCCAAAGCCACCGCGGAGGGGATCGTTGTCGCGGACATGGACGAGCGGGATTCAGAAGACCAAATAGCTGGGTCTTGGTTCCAGCGTGCGCCAAAATTCGCGTTGCTTGCAATCGCGTTGGCAGTTGTCGTGGTGCCCGGATCATTCTGGTTCGCGAATGCGCGCTCGCGAGATCATCAAGCACCCATGGCTGACAGCGGTGTCCCTGCAATTGCGGCGTTGCGCCGTATGGGCGACGATGAAACACGCTCCGTCGAGTTTTCCTTACACCAACCCACAGTACTGCGCGTTTATGCGTTGGGGGAGGGGATGGATGGTGAGATGTACGATTATGGTCGGATTGTCGACGCCGAGACTCGCAGGACGGTGTGGTCGATGGAGTTCGAAGAAACAGTCGCGGCAGGAGGAGACGACAAGAACCGCATGATCGAGGATGTGATTTCGCTCAGGCCCGGGAAGTACGTACTTCAGTACACGACGGATGGATCGCATTCGTTTGATGACTGGAACTCGGCACCACCCCGCGACGAAGAGGCTTGGGGTATCACACTGACCGAAGCAAGGGGAAGGCGCCCATCGTCTCCGAGACCTCCCCAGCCCGAGCGCCCACGAGGCGAACTGGCTGAAGCAATAGCATCGGCAACGGCTGAAGCAATGGAAGTGGCTCGTGTAGCTGCTGCGGAGGCCCGTACCGAGATCGCCCGCGAATTGGGCCGAGTGCGAATGGATGCTCCCGTATTGGCACGGCTGACGGGAGTTGGTGATGACGAAGACCTCCGACAGCCGTTCTCGCTGGATCAAGCGAGTGGCATCCTGGTTTACGCGCTTGGAGAGGCAACGGGCGGAGAGATGCACGATTACGCCTGGATCGAGGATGCTGAAACGGGCCGGCGGGTTTGGCGGATGACCTACGAAGAATCCGCTCACGCCGGTGGCGCTGAAAAGAACCGTGTTACTGAAAACTTGATTCGCCTACCTGCCGGCGAATACGTTCTCAGATATCGAAGTGACGATTCGCACTCGTTCGAGAACTGGAATTCGGCGCCCCCGCAGGATGCCAAGAACTACGGTGTGATATTGTACAGGCCAGGACGGTGAGCGCAGCCTACTTGAGTACCTCGAGGAAGTTGTCCAGAAGGCGCGCTGTGTAAATTCCTCTCCATTCGGCACTGCGGATGTCCGTTTTGGCGAAGTTCTCGAATGCACGCGGCAACAAACCCAGGAACAACATGGGCAGCCAGAGGTGTAGGACAGCCGTCCTGTGCTCATCCTCCGTGCGTTCCGGTAGTATCGGCCGGACGATTTCGAGAAAGCGGGTCAGGAAGCTGTTGGTCTCGGATATCGCGGGGCCATCGTAATTCTGGTTGACCAGAGCATCATGCAGCTGAGCCTCGGCAAGCCTCGGCCAGTTTAGCATCTGGCCAAAGAAGATTGGCAGGAATTCACGCAGGGCCGTCCGAATATCACCACGTCTGGCACCGATCAATCCCTCAAATTCATCCAACGATCCGTCTAGCCCCTCTCGCAGCGTCCGCGTCAGTACCTGGTCGACGAGCCGTGCCTTGGTTCCGAAATAGTAGTTGATGGCTGCGGTGTTGACCTGGGCTTCCTTTGCGATGGCCCTGACGGTCATCGAATCGAGACCGTCTCGCTCAATGCATGCGAGAGTTGCAAGGAAGATACGGTCGCGAATCGATTGTTCTTCTGTACTCATCGACTCTCCATTTAGGCGGCCGCACGAGGCATCCCGAACTTCCCGTACAAGCGTTTAATACGCGTGTTAGAATGTCCGTCTCAATTCTCTAAGTCAAGGCTTGGCTTAGGCTTGGGTGAGTTTCCATTTTCAAACTTGACAAAATGTGTTGTTACGCTAGGATTCGTACGCGTGTTTCAAACAGATGTTTAAAACCAACGTTAGACGTCTGCGACGCAATTCCTAGGTGTTCGAGATCCGGAAACAACGGAAGGAGGGGCATACAGTTGTCTTCTACGAGAATTCGGGTAGTGGGAATGACCTTGGCCTGGGTGCTTTTCGTGGCAGGCACCGCGGATGGTCAGGTGACTGGGACCGTACGAACATCCGGAAGTGAATCCCAACGAGACCGCGTGGGCATCTTGGCCGGCCTCGTGCTGGACAGATACTCACAGGTACCCATTGCTGGTGTTTCGGTCGTTGTGGAAGCCCTCGAGATCCACACCACGACCGGGGCAGACGGTCGCTACGAGATTGCAGGAGTTCCAGTAGGCAGCTACAAGCTGGTTTTTCGCGTGTTGGGTTACAGACCTCTGGCAAAGACAGACGTGATCGTGCGATCGAACAGGATCACATTTGCAAACGCAGCGCTGGAGCAGGTTGCCATGGAACTCGAAGGCTTGGTGGTTGTCGCCGGGAGTTTTCCTGAGGAAGAAACGCAACTCAACAGCATAGTGGGTTTTTCCGGCGAGGAGATCAGAAGGGCTCCAGGGTCTGGACAAGACGTGAGCCGAATCGTCGCATCGCTGCCCAGCGTCGCCAAGGTGAATGATCAGACCAACAGTCTCATCGTCCGCGGCGGCAGCCCGATGGAAAACTCGTTCTATGTCGACAACATCGAGATTCCCAACATCAATCATTTCCCGACTCAGGGTGCTTCAGGCGGGCCGATTGGGCTCATCAATGTCGACTTCATCGATGCCGTCGATTTCAGGACCGGTGGGTTCTCTGCAACGTACGGTGACAGGCTTTCCTCTGTCATGGATATTCGATTCCGCGACGGCAACCGCAGCGAATTCGATGGACAATTGGACCTCAGCCTCATGGGTTTCGGTGGCGTATTCGAGGGGCCCCTAGCGGGCGGAAAAGGTTCGTGGCTGGTGTCGGCTCGGCGCAGTTATCTGGATTTGATCATCAACATGGTCGACGTCGGGAGCACGGTGGCGCCGCAGTATGGGGATTACCAAGGCAAAGTCGTCTACGATTTGAACTCGAACCATCAACTGTCGGTGTTGGGCGTATTTGCCGATGATCACATGCATTCAGACAGTGTGGTGGCGGTCGAGAACGCGATGGTGCATTTCGGAGATCAGGATCTCGCCACAGGTACGGTTGGGCTCAACTGGAGGGCTTTGTGGGGAGGGGGCGTATCGAACACGTCGTTGTCGTACACCACGAACAGGTTCGATGAAAGCGGTCGTGAGACCAGCACAGGGTTGTTCCTGAGGCAGAATCGATCATCTGAACACACCATCGCGCTTCGCAACATCAACCGGCGCCGGATGTCCGATCTGTTCTCGGCTGAGTTCGGAGTCGACGCAAAGCATCTGATTGCCGACTTCGATAACGTATACGCGGCACATACAGACGCGCTTGGCGGCCCCGTTCCCGAAACCCTGCTTTCGACGCGGGTTGCGGAGTACAAACTCGGCGCGTTCGCGAGTCTCATCGTCCGCCCCGCATCGCGGCTTTTAGCCACGGTTGGCTTGCGGGTCGATCACTTCACATTCAACGACAACACGCACCTGTCGCCGCGTGTTTCGCTGAACTACAGAGTATCCGGCAAAACTACAGTCAACGCGGCAACCGGCATCTACTACCAGAGCCTCCCGATGGTCCTCCTTGCGCAGAACGCGGAAAACCGGCAGTCCCGAGACCCGCGCGCGACCCACTATGTGTTTGGTCTGAGTCACAGGCTTACCGACTACGCGAAACTCAGCGTGGAGTTGTTTCACAAGGAATACGTTGATTCACCGATCGATCCGGATGAGCCGTCCCTTCTCCTCGTGGATGAACTCTTCTATCGCTACGGGTTCTACACTCAGCACGCGCAGCTCTCCGACAGCGGGCGGGCGCGAGCGACAGGTGTCGAAGTGACTCTTCAAAAGCGACTCGCGCGCGACTTCTATGGCCTATTGAGCGCAGCGTACTCTCGAGCCCGCTATCGGGGGAGTGACATGGTCTGGCGGAACCGCGTGTTCGACAACCGGGTGGTGGTCGGGATTGAGGGTGGATACAAACCCGGCCGGAGCTGGGAAATGAGCGCTCGATGGATATTTGCCGGTGGTGCGCCGTACACGCCGTTGGACGTGGGCAGATCGGCTGAGTTGCACCGGGCTGTCCTCGATGCGGACCACATCAATGAGGATCGATATCCTCACTATCATTCCCTGAACATCCGTTTTGATCGGCGATTCCATTTCAGCGGCTCGAACCTGATTGTCTATCTGAGTGTGTGGAACGCATACAACCGCAAGAACGTTGCGTCGTACTACTGGAACGAACTGGAGAACTCACCAGATCTCATCTATCAGTGGAGTGCACTGCCGATCTTCGGTCTCGAGTTCGAGTTTTGATCTCCCTGGGGCGTAGGTAGCACTGCCTTTCGGTTGCCGCGGCAAAGAAAAAGGTGCCGTGAGATCAGTCGGGTTGCCAACGTGGTACATTTCTCGGGCGCTGAATCGGAGAAGGCATCCTGACACGATCTCAGAAATCCATCTTCCTGTTCTGGCTCCCTCTTGCCGCCACGTGGTTCATGATGGCGGTCGAGGGGCCTTTTTTGGCTGCGGTCATCGCCCGTTTGGGCGATCCGAAGTTCAATTTGGCGGCACACGGAGTGGCGTTCGCATTTGCACTGGTTGTGGAAGCACCGGTGATCATGATAATGAGTGCGTCCACGGCACTCGCCAACAATGCCGGAAATTATCGGAGACTCAGGAATTTCACTTTCTCGATGAACGCTGTGGTAACAGGAGTGCTGTTGCTGCTGCTGCTCCCACCAGTGTTCGACTTCATCATGAAAGACGTGATCGCTCTGCCCGATGAGGTGGCGAGACTCACATATGTCTCGTTGTGGCTCTACCTGCCGTGGGCAGCCGCCATCGGGTACCGGCGCTTCTTCAACGGACTGCTAATTCGAGATGGGCGCACTCGATATGTCGCATATGGTACGGCGGTGCGACTGTCCACGATGGCAACCACGGCTCTGCTCCTCTACCACTGGTTTGAGCTGCCTGGGGCGTACGTCGGTGCGGCCGCTCTATCGATTGGCGTTTCGCTCGAAGCCGCCGCTAGCAGGGTGATGGCCAAGTCTTCAGTCAGAAGGGTGCTGGCAATTGTTGGTGACGGCGACGAGGTGGGGGAACAACTTGGCTACCTTCGCATCGCACATTTCTATTATCCGCTGGCACTCACGTCGATAATAGGCCTGGCGCTGCAGCCCATGCTGACCTTCTTCATGGGCCGTGCACCGTCCCCACTCGAATCACTCGCTGTGTTTCCAGTTGTCGGAGCTGTGTCGTTCGTGTTTCGCTCCATGGGATTGAGCTATCAAGAAGTTGCGATTGCTCTATTGGGTGACCGACATCAGCATCTTCCTGAACTTGGGCGCTTCGCCTGGACCTTGGGGATTGCTTCATCGGCCGGGTTGGCCTTGGTCGCACTCACTCCCGCCACCGACTTTTGGTTCATCACGGTCTCGGGCCTTCTGCCCGACCTGGCACGGTTTGCGATTTTGCCGATGATCATCCTGATACCGGTTCCCGGGTTGAGCGTGTTGTTGTCTCTCCAGCGCGCGATTCTCGTGAACGGCAAGTACACGGGTCCCATTACGTGGGCGACTGCAATAGAGGTCGGTTTGGTCCTGTTGTGTTTCCCGGTCTTTGCCTGGGGTTTTGGCTTGGTCGGGGTAACGGCGGCAGTTGCAGCCTTTCTGATCGGTCGCACCATGAGCTGCGCGTACCTAGTTGCTCCGTGTCGACGGGTGGTGGGTGATGGGGGGAATGAAAGGTAAGTGGTGTGTGGTGAGCAGTGAGTGTCGCTGTTCTTGACGACGGAGAGATCGAGTGGGCGAAAGCATACGGTTTGGCCGATGTAGCAGAGGGACGTCACGCCACTCCAAGCACACTCTTTCGGGCCGCGTCGATCTCCAAACCGGTGGCGGCAACACTAATCCGATAGTCGTAGACACCACCCCGGGCAGCATCTGGCGGGATTCGGGGGGCGGGTACTCGGTCACGCAATTACTGCTGGAAGACCTGGATGGTCAGCTGTGGGTTGACGTACCTACTCGGGGTCGCAAACAGCTGATGCCCGAATCCGAGACCGTGTTCTTCGGCCGTGCTGACGGATCGGTATTGCGATTTGTCAGAGACAACGGCCGCGTCGTAGCGTTCACTGTGGGGAGCACGAGAGCCGAACGTTTGCCGTAGACGGGAACGGCAGATCGGGTATTCCGTTCCGATCTGCATCCTCAGAGCCACTTCTCTCGTATAGATTGTAACGCCCAACTACCGGTGCAATCGTTTACCGCTTCACACGAAGGCAAAGAGGGTGCACCTTTACAGGTAGGATCGGGCGACAACCAGGCGAACGCGAGGTGACGACATGGTTGGAGGCAAGGATCAGGGAGACGGTTCTCAGACACTTCAATTCAAGATAGAGCTACTCGGCGTACATCCCCCAATCTGGCGTCGCATTCGGGTGCCGTCGAGCTACACTTTTTGGGATCTACACGTCGCCATACAGGACGCCATGAGCTGGCGTGATTATCACCTCCATGCGTTTCGTGTAATCGGGTCGGAGGATGTCATCGGAATTCCGGACACAGAAGGGGACGATCCTTTAGAGACCAAACCGGGCTGGAAGCTCAGATTGCTCGATTATTTCACCGATCAAGTTCCGCTGGCCGTTTACGAGTATGACTTTGGAAGCTCATGGGTACACGAGGTGCGCTATGAGGGTGCACATGATGCAGAGCCCGGAGCATCCTATCCAGCGTGTCTGGATGGCGAAAGGCATAGGCCTCCTGAGGACTGCGGTGGAGTCGATGCCTATCAGAAGCTGTTGAAGACGCTTTCTGACACGTCAGATCCAGAGCACGAATCCATGCTGGAGTGGGTAGGTGGTTCGTTCGATCCGGAGGAGTTCGATGCAGGTGACATAACCTTCGATAATCCTGTCGAGAGATGGCGGAAGGCGATCGAAGGTACTGAGGAGTAAACGAAAGAGGTGCAAAATGACCGGGCGTAGGTTCTCTAAAGCTGAAGCGATCAAGTTCGGATGGGAGACTACTACGGGCAACATCGGACTCCTTGTCCTTGGATGGATCATCTTCATGGCGATAGCCGCGATGCCGGCCATCGCAACCGAATCGTGGGTGGTGATGGCGGTGGCGTGGGTGTTCGACATGGTAATTTGGATGGGCCTGATCAAGATGACTTTGAGGTTCGTGGATGGTGATAGGGGCGAACTTGCCGACCTCTTCTCGACTTTTCCTCTTATTTTCGGATTTCTGGTTGCATCCATCGCGGTGGGTTTGGTGGCGATGGTCGGATTCTGCCTTTTCGTGATCCCCGGGATCTATTGGTCGATCCGGCTCTACATGTTCCCGTGGGTCTTAGTCGACAAGGAGGTTGGCCCGTTCGAAGCGATGCGGTTGAGCTGGGAGATGACGCGCGGATCGTGTTGGAACTTTTTCCTGCTTGCGCTTCTGCTAGGTCTCATCAACATCCTTGGCATGATGGCCATCTTCATCGGGTTGTTGATAACCGTACCGCTGTCGATAGTGGCCGTCGGGTATACCTACAGGCGTTTGGAAGAGAGCATGTAGTCTCTCCGAGCCCCGGGCAAACTGAAGGGGAATTCATGCTGAAGTGTTGGGGAGGCTGCCACGGTTGCCTCCCCACCGTTTTTCTACGCGCGAACCTCGCTTTTCCAGTACCCTTGTGGTAGTGTACCCGTCCAGCAGAAATATTTGAGCGCTGGCGGACCTTCCCTCCGCCGCGCCGACTAATGATCAACTGAAAACGAGAGGTATCTCCGATGTGTGCTGATTACCGTCAATCACACTGTTCGCGACCCCGCTCGCCTCACTCATCTGTGGTGTTTTTGTTTGTTGCGTTTTTGGTGGCATCGGTGGCTCTACCATCACCGTCATTTGCGCAGTATGCCGCTACCGAGGGACCCAACTACCGTTTGGCTGGGAGATTTGCTCCGTACAAGATGCAGGAGTTGATCTATAGCACTTCGGTTGCGCCACGCTGGATCGAAGGCACGGAACGGTTCTGGTACGAGTGGGAAACATCCGACGGAAAGTTCTTCTACATCGTCGATCCAGTCGCCGGGTCCAAGCGAGCGCTCTTCGATAGAGAGAGAATCGCGGCGGAGCTGACTCGCATCACCAGAGACCCGTGGGATGCCCAGCACCTACCAATTCGTGAAATCAAATTCATAGACGCAAACACGCTTCAGTTCGAAGTCGAGTCTTCCCAGGATGAAGAGAAGGAGGACGAGGAGGTCGAAGACGACGAGCAGGAACAGGAGGAGCGCGGCGACAGGAGCAGAGAGCGTACGAAAAAGAAGGTGTTCCATTTCGAGTACGACGTGAACACTCAGATGCTCCGTGAGCTAGAGGATTGGGAGGAGCCCGACAATCATCCCTCCTGGGCCAGCGTTTCTCCGGATGGCCAGACTGTGGTTTTCGCCCGGAAACACAACCTCTATTCGATGACTGCCGAGGCCTATCAAGAGATTCTCGATGCTCGTCGAGGCAAAGATGGAGATGAGGCTGATAGCCTTGCAGAGTTGGTCGAGGTGGACGAAACGCAGCTCACCACCGATGGCGAAGAGTTTTATAGCTATGCGACGTCTGGCCGCGGTGACACTGACGTCGAGCGCGAGAAGAACAAGGACAAACGCAAGAGCGCCAGGGTAACCTGGTCTAAAGACTCGCGCCGAATCGCGTTGGTGCGCAGCGACCAAAGAAAGTCCGGTGAGCTTTGGGTCATACATTCCGTCGGCAACGATCGACCTGAACTCGAGACCTACAAGTACGATATGCCGGGTGAGGAAGACGTCAGTCAGTCAGAGCTCCTCATCTACGATTTCGAAACAGCGGAGATGGTTGAGGTCCAAGCCGACGCCTTCAAGGACCAGTCACTTTCCATCTCCAGTGCGCGACAATTCATCTATCCCGCGAGCAACGAACCCAGGAGAACGCTGTGGCTCGCTGACAACTCGGATCAACTCTACTTCACCCGCAGTAGCCGCGATCTGCATAGGATCGACGTTTGTGTGGCTGACGCAAATACCGGTGAGGTGCAGGTACTCATCGAGGAACGTCTCAACACCTACATCGAGCAGCAGCGTCTCGAGCTACTTCAATCCGGCGACATGCTGTGGTGGTCGGAGCGCGACGGTTGGGCGCATCTTTACCGGTTCGGGTCGGATGGTACCATCAGGAATCGATTGACGGAAGGACCCTGGTCGGTACGTCGTGTGGTCGGCATCGACGAACAACGCGGCTTAGTCTATTTCGTTGCGAATGCCCGCGAAGACGGTGAGGATCCGTACTACCAGCACCTCTACCGGGTGAACTTGAACGGAAGCGGGCTCTCACTCATCGATCCAGGCGATTTCGATCACCGCGTCAGCATGGGCGAGTCGAATCGCTACTTTGTCGACAACTACTCCAGGGTCAATACAACCCCGGCCGCCTCACTGCACGACGCATCAGGTCGGAGAATACTGGACCTCGAAGAAGCAGATTTTTCGAAACTCTTCGAAGCCGGGTACGTATTTCCCGAACCATATACCGTCAAGGCCGACGATCATGTGACGGACCTGTACGGTGTGATCTACAAACCGTTCGATTTCGATCCAGAGAAGACCTACCCGATCGTAGCCTACGTTTACCCTGGACCGCAGACGGAGGCAGTGTCCAAGTCGTTCTCCACCAACCGGTACGAGACAGCTCTAGCTCAATTCGGGATCATCGTGGTTACGATCGGCAACCGCGGCGGGCATCCGGCCAGATCCAAATGGTATCACAACTACGGATACGGCAACCTTCGTGACTACGGCCTCGCCGACAAGAAGGCTGCGATCGAACAGCTGGCGGATCGTCACGACTTCATCGACATCGATCGAGTTGGGATTTACGGCCACTCCGGCGGTGGATTTATGTCGACAGCAGCGATGCTCGTGTATCCCGATTTCTTCAAAGTGGCCGTTTCGTCGTCAGGTAATCACAACAACGACGTGTACAACAGGTGGTGGTCTGAAAAACACCACGGTGTGAAGGAAGTAGTCGACGACTCCGGCAAAGTCACATTCGAGTATGACATCGAGAAGAATTCCGAGCTCGCGCAGAACCTGCAAGGCCGTCTGCTGCTCACCACTGGTGACGAAGACAACAACGTACACATGGCTGGCACGCTTCGGATGGCGGAGGCGCTGATACGCGCAAACAAGAGGTTCGATTTCTTCATCTTCCCGGGTCAACGCCATGGGTACGGAGACATGGGTGACTACTGGTTCTGGCTCAGGGCGGAGTATTTCGTGAAGCACTTGCTGGGTGACGAACGGTTCAACGCCGATATCTGGGAGCTGAACGTTGAGAGGGAACAGACCGGAGGTCGTTGAGGGCGGCGCCGATATAACGTCGGCTCACCGCCGATCTATTGGAGTAGCCCAAGGTTGACGGGGTAGAGAACGTCAAATATCCGACAGGGAATGCCAGCTGAGATTCCTTGTCGGGTATTTCTTTGCTTCCCCCCTGAAACCACCCCCATCCGCGGTCGTAGTGAGACTCGTCCCCAACTGGAACGAGTCGAGTGCGCAAGTTCGTCGATAGGCTCACCTTGATTGCGGTGCTTTTGTGTCAGGCCGCATATGCCCCCGAACTTTGCCGGGCACAGGTGTCTATGGGGTTGGACACATCCACATACACCGACTCAGCAACGGCGGTACTGGTCGAGCTCGCTCGCGCACGCCATCGAATTCAAACCCAGAATCTGGCCGGATACAGAGCCAAAGTCTTCACGCGGCTCGAGGGGCGAGTCGGTGCAAGTCGGTTCGGGCCCGAGTGGAATGTCTTCAAGTATGAGACGGCAGCTCGAATGCACTGGGCAGCAGGCGGGAGCATGCGAGTCGATATCGATGGTGGGAGGATGACCGGCACGCGAATGCCGGGATTCGGGCGAGACCAGATGGCCAGCTTTTTCGAAGACATTTTCGGCGGCGATGTTTGGTTCATCCCCTCAACCGTTGGCGATGCGATAGCAATCATGGGGCTGCCGGATGCGGAGGCTATGCATCCGCTCGCCCGCGAAGCGGCTCAATTCTACCAGTACGAACTCGTCGACTCGACGCGCATCGCTCACCCCCATCGCGCTGTTCGTGTATTCAGTGTAAACGTGGAGCCCCGGGTGAACTCGGCGTATGTGGAATATGAGTCGATTCGGGGGGAACAACTGGTCCGCAGACGAGACACTCGCTCGCTTTTCTCTAGTCGCATGTGGATCGATGCCGACAGCCTTGACGTGGTGCGGCTCACTGGTGCATTCGTAGGCGATGAAATCTGGGATGAAGAAGATGACGCACCCCAGCTGAAAAACCTCGAGGCCGACATCGAGTACTCGCTGCACGAGGATCGCTACTGGCTTCCGCACCGTCAGGTTCTCTCGGCTCACTGGACATTCAAGTATCTGCCAGGAGCTGACCTGGTGGGTACGGGGATCACGACATTCTCCGACCACGAGGTGGACGAGCGTGAGTCACACATTGCCTTTGCCCATGAGGAGCCGGGATTTGATGTCGTCGATCGGATGAATCGGTACAGGGACGGCAACCAATACTCTTATCGGTCTGGAAATTGGCGATGCCCGGATGCCTGGGAATTCGACGAGAGCGCCACCGATCCTCGATGTGGCACGCTTTCAACCACTAGCGTGGGCAGAAACCGCGACGGATCGATGTGGGAGGTCAATCTTCCCACTCTGGACTCTCTCAGGAGTTACGACTTCGGAGAAGAATGGGAAGAGACCGTGCAGCTTGCGGGGCGAGAATTTCTGGACAACGCCGTTCGGGAAATGGCGAAGACTCGCACCTCACCGCCTGTAGTTGATGGGGGCTTGGATTGGAAACAGGTGTACAACACTGTCGGCTACAATCGAGTTCAGGGCGTTTCCGCAGGTGGCGGGTACAAATTCAATCTGTGGCCGGCGTACACCACACTATATCTGAACGCACGCTACGGATTTGGCGACAAACATTTGCTCGGGTCGGGGATGTGGCGCCGTGACGCCCCGGTTGGCCGGTTCGAGATGACAGCATACCGATCGGTGCGAGACGTCGAGCCCTGGACGAACGGCACCGGTGTCGGGAATTCGCTCAAGGCGCTCGTGCTCGGCCATGACGACGCCGACTACTACCTCGCTTCATTTGCCTTCGGAATAGGCTTTTCCGGATACACAGGGTGGTTTGCGGACGGTGTAGCACTCGTGGAGATAGAACGACAGAAATCGCTGCCAGCGACGAGCTCGTCGTTCATCGCAGGCGATTTTCAGGCCAATCCGGCAATCGTCAACGGAGATTATGTACGGGGTACCGTTTCCAAGACTTGGCGTCCGGGTTTCAGCAGAACCACGGCTCTCACTCTTTCAACACAGACTCTGGCGTCTAAAGACAGCGTCAGCGCCCGTTTCTGGGGATCAGCTCTGCTCCCCTACGCCACAAACAAGGTCGTCGCATCGATGCGAACGCGTGTCGGGGTGGTCGTCGGCAGTCAGGTGCCGCAGATGTATTTCAGGATCGGCGGGCCATCAACGGTTCGTGGATACGGCTACGGTTCCGATGTCGGGAGGTCGTTCTGGTCGATTCAAGGCGATCTGGAATGGGTGGTAAGCCAGTGGTGGTCGCCGGTCTTCTTCGCAGATATGGGTGGGATAGACTTTTCCGACACACCCCTGGTCGGTGCGGGGCTTGGTCTTTCTCTCCTCTCCGGTTGGGCCAGAGTGGATCTGTCGCGCGGAATGACTCATGGGGCTGGGTTCAGGCTAGATGTAACGCTAGGAATACCGACTGGTTGATGCACTCGGAAGAGTCTAGCTGGTGGAGCCCATCCACTCTGGCACTGGTTCCGGCTTTGGCTTCTTACCGTAAAACACACTGTCGAGGATGAGTGCGATCCGGCGAAAGTGCTCTGACCTGCGCACACCCCACCTGACAAACCTGTGCATCAAACGGCTGGAACGAGAATATGGACACACGGCGACACAACGACCGCAGTCGGTGCCGGTGTGCGTCCAATAGATGTAACAGAGCTCTTGTTTGATCTGCCATCGGCTCACTCCATCGATGTCGCTTCTGCCATCGAACTGAATTGCCCACGGCGGGCAGCAGGTGGCACATTTCCGACAGCGCTCACAGAAATCCAATACGGAACGGTCCGGTGTTCTTCGGTCTGTTGAGAGAACCATGTTGGTCGTGACCACCGCAATTCTGACGCGTGGCCCAAGGTCGGGCGTCATCAGGAGGCCCATCCGGCCAATCTCTCCCAAGCCGGCATCCCGTGCCACGACTGGGCAGATCACCCGATAGTTGCCATCGATGTGTGCTCTCGCTGCGTATCCCAACCTGCGGATGAAGTCTGCAATCTGAACGGCTAGGATCCCGGAACCGACGTACTTCTGCGCAGACTCCATGATGGTGGGACCGCTGGGGCCAGTGCCGAGCATGCGTTCGTCCATCTCGAAAGTGATCGCGATTGCGCGGCTGTGCTCGAGCTCTACCGGCATTCCATAGTCGGGTCCGCGCCCGACGACAGAATATTTGTGGTATTCCTGGAGGCGGGTAATACCAACAGAATGCGCGCCGAGCTTGAGCGCCCAACCTTTGACGAATCGCGCCAGTTGATCTGGATCGGCCACGACCTGATCGGATGACGGAGTCCCCTCCACGTATGGGCGCATCTTCTCGATCGTGTCAAAGCTTGCCGCAGCGGCGGAGAAGGTCAGCGGATTGTATTGCGTTGCACCTGTCGCGAGGAGCCCTGGCCGGTGCCTAAACTTGTCGTCCCAAGGCTTGTTCTCAGGTCGTCGGGCATAGTACTCGTCGAACCTATCCGTCCCAGGTTGGAGGAGCCGCCTGGAGAACATGATGTCGCGTTCGTCGATCTGAGCGTTTGGAATACTATCATCCCAATCGTGGCGGCAGCCTGTTGGAAGGATCAGGACAACCGTTATGGCTGCGACTAGCCCAAGCAGGAGAATCCCCACCGCAGTATCGTTGGGGAAACTGAGAATTCCCACAGCGAAAAACGGCATCGGCACACTAATCGAGAGCAGCAGAGCGACTAAACCCGCCCGTTTCTCTTCATCCAACAGTGAAACGATCGCGACATAGAGGAGGGCTACCAGAAGCAAGGTGCCGACGACGATGTTGGCAATATCGATCATGGCCATTTGGAGTTGGAAGATACTCAGCTGTGCGGAAGCCAGGTTTCTGCCTATCGTTAGGAGTGCTCTGAAATGGCAGGATGCCAAATGGCCCACGACACACAAAGCGCCTGGCCAACCAAATACTGGCACGCTCTCGAAGACGAGCGGGTCCAATGCGATATGTGTCCGAGGTATTGCAAGCTTCGTGATGGCCAAAGGGGAATGTGTTTCGTCCGCATGAATGTGGGTGGCCAGGTCGTGCTCACCACCTATGGTCGATCGAGCGGGTTCTGCGTCGACCCGATTGAGAAAAAGCCCCTCAACCACTTCTACCCGGGAACGTCGATTCTGTCGTTCGGAACTGCCGGGTGCAACCTGGCCTGCAAGTTCTGCCAGAACTGGAACATCAGCAAATCGCGGGAAGTGGATACCTTGGCGGATTCCGCTTCTCCGGCGCGACTCGCAGAGGCTGCGGTCGAGCTGAACTGCCGTAGCGTAGCGTTCACGTACAACGATCCCGTGATCTTCCACGAGTACGCCATAGATGTGGCTCGAGAGTGCCATGACAGAGGGATAAAGACGGTAGCTGTAACCGCAGGTTATGTGTGCAACGAACCCAGGCGCGAGTTCTACGGACATATGGATGCGGCCAATGTCGACCTGAAAGCTTTTTCCGAAGACTTCTACTGGGAACTCAGCAAGGGGCACCTGCAACCCGTGCTCGACACCCTGCTCTACTTGAAGCGTGAGACAGACGTCTGGTTCGAGACCACGACTCTACTCATACCCGGCCAGAACGACTCGGAGGACGAGCTCGACCAGATGACGTCGTGGGTGGTAGAGGAACTTGGCCCGGACGTGCCGATGCACTTCACGGCTTTTCACCCAGCCTGGAAGATGTCGGACATACCGTCTACTCCTGCCTCGACTCTCACGAAGGCGCGAGAGATCGCTCGCCGCAACGGTGTGCGCCACGTGTTCACTGGCAATGTGCATGACCGGGCTGGAGCCAGCACGTTCTGCCACGAATGCGGCAATATGCTCATCGGAAGGGATTGGTACATGTTGTCAGAATGGAACCTGACAGATGATGGGCGCTGCACCAAATGTGATACGAATTGTGCCGGTCTGTTCGACGGACCGCCGGGGTCATGGGGCGGCAAACGACAGCCTGTTCGGCTTGGTTAGAGGCCTTGCGATAAGGCGTTCTGCCGGTAGAATACCAACCTTCATTCCGACTCTGGGTCTCTGGCGCAGGGTCGATCTTTAGTTGGTTAATTGGAGGCACTATGAAATCCCTGCTGGGGCGTTCTCTGGTCGGAATCACATTGCTCGTCGCGTTGCTGACCGGGTGCCAGGGTGGACCCGACTTCCAGATCGAATACGAGTCATACGTGCTCGACAACGGTCTCGAAGTGGTGCTGCACGAAGACGCGTCAGATCCGATTGCGGCGGTGGCGATTCTGTACCACGTAGGATCAGCTCGCGAGGTGGTTGGCAAGACTGGCTTCGCGCACCTGTTCGAACACATGATGTTTCAATCCTCGCAGCACGTTCCTGAGGATCAGTTTTTCAGAAAGATCCAAGCTTCAGGCGGCATGCTGAACGGGGGTACGTCGTCCGATCAGACCATCTACTTCGAGGTGGTGCCTAAGAATGCTCTCGAGATGGTCCTGTGGTTAGAGGCCGACCGAATGGGGTACCTGCTCCCGACGGTGACCCAAGAGGCCTTCAACAACCAGCAAGGCGTAGTCCAAAACGAGAAGCGTCAGAGCGAAAACCGGCCCTATGGCCAAACGAGCACAGTCATCAATCGGCTGCTCTATCCGGAGGGCCACCCCTACAGCTGGACAGTAATAGGCTCCATGGATGATCTAGGCAGCGCGACGGTTCAAGATGTCCGTGACTTTTTCACCCAGTGGTACGGTCCCAACAATGCCACGTTGGTGGTTGCGGGTGACTTCGACCGAGAGGAAACGGTCGCTTGGATCGAGAAGTACTTCGGCGAGATTCCCTCCGCGGAACCGGTCACGGATCCCACTCCCACACCGGTCACTTTGACGGAGACGAAGCGGGCATACCGCGAGGACAACTTTGCCCGCTCGCCTCAACTGACCATGATCTTCCCGACAGTTGAAGATTACACTGCCGATTCATATGCGCTGAATATGCTCGGCCGCCTATTCGCCGCTGGGAAAAAAGCGCCTCTATACAAGGTGATCGTCGAGGAACAAAAACTTGCTCCATCGGTTTCAGCGTACAATAGTAGCCGAGAGCTAGCTGGCGAGTTTAGGGTCAGGGTCCAGGCGTTTCCCGGCAAGTCGCTGACCGACGTCGAGGCCGCGATCGAAGCGGCATTTACCAAGTTCGAGGCAGACGGGTTCACCGAGGCGGATCTGAACCGCATCAAGGCGCAGGCCGAGACCAATTTCTACAACGGAATATCCAGCATCCTTGGAAAGTCGTTCCAGTTGGCGAGTTACAATGAGTTCGCGGGATCACCGGGATACATAGAAGAGGACATAGCTAACTCCCTCGCCGTGACGGTCGATGATGTTTGGCGGGTCTACAACGAGTACATCAAAGACAAACACTTCGTGCTCACCAGTTTTGTACCTCGTGGTGCAGTAGGCCTGGTTGCAGACGGTTCGGAGCCGTTCGAGATAGAAGAGGAGTCGATTGACCAGGCGGGTTCGGGGTTGGGCGCAAGCGAGGCAGTCGGGACTGTCGTGGAACCGCTCCCGTCGAGTTTCGACCGTTCGATAGAACCCGAGAAGGGGCCGTCGCCCTCGATTACTCTGCCAGCCGTTTGGAGTCACACGTTCGAAAATGGCTTGAGGTTGTTTGGTGTACAGCACTCGGAATTACCGCTCGTGCAATTCTCCATGACGCTCAAAGGCGGTACGCTCCTGGACGACATCGACAAGGTCGGAGTCGCAAACTTGATGACCGATATCATGATGGAGGGCACGCGGAATCAGACTCCACTCGAGCTCGAGGAGGCAATTGACGAGCTGGGAGCAAATATCTCGATGTTCACCAGTCGCGAGTCGATCGTGATCCGCACGAATGGCCTCAAGTCAAAGATTCACGAAATTTATGCTCTGGTGGAGGAGATTCTTCTCGAACCCCGCTGGGATGAAACGGAGTTCGCACGAATCAAAGACGAGACCATCGAGACGATTAATAGAAGAAAAGTGAACCCTGGGTCTATAGCTTCAAACGTATTCAACAGGTTGGTGTATGGTGAAAACCACATCTCCGGCTACCCGACTCTCGGGTCGGCGGAGACGGTGCAGGCCGTCTCGATCGCTGATCTCCAGGCGTACTATCAAGCGAACTATTCACCTTCGGTAGCCCATATCTCAGTCGTTGGCGACATCTCCGAAGCTGAGGCAATCGAACTGTTTTCGCCATTGGAAGAGGCCTGGGCGGCCAAGGAAGTGACATTTCCAGAGTATGCCGACCCTGAGTTACCAGTGCGGTCGAGGTTGTATTTCGTGGATGTACCCGGCGCGCGGCAATCTCAGATCTATGTTGGGCATTTGGGAATTGAGCGGTCGAATCCGGAGTACTACGCTGTCACAGTGATGAATCACAGGCTGGGCGGGAGTTTCAACAGTGTGTTGAACCTCATTCTCCGTGAGGAAAAGGGATTCACCTATGGCGCCCGATCACGGCTGAGTGGTGGGTCCCTGCCAGGGCTGTTCCTCGCGAGCTCGGCGGTGCAGGCCAATGCGACCCGTGAATCAGCGGAAATATTCAGAGACGAAATCACACGGTATACCGACGGAATCGAGGAGGAGCATCTCACATTCGTCAAGGACGCATTGATCCAGTCGAATGCACGCCGGTTCGAGACGTTGGGGGCTGTGCAAGGAATGCTGGATGAGATCGCAAACTACGATCTGCCCATGGATTATGTGATGCAGGAGCAGTCAGTGGTGCAGGGCATGACGCAGGAGGAGCACCGCAGGCTCTCGCAGGAGTACATTCACCCGGACAGGATGATCTACGTGGTTGTGGGCGACGCTGAGACTCAGCTCCGCGGGCTCAGGAGCCTCGGCCTTGGTAACCCGATTCGCCTCGACGCGGATGGGAATCGCGTAAGGTGATCTGACCCACAGATTAGTTATCCTGGTGCGCGTAGTATGCACGGTGGCGCCCTGGCTAACCGGGGGCCACCGTTCGTGCTCGTAGGCGGAAATCGACTCCTCGATTTTGGAACAAGGCGATGGTAGCTTCCAGGTTGCCCACCAGAGAATTCGACGAACCTTATAGCGGTACAGTAGCATTGATGAGCGAAACCAAAAAAGCAAAGGCATGGGCCCGTCTTTGGCCCACGGTTCGACCACCACACTCGAGAAATCTTCGGGCTGGGGCCTGGTACCCGGTCATGAAAGACGATCTGGAAGATCGCGTGTCACTTTGGTTGTACGGCCAGTTGGTCGACGTGCCGCGTCGCTTTCTCGAGATAAGACCCAGACGCCCAAAGCGGTTTACGGTGGTCTACCGGGCTGGCTACAAGAAGCCGGCGGGCAGGCCTTCCGTGCACAATCTCGGCAAGAGCTACGGTGTTTGCCCCATCTGTTTGCACAGGTTTGCACTTTTTGGGCAACCGGAACGTAAGGAATGCCCGAACTGCGGCCACGAAGGCGAAATAGCCTGGTGGGAAACCGGCTAAGGCATCACCCGCAGTTTGACGTCCCCGATTAGCAGATCCGAATAACGAGTTGGTTCGGTCAACGCACCATCCTGGCGAAATGCCTCGAGAAACGCTGTTCTGGGAGGCAACCTGACTCCGCGACCGTACGGCCGGAGCTGTCCTGCCTGCGTCCACCTTCCGTCTTCCCCTATATCAAACAGAAGCATTGAGTATCTCTGATCTCCTGACAGCACCAATACGAACTCCTGCTCTTCATCGTCGTCGAGGTTCACGGGGAAAAGAGCACAGTCGCCATTGGCCTCGCAGGCGTCCGCTTGGTACTGGGTGAGGTGAGAAACGACGTACCGTATGAGGCTGTCCGGTAGCACAATGCTCGGGTCGACAGGTGAGAGGTCACTTGCCGCAAGCAAAGTCTCTGG
The DNA here is from genome assembly GCA_964518955.1 of uncultured Gemmatimonadaceae bacterium. GTDB lineage: Bacteria > Gemmatimonadota > Gemmatimonadetes > Gemmatimonadales > GWC2-71-9 > JBDGYW01. Next base: position 4,495 of record CAZFHS010000003.1, on the reverse strand, counting down.
CTGAGGTCTCACGTCGCTGTACGACTCGGCAGAGCGCGTCTCTTCAATCCGCCTGGCAATGATTGACGCTTGGGGATGGTCAGTGAGTCCCTCGATCCTCTCGAGCATCTCGTATCCTATGTGCCCGAGCTGGAACCTCAGATACCCGAAGTCGAATTCGCTGGCATCAGCGTCTCCATTCGAGATTCTACGGAATTGGTTCCGCGCACTCCACCTGAGGGGATCGAGCAATGGTGTGTGCACCAGAACGGCGCAGACTACGACTATCCAGGCCATGCGCATGTTGACCTGGGGCACGGACTCCATCCATTTGCCAGTTCGCTTGAACACTGCCAATGCGTATCCGAGGCCACAAAGCATCCCGCCGGTCGTAAAGAGCACGGCGTAGAACCGGCCCATGGTCAATCCGTATTGGTCGACCCTGAGGTACAGGGCGTAAAAAGCAATGGCGGCGTACACCGGTATTGCTATGAGAGCGGCTTCGACCAACCGCCTGATCCAGACCGGGTATGGTGGGTTTCCGGTGCCGTCGTGATAGGCTCCGTTGAAGAACAGGATCGATACTGCGATCAGGCCCAGGATTGTCGCCGACGCATGTCGCGTATCCCAAAGAGGTTGCAGCCCCGTAAATGGCAAGCTCACAAGAAATAGTAGGGCGATTACCGCTAGCAGCGGCATCAACGCCTTCAGCACGGTGAGCAGAACGTTGCGGCCGGTGGTGGAGAGCTTTTCCCAATCACGGGCGAGTGCCACGGCATACCCGAAAACCGCCGCCAGGCTCATGCTCACGAATGCTGCATGCGTGAATACATCCTCGAAGAATGTGACGTCGATCAGCTTGAACAGCTCGCTCCACAGGAGCATCACCGCCCAGAAGGCCCAAATGACCACACCTCCGAGCGCGACTGTGAACAAGTTGGCCCAGATTCCGTGGAACAAGTCCTCATAGGGGTAGGATCGCCGTCCGGTTCTCAAGAAAACCTGAATGAAGGGAGTTACCAGGAATAGCGTGATCACTGTTCCCGCTATTGAGGTCGGGATTCTAACGTCATCAAACCGATACGGTGATTCGCCAACAGGTACCTGTTGCAGAACCCAAAATGCGATGACCGCGAAGATCAGGGGAAACACAGGAACGATCGTGAGATGCCGCTTGAGGTCTTTGCCGGTCCAACTGAGTTGGAAGATCAGCACCAGGCCTGAGACGAAGAAGACTATGGCCGCAACGATTGCTCTTTGTTCGGTGCCATCGGGCCAGAATTCATAGGCTAGGTAGTATGCGAATCCCTGCACCAAACCCAGCGCGGCGAGTGTCACCCTGATTCTCATGTGCGCAGAAAGTGAGGCGATCATGTTGCCTCTCCTGGAAGGGAATGAGTTGGCTGCGACGCAATAGTATGGCTTTTTGTGTGTTGGATCAACGGAAATCGCGTTAACTTCTTGAGTCTGCTCGACTTCCAACTGAAGGAAATGAAAATGAGAGTGATGAAAGCTGCGTTACTCGGTGTCCTGATCCCCGGTGTACTTGCAGCTCAGATTGGTGGGGTTGACCTCGATACGGTGCGGGCTGGTCCCCTCGACAACGGTAAAATGTGGACGTTCGAATACCCGCCGGCGCAGTACTTCTCCGAAACCTACGGTTTTGAAGCAACTCCGGACTGGTTCGAGCGCGCGCGTTTACCTGCGCTCCGGATTCCAGGATGCTCGGCGGCATTCGTTTCACCATTTGGTCTCGTCGCAACGAATCATCACTGCGTTCGCGGCGCCGTGGCGCGAGTCAGCCGTGACGGTGAAGGCCTGCTCGATAACGGCTTCTATGCTGCCTCGGTGGAAGACGAAAGGCCCATTCCAGGATATTACGCCGATCAGTTGATAGCAGTTGAAGACGTCAGTGATGAGGTTTTGACTGCATTGGATGCGGTTGTTGACACCTCCGAGAGCGAACAGGTGCGTGAAGCTACGTTCGGCATGATTCAGTCGCGCTTGAAGGCAGTCAACGAATCGGGCAGCGATTCTGTCTGGGTGCAGATCGTGCCGCTCTACAACGGTGGACGGTATTCGGCCTATGTGTTCAGGCGCTTCACAGACGTACGCTTGGTGTTTGCGGTCGAATTACAGCTGGGATTTTTTGGCGGAGATCCGGACAACTTCACGTATCCTCGATACGCCTTGGATTTCGCCTTCCTGCGGATCTACGATGAGGACGGCAACCCGTACGAAACGGAACATCATTTTGGCTGGGGTTTCGAAGGTGTCGAAGCTGGGGACGCGGTCTTCATTATTGGCAACCCTGGACCAACCAACCGCCTCAACACGATCACCCAGTTAGAGTACCAGCAATACGTTTCTGTGCCGGCCGCGGTGGAATTTCGCAGGAGCCGCCTCAACGCTATGGCCGAATACCGACGCTCATTTTCGGAAGCAGCCGAGGCGTTCGGGATTCGTAACCGCATGTTTGGCCTATCCAACTCACTAAAAGCCAACACTGGACGCCTCGAGGCGCTGAACGACCCCGCGATCATGGCTCGAAAGAGGGATGCCGAGCGTAGGCTGATAGAGGAGATCGAGAACAATCCCGAACTCTCTGAACGGTACGGAGACATCTTCGACCAAATGGAGGATGTGCAGAATCGCAAGGAGATACTTGCAGCAACGACAGCTGCATTCAGCTCGTTCGGAAGCTCCTCTAGTGGATCGGCTACTCTCCGTAGGGCCGCTGCGGCATACAGCCTCATCAACGCGCACCCAGATTCCGTAGAGGAATTGCGAGAAGACGTGCTGAGTGTGCGGGATCTTCCTGTGGACCTCGAACGACGGTTTCTCACAGAACGATTTTCCGACTTCGAGCGCTATTTTGGGAGTGACCACAGAATCACATTGGCAGCTCTCGCCGGAAGGCTCCCTGCGGAGGCGGCTGATGCACTGCTTGCGAGCTCTCAATTGGCCAGCGCAAACAGGACCGCGGCCGCGTTGGCCAACGGTGGACTCGATCCCCAAGATTGGGCCCTGCGTATCGTAGACGTAGTGTTGCCGATCTACTGGGAGTACGTCAGGGTATTGAACGATCTCAATGCTCGAGAGCGTTCCCTGGCGAGCGATTTGGGTCGGGCTCGGTTTGCCGTGTACGGACAGAGTGTGCCACCCGATGCGACCTTCTCACCTCGAATTACAGATGGTGTAGTACAAGGGTACGAGTACAACGGGACGTTGGCGCCGCCCTACACGACCTTCTACGGCATGTACAATCGACACTACGGACACCGCGGTTCGGTTGATTGGTCACTGCCGGAACGGTGGCAGACGCCGCCGGCCGGCCTGGATCTGAGCACGCCACTCAACTTCATATCCACGGCAGATACATACGGTGGTAATTCCGGGTCGCCGGCGGTTACGCGAGACCTGGAGCTCGTGGGCCTGAATTTCGACCGAAACATCGACGGGCTTTCCCGCGACTTCATCTATCTGCCCGAGCGCGGACGCAACGTCATGGTGGATGCGAGAGCAATTTCTGCGTCGCTCGATGTAGCCTATGATGCGGATCGGATAGTGCAGGAGCTGCGTACGGGGCGGTTGTTCCGGACGGAAGCTGAGGCGGACGCGGGGAGGTAGGATGCTCCGCGATCTACTACCGCCCTACCGCCTGGGCGGCGGGGATGGTGTGCTGGGGACCGCCCGCCCGCCGGGGCAGGGTGGTTGGGCGGTGAGGGAAGGCACAATGGTCGGATTACTGGAAGCCGAGATGGTAGATGTCGGTGCCACCTACTGCCCATATGTCGACAGAGCTTGAACCCCAAATGGCCATCAGACCACTATATCCATCTTGAACGTTCGCCCACCCCGCATCAACCATCGGGTCCAACAACAGATCCGAGCCGTTGTGATGCATAATTGCACCGTACCCCCCGGTGAATCCGGCCCGAAAGCCCCCTACCACCCAGACATCACTTGGGCCGAAGCACAACACATCCTCTAACGAAGGCCCACTCAGATACTCGGCCTCGCTCCAGTTTGCACCGTCGTAGTGATGCATCGGGCCAGCAAGGCCGCCGACCACCCATATGTCTGACGGCCCGCTTCCCCATACTGCACGAGCCGGTACAGATTCAATGCGGGCCCAGTTTCGTCCGTCAAAGTGAAGCAGACCATCCGAACCTGCGGCGACCCAGACATCGTCCGGTCCGGTGCCCCACACCCCCTTTAACGTGATCCACGGTTGTAGGCCGAGGTCCGGGCTTTCGTCACCCCAAGATGTTCCGTCGAAGTGCAGTATTGTGCCGCCATCGCCCACCGCCCATACGTCGCTCGGCCCGCTCCCCCAAACTCCGTAGAGCGAGGTGTCTGTAATGCTTCTGACGGTATCGACCACATGACCGTCGAAGTGGTACATCAGCCCTCGATATCCGACTGCCCATACATCGCTCGCAGAAGAGTTCCATACTCCATATCAGTACTGTCCCGTTTAGTATTTTGCCTGCAGCTGTAGCCTGTTGCAATA